>NZ_JAQQEU010000058.1:0-43580 GCF_046026895.1 Paraburkholderia sediminicola
ATTAATTTTCCTTTTAGGGCCCCCACGCCAGAATCGGGCGCTCGCCCGGACGCGCATTCGCCGAACCCGACGTCCGGCAAGTACCGCACCCCCGTTGCAGAGCGGCCCCGAGGATGGGCCCGTCCTCAGCGGGACAGCCCGACATGGGCCGGCCCGCATGGGCAGGCGCTTCGGATCAGCACTTCGGGCCAGCACTTCATCAGGACGCTCATGACACCAAACACCTCTGCCAGCCCCGCGCTGCCGGCCGACGAAAAAGTCTCCGCCTGGAGCCTGATCAAACCCTACTGGGTCTCCGAAGAACGCAAGACGGCGTGGAGTCTGCTCATCGCGATCATCGTGATGAACCTGCTCGTCGTGTGGATCAACGTGCGCCTGAACCGCTGGAGCGCCGACTTCTACAACGCGCTGCAAACCAAGAATGTGCACGACTTCCCGCACCTGCTGATGGTGTTCTCCGGACTCGCGTTCGGCTTCATCATCCTCGCGGTGTACGGGCGTTATCTGCGCCAGATGCTCGGTTTCCGCTGGCGCCAGTGGCTGACCACGCGCTACCTGAATGAATGGCTGCACGACAGCGCCTTCTACCGGATCGAACGCGACCGGCTCGCCGACAACCCCGACCAGCGGATCAGCGACGACCTGCAATCGTTCGCCACCACCACCCTGTCGCTGACGCTGGACCTGCTGTCCACGGTCGTCACACTGGTGTCGTTCATCACGATCCTGTGGTCGCTGGCCGGCGCGCTGAGCATCTCGCTCGGCGGCATGCCGCTGCAGATTCCCGGCTACATGGTGTGGGCCGCGGCGCTGTATGCGGTGGTCGGTTCGCTGATCATCCAGAAGGTCGGCCATCCGCTCGTGCCGATCAACTACCAGGCGCAGAAGGTCGAGGCCGATTTCCGTTTCGGCCTGATCCGTCTGCGCGAGAACGCCGAGCAGATCGCCTTCTACAACGGCATGGAAACCGAGAAGACGAATGCCCACTCGCTGTTCGGCCGCATCCGCGACAACTGGTGGCAGGTGATGAAGTACACCAAGCGGCTCACCTTCGTGCTGAGCTTCTATGGCCAGATCGCGATCATCTTTCCGCTGGTGGTCGCCGCGCCCCGCTATTTCGCCGGCGCTTTCACCTTCGGCGTGCTGATGCAGATTTCGAGCGCGTTCGGCACCGTCAGCGATTCGTTCTCGTGGTTCATCAACAGTTACGCGAGCCTCGTCGAATGGCGCGCCACGGTGAACCGGCTGCGCGAATTCAAGCGCGTCGTGCACGCGCCGCGCCTGAAGGAATCGGTGTCGCCGGCCACCGAGCATGGCGGCATCAATCTGCATTTCGTCGACTCCGATCAGCTTTCCACCGACGGCCTCAAACTCGCATTGCCGAACGGCAACCCGCTGTCCCGTATCCGCGATATCGCGATTCAGCCGGGCTCGCGCTGGCTGGTGCGCGGTCCGTCCGGCTCGGGCAAGAGCACGCTGATGCGCGCGCTCGCCGGCCTGTGGCCGTTCGGTGACGGTTCGATCGACGCGCCGGTCAACGCGCGCATGATGTTCATCCCGCAGGTCAGCTACATGCCGATCGGCACGCTCAAGGCGGCACTCGCCTATCCGTCCGCCGCCGACGCCTACAGCGACGACGAGTGCCGCGATGCGCTCGTCACCTGCCACCTGTCGGAGTACGCCGACCGTCTGAAGGAATCGGGACACTGGACGCGCATTCTGTCCCCGGGCGAACAGCAGCGTCTCGCCGCTGCGCGCGTGCTGCTGCACAAGCCCGACTACCTGTTCCTCGATGAAGCCACCAGCGCACTCGATGCAGAAAACGAAGCGCGTCTTTATCGGCTGTTCACGGAGCGACTGCCGAAGGCGGCGATTGTCAGCGTCGCGCATCGCGAATCGCTGGCTGCGTTCCACGACGAAACGCTCGACGTCGAACGCTCCGGCGAAGCCGTCGCGGCCTGAGGATGAGCGCCGGCGATAAACGCAACGCAAGCGGCGCCGGTCCCGAGCGCGTCGTGCTGATTACCGGCGCGGGTTCCGGCATCGGCGCGGCGCTCGCGCGGCGCCTCGCTGCGCCGGGCTCCGCACTGATGCTGCACGCACGTGGCGCCGACGCCGACGCCCGTCAGCGTCTCTCCGCAGTCGCCGCCGAGTGTGACGCGAAAGGCGCAAACTGCGCGACGGTGTTCGGCGATCTCGCCGAACGCGGCGCCGCCGAATACCTGGTCCACCAGACTCTCGCGAGCTTCGGCGCCCTCGACCAACTGGTCGCCAACGCCGGGCATGCGCAGCGTCAGACGCTCGCCGCGCTAGACGCCGACACGTTTGGCGCAGCGTTCGCCGCGATGCCGGCCGCGTTCGCTGCGCTCGTCAAACGTGCCACACCCGCATTGGAAACGTCGAAACGCGGCCGCGTGATTGCGCTGAGTTCGTTTGTCGCGCACCGCTATCGGGCGGATGCGCCGTTTGCCGCAACGGCGGCGGCGAAAGCGGCGCTCGAATCGCTGGCGAAAACCGCCGCCGCCGAACTCGCGCCGCATGGCGTGACGGTCAATTGCGTGGCGCCTGGGTACACCCGCAAAGATCGCGGGCCGAGTGCCGATAACGCATCGGTGTGGACCCGCGCCGCCGAAGCGACGCCGCTCGGCCACGTCGCCGAGCCCGCGGATGTCGCTGCGCTGATCGCGTTCCTGCTCTCCGACGAAGGCCGCCATATCACCGGCCAGGTGATTCACGTCGACGGCGGGCTGACGCTCGGCTGAGCGCGGCCCGGGCCCGCAGCGGGCCATCCGGCGCGACAACTGACGAGCCTCACGCGCGCCGATCCCATGCGCGAAACGCCGCCCGCATCGTCGAGAGGCGCACAGACACGCAACGACGCGCGACGCAGCCGCGCACTCATCACCCGCCACACGGCAACACAGCGCAAGTCCCTGAAACACGCGAGAAGAATTCGCAAGCATTTGCGAAGCGGCCAAGCTGTTCCGCCCTTTGAAAATGCCTGCCGGCAGCGACGATAGCCCTGCGGGCCGCACCACGTGTCGGCCCCACCGTCATTCACCGCTACTGGACTCTCCGCCCATGTCATTCGATCGCCGCTCTTATCCTTTGACCCAGCGCGCCGCGCTCGCTCTCGGCGCAGCCTTGCTGCTCGCGAGCGCCGCGCACGCAGCGCAAGCCACCTCGCCGGCCGAGCCTGCGGATGTTTGCCCCGCGCTCACGCACATCGTCGACGCCGCCGATTTCAAGCAGTTGCGCGCGCAACCCGCCGCGCAATTGCCGGGCCTCTCGAACGCCGACGACTGCCGCGCCAACACGCACGCCTACGATTGCCACTGGCGCGCGCACTGGCAAGCCGACGGCGTGGTCAACGATCCTCTCGAAGAAATCGGCGCCGACATCGCGGCGTGCTTCCCGAACATCGTGCACGACGTCAACACGCCGACGCGTCAGCATTTCATCGTGACCACCGCCGACCGGCGCGTCAGCGTCACGGCGAGCGTGCAAGGGCAAAACGAATTGCGCCTGCGCATCACGCGCTGAGCGTGGGCTTCATCGCCGCTGTCCGTTGCGAGCCGCCGCATCCCCTGACCTCCACCAGGCATCGTCTCATGACCTTCACGCCGAGCTCGCACGCTGACGCTTTCACGCGCCTCCCTCCTGGCGCGTGGGTCCGATTGCGCCGGCCCTGCGCGTGGCTGGCCGTCGCCGCGTCGCTGGCGTTCGGCCTGAACGGCTGCGCGTGGACGCTGATTCAGGCGGCCGACGCCACCGGTTCGGTGATTCAGGCCGGCTACGCGATCGCGGCGAACTATTCGTCACCGACCTTCGTCAATGGCCGGCCGGCCGACCTGCACCACGTCTGCATCGAGGTGAACCCGATGGTGTCGGTCGGCGATTTCGTGCCCGCACTGCAACTCGCGCTCGACCGGCGCGGCATTCGTTCGGATGTCTACAATCCGGGCACCTCGCCCGCCGGCTGCGAAGCGCGGCTCGTGTACAACGCCGCGATCGACTACGGGCGCCGTTCGTTCAGCGACGAATCGGTCCAGTACCTGTCGATCATCGATCTGACGCTGATCCAGGACGGCCGCATTCTCGTCACGGCCCGCTATCAGACCGGCGGCCTCAACACCGACCGCTTCTCGTCCGCGGCGACCAAGCTCAGCGGCCTGATCGACCGGATGGTGGTCGATCAGACCGACTTCGGGCGGCAACCGATGCAGACCATTCAAACGTCGCAGGCGAATTGAGCGCGCGCTCCTTGCGTCGTGGCTTGCGCCGTCTTACACGGGAAAGGATTCGAAAGCCTGGCGCGCTTTGCGGCGCCCGCGCGGATCACTAAGATGACCTGAATGAACCAAACCATTTTTGTCGTCGACGACGACGCCGTCGTTCGTGAGCTCGTCAGCGAATATCTGCAGGGGCGTGGCTTCAAAGTCGCCACGCTCGAGCACGGCATGGCGCTGCAGCGCAAACTGCAGGACGAGCGTCCCGCGCTGATCGTGCTCGACATCATGATGCCGGAGCTCGACGGCATCAGCGCGCTGCGCGCATTGCGCGTCGCCGGCGACGATATTCCCGTGATCCTGCTGACCGCGCGCGCCGATCCGATCGACCGCGTGATCGGACTCGAACTCGGCGCCGACGATTATCTCGGCAAGCCATTCGAACCGAGCGAGCTGGTCGCGCGGATTCGCACGGTGCTGCGCCGGCGCGGCGCGATTGCGCCGGGCGCGCCGGAGCAGCGTGCGCCGTACCATTTCGGGCGTTTCGAAGTGAATTTCCCGGCGCGCGAATTGCGCCGCGAGGGCGAGCGCATCTCGCTGCGTTCGAGCGAATTCGCGATGCTCAAGGTGTTCGTCACCCACGCGATGACCGTGCTCACACGCGCGCAGTTGCTGGAGAAATTGCACGGCAATAGCGAGGCGCATCGCAATCGCAGTCTGGACGTGTCGATCTGGCGTCTGCGCCGGCTGATCGAAGTGGACCCGTCCGAGCCGCGCTATGTGCAAACGGTGTGGGGACGCGGCTACGTCTTCGTGCCGGACGGCGAGATCGGCGCCGCCGAGCGCAGCGCGTCGCTGAGCTAACGCGGCGGGTGTGACCGGCAACGAGCGATGCAGGCGGTACGTCGCATCGCGCCGCCCGGCCTCAGAACGTCAGCACGCTGAGGAACATTCTCTGCAGCCAGCCCATCGTGGTGGAGTCGGACACCATGCCCACGCCGGCCTGCTCGATGCGCGCGTTCGCGACCTTGCTCGACGCCACGAAGTTACCCGCTTCGATATCCTTAGGATTGACGATGCCCGAGAGCCGCAAGCGGTCGCGGTTGCCGCTCATCGCGATCACCTTCTCGCCCGACACCACCAGGTTGCCGGTCGACATCGTGCCGATCACGGTGACGGCCAGCGTGCCGCTCATGCCGCTGACGTCGGTGAGACTGCCCTGCCCTTTGTATTCCGTGCTCGCCGAGCCGATGTTGAACAGCTTCGCGAGGCGCGCGGCGGCGTTGCTGGAGTGATCGGCGGCGTCGGCGGTGATGCTGCTCGCGCGGCTCGCCGCGGCGGTCGAGCTGTTGTTGCCGCTATACGATTCCGCGAGGCGGATCGTCAGCACATCGCCGATATGCTGGGCGCGCGGCGTTTCGTAAAGCAGCAGCGGCGTGCCCGCCTGATAGATCGCGCCTTGCGTGTTGACGTTCAGCGGCGCCGAGGCGAGCGGCGGCGCCATCGGCGTGTCGACGATCGAGTTCTGCTGATGGCTCGCGCAAGCCGCGAGGCAAACCGTGGCGGCTAGCGCGACAGTCAGACGTAGCGCGCTCATGCGTGCTCCTTGGCAGGGACAGGCCGGATCGGCTGGGTTCAAAATGGGTTGGGGGGGCGTGGCGCGCCACTCATCAGGTTTGCTCATCACCCCGCCTCGGCGCCGCTCGCCTGCCATTGCCGCACGACCGACTTCACCCACGCGTCCGAGCCCTTCAGCAGATACGTGAGCGTGCCGTTGCGGCTGCCTGGCAGAAAACACAACGTGATCGAGCTGACCGCGTTTTCCCACACATACATCGGCAGCGCGCCCGGCGACGACACGTTCCGCGTCGCGAGGCGCGGCGGCCCGTAGCGGTCCGCGAGCGCGTCGCGCAAATCCTCGGCAGTGATCTCGTCGATCACGAACGAAATCTCGTACAGATGCAGCGCGCTCTGCGCGTCGATGCGCGCGAAGCGCAGCACGTGCTCCAGCGCAGGCGCGCCGTCCACCACCGCTTGCGACAGCGCCCAGCGGTCGTTCTCGCGATGCGCCCAGCGGCACGCGACCGTCAGGCTGTCGCGCGATTTCAGCCGCATGCCGAGCGCGCCCGCCTGCACGTCGGTCTCGCAAACCGGCACGCTGCCGAGCGGCGTCGCGCGCACGGTCGAGCCGGCGCGGAATTCGTCGAGCGTGATGCCGAGCGCGACGCCGCGGAAAGCGAACGGCGCGTCCGGCGAGCGCCGGTGCGCGTCGCCGGATGCGTTGATCGATGCGGCGCTGGCCGCCTTTGCCTCGCGCGCGACGGGCTGCGCATGAGCGGCCACCGCAACGACGCCGCCCAAGAGCGCCAGCACGCAGGCAATCCGTATGAGAGTCATGATTCAGTCGATGGCGGAGGCACACATATCGAATGGCGTGGACGCGGCATGGCCGACGACCGGGATGATTTTCAGCGTGGCCGAAGTCAACCGGCACGGCAGCGCGGCGACGGCGCAGCCGCCCAGCGGCAGCAGCGCCGCGCCGAGCGTCAACCACGCAGCGACACGGATGAAGCGGTCGGAATTTCTCGAGGTCGACACACGAGCCTCGCCGGATCAGGCGGTCGTATTGACGTGATGGCCGACGAGCCCGGTCGGCAGCGACGGCCGCTCCGCGGTGGCGCCCTCCTGCGGCTGAACGATGCCGCCCGGCTTGCTGGTGGTCGCGGTTTTTTCCGCCGCCGGTGTGGACGCGTGCGAAGAGAATGGAGTGGAACTGAGGTTGCCTGAAATGGTCATGATGAGCCTCGTGTGGCGGTGGGTTTCGGTTTCACGCCGCCGGCCCGTGGCTCGACGCATCGAGGCGGTCTCCGGCAGGCGGCGCAACGTACTGCACGGCGAATCATCCCGCCGCACCCGCACTCGCGATGCACGAAGCAAAGCGCGCTTTCCGGCGGTTCTTACGAGCCATTCCGAGCGCTTGCCACCGCTTCCCATTGCGCGCCAGATATTTTTCCGCCGAGCGGCCGACCATCCGGCACGATTTCCGCGCGATGGCGCGCGAGGCCCAATGCAGCCGCGCTGAAATTTCCTGTGAGCCTTCAATGGCGGCCCTGAGCCGGGAGTCGGCCGAAGCGGCGCGGCGCATCGTAAGCATCGGTAAGAAAAGAGTCAGCCGCGCGCCGTGCGCGCCAGTCTAGAATTTCGCCATGAATCCACAGGTCCTTATCGTCGACGACGATCCGGTCGTACGCGATTTGCTATGCAAGTTTCTGCAATCGAACGGTTTCGACGCGTCCGTGCTGCACGACGGCACCCATCTCCAGCGCCGGCTAGAGCGTGAACGGCCATCGGTCGTCGTGCTCGACATCATGATGCCGAACACCGACGGCCTGCGCGCGCTCACCGCGCTGCGGGCCGCCGGCGACGACATCCCGGTGATTTTCGTGACCGCGCGCGGCACGGTGGCCGACCGCATCGTCGGCCTGTCGCTCGGCGCGGACGACTATCTGACCAAGCCGTTCGACCCGCGCGAACTGCTCGCGCGCATCCACACCGTGTTGCGCCGGCGCGGACCGAGCACCACCAGTGCGCCGGAAGCCCGCAAGCGCTATCGGTTCGGCCCGTTCGAACTCGACTTCGCGACCCGTTCGCTGTCGCGTGACGATACGAAGCTGCCGTTGCGCGACAGTGAATTCGCGCTCCTGAAGATCTTCGTGAACAACCCGTACAAGGTGTTGTCGCGCGTGCTGATTCACGATCTCGTGCATCGCGACAACCTCGCCTTCCGCGACCGCAGTCTCGACGTGCCGATCTGGCGCCTGCGCCGCGTGATCGAAGACGATCCGTCCAATCCCTGCTACGTGCAGACAGTGCGCGGCAAAGGCTACGTGTTCGTGCCCGACGCCGACGGCACACCCTTCTCCGGCGACGCCACGCCAGGCGCATGAAAAATCCGCTCAACACGCTGTTCGGCAGAATGGCGTTGCTGTCCGCAGTGGTGTTGTTCGCGATTCAGGCCGGCTGGTTCGTGCTGGTGGTGATGCAGCCGCCGCGTCATGAGGTCGACGGTTTCGCACGCGGGCTTCTGCTGGTGCTGCAAGCCGTCAACGGCGAGCCGATGAAGGGCGCCGCGCTCGCGCCCGCGATGCGCGTGCATCTCGTCCCCACCTGGAACATGCCGGCGAGCGTGCATCTGCACACGCCTACGATGCGTCCGCTCGTCCAACTGAGCCGGCAATTGCGCGAGAACCTGCCGCCCGGCACGCAGATCGCCGTCGACGACCTGCGCCCGCCGCAGCTTTGGGTGCTGTTCCCCGGCAAGTCGAACTGGGTGGTCGTGCCGGTCGACGTGCCGCCGCGCCCGCGTTTCGTTGTCGAAGGCGCGTCGATGCTGCTCGCCGCGCTGATCCTGTCGCTGTTCGCGGTGTGGCAGATGCAGCGGCCGCTGTCGCGCGTCGCCGACGCCGCGCGCGCGTTCGGCTCGGGCGGCAGGCCGGACCCGGTGACGGTGCAAGGCCCGCGCGAACTGCGCGATCTGATTGGTTCGTTCAACGACATGATGCGGCGCCTGAACGAAGCCGGCGACGATCAGGCGGTGATGCTGGCCGGCGTCGCGCACGATCTGAAAGCGCCGCTCACGCGCCTGAAGCTGCGCGCGAGCGTGCTGGTGGCGGAGAACGAGCGCGCGGGTCTGATCCGCGATGTCGATTCGCTGACCAACATCGTCCAGCAGTTCCTCGAATTCGCCGGACAGTCCGCCGACGCCGGGCCGCCGGTCGAAGTCGATGAGTTTTTACAGGAACAGTTTTCCTCCGGCGATAGCGCCGAAACGCCGCTGTTCACGCTCGATCTGCGCGCTGGGCCCACCTTCGCGCTGCCGCGCACGCTGCTCGACCGGCTGGTGACGAATCTAGTCGACAACGCGCTCGAGCACGGCACGCCGCCGGTGGAGATCGGCACCGCGCGCACCGACCGGCATTGGATCATCAGCGTGCGCGACCACGGCCCCGGCATTCCCGATGACCGCATCGCGGCCGCGATGAAGCCGTTCGTGCGGCTCGACGCCGCGCGCGGCGGCGAAGGCCATTGCGGCCTCGGCCTCGCGATCGTCGCGCGGCTCGCGCACGATCGCGGCGGACGTTGTCAGGTGGGCAATCACGCGCAAGGCGGACTGGAAGTGCGGATCGAATTGCCGGTCGACGCAACACCGGCGTAATGGAAGGCGGATCGGCCAACGGGGGCGCTTACGCGCCCTCACGGGATGGAATATCGGGACGGCCGCGGACTTATAGTCACGCCCGGCAATCTCGATGCCGCCCTTCTCCGTCCGCCCGGTTACTTTGGGGCGGACTTTTGTTACCTTGGGCTTGCGCTGCGGCGCGCTTCAGATCACGAGCCGGCTGCGCAACATGTCGATCGTCGTTTGCGCCATGCCGAGGCCGCGCGTCAGATAGTTCGCCATCGTGCCGTAGCTCGACTGCACCTGGTCGAAGCCGGCTTGCAGATAAGTCTCCTGAACTTCCAGCAAGGGCATCTGGGTCGTCACGGCGGCCTCGCCGTCCTGCGTGCGCAGTGTCTCGGTTTGCGCGTTGATCGACGCCACCAGATAAGTGTTGCTGAGCAGATAGTCCTGGGTGATCACGTCGAGCGGCACGTTGGCGATGCTGAGCAGCAGCGCCGCGACCCAGCCCGCGCGATCCTTACCCGCGTTTGAATGAAACAGCGGTGCGCCGGCGCCCTCGGCCAGATCCGTGAGCAGCGTGCCGTATGCGGCGCGCTGCGCGGCGCCGGTCACATACGCGCGCGCCTGTGATTCCATGAACGCGACGGCGGCGTCGGCCGTGTCCAGCACGGGCGTGACGAAGTCGTTGATGCCGAGCACGTTGAGCGTCTGCGCGGTCGCCCCGCCCGGCAGCACGTCGGCCGTTCGCGCGATTTCGCCCGGCGTGCGCAGATCGTAGACCGATGCGATGCCGAGTTTGTCGATCGACGCCTGGTCGGCGCTGCTCAGTGTCAGCACATTCGCGCGATAGAAAGCGCCACGGCGCACCCGCTTGCCGTCGACGGTCAGGTAGCCCGCGCCGACCCCCGCCAGGTCGCGGAAGTTGCTGACCGACGCGAGATGCGGCGTTTCCGGCAGATCGGCGTCGAGGTCGCCGCCGCATGCGGAAAGGAGCGCGCTGCCCAGACCGGACGCCAGCACCACGCTGGCGGAGCCCTTGAGGAAGCCCCGGCGCGACGCGGAAATGGTGTCGAGCGTGGGGTGGCTTGCCCTCGCGATCGGGCTCGCAAAGCGGCGGATTGGCGAGCGGGTTTTCGCGGTTGCATGCATGAGGCGTGGCTGGCGCGGACGTGGGAAGGTTGTTAGCAGCATCGACGCTGCGGCCGCAGTTTAACGGCGGCCAATATGTTTTGCGTTACATGGTAGTAGTTGGTAAGGGAACGCCCGCGCCGCGCTGGCCAGCGAGCGACGGGTCGAGCGGCCAACCGGTCGTGCAGGCATCTTTCAGCCCGGTTTCCACCCGTTTTCGCCTCTTGGCGGCGCTTATCGCCTCTTCCCGGCGCTTACCGCCGTTCGCCAATTTTGACCACACCTGGCCGCACGACGCCGCATCCCCGTAGAATACGGACACCTTTCCAAAAAGCCCCGCAGGCAGAAAGACCTGGAGACCACAACACAACATGGCTTCTGTCCAATGGTTCGCCGAGCTGTCCACGCGCGAGCGCCGCACGCTTTACGCCGGTTTCGGCGGCTACGCAGTCGATGCCTTCGACTTCATGATCTACTCGTTCCTCATTCCGACGCTGATCGCGACTTGGGGGATGAGCAAAAGCGAAGCGGGCCTGATCGCTACCAGTTCGCTGATCTCGTCGGCGCTAGGTGGCTGGCTTGCCGGCATTCTCGCCGACCGCCATGGCCGCATCCGCGTGCTGCAATGGACCATCGCCACTTTCGCGATCTTCACCTTTCTGTCGGGCTTCACGCAGTCGTTCTGGCAACTGCTCGCCACGCGCACGCTGCAAGGTATCGGCTTCGGCGGTGAATGGTCGGTCGTGACGATCATGATGGCCGAAACCATCCGCTCGCCGCAGCATCGCGCGAAAGCCGTCGGCACCGTGCAGAGCAGCTGGTCGTTCGGCTGGGCGGCGGCGGCCATCGTCTATTGGGCGGCCTTCGCGCTGCTGCCGGAACAGTACGCATGGCGCGCGTGCTTCTGGGTCGGCCTGTTACCCGCGGCGTGGATCATCTATATCCGCCGCAACGTGAGCGATCCGGAGATCTACCTCGAAACGCGCCGCGCGCGCGAACGCGGCTTCGACACCTCGCACTTCATGCAGATCTTCTCAGCCGCGCATGTGAGGACCACGCTGCTCGGCAGCGCACTGTGCACCGGCATGCTCGGCGGCTATTACGCGATCACCACGTGGCTGCCGCCTATCTGAAGACCGTGCGCCATCTGTCGGTGTTCAACACCAGTGGTTATCTGATCGTGCTGATCGTGGGGTCGTTCACCGGCTATATCGTCGGCGCGATTCTGTGCGACAGGATCGGCCGGCGCGCGTCGTTCGTGCTGTTCGCGATTGGCTCGTTCGTGCTGGGCATGGTCTACACGATGCTGCCGATCACCGACATGATGATGCTCGCGCTCGGCTTTCCGCTCGGGATCGTCGTGCAAGGGATCTTCGCGGGCGTGGGCGCTTATCTGTCGGAGCTCTATCCAAACGAGATACGCGGATCGGGCCAGGGCTTCTGCTACAACCTGGGGCGCGGGCTCGGCTCGTTCTTTCCGATTCTGGTCGGCACACTGTCGCAGTCCATGGCGCTCGTGAAGGCGATGGGCATCGTGGCCGGCTCGGGCTATCTGCTCGTGATCGTCGCCGCGCTGTGTCTGCCGGAGACCAAGGGCAAAGTGCTCGGCACGGCCCGCTCCGCAGCCTGAGTTCGCAGCACATACCCATGAAAACAATCGTACTCGGCGGCGGCGTGATCGGCGTCGCCAGCGCCTATTACCTGTGCCAGCACGGCTGCGATGTCACGGTGATCGAGCGCGAACCCGACGTCGCGCTCTCCACGAGTTTCGGCAACGCCGGTGTGATCGCACCGGGCTACGTGACGCCGTGGGCGGCGCCGGGCATGCCCGCGAAGATTCTCAAATACCTGTTCAAGCCGGCCTCGCCGCTGATCTTCCGCCCCACGTTCGATCCCGCTCAATGGCGCTGGATCGCGCGCTGGCTGCGCGAATGCGAGCTCGAGCGTTTTCGCGTCAACAAGCAGCGGATGCAGCGCATCGCTTACTACAGCCGCGAATGCCTGCACGAGTTTCGCGGCCGCCATCCGTTCGATTACGGTCGCAGCCAGGGTTATCTGCAACTGTTCCGCAGCGAGTATGATGTCGAGCTCGCGCAACCGGCGCTCGCGGTGTTGCGCGATGCGGGCATCGTGCATCGGGAAGTCAGCGCCGCGCAGTGCGTCGAGATCGAACCGGGCTTGCGTTGGGCGCGTCAGGCGCCGCTCTCCGGCCTCTATCTGCCCAACGACGAAGCCGGCGATTGCGCCCGCTTCACTCGCGAACTGCGCGCAATCTGCGAGCGCAATGGCGTGTGCTTTCGCTTCGACACCCGCGTCGCGTCGCTGGATGTGCAAGGGGGTGCGGCGCGCGGTGTGCGTATCGAAAGCGAGCGCGGTCACGAGACATTGCCAGCCGATGCGGTGGTGGTGGCGCTCGGCGTGGATAGCGCGCCGCTGCTGGCAGCGCTCGGCGTAAAAGTGCCGCTCTATCCGGTAAAGGGCTATTCGGCGACGCTGCCCATCACCGACGAAGAGAAAGCGCCACGCGCCGCGCTGATGGACGAGTCGCTGAAAACAGCGATCACCCGCTTCGGCAACAACTTGCGGGTGGCGGGCACGGCGGAACTGGGCAATCGCCAAACCACCTTGCGCGAGCAGGCGCTGCAAACGTTGATGAAAGTACTTGCCGACTGGTTCCCGTACGCGGCCAATCCCACGTCCGCGCAGTTCTGGGTCGGCCGCCGTCCGATGACACCCGATGGTGCACCGCTGCTCGGCCCATCGGGCGTGGACAATCTGTGGCTGAACCTCGGGCACGGCTCGACGGGCTGGACGATGTCGATGGGCTCGGGGCGCGTGGTCGCGGATCTGATCGTGCAGCGCAAGCCGGAGATCGATCTCGAAGGGCTGACGTTGGCGCGGTATCGGAAGTAACGGCGTGCTTGCGCCACGCACGCGATCCGCCGGACGGTAAAAAGCCGGGTCCACCCTCTCGGGTGGCCCGGCTTTGTTTTTCACCGCTTCGATGTACTGCTTATGTGCCGCTTATGTGCCGATCTGCGGCACATTGTCGTCTCCACCTCTTCCTGCAAGCAGTGACCGGCTTCCGCGCGTCACGCCGCACCACGGCGCAATCAACGGGCGCAACCGGCCGGAGACGTTTTAGCGCGGCAGTTCCGAATGACCCGTCAGGAACGCATCGACCGAACGTGCGCACTGACGGCCTTCACGGATCGCCCACACCACCAGCGACTGGCCGCGACGCATATCGCCCGCGGTGAACACCTTGTCCACCGAGGTGTAATACGCCTTGTCGCCTTCGGTCGACGCGCGCACGTTGCCGCGCGCATCCTTGTCGACGCCGAACGCTTCGAGCACCGGCGACGCCGGCTGCGTGAAGCCCATTGCGAGCAGCACCAGATCGGCCTTCATTTCGAATTCCGAGTTCGGCACTTCCTGCATCTTGCCGTCCTTCCATTCGACACGCGCCGCGATCAGCTTCTCGACCTTGCCGTTCTTGCCTTCGAGGCGCTTGGTCGCAACTGACCAGTCGCGCTCGCAGCCTTCGTCATGCGACGACGACGTGCGCAATTTGATCGGCCAGTACGGCCATACGAGCGGCTTGTTCTCTTCTTCCGGCGGTTGCGGCAGCAGTTCGAATTGCGTGACGCTCTTCGCGCCGTGACGGTTCGACGTGCCCACGCAGTCCGAACCCGTATCGCCGCCGCCGATCACGACCACATGCTTGCCCTTCGCGAGCAACTGGTTCTGCACCTTGTCGCCTGCGTTGACCTTGTTCTGCTGCGGCAGGAAGTCCATCGCGTAGTGGACGCCTTCCAGTTCGCGGCCCGGCACCGGCAGATCGCGCGGCGTTTCCGAACCGCCGGCGATCACCACCGCGTCGAACTGTTCCTTCAGTTCGGCCGGCGTGATGGTTTCCTTCGCTGTGTTGCCGATGTACGCCGGCAGCGAACCTTCCTTGCCGATGAACACGTTGGCGCGGAACGTCACACCTTCGGCTTCCATCTGGCGCATGCGGCGGTCGATCAGCCACTTTTCCAGCTTGAAGTCAGGAATGCCGTAACGCAGCAGGCCGCCGATGCGGTCGTTCTTCTCGAACACCGTGACATCGTGCCCCGTGCGCGCGAGTTGCTGCGCGGCGGCCAGACCGGCGGGGCCGGAACCGACCACGGCGACCTTCTTGCCGGTCTTGTGCTTCGGCGGTTGCGGTGCCACCCAGCCTTCGGCCCAGGCTTTATCGATGATCGCGTGCTCGATCGACTTGATGCCGACCGGGTCGTCGTTGATGCCGAGCGTGCATGCTGCTTCGCACGGCGCCGGGCAGATGCGGCCCGTGAATTCCGGAAAGTTGTTCGTGGAGTGCAGCACTTCGATCGCGTTCTTCCAGTCCTGATGAAACACCAGGTCGTTGAAGTCCGGGATGATGTTGTTCACCGGGCAGCCGTTGTTGCAGAACGGAATGCCGCAGTCCATGCAACGCGCGCCTTGAATCTTCGCTTCGTCGTCGGTCAGGGCCGCGACGAATTCCTTGTAGTGCTTCACACGCGTGAGCGGAGCTTCGTACGCCTCGTGGCGGCGTTCGAACTCGAGAAAACCGGTTGCCTTGCCCATGTGGTTCTCTTCTCTATCTGTATCAGGTGGGGTGATCTACACCCGCCGCGCGTCGAATCATCGAGCGGCGGCGGGTACGGCTAAATGTGACGTCTGCGGGCGACGCAGCCGGTTGGCTGCGCCTGGTCCGTCAAGTCTGGTCTGTCAGGCGGCGAGCACTTCCTTGTTCGCCTTCTTCGCAGCCAGCTCGCCCAGCGCGCGCTTGTATTCGGTCGGGAACACCTTCACGAATTGACGGCGCGACGCATCCCAGTTTTCGAGCAGCGCTTTGGCACGCGGCGAACCGGTGAACTGGAAGTGACGCTCGATTAGGCCCTTGAGCAGCGCTTCGTCGGTTGTCGCGCAGTGCCACAGGCCCTTGTCGACCGTGCGTTCCTGTTCGGCCTGTTGCAAGACCGGATCGAGCGCGACCATCGACTTGTTGCACTTGCTCGCGAACGCGCCGTCCGGATCGAACACATACGCGATGCCGCCCGACATGCCGGCCGCGAAGTTACGGCCCGTTTCGCCGAGCACGATCACCGTGCCGCCCGTCATGTATTCGCAACCGTGGTCGCCCGTGCCTTCGACAACCGCCGTCGCGCCCGAGTTACGCACACAGAACCGCTCGCCCGCAACGCCGCGGAAGAATGCTTCGCCTTCGATCGCGCCGTACATCACCGTGTTGCCGCAGATGATGTTCTCTTCCGACTTGCCGCGGAAATCGTTGGTCGGACGGATGATGATGCGGCCGCCCGACAGGCCCTTGCCCACGTAGTCGTTGCCGTCGCCGACCAGATCCAGCGTGACGCCCTTCGCGAGGAACGCGCCGAAGCTCTGACCCGCGGTGCCCTTCAACTGGATGTGAATCGAGTCGTCGGCGAGGCCGTCGTGGCCGTACTTCTTCGCGATCGCGCCGGACAGCATCGCGCCGACCGTGCGGTTCACGTTGCGCACCGGCTGGATGAACGAAACGTGCTCGCCCTTCTCGATCGCCGCCTTCGCCTTCTCGATCAGCGTGTGGTCGAGTGCCTTGTCGAGGCCGTGGTCCTGCGCGTCCACGTGCTTGCGCGCCACTTCAGCCGGCACTTGCGGCAGATAGAACACGCGCGAGAAGTCGAGACCCTTCGCCTTCCAGTGCTCGATGCCCTTCTTCGTATCCAGCAGTTCGGCGCGGCCGATCAGGTCGTCGAACTTGCGAATGCCGAGTTGCGCCATGATCTCGCGCGCTTCCTCCGCCACGAAGAAGAAGAAGTTCACGACGTGTTCCGGCTGGCCATTGAACTTCGCACGCAGCACCGGATCTTGCGTCGCGACGCCGACCGGGCAGGTATTCAGATGGCATTTGCGCATCATGATGCAGCCTTCGACGACGAGCGGCGCCGTCGCGAAGCCGAACTCGTCCGCGCCGAGCAGCGCGCCGATCACGACATCGCGGCCGGTCTTCATCTGGCCGTCGGCCTGCACGCGGATACGGCCGCGCAACCGGTTCAGCACCAGCGTCTGCTGCGTTTCGGCGAGACCCAGTTCCCACGGCGTGCCGGCGTGCTTGATCGACGACAGCGGCGATGCGCCCGTGCCGCCGTCATGGCCCGCGATCACGACGTGATCGGCCTTCGCCTTCGCGACACCCGCCGCAACCGTGCCCACGCCCGATTCCGACACCAGCTTCACCGACACGCTAGCCGCCGAGTTGGCGTTTTTCAGGTCGTGAATCAGTTGCGCCAGATCTTCGATCGAGTAGATGTCGTGGTGCGGCGGCGGCGAAATCAGGCCGACGCCCGGCACCGAGTAACGCAGTTTACCGATGTAGTCCGACACCTTGTGGCCCGGCAATTGACCGCCTTCGCCCGGCTTCGCGCCCTGCGCCATCTTGATCTGGATCTGATCGGCCGACGCGAGGTATTCCGCCGTCACGCCGAAGCGGCCCGACGCCACCTGCTTGATCCGCGAGCGCAGCGAATCGCCGTCCTTCAGCGGAATGTCGACGACCACTTCGTCGCCTATCACCGACTTCATCGTGTCGCCGTTCTTGATTGGAATGCCGCGCAGTTCGTTGCGATAACGGTTCGCGTCCTCGCCGCCTTCGCCGGTGTTCGACTTGCCGCCAATGCGGTTCATCGCCACCGCCAGCGTGGCGTGCGCTTCAGTGCTGATCGAGCCCATCGACATTGCGCCGGTCGCGAAGCGCTTGACGATTTCCTTCGCCGATTCGACTTCGTCGAGTGGAATCGCCTTGGTCGGATCGAACTTGAATTCGAACAGACCGCGGAACGTCATGTGACGCTTGGTCTGATCGTTGATCAGATGCGCGTATTCCTTGTACGTCTGGTACGAGTTGCTGCGCGCCGAGTGTTGCAGCTTGGCGATCGCATCCGGAGTCCACATGTGTTCTTCGCCGCGCACGCGGTACGCATACTCGCCGCCCGCGTCCAGCATGTTCGCGAGGATCGGGTTGTCGCCGAACGCGTCGCGATGCAGACGGATCGCTTCTTCCGCGACGTCGAACAGACCAATGCCGCCGACCTTCGACGACGTGCCCTTGAAGTACTTCTGCACGAGGTCTTCAGCCAGGCCGACCGCTTCGAAAATTTGCGCGCCGGTGTACGACATGTAGGTCGAAATGCCCATCTTCGACATGACCTTCTGCAAGCCCTTGCCGACTGCCTTGGTGAAGTTGTAGACCGCCTTCTCCGCCGACAGGTCGCCCTTCAGGCCGGCCGCGAGCTGGCCGAGCGTTTCCATTGCGAGGTACGGGTGCACGGCTTCGGCGCCGTAGCCCGCGAGCAGCGCGAAGTGGTGCGTTTCACGCGCCGAGCCGGTTTCGACGACCAGACCCGTGCTCGTGCGCAGACCTTGCTGCACGAGGTGCGTGTGAATCGCGGCGGTGGCGAGCAGCGCCGGAATCGCGACGTTGTCGCGGTCGGTCTTGCGGTCCGACACGATCAGCATGTTGTAGCCGGACCTGACTGCATCGACGGCTTCCGCACACAGCGACGCGAGGCGCGCTTCGATGCCTTCCTTGCCCCAGGCCACCGGATAGCAGATGTTCAGTTCATACGAGCTGAACTTGCCGCCCGTGTACTGATCGATCGCGCGGATCTTTGCGATGTCCTTGAAGTCGAGCACCGGCTGCGACACTTCGAGACGCATCGGCGGGTTGATGTTGTTCGTGTCCAGCAGGTTCGGCTTCGGACCGATGAACGACACCAGCGACATCACCATGTTTTCGCGGATCGGGTCGATCGGCGGGTTCGTCACCTGGGCGAACAGTTGCTTGAAGTAGTGATAGAGCGTCTTGTTCTTGTTGGACATGACCGCCAGCGGCGAGTCGTTGCCCATCGAACCGACCGCTTCTTCACCGGCTTGCGCCATCGGCGCCATCAGGAACTTGAGGTCTTCCTGCGTGTAGCCGAACGCCTGCTGACGATCCAGCAAAGCAGCGGCTTCGCGGCGTTCCGTCGCGACGTCCTCGGCGTTCGGCTCGATCTCGTCGAGCTTGATCCGGACCGCGTCGATCCAGCTCTTGTACGGCTTTGCGTTCGCGAGGTTGTCCTTGAGTTCCTTGTCGTCGATGATGCGGCCGTGTTCCATGTCGATCAGGAACATCTTGCCCGGCTGCAGACGCCACTTCTTGACGATCTTCGACTCGGGGATCGGCAGCGTGCCCGCTTCCGACGCCATGATGACCAGGTCGTCGTCGGTAACGACGTAGCGCGCCGGACGCAGACCGTTACGGTCGAGCGTCGCGCCGATCTGCCGGCCGTCGGTGAACGCGATCGCAGCGGGGCCGTCCCACGGCTCCATCATCGCGGCGTGGTATTCGTAGAACGCCCGGCGGTTGTCGTCCATCAGCGTGTGCTGTTCCCAGGCTTCCGGGATCATCATCATCATTGCGTGGACGAGCGGGTAGCCGGCCATCACCAGCAGTTCGAGACAGTTGTCGAACGACGCGGTGTCCGATTGGCCCGGATAGATGAGCGGCCACAGTTTCGGCAGATCGTCGCCGAGCACGTGGCTCGCGATCGCGCCGGTACGGGCGTTCAGCCAGTTGACGTTGCCCTTCACCGTGTTGATTTCGCCGTTGTGGGCGATCATGCGGTACGGGTGAGCCAGTTCCCACGCCGGGAACGTGTTGGTCGAGAAGCGCTGGTGCACCAGCGCCAGCGCCGAGACGGTGCGCTCGTCCTGCAGGTCGCGGTAATACACACCGACCTGGCCGGCCAGCAGCAGGCCCTTGTAGACCACCGTGCGCGCCGACATGGAGGGGACGAAGTATTCCTTGCCGTGCTTGAGCTTGAGCGCCTGGATGCGGTGGCTCGCGGTCTTGCGGATCACGTACAGCTTCCGCTCGAGCGCGTCGGTCACCATGATGTCCTTGCCACGTCCGATGAAGATCTGGCGGATCAGCGGCTCGCTCGCCTTCACGGTGGGCGAAATCGGCATCGTGTGGTCGACCGGCACGTCGCGCCAGCCCAGCACGACCTGGCCTTCGGCCTTCACCGTGCGCTCCAGTTCCTGCTCGCAGGCGAGGCGCGATGCGTGTTCCTTCGGCAGGAACACCATGCCGACGCCATATTCGCCGTTCGGCGGCAGCGTCACGCCCTGCTTGGCCATTTCATCGCGATAGAAGCCGTCCGGGATCTGGATCAGGATGCCCGCGCCGTCACCCATCAGCGGATCGGCGCCCACAGCGCCCCGGTGGTCGAGGTTCTCGAGAATCTTCAGCCCTTGCTGGATGATCTCGTGGCTTTTCTTGCCCTTGATGTGAGCGACGAAGCCGACGCCGCAGGCGTCATGTTCGTTTTGCGGGTCGTACAGACCTTGCGCGGCGGGAACCGGGTGGATCGGTTGCTGGTGGTCGTTCATGGGGACACCGTCTGTGAGGGGCCGGACAGGCCGTTAAACCGTTTTTCTATTGCCGCAGTTTGCGTTGCAACCGCGACGGCGTTTGCGAGCGGCGCGCTGCGCGTATCAAAAACGCCGGAATTCGGAATATACGCGACGAATCAATGGAATAGCAAATAAAACGTCGTGATCAGACCCCGATTATCAAATTGGTGCATTGCAGCCTGTTTTTATTGGTGCCATATCAAAAAGGGGCGAAAGAAAACGGCATCTGACTGCCGTTTCCATGTAGTCCCTTGATGCAAAACGCTTTATGACGTATGCGGCGTCTCGCGCACCTTGCGCGGCCGGCCGCGCGGCAGCGGCGAAACGCGCCGGTTTGCGGCCCGCGCCGCCCATTCCCGATAGGTATCGCTGCCCAGAACCCAGCCTTTCAGCGTGGCCTGCTGGAGCTGACTGGCTTCACGCTCGTCGAGCGGCTGCTCGCACAACTCGCGATACGCGCGCTGCCGCTCGAACGGCGTATTGCCGAGCGACCAGTACAACGGGTGGTCAGTAATCAGGCTGTCGAGCGTGAGGCCGATGTGGTGCCGATAGCTCGACCAGCGATAGTCTTCCGGCGCGCTGACGAGTTGCGCGCGCACCGGACACATCTCGACGACGCGGCTCGCCAGCAGGAAGTAGCGCTCGCCCTCGATCACCGTGGCCCGGTAGCGGCCCTCCCAAAGCGTGCCACGGCGCGCGTAGCGTCGATTGAAGTGCGCGACGTAGCGACGCCCGACGGCCTGCATCGCTTTCGGCAGGCTCGACTCCTCGGTGGGCGTGACGAGCAGCTGCACGGCGCCCGGCATCAATGCATACGCGTGGATCGACAAGTGATGGTCGCGCGATGCCGCTTTCAGACAGTCGATGAAGAGTTCGTAGTCCTGGTCGTCGACGAATGCGGGCTGCTGATCGAGCCCGCGGAGGATGACGTGCTGCGGCTGGTCAGGGACATAAAGACGTGCAAGCCGTGCCATGCTGGAGTATCCGATAGTCGCGTTGGTACATACCCGAAGGTCCGAAGAACCGCATGCGCCCAAGGTTCGGCGTGGAGCGGCGAAGCCAGAAACCGCGCGGCGCTTAGGGAGAAAGCTCTAACCGCCGCGTATGGTTTGTTTCAAACGTTCTCGTCATAATGAGCGGGCCTTTTTTGGAGGAGCACATATGAAATTAAAACAGGCCGTAACGGGGATGGCGGCGCTAGTCTGCATGACAACGGCAGCGCACGCACAATCGGCCGGCAGCTTTTTCGTCACGACGGGCTGGTTCCATCTTTCGCCTCAATCGAGCAGCGACCCGTTGACCGTGACAAGCATTGGCGGGAGCCCGACCAACATCACCGAACCCAACACCGGCGCAAAACTCAGTTCGGCCGACACGATCGGTATTACTGCCGGCTACTTCGTCACAGATCACATTGCAACTGAATTCGTTATTGGCTACCCGCCGACTTTCGATCTGACCGGCTCGGGCAGCCTCGAACAATTCGGCAAGCTGGGGCAGGCAAAACAGTGGAGCCCGACTCTGCTGCTCAAGTACTACTTCAATGCCCCGACCGCCACATTCCGTCCGTATCTCGGCATCGGTGTGAGCCGCATCTGGTTCACCGACGCAAAGATCACCAACAGCGCATTCGAAGCTAACGTTCTGCATGGTCCGACCAGCGTCTCAACGGATAGTTCGTGGGAGCCGGTGTTTAATGCCGGTTTCACGTACGCGTTCAACCAGCACTGGTTCGCGGGCGTGTCGATCTCCTACCTGCCGCTCAGCACGACCGCCAAGCTGAACACCGCGGCCGCCACGCCGGTCGGCACGCTTAACGTGCAATCGCAAACCAAGATCAAACTGAACCCGATCGTTAGCTACGTCAACATCGGTTACCGTTTCTAACGCTTCGTGAAAAATGGGGGCTGTAGAGTTAGGGTAGTCGAATTTTGGTGGCTTGGACAACGCCGTCATCGCTCCGATGACGGCGTTTTTCATTGGGCGCGCCCAGGCAAAGGCGTGCGCCGCGGCAGACGTGGGCATTTGTAAATTTGACCCGGGCGGGCGTCGGCGCGTGCAATATCTGCGGACGATCCGTTGACCTGCACCCATGTGCGCAGAGGCTCGCGGGTTTGGCACCGAAGTTGCGTCCAAAGGGTGTTTCCCGCGTTGCACCGCGCCGCCGTGTATTCGTGGCAAGGTGACGGCTGACGCGACAACGCGTGGAACCCTTTTCACCTCACTGACGGAGCGACCATGACAGCACTTCCGAATACGAGAGACGCTCTCGGCGAATCCTGGACCAGTACGAGCCGCCGTGCGCGGCGCATCGCTCGCCACAGCCGCCACGCGGCCGAAGACATTGCGGGCGAGTTGCGCACACTGTTGACGGAGCTCGAAGCCACGCTGGCCGACGGCACGCAGGCCGACGCTGTGGCCTTGCGCGGCAAGATTCGCAAACAACTCGATGCGGCGCGCTCGCGGCTGAACGATACCCGTGAGGCGGTACGCGAACGTGCGGAAGTCGCGATCTCCGACGCCGACCACTACGTGCATGAAAATCCGTGGCAGACGATCGCGATCGTGGGCGGCGTTGCGCTGATCGCGGGCGCGCTATTCGCGTCGCGGTTGCGCTGAGTTGCACAAGGCCAGCTGATGGCGACGGCGGGGCCGCCATTGTTTCGGCGGTCTCGATCTTGATCGCGCCGTGGTTGAGCGGCATGGCGAGTGGGCGACGGCACCGCCCACCGGTGCCACCCCGATGCCCGCATGCGCGAGGCCGACGCGCGCTTGCGCCGCCTAGTTGTCGTCGATCACGAATAGCCGCTGGTATTCCTTCACCGCATAGCGATCCGTCATGCCCGCGATGTAGTGGGCGATCAGACGCGATTGCTGCGTCTCGTCCACCGCTTGATAGCCGGGCGGCAACAGCCGCGGATCTGCCGTGAACGCGTCGAACAGCCCGACCACGACGCGACGCGCCTTGTTGGCCATGCGCATCACGCGGTAATGGCGATACAGGTTCTTGAAGAGGAAGCGCTTGAGCACCGCAGCCTGCGCGGCAATGGCATCGCTGTGCGCGACGAGCGCAGGCGCTGCGCGCACGGCGTCCAGCGAAGCCGGTGCGTAGCGGACCAGGTTCTGCTTGGTCGTATCGATCAGATCGACGATCAGCGTATTGATGATGCGGCGCACCGTCTCATGGATCAGCCTGCGCCCTTCGATCAGCGGAAAGTCACGGCGCGCGGTGTCGTAGTGCGTCTGCCATAACTCCACCTCGGCGAGTTGCTCGATCGTGAGCAAACCCGAGCGCAAACCGTCGTCGACATCATGATTGTTGTACGCGATCTCGTCGGCAACATTGGCGATCTGCGCCTCGATCGATGCCTGCCGTCCTTCGAGAAAACGCTCACCCAGCGCGCCGAGCCGTCGTGCGTTGTCTCGCGAGCAATGCTTAAGGATGCCCTCGCGCGTTTCGAAGCACAGGTTCAGGCCATTGAATGCACCGTAGTGCTCCTCCAGGTCGTCGACGACCGCGAGGCTCTGCAGGTTGTGCTCGAAACCGCCGTGCTCGCGCATGCATTCGTTCAGCGCGTCCTGGCCGGCATGGCCGAACGGCGTATGACCGAGATCGTGGGCCAGTGAGATCGCTTCGACGAGGTCTTCGTTGACACGCAGGTTACGAGCAACCGAACGCGCGATCTGTGCGACTTCGAGACTATGGGTCAGGCGCGTGCGGAACAGGTCGCCCTCGTGATTCACGAACACCTGGGTTTTGTATTCGAGCCGGCGGAACGCCGTCGAGTGAACGATGCGGTCACGATCCCGCTGGAATTCAGTGCGAGCGCTGGGCGCGGCTTCAGGATAGCGGCGGCCGCGCGACCGGGCGGAATGAGCCGCGTAGGGCGCGAGATGCGCTTCGAGTGCCTCCTGCGTCGGCACGGCGATCGCCGCCATGCCTGCCGCCGGGTCATGCTGTACATCGTCGCTGCGCCTGTCACTCACCGGGTTCTCCGAAACATGGGCGGCGCCTCGTGACGCTGGTGCGTGATGCGTAGCTGGAATTGCTTCGTCGTGTTCTAGACAGCGGCGGCCAGCGTGGCGTGCACCTCGGCATCGGGCGCCTGGGTGATCAGCGTCTCACCGAAACGCTTCAGCAGAATGAATTTGATCGCGCCGGCTTCCGCCTTCTTGTCGACCTGCATGAGCTCGACATAACGCGCCTCGCCGAGCGCGGGCGCGCGGATCGGCAAATGCGCGGCGACGATCACGTCGACCAGACGCCGTCGCGTCGCTTCGTCGAGACAGCCCATGCGCACGGAAAGATCCGCGGCCATTGCCATCCCGCAGCCGACCGCCTCGCCGTGCAGCCACTCGCCGTAGCCGAGGCCGGCCTCGATGGCGTGGCCGAAGGTGTGGCCGAAGTTGAGGATCGCGCGCAGTCCACCTTCGCGTTCGTCGCGCGCCACCACCGACGCCTTGATTTCGCACGAGCGCTTGACCGCCTCGGTCAGGGCGGCGGGTTCGCAGCGATTCAGCGCCTCGATGTTGGCTTCGATCCAGCTGAAGAAATCGGCGTCGGCGATGGCGCCGGTCTTGATCACCTCCGCGACGCCCGCAGCCAGTTCACGCGCGGGCAGCGTGCGCAGCGTGCCAATGTCGGCGATCACCGCCTGCGGCTGGTAGAACGCGCCGATCATATTCTTGCCGAGCGGATGATTGATGCCGGTCTTGCCGCCCACCGACGAATCCACCTGCGACAGCAAGGTAGTAGGCACCTGAATGAACGGCACGCCGCGCATGTAGCAGGCCGCGGCGAAACCCGTCATGTCGCCGATCACGCCACCGCCCAGTGCGACGAGCGTGGTCTTGCGGTCGGCGCGCGAGCCGAGCAGCGCGTCGAAAATCCGGTTCAGGGTTGCGAGGTTCTTGTGCGCCTCGCCGTCGGGCAACACGACCGTCGACACCTGTTTGCCGAGCGGCGCCAGCGCGGCGCGCAGGGCGGCGCCGTAGAGCGGATCGACCGTGGTGTTCGTGACGATGGTGACCGAGTTGCCGGCGATGTGCGGCGCGAACAGCGCGGTCTGGCCGATCAGATCGGCACCGATATGGATAGGGTAGGCGCGTTCGCCCAGTTCGACGTTGACGGTAATCATACGGTCCATTATGACGCAGGATGTTTGGCGACGCCGGCCATCTCGAGCTGCATCAGAACCATGTTGACGAGTCCGTTGACCGAGGGCCGGCCGGTTTCAATCACGAAATGCGCGCATTCGCGGTAGAGCGGATCGCGCACTTCGTAGAGCGCTTCGAGGCGTGCCTTGGGGTCTTCCGTCTGCAAAAGCGGGCGATTCTTGTCGCGGCGCGTGCGCAGCCACAGGTCATGAGGATTGGCCCGCAGATAGATCACCACACCGTTGTTCTGCAGCGCTGCGCGGTTCTCCGGCCGCAGCACCGCGCCGCCGCCGGTCGCCAGCACGATATTGTCGCGCCCGGTCAGCTCGGCAATCACGCTCGCCTCGCGCTCGCGGAAGCCCGCTTCACCTTCCAGTTCGAAGATCACCGGAATGCGCGCACCCGTGCGCGCCTCGATTTCATGATCGGAATCGAAGAACGGGCGATCGAGACGGCGCGCAACGGCCCGGCCCACGGTGGTTTTCCCTGCCCCCATGAGCCCCACAAAAAATACATTGGCGTGTGCGTCCCGCGCTTGCAACGGTGTCCTCTGGCTAATCCGGTATGGTTCGTGCCGCAGCTTACTGGCAAAGCGGCTGCCTTGTCGAGCCTGCGCGCCGCGGCTGGCGACCGGCGGCAGCCTGCCCCTAATTTATCGGAATGACGCGTGGCGTGATGAAAACAGCTAGCTCGCTACGCGCGTCGCGATGCGCCCGATTGCGGAAAAGCGCGCCCAAAACCGGTATTTTGCCCAGGACAGGCACCCTGGTCATATCGTCCCGGTCGTCGGTCGCATAAATTCCGCCGATCGACACCGTACCACCATCCTCGACTTCGACGCGGGTTTGCACGTGTTTGGTGTTGATCGCGGGCCCGGCGTCGGTCTGCTCGCCGACGCTGTCCTTGGCGACATCGAGGTCCAGCACGACCCGGCCGTCCGGCATGATTTGCGGCTCGACCTCCAGTTTGAGGGTGGCCCGGCGAAACTGCACGCCCGACACGCCCTGCCCCACCTTGGCCTGATACGGCAGCTCGGTGCCCTGCTCGACCACCGCTTTCATCCGGTCCGCGGTGACGACCCGCGGACTCGAAACGATCTTCCCGTGTCCTTCGGTTTCGAGCGCGCTCAACTCCAGGTTCAGCAGCCGCGTCGCGCCCGCTGCGAACAGCGTCAAGCCGGCGGTGGCGGCGTCGAAGCCGGAAATCGGCCGGGCGGCCAGGTCGTAGACCGTACCGTCCGTGCCGCCGCGCAAGCCCTTCGCCGTACCGTCCGTGCTGGTGGCCGCCAGCGCGAGCCGCACGCCGAGATTGCGCGAAAAGCCGTAGTCGCCCTCGACGATCTGCGCTTCGATCAGCACCTGACGGGTCGGACGGTCGACGGATGCGAGCAGCGCCGCAATCTGCTCCAGCCGTCCCGCGAGATCGGTCACGAACAGCAGATTGGTGCGCGGGTCGGCGGTCACGGCGCCGCGCTTGGACAGCACGCGCTGGGTGCCGGAGCCGGTCAGGAGACGCCGCACGTCCTCGGCGTGTGCGTAGTGCAGCTCGAACGTGCGGCTTGCGAGCGGTTCGAGATCGGCGGCACGCGCATGGGCTTCGAAGCGTTGCCGCTCGCGCGCGGCCAGATCCGCCATTGGCGCGACCCAGATCACGTTGCCGTGACGCTCCATCGCCAGGTTGTTGACGTCGAGCAGAGTATCGAACGCGGTGCGCCACGGCACCTTGTCGAGCCGCAGCGAAACCGCGCCGCGCACCCGCTCGCTCGCGACGAAGTTCAGCCCCGTGAACTCCGCGAACGCCTTGAGCACGGCGCCGAGTTCGGCACGCTGGAAGTTCAGCGAGATCGGTTTGTCGTCGGCGGGGAGTGCGGCGATCGCGGAGTCGGCGGCATGGTTCGGCGCATCGCTCAGGCGGATGCGCGGCGGCAGCGGCACCGGCGGACCTTCGAGCGCAGTGGAGCCGCCGGCATCGTCTCGAGCCGCAGCAGCCGATTGCTTGCCAAGCGGCACCGAACCTTCGACGGCGGCGGCGAAGTCGTCCGCATTGACATTGCCTGATGGCGCGACGCTTCGCGACGTGCTTGGGTCGTCTGCCGCCTCGTCGCGAAACGGGTTCGGCACTTCGCTGGACTGAGCGCGCGGCAACGGGGCCGCGCCGTACGCACTGTCGGCCGAAGCGACGGCGTCGTAGAGCGGCATGTAGCCTGGCAGCGGCGGCAGCGCAGCCCGCGCAATACCAGCGCTGACTGCAGCGCCGACATACAGGCCCACACACACTAGAACGCAGCGGTACACGCCCACTCCCGGAGAAGGGCGAGCGCCAACACGTGAGGACCTGGTCGGCAACGGCGTTGCGAGGCTCATCACGAAGCCTCCGCCAGCGCGAGTGTGCGAGTCGTGCCATCTTTGACGAGCGTAATGCCGAGCGTGTCGAGCTTCGTCACGCGTTCCCCGCCAAGCTGCTGTCCCGTCCGGATGGTGGTTGCCCCGTCCGGCGTATCGAGCAAGGCCACCCCGCGCGTGCGATCGCACAGCACGCCGACCAGCCGCAATGGCGAAACATCGGGCGGCTCGCCGGCTGCGCGCATCTGCGGCTGCAGGAACGGGTCGAAGAACACGACCTCTTCGTCGTCGTCCGAATCGAGGCTCGCGTCGTCGAGCACGTGCGCCGCGTCATTCGCGGACACCGGCCGCAGCGCGCTAAAGACGCGCAGCGTCGCGCTCACCGATAGCGCGGCGGCGTCCTGTTTAACGGTAAGGTCGGCGGGAACGATCAGCACTGGCAGGTCCGCCAGTCCATGCAGAAACGCCATCAGGTGGACGAAGTCCGTGCGTGCGGTCAACTGCAAAGGGCGCATGCGTTCGACGCCCTCACCCTTGGCGGCGCCGGGCTCGACTGCAAGCAACGCGACGCCATTCTGCGCGGCCAGCTCGGAGACGATGCGCACGTCGTCCGCGGAACTCCATGGCGACGTCGCCGGGACAACGGGCGCCACCGGCGTGGCTGCCGCGGCACGACGCAACAAGGGCAATTGCGCCAGCGCGCGCCTCGCGTCCGCGAGACGCTGAACGCTCACCGCCAACGCCGCGCGGCTCGTCCCGACTCCGCCGAGATCGGCGACGATCCAGCCGTGCGCGCCAAGGCCAAACACCAGCGCAAAGATCAGCAGCGCGACCGCCCAGCGGCGGCGCCGGCTCCATGCATCGAGCGGCACGCGCAGCCGCGTCAGCCATTGGGAAAGGAAGAGCTGGGGGCGTGCCGTGCCGCCCGATTCGAAAAAGATCGTACTCATTTTGCACCTCCTGATGCTTCGGACTTCAAGGGCCCCGCCGCCGGGGAGCCGGCTTTCGTAGCGGCTTTCGGCGCGGGTTCATCCCAACGTAAGCGCGCGCCGAACTCGACCGGACCGCCCGCGCTTTCATCTCCTCGCGCGCCGCCGCGTGTCGCTGGACGATGCAAGTCGTTCATCTCCGCCCCCATCACGCCGCGAATCGCACTCAGACGCTTGAGCCACTCGGCCGACACGAGATGGCTGCGCGACGTCGCCAGCAGTTCCGTCTCGTGCTCGCGCTGGCGCAATTGGCGCAACACCACGCCGTCGCCCGGTTCGAAACTGAGTGCTTCGAGCAGGTCGAGCAGGTGCTGGAGCGGCTCGGACAAGCTCGCCGCACGCGCCGCGTTTTTGCGCTGCTCGTCTTGTGCGCGGAGCAATGTCGCGTGCTCCGCGAGCGGCGCGCTCAATTGCATGACGGACCGCTCGAACGACGCACGCTGCGCATCGAACCGCGCCTTCTCGAACGCCTGCCACGCGGCCAACGCGAGGATGGCGGCACATCCGGCGAGGGCTGCGGCCATGCATTCGCGCACGCGAGCCTGCCGCGCGAGCCGCGCATTGCGCTGCCGATACGGCAGCAGATTGAAACCGCCGAGCCACGGCTGAGCGAACCGCGTACCGCGCGACACAGCCGACGCGTTCGGACCGGCTGCGCGCAAAAGCAAAAGGCCGCGCATCATTCGAGCACCCCGCGCAACGCAAGCCCGAACGCCACGGCGCCGGCGGGCTCATGCAGCAATTCATCGCTGAGAGGCCGTACGAGACCGCCGAGCGCGGCGCATTCGAACGGCAGCACCGTGCAGCCCAACACGTCCGCGATGTCCGCCAGCGAGAAGCCCACGCCTTCGAGAAGATCGATTTCGCCGCTCACCAACGCGCAGTCGAGCACGGGTCCCTGGACGAGATCGCGCAACGCGTCGGCCAGGTCGGCATGCTCCGGCGCCGGATAGCGCATTTCGCCGGCGATGCTGTCGTCGACGATGCGCCATCCGTACACGCCGTCCGTGCCGACCCACAACGCCGCATACGGCTCGTGCTGATCGAGTTCGCGGCTTGCCGCGTAGCGCATGGCGCGCAACGCCGCATGCGGTTCGCCGTCGACGGCGGTGAGCGAAATGCCTGCGGTCGCCGCGCATTCCATGCGCGCTTCGAGATGCTGGCGCGCAGTGGCGGCGATCTTCACCGTGCGGACCGGCGCCGGCGTTTCATCGACAAACCAGTCGACCGCCAGCGCGTGCCTTTCGAGACCGGCGATGCGCTCCGCCTCGCCCATCACCGCGGGCTCCAGCTCGGCCAGCGCCGGTCCGCCGTCTTCCCCGCAACGGCTTTGCGCCGCGAGCCGCGCGAGCGGCACCGTGGTAGTCAAGGTGGCCGATGCGGGCACCGCCATCGCGCAGCGCAAAGCGTGAGTTGCGCACGCACGCGGCAGACCGGCAAACGCGTCGCGCAACGCGCGCGCCACCGCCTGGCGGTCGGCGATTTCGACGCCGGCCATCGCGCCGGCGTGCAGCGGCACGGTCCTGAGGTACTCGAGATACAAAGCGCCGCGTGCGCGCGAGCGCTGGCTCACCACCACCAGACGCACGTTTTGCGAACCCACATCGATCCCGGCGGCAAACCGCTGCCGCCCTGAATGCACTGTCTGAAGCCACGAATTTCTGAACATCATCACGCCCTCCCTCTGCCTCACGCGACGAACCATTCGAACGCGAGTTACGAAGGAGAATTGTGCGTAGCCGCGGCGGCGCGCGACACTCAGCCGAATGGCTAACGTTGAGTATCAGACGCTCTGCGTGCGATCAAAGGGACTACAGTGAAGTCATTCCCGCACCGCGCACGCGAACGCGTCGAGCCCTGTCCGTAAGCATGCCGAAAGCTCAAAAGCGAGGCGGCTATAATCGCGGGACTGTTTTTTGGTGCACATATGCAATCAACGTCTCCCACGTCCCCGCCGCCCGCGCCTCAGAAGCGCAAACGTCCGCTATGGGTCAAGCTCATCATTGGCTTTTTCGGGCTGATCGTCGCAGGCATTCTGTGCGTGCTGCTGGTGCTCGGTTATGCGCTCGTCGTCGCCACGCCGAACCTGCCCTCGCTCGACGCACTGACCGACTATCGTCCGAAAGTACCGCTGCGCATCTACACGGCCGACCATGTGCTGATCGGCGAATTCGGCGAGGAGCGGCGCGACATCGTGCACTTCCAGGACGTGCCGGATAGTCTGAAGAAGGCAATCCTCGCGATCGAAGACGCGCGCTTCTATGATCACGGCGGCGTCGACCTCACCGGCATCGCCCGCGCCGGCTTCGTGGCGCTGACCAACGGCCACGCCACCCAGGGCGCCAGCACGATCACGATGCAGGTGGCGCGCAACTTCTTCCTGTCGAGCGAAAAGACCTACACGCGCAAGATCTACGAGATGCTGCTCGCGTACAAGATCGAGTCGAAGCTGACGAAAGATCAGATTCTCGAGGTGTACATGAATCAGATCTATCTCGGTCAGCGTGCGTATGGTTTCGCAAGCGCGGCGCGGGTGTACTTCGGCAAGGACCTCAAAGATCTGACGCTGGCCGAGTCGGCCATGCTGGCCGGTCTGCCGAAGGCGCCCTCCGCGTATAACCCGGTCGTCAATCCGAAGCGCGCGAAGGTGCGGCAGGAGTACATCCTGCAGCGCATGTACGAACTGCACTACATCACCCAGGAACAATACGACGAGGCAAGCCGACAGCCGCTGGTCGTCAAGGGCGCCGGCAAGGAGTTCAGCGTGCACGCGGAGTACATCGCTGAGATGGTGCGGCAGATGATGTACGCGCAGTATCGCGAAGAGGCGTACACGCGCGGCCTGAACGTCGTGACCACGATCGACTCCGCCGATCAGGACGTCGCTTACCACGCGCTGCGCAAAGGTCTGATGGACTTCGAACGCCGCCATGGCTATCGCGGCCCGGAGGCGTTCATCGATCTGCCCTCCGATGCGCAGGACCGCGAGCAGGCGATCGACGACGCGTTGCTCGAACATCCGGACAACGGCGAGATCATCGCCGCCGTCGTCACCGCGGCGAGCCCGAAGCAGGTACAGGCCACGTTCATCGACGGCAATGTCGCGACCATCCAGGGCGACGGCCTGCGCTTCGCGCAAACCGCGCTCAGTGCGCGCGCGCAGCCGAATCAACGTGTGCGGCCCGGCGCGATCATCCGGCTCGTGAAGAACGACGACGGCGACTGGTCGATCACGCAGTTGCCGCAAGTGGAAGGCGCATTCATTTCGATCATTCCGCAAGACGGCGCGATTCGCGCGCTGGTCGGCGGCTTCGACTTCAACAAGAACAAGTTCAATCACGTGACCCAGGCGTGGCGTCAGCCGGGTTCGAGCTTCAAGCCGTTCATCTATTCGGCGTCGCTCGAAAAAGGCCTCGGACCGGCCACCGTGATCAACGACGCGCCGCTCTTTTTCAGCGCCGCCGAAACCGGCGGCCAGGCGTGGGAGCCCAAGAACTACGGCGGCGGTTTCGATGGTCCGATGACGATGCGTACCGCGCTACAGAAGTCGAAGAACCTCGTGTCGATCCGCATCCTGAATCACATCGGCACGAAATACGCGCAGCAGTACATCACGCGTTTCGGCTTCGACGCGGAGCGTCACCCCGCTTATCTGCCGATGGCGCTCGGCGCGGGTCTCGTCACGCCGTTACAGATGGCGGGTGCGTTCTCGGTGTTCGCGAACGGCGGCTACCGGGTCAATCCGTATCTGATCGCCGAGGTCACCGATCAGCGCGGCATCGTGGTCGCCCACGCGCAGCCGCTGGTTGCCGCGCAAAGCGCGCCGCACGCAATCGAGCCGCGCAATGCGTACGTGATGAACAGCTTGCTGCAAAGTGTCGCGCAACGCGGCACGGGCGCGAAGAGCAACGCGCTCAAGCGCACCGATCTGGCCGGCAAGACGGGCACGACCAACGATTCGCGCGACGCGTGGTTCGCCGGTTATCAGCACACGCTCACGGCGATCGCATGGATCGGTTACGACAATCCGCGCAGTCTCGGCGACAAGGAAACCGGCGGCGGCCTCGCGCTGCCGGTGTGGATCGAGTACATGGGACGCGCGCTCAAAGGCGTGCCGGAGTACAAGATGGCTCGTCCCGACGACGTGACCGAAATCGGCTCGGAGCTGTATTTCGACGACTTCACGCCGGGAAACGGTTTCGTCGCGACGGTCGGCGTCAGTCAGGCGACGCTGGACGCCGAGGCAAGCGCGGCCGCGGCTGCGCCCCAGCAGGTCGGCGAACAGGAGAAGCAGGACATCATGAACCTGTTCCGCGGACACTGACGCTTCGTCTGTTGCCGCTGGAAAAAGCAAAACCGCCGCGCTCGAGAGATGCGCGGCGGTTTTATTTTGAACGGTTGGTCCGCGCTACACGGCGGCGCCCGGTTTCGTGCACGTGCGCACGTGGATGCGCGAGCGCGACACTCGCCGGCGAGGACCGATCCGGTTACGCCGAAAAACGAACCGGCTCGCCAGCCTGCTGCGTCGCATAGTCCGACAGCGCCGCGAAAAACTCGCTGCCGCTGCGCGTGTCGCGCCATTCGCCATCGACGAACCGGAAGTGAAAGCCACCCGCTTTCGCCGCGATCCAGATCTCGCTCATCGGCGGTTGAAGGTTGACGATGATCTTCGAGCGATTCTCGAATTCGAGCGTCAGCACGTTGCCGCTGCGTTCGAGTTCGATGTCGGCATCGGTGTCGTCGAGCGCGCGTTCGATGGCGGCTAGCGCGGCCTCCGCGCGGGTCAGGTAATCACTATCGGACATGCTAAACTCCATCGATTATTTATTCAGGGACAGTCATGCGAGTCGTATCTCGGATGCGCGCGGCGGTGCCCGGCCGCGCGATTGTAGCGGGTTTAACCATTCTCGCAGGTTGTGCACTCGGTGGCTCGCTCGCCGGTTGCGGACAACGCGGCTCGCTCTACTTGCCCACCGTGCCGCCGCTACCGGCCCCGCCCGCTCATCGCACGCAAACGCCGCCGGCGGACGAAGCGCAGCCCGCATCGAGCAGCGCCACCGACATGAGCACCGTACCGGATACCTCGGGCACGCCGCTCTCGCTGGCGCCGGAAACCGAACTCGCCACGCCGCCCGCTTCCGCTGCATCCGGTACCGCGGCCCCGCTGCCTGCCTCCGCCGTCACCCCCGTTCAATAAGACTTTCGCATGACTCGATCCGCATTTGACTACGTCGACGGCGTATTGCACGCCGAGAGCGTGTCCGCCCTCTCCCTCGCCGAACAGTTCGGCACGCCGCTGTACGTCTATTCGCGCGCCGCGCTCACCGAAGCATGGAACGCATATGCCGGCGCCTGCGCGGGCCGTCGCGCGAGCGTGCACGTGGCCGTCAAGGCCAACAGTAATCTCGCGGTGCTGAACGTGTTCGCGCGCCTCGGCGCGGGCTTCGACATCGTGTCGGGCGGCGAACTGGCGCGCGTGCTGGCCGCCGGCGGCAAAGCGGAAAACACCGTGTTTTCCGGCGTCGGCAAACACGCGGACGAGATGCGCGAGGCGCTCGCGGCCGGCGTCAAATGCTTCAACGTCGAATCGATTCCCGAACTCGATCGCCTGAATGCGGTTGCGGCCGACATGGGCAAGAAGGCGCCGGTGTCGTTGCGCGTGAATCCGGACGTCGATGCGAAAACACATCCGTATATTTCCACCGGGCTGAAGTCGAACAAGTTCGGCGTCGCCTTCGAAGACGCGCGCTCCACGTATCAGGCCGCCGCGGCGATGACGAATCTCGAGGTCGTCGGCATCGACTGCCATATCGGTTCGCAGATCACCGAAGTCGCGCCATATCTCGATGCAGTCGACAAGGTGCTGGACCTCGTCGAGCAGATCGAACAGGACGGCGTGACGATCCGTCACATCGATGTGGGCGGCGGTCTGGGCATCACCTACGACGACGAAACCCCGCCTGAGATCGGCGCGTTCGTGCGCACCGTGCTGGATCGCATCGAAGCGCGCGGTCATGGTCATCGCGAAGTTTATTTCGAGCCGGGCCGCTCGCTGGTCGGCAACGCGGGCGTGCTGCTCACGCGCGTCGAGTTTCTAAAGCCGGGCGCGGAAAAGAATTTCGTGATCGTCGACGCGGCGATGACCGATCTCGCGCGCCCCGCGATGTACGACGCTTATCACGCTATCGATGCGGTGGCCAGGCGCGACGTGCCGGCTCACGTGTACGACGTGGTCGGCCCGGTTTGTGAAAGCGGCGACTGGCTCGGCCGCGAACGCTTGTTGGCGGTCGAACCCGGCGATCTGCTGGCGATCCGCTCGGCCGGTGCATACGGCTTCGTGATGAGTTCCAACTACAACACGCGTCCGCGTGCGGCCGAGGTGATGGTCGATGGTACACAGGCGCATGTGGTTCGCGCCCGCGAAGAGGTCAAGCAACTGTTTGCGGGCGAATCGATTTTGCCGGTGTAAACGTTAGCCTACGCAGATGGCTCCTTTAGGTAGCAGGAAAAAAGGCGATGCCGTGGTGTGAACCGCGGCACCGCCTTTTTCTATTGCGCGGCTTGCTTGGCCCCGGCGCACGCGACACTCCTCAACGCGGCTTCAATCTTCGATCACGCAGCCATACGATCAGTCGCCACCCCAACAGCACCACCATGATGGCGCCATAGATCTTCGGCAGCAGCAGATCGTGCTTGCCCGCCTTCATCCACCAGAAGTGCAGGATCGCCAGCGCACCGATCGCATAGATCGCGCGATGCAACGTCTGCCAGCGACGGCCGAGCTTGCGCACCATCGCACGCGGCGACGTCGCGGCCAGCGCGACCAGCAACACGAACGCCGCGAAGCCCACCGTGATGAAGGGGCGCTTGCCGATGTCCTTCAGAATGGCCGCCACGTCGAACCACTTGTCGAACCAGAGGTAAGTGGTGAAATGCAGCGTCGCGTAGAAGAACGTGTAGAGCCCGAGCATGCGCCGAAAACGCACGAACGCGGCGACGCCCGTGAATCGACGCAACGGCGTGACGGCCAGCGTGATGCAGAGAAACACGAGCGTCCACAGACCGGTCGAGCGTGTGATGAACTCGATCGGATTTGCACCGAGCCGGTCGGTCACGCCGAACAACACGATGCGCGCGAGCGGATACCACGCCGCGATAAACACCGCGATTTTGGCGGGCACGATCCAACGCGCGCCGCCTGCGGCAGGTTTGTTTGCGGTTGCCGTCGCTGGCGCCGAGGGCGCGCAATCCTGCCCGCGCGGCATCGTGCGCTTGGGCTGGACAATGGGTTGCGTATCGGAAGCCATCAACGTGCCTCAGAAATTCTTCTTCAGATCCATGCCCTGATAAAGCGACGCGACCTGATCGCCGTAGCCGTTGAAGATCAGCGTCTTGCGCTTGGGCGTGAAGAAGCCGTCTTCGCCGATGCGCCGTTCGGTTGCCTGGCTCCAACGCGGATGATCGACGTTCGGATTCACGTTCGAATAGAAGCCGTATTCATTCGACGCATAAGTGTTCCAGCTGGTCGGCGGCTGCTTGTCGAGGAAGCGGATCTTCACCAGCGACTTCGCACTCTTGAAACCATATTTCCACGGCACCACGACGCGCACCGGCGCGCCGTTCTGATTGGGCAGCACCTGGCCGTAAAGCCCCATCGTAAGCAGAGTCAGCGGATTCATTGCTTCGTCCATGCGCAGCCCTTCGGAATACGGCCAGTCGAGCACGGGCGTCGCAAGGCCCGGCATTTGCGACGGATCGGCCAACGTGATGAACTGCACGTATCTGGCATTGCCGGTCGGCTCCACGCGCTTGATCAACTCCGACAGCGGCACGCCGATCCAAGGAATCACCATCGACCATCCTTCGACACAGCGCAGCCGGTACACACGCTCTTCGAGTGGCGCGAGCTTCAGCAGTTCGTCGATGTCGTACACCTTCGGGTTCTTGATCTCGCCCTCGACGCTCACCTTCCACGGATGCGGCCGCAGCGTCCCTGCGTTATGCGCGGGATCGCTCTTGTCGGTGCCGAACTCGTAGAAGTTGTTGTACGTGGTGATGTCCTTGAACGGCGTGATCCTGTCGAGCGCCACGAATTTGGTATTGGTCTTGGCCGCCAGCTTCTGCGCCTTCGGGTCCGGCGACGTGTAGGCCGCCAGCGCCTCGCCGCTGCCGCCGATCAAGCCGCCTAGCGCCACCGCCCCGGCCGCTTGCAGCACGCGCCGCCGGTTCTCGAAAACGCGCTGCGGCGTGATTTCGCTGCGCGCGATGTCGTCGCCGACGAGTCGCATTCTGTCACTTCGCTTGATCCACATCGTGCTGCTCCTTGCCGACCCCTCGGTTGGTGTATCCGACGCGGCCATATTGATGATCGCTCGTCCTGGCTTTCGTCCAGCCAGCCATAGGTACCCGCATAACGAACACATTGGATGCAGCCAATATTCCGTCAGCTATAAAAAAACCGCCGGTGCAAAGCACGCGGCGGCTCTTGGTCGGTCCAGTGCGGCGGATCTTACAGCTTGCCGTAGCTGTGCAGCCCCGACAGGAACATGTTGACGCCGAGAAACGCGAAGGTCGTCACGAGCAGGCCGGTGAGCGCCCACCATGCCGCCATCGCACCGCGCAACCCCTTCATCAGACGCATGTGCAGCCAGGCCGCGTAGTTCAGCCAGACGATCAGCGCCCACGTTTCCTTCGGGTCCCAGCTCCAGTAGCCGCCCCATGCTTCCGCAGCCCACAGCGCGCCGAGAATCGTTGCGATCGTGAAGAACGCGAAGCCGACGGCGATCGACTTGTACATCAGGTCGTCGAGCACGTCGAGCGCCGGCAGGCGGTCCACCAGCATGCCGCGCTCTTTCGCCAGATACGCGACGCCGACCATGGCCGACAGCGCAAAGCTGCCATAGCCGATGAAGTTTGCCGGCACGTGAATCTTCATCCACCAGCTTTGCAGCGCGGGAACCAGCGGCTGGATCTGCTGCGCGTCGCGCGCCACCGAGTACCACATCAGGAAGCCGACGGCGGCGCTGATCACCAGCAGCACGAACGCGCCGAGCGCGCGGGTGTTGTAGTGCTGCTCGTAGTACAGATAGAACAGCGCTGTGATGAGGCTGAACAGCACGAACACTTCGTACAGGTTCGAGATCGGAATATGGCCGACGTCGGCGCCGATCAGGTACGACTCGTACCAACGCACCATCATGCCGACGAAGCCCATCACCACTGCGGCCCACGTCATCTTCGAGCCGATCGCCGCGCCGGTCGGCGAGCGCGACACGAGGCCGATCCAGTAGAACACGGTGGCGAACACGAAGAGCGCGCTCATCCACAGAATCGCGGATTGGCTCGACAGGAAATACTTGAGGAAGAACGCGCTATCCGCGCGGCTGAGATCGCCGTGGTAGATCTGGATCGCCAGCAGCGAGAGCGCCGCGATTCCCACCATCAACGGACGCACCGGTTTCCAGCGCCAGCCGAGCACGACGAATACCGGCACCGCGCACACCAGCACCAGCTTGTCGTAGTAGTTCATGAACGGGTAGTAGCGCGACAGCGCAAACCCGGCGCCCGCGACCATCGCCACGGCGAACAGCCAGTCGATGATGCCGAGCCGCTTCAGAAACGGCCGCTCGTCGTATTGCGCGACGTTGAGCATCTCGTTCGCGAACGATTTGTCGGGCCGCGAGGGTGAGGATGAGGAAACCTGAGTCAAGTCCATGATCTTACCGGGTCGAATCTTGTGAGCTTGCGGACGGTCCGCCAGCATTGCCGGGCTTGCTGGAGGCGCCGGCGGCGTCGACTGCTTCGATGAGCTTCGTGCCCAGCGCGACGCCCACGGCGTCGCGCGTCTGAACGAACTCTTTTTCGAAGTCGAGCGTTTTGCGCGCACTCGACATCGCCATGACGACTTGCGTGCCGTGATCGGTATCTTTGAGCCAGAACCAGAGGCGCCGTTCGCGCACGTAGAACATCGAAAAGATGCCCAAAACGAGAAGCAGGCTGCCAAGATACACGACTTTTTTGCCCGGCGCGCGCGTCAACTGAAATACCGAAGCTTGCACCTGCTTGAAAGAGTCAAGCTGCAAGTAAACCGGCGATCCATACAAAAAGCTGTCGGATATCGCATTGATCGAGCTTTGAATGAAGCGGCTCGCCTCCGCGTTTGCCTGCGCGTCGGGCTCGCCGAGCCGCTGGCGGGACAGTTGCCACACATCCCACGTCGCGCCTTCCAGCATGCGCAGCAGCAGGCCCGCAGCCTTCTCCTGCTCGCCTTTCGGCACCGAATGGTCGATAAAGCCGGCAATCGCCTGGAAGCCGCCGAGCGCCTGGCCGTTCGGCAATTTGGCGCTGCTGTCCGCGCCGGCAAAAAGGGTCAGCACACGCAGCGCGCTTTCTTCGAGATGCTGTTGCAGCTCGACATTCGAACTCGGCACCGAGCGCTGCGCGAAACGGTGCGCGGCCGCGGCGCGCATCGCCGGATCTTCGAGCGTGGCGCGCAGGTTCATCCATTCCTTGACTGTGCCGCCGCTGTCGGCGGGAATACGCAGGTAGCGGAACGGATCGTCCGGATTCAAGCGCATGCCGGCCAGGAACATCTTCTCGCCGGCGACGTCCACCGGCAGCATGTAGTTGTTGTACTCGCGCGCCTGGCCGTCCTTGTCGCGCACCTTGTACTGCACCGACGGGCCGACGTTGTGCAGATCGAGCGGTTTCGAGCTCTTCGCGCCGGAGCCGAGGCGCTCGTCGAACGCTTCTTTCAGCGAGCGATGCGCGGCGACGCCACGGGCATCGGGCTGGCCGCTGCCGTTGGAGATATTTTCGACGTTGATCGCGCGGAAATCGGTGAATTCGACCGTCTGGCCGTCGGCGAGCGGCGTGGCCGTGCTGAGCGGCGCATTGCCGCCGATCGCGCCGCCGAACGGCGCGGTCTTCGCGCTCGCACCGGACATCGGGTAGGCGGTCATCTGCATCTGCGAGCCGCCATCCTGGAAGCTCGACTGATAAATCGACACGCCGTCGTATTCGAACGGCTTGTTCACCTCGACGCGCGCCGGCACGCGCGCGCCCGTCTTGTGATCGACCACGACGATGTCGCTCGCGAACAGCTTCGGCATGCCCGTCGAGTAGTAGTCGACGATGAACTTGTTCAGCTCGATCGAGAACGGCAAGTCCTGAATCAGCGAGCCGTCCGGCTGGTTCAGGATCGCCGTCGACACATGCTGGCCTTCCGGCACCCATGCATAGCCGCGGAAAGTCGGGTTCGACTGCGACAGGCGATGCGCCGGCGGAATCTCGTTGATCACCGTGTTCGCGCGGATCGGCGATTTGTCGAACAGCCACATTTGCAGCTTGATCGGCAAATTGCTGTCGAGCAGGCCGCCGACGCAGATCACGACGATCGCAAGGTGAGCTGAGATGTAGCCGAATTTGGTCAACGCGCCGCGCTTCGCGGCGATCAGCGTGGCGCCTTCCGACTCGCGCGTGACGAACTTGTAGCCGAGTCTGGCCGAGAGTTTCGCGAGCACTGCCGAGGTGTGCGCGCGCGTGCCGTGCACTGCGAATTCGCCCTTGTGGTGGAACGCGCGCAAGCTGCCTTCGCGGACCTTGTCCTTCCAGCTCTTCGCGTCGGCGACCATCTTCGGCGCATTGCGGATCACGCACAGCGACACCGACACCATCAGGAAGCCGAGAATCAGCATGAACCACCACGAGCTGTACACCGTGTACAGGCTCAGCGCGCGGAAGATGTCCGCCCAGAACGGGCCGAACTGATTGACGTAGTTGGGATACGGATCGTCCTGCGTGAGGACGGTGCCGATGATGCTGGCGATCGACAGAATCACGAGCAGCGCAATCGCGAAACGCATCGAACTCACTACTTCGACGACGCTGCGAATGACGCGATTGCCCGACTTCGACTGTAAACCCGACGTGGTGACGCTCATTCATACTCCGACTGAACAGCAAAAAAGGGTGAAGGGCCGTCGCACCCGCGACGCCCTCACCCTTTTCTTGTTTTGTACCGGCCTTGAGGGGCCGGTTGCACTTGCGCGCGGACTCTTAACGCAAGCCCGCGATGTAATCGGCCACAGCCTTGATTTCGCTGTCCGACAGACGCGACGCAATGGCATGCATCGCCTCGTTGTTGTTGCGCGCGCCAGGACCTTGAGTAAACGCGGCCAGCTGCGTCACCGAATACTCCGCCCACTGCCCCGACAGATGCGGGAACTGTGACGGAATGCCCTGACCAGTCGGCCCGTGGCAGGCGGCGCACGCCGGCACGCCCTTGTCCGCGATCCCGCCTCGATAAATCTTCTGGCCGAGCGCGACGGTGTTCTTGTTGTGCGCATAGCCTGGTTTCGGGGTCTGCGCCGCGAAATAGGCAGCCAGGTTGACCATGTCCTGTTCGGAGAGCGCCGCGGCCATGCCCGCCATGATCGCATTGTTGCGCGCGGGCTGCTTTGCGCCCGGCTGAATCTTGAAGTCCCTGAGCTGCTTGACGAGATATTCGGGATGCTGGCCCGCCAGCTTCGGATACGCGCCGCCGGCACTGTTGCCGTCTGCGCCGTGACATGACGCACACACCTGCACCGCGATTGCCTGCCCCCGATTGACGTCCGGCTTTGCCGGTTCTGCTGCTCGTGCCTGAATTGCCAAACCTGAAAGACCTGCCGCTACATGAAGCACCATCAGAGTCTTGCTCAGTCGATTCATTCGCACACCCTGTCTCGTCTTGTGGAATTTTAGAGGTTTTGCAAAATACGACGGCGACCGAGTGACCGCCAGGAGCCGCCAAGGCACGCGGGCTGGCCCCCTCGGGTTTTCAGTAAACCATCGTATTGTACAATAACTCGCTAATCGCTAAGACGCCAGTCGGGCTTGACCCGTCCCCACTCCGGTTCCCCGGCGTCTCGAATCCTGGCCTGATCATGTCCTTCCTGCTCCACCAATCCCGATTTTTCACGACCGTCAATCATCTGCGCGATCTGCCGGCCACCGCGCAACCCGAGATCGCCTTCGCGGGACGGTCGAACGCGGGTAAGTCGACGGCTATCAACATCCTGTGCAATCAGAAGCGGCTGGCGTTCGCCAGTAAGACGCCGGGACGCACGCAGCACATCAATTATTTTTCGGTGGGTAAGGCCGACGAGCCGACCGCGCATCTGGTCGACCTGCCGGGCTACGGTTACGCGGAAGTGCCGGGCGCCGCCAAGGCGCACTGGGAAGCGCTGCTGTCCACCTATCTGCAATCGCGCTCGCAACTGCGCGGGATGATTCTGATGATGGACTCGCGCCGCCCGTTGACCGATCTGGATCGGCGGATGATCGAGTGGTTCGCGCCGACCGGCAAGCCGATCCACGCGCTGCTGACCAAATGCGACAAATTGACGCGCCAGGAATGCGTGAACGCGTTGCGTGCCACGCAGAAAGGTCTGGCCGAATATCGCGCTGCCGGCTACCAGGGCGAACTGACCGCACAACTATTTTCGGCGCTCAAGCGCATCGGGATCGATGAAGCGCACGAGCTGATCGAAAGCTGGCTAATCCCCGAGGCAAAGGGCGAGACAGCCCCCGCGCAGTAAGCGCGGCTGCCCGGCTTCGAGAGGCGAGATTGTTGTTTCCGGCCCCCATAAAAAAACCCGCCGATCGAACGGCGGGTCAAACAGCCTAATCGAAATAAACGACAGGCACCCGCTCAGGGAGGAGAAGCGGGGAGGTCAGCGCTAGGCGCCTTGCTCGATCGGTATGATATACCATTGTCTCGAAAAGTTTCCGGGAGCGGAGCCAGGCGTTACTTGTCCACTCCACACATCCACGAGTTTCGATCCGATATGAGTTTCTACCCGCACTACCGTCCGCGCCGCATGCGCCGTGACGACTTCTCGCGTCGCCTGATGCGCGAAAACATCCTCACCACCAACGATCTGATCTACCCCGTGTTCATCGTCGAAGGGACGAACGTGCGGCAAGCCGTGCCGTCGATGCCGAGCGTCGAACGCGTGTCGGTCGATCTGCTGATGGGCGTCGCCGAGCAATGCGTCGAACTGGGCGTGCCGGTGTTGTCGCTGTTCCCCGCGATCGAGCCCTCGCTGAAGACGCCCGATGGCCGTGAAGCGACCAATCCGGCTGGCCTGATCCCGCGCGCGGTTCGCGAGCTGAAGAAGAATTTTCCCGAGCTGGGTGTGCTCACCGACGTCGCGCTCGATCCTTACACGAGTCACGGCCAGGACGGCGTGCTCGACGAAACTGGGTATGTGATTAATGACGAGACCGTCGAGATCCTCGTCGAGCAGGCGCGTGTGCAGGCTGAGGCGGGCGTCGACATCGTCGCACCTTCGGACATGATGGACGGCCGCATCGGCGCGATCCGCGAAATGCTCGAGAGCGAGGATTACATCCATACGCGCATCATGGCTTACGCGGCCAAGTTCGCGTCGGCGTTCTACGGCCCCTTCCGCGATGCCGTCGGTTCCGCGACGAACCTCGGCAAGAGCAACAAGATGACCTATCAGATGGACCCGGCCAACTCGAATGAAGCGCTGCGCGAAGTGCAAGCGGACATCAACGAAGGCGCGGATATGGTGATGGTCAAGCCGGGCATGCCGTATCTGGACATAGTGCGTCGCGTGAAGGACGAGTTCCAGTTCCCTACCTACGTGTACCAGGTCAGCGGCGAATACGCGATGCTGAAAGCGGCCGCGCAGAACGGCTGGCTGGATCATGACAAGGTCATGATGGAATCGCTGCTGGCGTTCAAGCGGGCTGGCGCCGACGGGGTTTTGACGTATTTCGCGCTGGATGCCGCGCGGATGTTGCGCTCGCAGAAGTAGGCTGAAGCGCTGCCTGTTGGCGGTGGCTTGTCAGGCGTTGAGAAAAACGGAGACGGACTTTTGAGTCGCGCCTCCGTTTTTTTTGCGATGTCAATTGGCACGGTTCGCTTTTGATCGGGCGATGCAAATGCTTCCGTGGAGCCCGCGCAGCGGTGCGCTGCGTCATGCAGCGAGGCTTGCGCGCACAAGTACGACATCGCCGCTTGCGTGTCGCGCGTGTCGGTGAGTTGCTAAATGTTAAG
>NZ_JAQQEU010000059.1:0-42711 GCF_046026895.1 Paraburkholderia sediminicola
CGTGCGGCGGTACCGACATTTCGTTACACGCCTCGATACTCACCGGCTAATCACTCCATGCCTCCCCCAATGCCTGTGCCTGCTGCAAAACCAGCTCCACCGCGCCGTCCTGCTGGTCCGGCGGGTACTTGTATTTACGGAGGATGCGCTTGACCATCAGCCGTAGTCTGGCTCGCACACTCTCCCGCTCCGACCAGTCCACTGTGATGTTCTGGCGCAGATTTTCGGTGAGTTCGTGTGCAATCTTCTTGAGCGTCTCGTCGCTCAGCTCGCGGACGGCTGACTCATTATTGGCGAGTGCGTCGTAAAAACGGATTTCGTCTTCCGTCAGGCCCAACTCCTCGCCCCGGGTCGCGGCAGCGCGGAACTTCTTGGCCATGTCGATGAGCTCTTCGATGACCTGGGCGGTTTCAATCGCCCGATTCTGATAGCGTGTCACGACGCTTGCGAGCATTTCGGAGAACTTCTTCTCCTGCACTACATTGCTTGCAAAGCGACTCTTGATTTCGCCTTCCAGCAAGCGCTCCAGCAGTTCCACGGCGAGGTTGCGTTCGGGCAGGTTGCGGACCTCAGCGAGGAAGGCTTCATCGAGAATACCAATGTTCGGCTTTTCGAGCCCGACCGCCTCGAACACATCCACCACCTTCTCGGACACCACTGCCGAACTGATGATTTGCCTGATGGCGAGTTCACGCTCCTCGTTGGTCTTCTTCTTGTCGCTCAGCTCGCGCTTGGTGAGGATGACCTTCACCGCCTGCAGAAAGGCCACCTCCTCGCGCACCTCTTTGGCTTCGTCGAGCGTGCAGCACAGCGTAAAGGCCTTGCTCATGGCGAGCGCTGTGTCGGCGAATCGCTTCTTGCCGTCCTCAAGGCCCAGTACATGATTGGCAGCACTAGCGAGGCATTTGTGTCCGCCGGTCAGGAAGCCGCTGTAGTCATATCCGTGGAGCATGCCGCGCAGGATGTCGAGCTTTTCTGCGAGCACGGAATACGCCTCGGCCGCGTCGACCGTCGGACGGCCTCGTCCATTGCTGGCGGTGTATTCCTTCAGCGCGCTCTTCAGCTCGTTGGCGATGCCAATGTAATCGACTACGAGGCCGCCCTGCTTGTCCTTGAAGACTCGGTTTACCCGGGCAATTGCCTGCATCAGGTTGTGACCTTTCATGGGCTTGTCCACGTACAACGTATGCACGCAAGGCGCATCGAAGCCAGTCAGCCACATGTCGCGCACGATGACAATGCGCAGGGGGTCAGCCGGGTCCTTGAACCGCTTTTCCAGCCGCTTCTTGACCTGGCCGCTGTAAATATGCGTCCGCAACAGCGCCTTATCGCTCGCTGAGCCAGTCATGACAATTTTGATGGCGCCTTTCTCCGGGTCCGGTTCGTGCCAGTCGGGGCGCTGTTTGACGATTTCGTCATAAAGGTGAACGCAAATCTCGCGGCTCATCGCCACCACCATGGCCTTGCCGTCCTGAGCCTTGTTGCGTTCCTCGAAGTGCGCCACGAGGTCGGCCGCCACAGCGGCCACGCGGGGTTCTGCGCCGACGACTTTTTCCAGCGCCGCCCAGCGGCTCTTGAGTTTGGCCTGCTGGCTTTCCTCTTCGTCCTCGGCCAGTTCGTCCACTTCCGCGTCGATGTGCGGCAGGTCCCCGGCTTTGAGCGACAGCTTGGCCAGGCGCGACTCGAAGTAGATGGCGACCGTGGCACCATCCTCCTTGGCCTGCTGCATGTCGTAGACGTGGATGTACTCTCCGAACACGGCGCGCGTGTCACGGTCCTCGCTCGATACCGGCGTGCCGGTAAAGGCCACGAAGGTGGCATTGGGGAGTGCATCGCGCAGGTGCTGTGCATAGCCGACCTGGTACTTTTCCTGACCCGGCTTGCCTTTCAGTTGTGCCTCGAAGCCGTACTGGGTACGGTGCGCTTCGTCGGCGATGACCACGATGTTGTTTCGGTCCGAGAGCACCGGGAACGTGTCTTCGTCCTCGCCGGGCATGAACTTCTGGATGGTGGCAAACACTATGCCGCCGGAGGGCCGGTTAGCGAGCTTCGCGCGCAAGTCCTGGCGGGTGCCGGCCTGCACCGGCTGCTCGCGCAACAAGTCCTGCGCCAGCGAGAACACGCCGAAAAGTTGTCCGTCGAGGTCGTTTCGGTCGGTGATGACAACTATGGTCGGGTTCTCCATCGCCGCTTCCTGCATAACGCGGGCTGCGAAGCAGGTCATGGTGATGCTTTTGCCGCTGCCCTGCGTGTGCCAGACCACGCCGCCCTTGTGGCTCGCACCCGGGCGCGATGCCGTCACCACCTGATGGATAGCCGCGCGCACCGCGTGGAACTGATGGTAGCCAGCAATTTTCTTGACCAGTGCGCCGTCATCCTCGAACAGCACGAAGAAGCGCAGGTAGTCCAGCAGGTAGGTCGGTGCCAGCACACCGCGTATCAATGTTTCCAGCTCGTTGAACTGGCCGAGCGGGTCAAGCGCGGCGCCGTCGATGGTGCGCCATTGCATGAAGCGCTCCGCATCGGCAGAAAGCGAACCCATGCGCGCCTGCGACCCGTCCGAAATTACCAGGAATTCGTTGTACTGGAAGACATCTGGAATCTGCGCCTTATAGGTCTGAATCTGGTCATAGGCCTTCCAGATGTCAGCGTTCAGGTCGGCGGGGTTCTTCAGTTCCAGCAGCACCAATGGCAAGCCATTGACGAACAGCATCACGTCGGGGCGTCGCGTGTGATGCGAGCCTTTGATGGCAAATTGATTGACCGCTAGCCACTCGTTGGCCGCCGGGTTAGCCCAGTCAATGAGCCGCACGAAATCACCCCGTGTCTCACCGTCGCGCTGGTATTGCACCGGCACGCCACCGATGAGCAATTGATGGAAGCGCCGGTTAGCTGAGAGTAGCGCGGGGATACCGAGGTCCCGCACCCGTTGCAAAGCATCCTCCCGAGCTTGGGTCGGAATGCTGGGGTTCAGGCGAGCAATGGCGCTGCGCAGACGTTCGACCAACAATACTTGGCGATAGTCAGCCCGTTCTGCATTGGCACCATCTGGTGCGAGGTCCGGGCCGAAAAGGCGGATGTAACCCACATCAGTCAGCCAGCACAGTGTTTCCTGTTCAAGTTGGTCTTCGGTCATAGTCGTTGTCAGGCGACGAGCGCCTCGGCTTCGGACAGACGGAGTTGCCCAGAAATCAGGCGGGGCAGGAGCGTGTCGCGAATGGAGCTGAGTGTGTTCGCCAGCTCAGAGTTTTGGGTCAGCTGTGCTTCCGTCGCGGAAACCGTCTCTTCGAATATCTCCAAGACCTTGGTGTCGGGGAGTACCACCGGCACGGACCCGAGGATGGAAGTGTTCAAATTTGGCATCGTTGCACCAATGGCATGACGGACGAGCCATTGTCGTGCACGCGGAGCGTCTAGCGTCATAGAGAGAAACGACGATGACAGACATGACGGACCAGGACGAACAAGCAAGCAGCCGGTTCCGCACAACCAACCAACTTCACGTTCACTAATTAGCGCGTGCCGCTCAACGTCGCCTCGACGACTGAACACAATATCACCTGTTTTGAGTTTGTGTCGTTGGAGCCGGTCGGCGTCCTGAGGGCCAATGCATGCGATTGAGGCAGCACTGACTCGGCGTCCCTGAATGTCTTTCGGCATTACTACCGGGATTCCAGATTCCACATAGTCAGAAGCGTGCAGTTGGCTGCCGAACGGTCCGGTTTGAATCGTGCCACCGTGGTTTGCCAATACGTCCGCTAGGGCCATGATGCGCCACCCCCTCGGCACTAACCCCAACTCCGAGACTTCGAATCCGTTCGGAAATAGCGCCGCCGTGGCATCATCCATTCCTTGAGGCGCGCGCCCGTCCTGCTTGGCGCGGACGGGGTCGAAATCGACGAACCAAGACTTGAACAGGGCGCGGGCAATGGATTCCAGGGTGGCATTGGTTTCGCGAAGAAGGGTGATGCGGTCGTCAAGCGCACCGAGTACGCTGACAACGCTGTCTTGCTCGGCCAGAGACGGGACCGCGACACGCATCTTCTTAGCTGCACCCACATTGAAATGTTGCTGCACAGCGCCGACCGTATGGGAGTCAATGTGGTGTAACGCCGCCGAGTTTACCCAGTAGCATAGGAACCTCGGGCGGATTCGCTCGCCGCACCTCACAATCACCAAGTCCGAACAATTCGCATCTTCGAGCCAGTTTGGAATAACGGCGCAAGTTCCGGGCTTGCCCGTCCGGACAATTACAACATCATGCGGCTTTAGAGCGGATTTCTTTATCCTCGCGTGAAAATCCTGTCTTATATACTTCAAATCGTTCTTGTTGATATTGAACAGCTCTATGTTCAAGGAGCGCAAGAACGGGATGCCACTTTCAACATATTCCGAAGCCATCGGTCCAACATAGCCGACGGTGACCTCGGTGGCGATGTCCTGAAGATGCACCTGTTGCCACTCAGAACTCATAGCCTAGTCCCCCAAGCTTCTGCCGAATCAACTGGTCCAGTTCCGAGCCCTTCGCCATCTGCTCACCCAGCTTTTCCGTGAGCTTTTGCATTTTCTCGGCAAAAGCTTCGTCGTCGTCCTCGACTTCCTCGGCGCCGACATAGCGCCCCGGCGTCAGCACATGGCCGTGCTCGGCAATCTCGGCGAGACCTACGGTCCGGCAGTAGCCGGGAACGTCCGCGTATTCGCCGACACCATCAATGGGCTCGCCGCGCCAGGCGGCGACAGTATTGGCGATGCGCCCAATAATCTCGTCGGTCAGTTCCGTCTGCACACGGCTAATCATGCTGCCGAGCTTGCGGGCGTCGATGAACAGCACTTCACCCTGGCGGCTGGCTTTCTGTTTGGCGAGGAACCACAGGCAGGCCGGAATCTGGGTGTTGAAGAAAAGTTGACCCGGCAGGGCCACCATGACTTCGACCACGTCGGCGTCCACCATGGCGCGGCGGATGTCGCCTTCGGAGTTCTGGCTGGAACTCATCGAGCCATTTGCCAGCACGATACCCGCGCGGCCATTGGGCTTGAGGTGATACAGCATGTGCTGGAGCCACGCGTAGTTGGCGTTGCCCTGCGGCGGCGTGCCATAGACCCAGCGCGGGTCGCCTTCCAGGCTGCCGTGCCACCAGTCGCTGACGTTGAAGGGCGGATTGGCCAGCACAAAGTCGGCGCGCAGGTCCGGGTGCTGGTTGCGCACAAAGGTATCGGCCGGTTCGCGCCCGAGGTTGTAGTCGATACCCCGAATCGCGAGGTTCATCGCCGCCAACCGCCAGGTGGTGGGGTTGGATTCCTGCCCGTAGATGGACACGTCGCCCAGCTTTCCTCCGTGGGCTTCGATGAATTTCTCGGACTGCACGAACATGCCACCGGAGCCACAGCAGGGGTCGTAGACTTTGCCGTGGTGAGGTGCGAGCACAGCCACAAGCGTCTTGACGATGGAGGCCGGCGTGTAGAACTGCCCACCCTTCTTGCCTTCGGCACTGGCGAACTGGCCGAGGAAGTATTCGTACACCTGCCCGAGCACATCGCGCGCATGGCTGGCGTCCTCGCCAAAGCCGATGGTCGAAATCAGGTCGACCAACTCGCCCAGCTTGCCATCCGGCAACTGCGAGCGGGCATAGCGCTTGTCCAGGATGCCCTTGAGCTTAAGGTTCTCGGCTTCGATTTCGGCCAGCGCTTCGTCAATGCGCTTGCCGATGTCGGTCTGCTTGGCCGCGCTGCGCAGGCTCTCCCAACGCGCGGTTTCGGGCACCCAGAATACGTTGACCTCGCGGTAGTAGTCACGGTCTTCAAGTTCGTCGGCGAGCAGTTCGTCGTCACCGCCGTGCAGGAAGTATTCGTCGCCTTCGTCGGCAAAGCGACGGGTCAGCTCGGCGCGCCGGGCGGCAAAAGTATCGGAGATGTACTTAAGGAAAATGAGGCCGAGCACGATGTGTTTGTACTCAGCAGCGTCCATATTGGCGCGTTGCTTGTCGGCGGTTGCCCAGAGGGTCTTTTTGATGTCATCAAGCATCAGAACTGGTTCGTCCGGTCATAGTCAGGTGTATATCCAGGCATAAAGCCCGGCATCTCGCCACCAAGAAATTGATAGCGATTCTATCTTGAATGACACATGGACTCGCCAACGGGCTTAAGTACGGCACCGCGGGGGTGTCCAGACGTATCGTGAGCGGTAGATTACGCCCGTAACTATGTCTGCCCATCCTCCTCCCGGATTGCAACGTGCACGATGCCCGTCAGGAAGAATCGCCAGCAACCATTGTGGCAAAGCTGCGCGGGATACCGCGGTTTTGCCATCACAGTCCAGCCCACCACAGCCAAAAAGGCGGGCTCACTTGGGCAATTTCGCGATGCAATCAAACATTGGAAATGTAACGTCCCCAGGCTTTCACGCTTTGGCAAGCCTCGACCCACGTGCTTCCCCATGGGCGCCACTTCAAGCGGCTTGTGGCGAAGCCGCTAAAGCCTCTAATGCTGCGTCGCTGCGAGTGGGCCCGTGTCGGTGCTCATATCGCCGATTGACGCAGAGAGTGCTCTGCGAGTCGGCAGCGGGAAGAACCGGCAGTTGTAGCGCTGGGGTATGCCGCGCTCATTGCTTTCGTCCGGGGTGCCTCGACCTCGAGGAAGCTCGAAGGTATTTTGACTGACTGGTTGCCGACTAAGACCCCGGGCGCTTTGACCGACCGGCGGCGAATGCTGCGCTACCGTGGATGGCGTGGAACGGGCGGGGAGCACTCGATAGCGGCGACGAAAGCGACCGTCGGCGCGGCGAACGCTAGCACGCCCGACGCCGGACTCGCGCGAGAGGTTTGCTCCTCTTGGCCGTGCTTCAAATCCTTTCGCATAGCCGTATTCGTTAGCGCAGCGTTCTCCGGAGGGGTACAGGTCGCTGTTTTTGAGTTAACTCGGCGCCAAATCCCTTGTTTTAGGGGCTCGCACGTTGCAGATTCAAACTTGGGTTGTTACGCTAGCGCCAGCCTGAGGATTTGGACCTTTGCGTATTGTCGGTGACTATGCAAAGGCAAAGGTCTCAGGCCAACCTTTGACCAATGACGAGGAATTTATGGCAACAACGAGTGCAACGAAAGCTGCAGCAAAGCCGGCTGCGAAGAAAGCAGTGACCCCGGTCGCGAAAAAGGCGAAGACGCCGACGGTGAAGAAGGCGACGACTCCTGCCACGAGGAAGGCGGTCGCTGCCACGCCGCTGAAGCCCATTAAGGATTCGTTCACGAAGGCTTCGCTCGCTACCCATCTTGCCGAGCGTGCAGGTGTCGAGCCGAAAGCCGCGAAGGCATTGATGGCCGCACTTGAAGAAACGGTGCTCGCGTCGGTCCACAAGAAGGGCGCGAAGGAGTTCACGCTGCCGGGTCTGCTGAAGGTTGTTGCTCAGGACGTGCCGGCAAAGAAGAAGCGCTTCGGCAAGGACCCATTCACGGGTGAAGACAAGTGGTTTGCCGCGAAGCCCGCTTCGGTGCGTCTGAAAGTGCGCCCGCTGAAGAAGCTGAAGGACGCCGCGGTCTAAACCGGACCGCCGGAAAGGGAGCCCCTCGCGACGGAAGTCTGAGGGGCTTTTTTGCTTTTATGCCTGAGGCGCACGAGCCTGAGTGTAATCTGGCTAGCCAAGGTGAGCAGCGCGATACCCAGGAGCACTGCGATAAGCAACGCATGCGCGGACGACGACGACACCACGGTGTGTTGCATTCGGCCCCTTCGCCGCATCCGCCAAGTTATCCCCACCTTTTGTTGGCAAGGCTGTGGACAACCTGCTGACATGCGGCGTAACGACTTGATGTCAAAGCAGAAAGCGCCGTTGATGCACTCGCAGCGGTAACCGTACAGACCAGTGTCCCGCCTCGAGCTGCAGCGAACGCGGCCGCGCCCTGCCTATGAGGTCAGGCGACAGGAGCGCTGAGGTATCATCGTCTTCATCACTCACCAAAGGACGCCAAATCTGATGTCTGTAGATTCCAGCTGGCTGGGCCAAATTGAACGCGAGTGGGCACAACTTCGGCAGAACGACCCGGCGCTCGACATGGAAAAGTTCTTTCGACACATTGTGTCGGCAAACAAGGTTGGATTTCTTTCACTTGAATCTCTCGCGGCCATTGCGAATGGCCTGCTCACAAGCCCGCTGTCGGGGGCGCCTTGCCTCGGCCGGCGTCTGATTGAACGGGTTGGCCCTCACCGGCACCCTTCTCTTCGGGTCGCGCTTGCACTGTCTCTCGTCACCGAGACAGGTGGGCCAGCGGACTACGAGACCGGGCACGTCATTCTGGGCGACGTGCTGAAGGACGATACGGCGAGCGAGCCTCTGCGAGGCCTGGCGGCAGCAGCACTCGCGGACAGTGCACGGCTTGGTCGCGGCATGGACGCCGACCTCGAGATGGCCAAGGACATGTATGCCACGGCCTTGGAGCTCGGACACCGGGCGGCCGCATACAACCTTGGTTTGTACTGGGAGGGGCACTGGGAGAGGCGTGCTCCTGGCGACGTCGTCCCGGACCGCGCAAAGGCGGCACAAGCCTACAAGCGCGGAGGTTCGAATGCAAAATGCGCCGCCCGTCTCGACGCATTGCGTGCCTGTTAGCGGTAAGCCACGACAATCGCTCCTGTCGATGCGACGAGAACCGAGTTCTGCGTGCTCGGTTAGACGCAACCCGAAACGAGGGAGGCGCGTAAATATCCTCCCCCATGACATCGTCAATGTAGCGCGGACTCAGGCGCCCGTCGCGACCGCCACGTCCGCCGCAGCGACGACGGCGGTGGAAGCCGACTCCTTGACGGCAGCAGCTTTCTTGGCGACAACCTTCCTGGCCGTTGTGCGCTTAACCGCTGCCTCAGCAAGCTTCTTCGCCGCTGCCTTCTTCGCTGGCGCTGCCGAAGTCTTCTTCGCAGGCGATGCTGAGGTTTTTTTCGCCGCCGCCTTCTTGCTCGCAGCCGGCGACTTCTTTGCCCGCGCTTCCTTGGCAGTAACCGTCTTCTCAGCCGTCGGAGCGACTTGGACCGCCGCCGCCTTCACAGTCGCCTTCTTTGCGGCTACCTTCTTCGCAGTGGCCTTCTTGGCGACAACCTTTTTCACGGCCGCTTTCTTGGCTACCGCTTTCGTCGCCTCAACCTTCGGCACGCTCGTGTTTGCTGCCGCGGCAGAAGCGGCCGCCCCATCAATCAGAAACTTAGCCCGGTCCTTGGCACCAGCAAGCCACGCCGGAGCCGGACCGCGTCCGCTCCAAGTCGCGCCGGATTTCGGGTCGCGATATAGCGCCGGCTGCGGGCCTTTCGGCTGACCCTTGCCACCAGTCGCACCGACCGACTTCGACGCCGTCTTATTGACCGCGGTCTTGACCCTGCTCACAACACCTGCATTCGCTGCGACCGCCACTTCAGCGGCACCTGAAATCAGAAACCTATTCCGGTTTTTGGCTTCAGCAATCCAGGCGGGGGCGCGACCGTGACCGGTCCACGTTGCGCCCGTTTTGGGATGTTGATACTTCGGCGCCGCTTTGGCCTTGGTGACATCGGCATTTTTCGTTTTGCCGGCGGCGGCGCTGACCTTCTGTCCTTTCGTTGCCCGCTTTGCCGACGTCTTGGCTTCAATGTCCGCTGTCGTCAAACCATGCTTCGACATGATGTCGCGGATTTGGTCCACGACAGCCTGCGTCTTTTTTGCCGCCAGAGCTTCCGCTTGGGTTTTCAAATTTTTCATCTTTGCTTCGATTTGTTCTAGTGTTGCCATGACTCTCCCGTTCTGTCAGTACGTGACTGTCCGCACTATGCCATAACCGCAGTGGGTAACGCATGTCCAAAAGAGACCGGCATTCTCTTCTCACCAAACTCAGGTAGCACAGCGCGGCCCCGGAGAAGCTATGTGACTATTAACCGTTCGTACCGTCACCCAAGCAATGCGCGGAATCCATCCCGCTTTCAACGTATCAAAGCCGCAGCAGTTCATTTTTCATCCACTCGTGGACGGCTCGACTCAGTTCCTGCTGTGACAGGTCCCGAGGAGAGAATGCCGGGCCGACAACCACACGAATTTGTCCACGGCCGCTGGGCCAGTCCTTCGCCGGCCAGACTTTGCCCGCGTTGAGAACCACAGGAACAGCGGGTACGCCAGTCGCGCAAGCCAATCGAACGCCTCCAGATGTCATCCTCAACGGGGCATCGTGTGGCACCCGGGTCCCCTCCGGGAAGATGACAACAACATCTCCCTTCGCGAGCCTCTCGGCGCTTTCATGCGTCACAGCCTGATGAGCCTGTCGAGCGGAGCCGCGGTTCAGACTAACCATATCGAGGCCACGCAGCACCCATCCAAAAAAGGGAATGCGGAGAAGCTCCTCCTTGAAAACAAAACTGATGCGCCGTGGAAAAAGTGCAAGAAACGCGAGTGTCTCCCAGGTCGATTCGTGACGGCACAGTAGTATCGCTGGCCCTTCAGGAATATGTTCAAGCCCTTCTATCGAACATGAGACTCCCGGCAGCCAGCGCATCACAACCACCAGTGCTCGACACCATTGTTTTCCGAACCAGTATCGTCCAGCCCTGCCGACGAAAGGAAACAGGAGCAGTATGGCCATCGAATACAGCGTCCCGCTACCGAGGAGGTAGACGATAAACAGCCATTTAGTCAAAGTCGGGCGCATCGGGTCCTGATTCGGATTGGTTCGCGGCGGAACATTTCACCGTTGACAGGTGAGACTATGCCGTGAGCGATGCGTTCGTTCCTCAGACCGAAAGCGGCAACGCCGCACCTGAAACGCGGCACTCAAAGCAGGCCATCAGCTTGGGGATGTCCAAAACCGCAGCGCTTACGTCCCCTAACACCCTTGGGCTGGCATCACGGTGTCCAAGCACACTGGGAGCCCAGCATGCACTGCAAGGAACCGCACATCAAGCTTCATAGCTTTCGTCAGAGAAAGCGACTTTCCATCGACCTCCTGCGGACCGACCAATAGGTAGGTCGCGGTGGTCTTTGTAGCGTGCAGCGCTGTGTCTATGCGATTGATGTCACCTTGAGTGGTGCGCAAACGGATTGATGGGTTGGACCTTCGTGCGGTCCTTGACCCGCTCTAGCATCTGGCATGTGCACCAATCGGTAACCAGCGCCTCAAGACCGCGGACTACATTCGATTCCATAACCTGCACGCCTGCATCGCCGGTGAAGTTGGCACTGAACGCAGTGTGGAATCGATACTGGAAGTAGCCAGAGACTTCTTGGATGCGCTCCGAGGTATTGGAGTCCGTGTAAATCACCGATTCAGGGGAGAACGGGTCATAGTAGATGACGTATGGGTATTCAGTATTTACCGCGACGCGCGGCTCATCGCAGACGCGCAATGAGCCGACTAGCTGGATAGACCCTTTCATCCCCTTAGGGGTTTTGAATACCCAGATGCGCTTTGGCAACCGCTCTGCAAGTTGTACGATTTTTGTATTGTTAGAGCCAAAGTAGCCGACTTCGCCGTTTTTGAGGTTCTGCTCGAGCTTTTGCCAGTAATAAAAAATATCCATCGATACGTGCCTGCTGATGCCTGAGTTGACCGCGATTTTTAGCCGATTCGGTTATGTCGCTGAGACGCTAACGGCGGAATGAGCCGTGGTCTAGTTCGTTGAAAAGACAACGGCCGCCATGCCGCCAACCTGCGCGAAGCTTCGGACGAAACGATAGACCTGGCCGTCAATCTGCACCGTGTTCGCTCCTGACGAAGTCGATTCAAGGATTCCGTTTGCGACTGGTATTGTAATCGTGCCAATCTGCTTCAGGTCTTCACGCGAATTTTCCGGGTCGCCCACATACACTGTGCAAGCGTCGGTGGTGTGCCGCATCATCACTATGCTTGTGGCCTTATCAAGCGACCTCTCCAGATATACGGCAAGGATTCGCAGTGATTCTGGAACGGGTTCCGGGCTACCTGCTAACTCGTTGTTGTCCGTCATTTTGAGCTCCGGTGACTTACGGCCGTTTATGCGCCTTGGTATTTTCGCGCTTGACATCATGACACAAGGCCGTCTCGGCCGAGAGGCGAGAGACTGCAGCAACCGTCCCGAGCGTAACTCGTCGGCGCTTACCCCTTACACGCGGCGCGCTTTGCCGCGCCGCCCGATTGCCTGTGAGTCGGCTCGTGCTTTAGGTGTTCTCAGGTAAGTTGAAGCCTAGCCTGCGCTTATACCACGGCTTCTGGAAACACTTGCGTCAGTGCTGGTCTGCGTTCAAAAGCATCCAGATTTGCTGAGCCGGCGCCCCGGCAAGAATTCGAGCAAACACTGCGCGGCGTCGGACGCACGTGTGGTGCTCCTCTTGACGCGTATCCTTCACCGCACCGACGCCATTGAGGTCGCGGTGCGGAGGTTCTGCGGCCGACATCCCGTGAAGGACATTGCTAGCGGACGGGGTTGAATTCGAAAGCCCGTTAGCTCGATTGCCGATAGATGCGTGGGGTCACGCTGCCAATCGATGCTCATAGTACGGGCGGTCCCTGTCATCAAGTATCGCGTACATTGCCGTGAGATTCGATGCATCCGGATTAAGCCAGGCATCTATATTTTCCGGCTTTATAGGGATGATGCACCGGTCATGCCCCGCGGCGGCGACCTCTGGCGGCGGCTCGTCCGTTATCGCGGCAAACGACAATAAATCCGGCTCGCCCGGCGCCGACCAACGTGACCACAAGCAGGCGACGTGCATCAACTCGCCATTGCGTGGACGAAATTCCAAAACGATGTTTTCGTCTCGCTCGTGTGTTTCAGATAGCGTTCCCTCAAACTTCGCTTTGCTCACGTTTTCGTAGAAGACGTCAACAAGCATTACGCCGTGCGTGTACCCAAAACATGGTCGCCAAAAACCCTCAAGGTTGTCGCGACGGGCATTGTATGTCCCAGGATATTTGATATCGTAGACAGGCGGTTTGCCAGCAATACGGCACTGGTAGCGCATTGGTTTCACGACGCGTTGGCCATTTTCAACGACCATGACCGGGGCGTAGTGGCCAGGAAAAATCCGCGAGTCGCGCGGCTTAGGCTCGGCCCGTTGAATGTCATCGAGCTTGCCGCGGGTCCAAGCGATTTTGTCCGTGGCGATTCGCTGGCTCTCGGTAGCGGCCTTGGTTGTCTTTGTCTGCAATGACCGTTCCGCGTCCGCCAATCGCTTTCTTTGCTTGAACAGGTCCTGTTCAAGCTTCGTCGCCTGCTCGGTGTTGAACTGGTCAATTAAGGCCTTGCTTTCGCGCTCGTCTTCATTCAGTGGAACGGCAAAGGCGTCTTCCATCGCCTTGGGTATCTTTGCCTTGCTGACGCCTTCGGCGCGTTCGAAGAACAGCCGCGCGAACTCGTGGATATCCATCACGGCGCCAAATATGCGCACAAATTTTCGATAGTCTGCCTGGACTTGGGCCGAGTAGCACATACACGCCTCCGTTTTGCTACCTCCATCATATGCAAAAGCTTGAGCCGGGGGCGGCGGTCTTAGAAGCCAAGGAGACGGGCGTCGTAGCGGTTCAATGAAAGGTCTAGCCGCTCCAGCATCCGAAAGTCAGCGCTTTCCCGTGCCCTGCAGTTCACCGTGGCGTTGCGAGCGCGTCGCGGCATATTTCGGTTCGAAGTGGGCGCCCCTGCCACCTCGTGTCTGGGGAAAATGGTCGCCCTCTACGCGTCCACTTCGAAGGTGTCCTTGCCACCGGCGTGAACGACGAAGTGAATGCCCGAAGTCTTTACGATTCCTCCCGGCTTGAACGAGTTTTCGGCATGGTAGGTCCTTGTAACAGTGAACCCTGCCCGAGGCTGTTGCGTATGCACCTGCCGCCTGTCGAGTTGGCGGTTCGGCTTTCCTGCGCGGGCCTGGCAGCCATGCGGCGCTCATGCGAGCTTGCCTACGTTTCAGGGTTTAAGACGTCGCCCGAGACAAGGGTGCGCCCATACTCTTTTGCTGCGTCACGAGCCTCTTGCGCCGTGCTGAAAGGGCCGATAGCCGGCGCCCCATCGAACGGATAGATAACGCGTCCGTCCGTCTTCCGCACAACCTTAAGTGTGCCGAAATAGCGCCCGTGCTCCGTCATGCAGTACCCGGCATGCGTGCAAAAATGGTCTAATGAATCGGCAGCCGGAATTGTTCGTCTATGTTCGCTGTGTACAAGTTTTGGGCGTGACATTCCTGGGTCCCTCCTCGCGATTCGCAAAAATGGAGATTTGTCGCCAGCATCCGTCGGCCTTTCAATGCATTGGCTGGCGTCCCTGTCGTCCGAGCGCCGAGCAGACCGCTGGCCACGCCGCAGAGCCGCCACCGCCCATGCGAGGCGGGGTCACCACTCTGTGCGACTGCGAAACGTGAGGCGCGTGGTAAGCCCTCAGCGTCGGCGGGATGGAACCATCGGAAGGCCTTTCACGACTGTCCACGGACCACAGGCTCACGCCCAGCATGGGTGTCGCCATCGGGTGCTTATTTTCTGCGCAATTTGGGTGCCAGCAGCATCCCGCCCCGCGCAATCTTCCGGCGGGTTCCCGAGCATTGCTGCATCCTCCGCGACACCATACACACGCCACCAGCTCGCGTTGCCTCTCGATAGCGGGCTCGCACGCGCGCACGCTCCTGCTTTGCCCGAAAATTTGCTGGCAGGCCTGGGTCAGCCTGACTCCGGCGCGATGTTTCTGTCTGAGAGCAAGGACATAAACTCGCTGGGTGCGAGCGGCTTCAAAAGCGAGCCATCAAAACATGACATGTCATAGTGGTCGCAGAGGTCAGCATCGGCACTCAGCGAAATGATGCGCCGGGACGCGTATTTTTCGGATGCGCGCAGCCGGAGACACACCTCGTAACCGTTCATATCGGGCAGCGCAATGTCCAGGAGAATCAGGTCGAATCCGCCCTCTTCGCTAGCCGCCGTCAACGCTTCGGAGCCGCAATACGCCTTGGACGCGGTGTGCCCCATCGCACAGGCGATGTCCGCGAGCATATCGGTCGTAGCGCGGTCATCGTCGACTAGCAGGATGTTCATCAGAAGGTAACTCCCTGGACTAGGACACTCCGGGGTCGCCCGCCGCCCACGACGCTGCGTTCGAACGGGTCGACTGACATATGCGAGCCGATGACTACCCAGATGCGCGTTCGCCCTGAAAACGGATGTCTATGCGCTCCCGATTTCACTGAAGGGCCTCACGGGTCGTTCAGGAAGCGGGAAATGGTCATTCATACCGCCGTGCAGTCTGAAGAATGCGCGCTGCTCAATTTCACCCTTGCCAATAACTCTAGCCGGAGTTACCGGAGAGGGCCAGCAAACCACGCGTCGTGGCCAGAGCTGCCGATAGGCGGTCGTATCCAGCCAGACAAAACCGTTGAACGCTAATTCCGGCGCAGTATTAATGATATTCCCGATGTCATTAGCCGGCGCGTCGGAGCTTACTGGAAATATGGAGCGTAAAGTTTGTCAGCGGCAACGTCGCTGCATTCGGTCGTCAATTGTCGAACGGGTATCAACATGAAAACGTTCAATCAGACCAAGAGCTTTTCCCCCGTCATCCACACGAGTTCGGTCCGGAAAACAGGCAAATCAAAAGCGACGGGACTCGCCGTATACAACGTTGCTCCAGGCGCCCATGAGCAGCATGGCCTGCAATGTCAGCGACCGGTTAGACATTTCAGCTGTGGCGATTCTCGGCTACAAGTGATGAGACAGCCCTTCAGGACCTTCAGGAGCATGTCTCAGGAGCTCACGCTTCGCCCTGTTTGCGGCGTTATTTCGATTTCATCTGTTCTCTTTCTTTCTCGCAGCGCCAGCGGACAGATTGCTCGGGTGAGCGGGGCACATGCGTTCCGGTGCCCAGATGTAGCGATTCAGCAGCAAGGCGAGCACGATGCACGCGACAACTCCCACGCCAAGGACCAGGCAGCGATTGGCGAGAGCCGACGGCTCAAAGCCAAACAGCCAGAGCATCATGTAAAGAGTCATGCGGCCCACCCCGTAAGCGACTCAGCCGCAAACGAAAAGCGAAGCGTCAAGGGCGAGACAAAGGCCCAACGAGGATAACCTCCCGCGCGCCGCGCTTCGCAAGCCGCCCAATACCGTTGAAGCAAAATGCGCAAGCGCCCGAGCGCCGACCGCCCTCAGGCATAACGAGCCGGAAGAACGAGTTCGCTTCCTCTCATGCGGACGAGCAGCGACTTTAAATCATCCGGATGAACGCGCATACGCCAGGCTGCAGGATTCTGATGCAGGGCAGAAAGCGGCATCTCCCATACGCTGGCGAAACCCGCGCTTAGTCAGCATCCTTCAGACTCGAAGAGGTGTTTGTACAGCCTCGATTGTCCGAAAGGCCGGTTACAACGAAGAAGAACGGCCGGCTTGCTGGCCGGCCTATGAGTCGAGCACCGGATTAGCTACCGGCACCTGCCTCGCACTTCTTCATAAACGACGCTTTCGCAGCGCCGGCGAGAGGTTTTCCGTCTTTCCCAACCGCCTTGGCTTCGCATGCGGTCGACGCCGCACTCTTCACATTCCCTTCGCACTTTTTCATGAAGGATGACTTCGCTGCCCCGGTCAGCGGCTTCCCATTTTTTCCAACCGCCTTTGTTTCACAGCTGGACGACGCTGACTGTGTTGCAGCAGCGGGAACTGCTGCCTTGCTGGATGCCGCCGGCGCAGACGTCTGGGCGTAGGCGGCGCTTATGGAGAACAATGCTGCAATAGAAACCACATAAAATTTGTTCATCGCTATACCCTCCTCAGGATTGAGACCCGTAGCCTCTCCCATATAAACGTGCGAGCCGTCGCCCCGTTGACATCACGTGACTTGACCCGTCGAAATGTGACAATTCGTGTCGCAAAAGAACCGGCCTAAGTGAATCAACGGCGTCCCGGCGAAACCTGTCGTCGATGACCTGCGGCGTCGGTGGTCAGTCATATTTTTCCAACCGCGAATTTCTTCGCGCTTCCGAAAGCATCCAACGCCGAAACCGGACTTGCCATCAATTCTGCAAACGTCGACACACGGTGAGCTGACTGCCATTGTTATCGAATGCCCTTGCGGGCCTCGCCAGCCACCTCAGCGGAAGCCCACGAAAAGTCTGGTAGACGATGCGACGGCAACCTTAGTGCGCGCGAAGCGACACGCTGTTCTAGCGATATGCTCAACTGTGACCGGCGACCAGTCGTCGAATCAGTTGAAGAAGCTCGTCGGGCGTGCCCGGCTTGCGCAAGTAGCGGTCGTACAGGGAGGCCGTGCGGTCTGCCGGCGGCGCCTCGCTGAACAGGAGGATAACCGGCATCCGGAAAGCCGGGTTGGCGTGCCGGAGCCTCCGGCAAAAAGTCAGTCCGTCCGCGCGCGGCATGTGCCAGTCGGTCACGACGATGTCGGGTTCTCGGCTGTTTGCCTGCTCGAACGCTTCCCACCCGTCGAGCGCGGTGGTAACGTGGTGTTGGTCGGACTCAAGCTCGAGCCGCATTACTTCGATGGCCACGGGCTCGTTGTCCCTCACTCGAACCTTTGCTGCGCTGTTCGCATGCGCCGTGCCTGGAGCGCGCACGTATTGACACGCGACAGCGCGGTCGTGAGGGGGCGACAGAAGTGAGCCGAACTCGGCCCGGAGCATTCCCCAGTGCTGGTTGACCCATTATTCGTAGTGCGATGACACCGGGTCGCATCAATCGAGCGCAAGCAAGGTGTGCAGACCCTGCAGTCCTCCGCGAAGACAGGGCCAGCGTGCATGTCCGCGTCACCTTCCTGGGTCATCTGCGTCGTCGACCCCGGCCACACAAGTCTGGTTCCGTCCCCGCCGCTTTGCCGCATATAGCGCTTTATCTGCGGCCATAACCAGATTAAGGCTGTCGCCGCCACTGTCCGGTCGTTGCGCCGCCACTCCGCAGCTGACCGTGACAATGCCGGCGGCGGACGCGATGTGCGGAATCTGGAGACTTTCAACGGCCTGCCGGATACGCTCGGAAACTACGCGTGCTCCGTCCGGGTCCGTGTCCTTCAGAATCAACGCAAACTCATCCCCACCGTAACGCACGACTATGTCTGCAGGACGTTTCGCCGAGGATGCGATAGCTTGCGCTACCGTGCGCAAACATTCATCGCCAGCCTGATGCCCGTATCGGTCGTTGTAGCTCTTGTATCTGTCGACATCGACCATGACAACCGCGACAAAACCACGGTCCTTTTTGCGGGCGTCCTGCTGCGATTGAAGTGCCAGTTCGCGGTCGAAGTATCGGCGGTTAAAAACGCCGGTCAGTCCGTCCCGGAAGGCAAACGCATGCAACTGGTTTCGCTCGTCTGCGAGGCGTTGCTCTGCCGCCCAGCGCTCCGTGATGTCGTGCGCTGTCGCCGTGAGTGCCTGGGGCTTGCCGCGAAACGCTTCGATGACAGGGCGAAGGTACATTTCCATCCACAGGACTCGGCCATCCGCGCGCCGGAAGCGAATCACCTGGGAAGCCTCGGTCGCACCCATCGCCATGCTCTCAATCGCTGCAGTAAGGGCATCGCGGTCGTCCGACAGAACCAGGTCCTGGAGGTGCAAACCGATAAGGTTTTCAGGGGCAACTCCTGTCACCGCCGTTGTGCGTGGCGAAACGTACGTGAGCCTGCCATCGAGCGCCATGCTCATGACGACATCGGTCGCGTTCTCTGCCAGTATCCGATATCGCTGCTCGAGGTCACGGAACATTGCAAGGAGGCGGCTACGCCGCGCCTGCGTGGCGCTGATAGGTACTGCAATGCCCAAAGCAGCGACGAGAAAAAGTTGCAGCTCAAAGATACGGCTTTGCATGCCCCCATAGGGAAACGTCGAGAGCGGTCCCGACCCGCGAACGGTGAACGACACCGCAATCCCCAGGCACAGGAGCAATCCAACCATCAAGCCTGCGAGGTCTGCCTGAAACGCCAGTAGCACGATGGGTGGGAGCGCCCAGTACAACAGCGGAAAGTGGTTTTGCCCGAATACGGCCGTCGTGATGACGCAAACGAGGAGCAGGAGGCACCCTGTCTTCCGCCGGCGCTCGCCACGCAGCAGTTGGGTCACCTCTCCGGTCCAGAAGACGACGGCGGCGGGCGTCAATATGGCGAGGCTCAAAGCATCCGAGAGGAACCAGTTGCGAAAGTTCTGCAGCGGGTGGCCAACTGGCTGTCCGTGCAGCATGGCGGTCACAAGTAGTCCGGACGCAACCGGCGCGAGCAACACTGCACCGGCCATGAATTTCAGGAGAGGCTTCAAACAAAACAGCTCGGCGACCGTTGGGATAGCCGGGGCGAACGCCAACGCAACCATCACCTCGAGGACGTTGGCGCACGAATATGAGACAGACACACCCAGACTTTCACCAGCGAGAAAGTTGGCAATTAGATAGCCCAGTACGCCCCCGGCAAACACCCACCATCGCTGTCTGTGCGGTGCCACCATCATTTGCGCAAGCAGGGCGGCATTGGTCAACCAGATTGGAGCGATTTCTCCGGCCGTCGCCTTGAGCGTCCTGCTGACAAGGCTCGTCACCGTCGTCACCGCCAGTGCAAGCACCAGGGCCCGGACGGCTTTGGCCCAGCCTGGTGACAGCATTGCTTCGACCAGTGCGCTCAGCCCGGTAGGCGGCTTCTCGGATGGCTGCCCCAATTGTCTTCTCTCAGATTCTTTTATTGCGAACTCGGGCGGACGCCTCTCTGACTCGCGCCGTTCGCACGGGCTATTGCGAAGAAGCACCCACATGCGACTGGCAGTCGACCTCAAGTTTTCCGCCGGTAACCACTGGTGCGAAGTTTCCACCAATTCAGCGCTTACCGTTGATTCCGTATCGGCAAACCTGTTCGGGAAACGTCCACATGTAACAGCGATAGCTGCTTTCGGTTCAACGCAGGAAGTGCGCCTCGACAGCGTATGCTCGTGCGTGAACTCAAGCCCAGTGGCTTACCCGGATACTGGGCGAACTGCTCCAAGCATGCTCGCCAGCATAGGCAGTTGTCGCTGACGTGCAAGACATTCGCCAGGCTGACTCGGACAGAGCCTTCACATATCTGTGGAATCGGCGTTTCCAGGCATCTCCGCAAGGGCATCCGGTCGCAGCTTCCACCGCACCCTCCTGGACGGGAACGGTTTGTGCGCGGCCGAATAAATACAGACACCAATCGGTCGCCTCTGGAGGCGCGCCGTACTTCGTCCGCTCCTTGCTGGCCATTGACATTTCATCGGCGAATGGGGAGCGACGCACCTCGTAGGCGTAGCACGATTCGGGAAGAAGGTGGCGACAGGTAAAGCAGCTCGCTAATACGGGCCGACCTCGTCTAACGGGAGACGGGCATGAAAGGGGGGAATGCGCAGTCCCTACGTTTCCAGGTCGAGAAATGGCTCGCCCCGGGTCCGGCGGTTCCTGTTCGCGTGATTGAATTCAGTCGCACCCGTTTGGGCCGCCGACGCTACGTGCGCGTCCGCGTCGAGACCACACAACCAGGCAGCGTGCGAACACTGTTCTTCTTTCGACACGACGATGGGTGCTGGCACGTGTTTCCACATCCGGGCGATGGACCGCAGATTGACCTCTCTCCTGATTCAGAACTCCCATAAACGAGGAAATCACACTGGACTTCGACGCCGTTGCGTCACACAGGTCCAGGCAAACGGAACGCGCTCTCAGCGCGTTGACCATGGGGTGTGCGTGACTATGATGCCGTCGATGATGCGCTGAGCGGCGCCGTAGCCGCGCATCAAGGTTTCGGCTTCGGTAGCGAACGGACAGTCATTGTCTCGACCAAAGCGCAACGGCTGAATTGTTGCAGGACTTACGCCCAAGGAAATATAAACGACGGCGACGTATCCGACCGGCACCGAAAGAACTTTTCCTCTGGGAATTCCGCTGACAGACTCCGCCTCCACCGCTATGGTGAAACCTTTGTAACCGTATGTCCGATGCATGTTGAGACCGCCCTCCATCGCGTCTTCGGAAAATGTCGCCGCCCCCGTCCTGTATAAGCCAAATGCACTAGCGTCATGTCGCGGGCGCTAGTGCCGTGAGCCTTCGGGCCGCGCCCTTCGCGCTCCGGGTCGATTCTTAACCCATGTGCAGGCCACCGTTCAGCGAGAAGTCTGCCCCGGTCGCGAAGCCCGCTTCGTCGCTGGCAAGCCACGAGACAATCGAGGCAATCTCGGTCGCTTCTCCGAGCCGACGTACCGGTATGCTCTGGACGATTGCATCCAGTACTTCGGGACGTACGGCACGAACCATGGCTGTTCCGATATACCCCGGTGAAACCGTATTCACCGTGATGCCTTTTGTCGCCACTTCCTGAGCAAGCGACATCGTGAAGCCGTGAATGCCTGCCTTGGCAGTCGAGTAATTGGTCTGGCCGAACTGCCCTTTCTGGCCATTCACCGACGAGATGTTGACTATCCGGCCCCACCCCTTGCTGACCATTTCCTCGATGACCTGCTTGGTCACGTTGAACAGGCCCGTGAGGTTCGTGTCAATGACATCGTTCCAGTTCTCCTGCGACATTTTGCGAAACACGCCATCCCGCGTAATGCCAGCATTGTTCACCAGCACGTCAATCTCACCGACCTCTTTCTTTACCTTCGCGAAGGCAGCTTCGGTCGATTCCCAGTCTCCGACATTGCCCTCCGAGGCCACAAAGGAGAATCCCAGCTCGGCCTGCTCGGCCAGCCACCGTTCCCGCCGCGGCGAGCTGGGCCCGCATCCCGCCACGACGGTTAGGCCGTCCCTGTAAAGCCGCTGGCATATCGCCGTTCCAATTCCACCCATACCACCGGTTACATAAGCGATTCGCTTTGACATGTTCTATCTCCGGTTCTTGCTACGGTTAATGGACCAACGTACTTTTGCCTGGGAGCTACCCCGCGTTTCCGACGTGCGCGCCGGACGAGTCTTCTTTTCGCTGCACCGTCCAGTGGCGTTCAGCCAGCCTCGGTCGGTGCGCCCACCCGACTCATCCGTGACTGCGTGCGTCGCTGCTTTGGGGCAATGGGTTTCCGGGTAGACCCAGGTCTGGGCGGCACGCGGGGGGTCTCCTCTGGCAGGCGACCATGCTCGATAAAGTCATGAAGCACCTTGACTGCCTCCGGCCTGCAGCGCTGCTCCATTCTCTCGAGAAGTGCACATGCAAATCCCTTCAGGTCCTCGGGGCCGTGACACTCCTCGAACTGGAGAAGGGTTTCCCTGACCGCCGCGTGAATACTGTGCTCGTACAGCATGCTCGAGATATGCGAAGCACCTCGCGCCAACTCCATCTCGCAACCATTGAAGCGCCGGACCTCATCAGTCGACCGTTTACGTTTGGCTCCCTTCACATCGATACCCCGGTTTTCTAGCAAGCGGCCGCCGCGCCGATTTATGAATGCCGGCTGGTGCGTCGCCGCGCGCCAGTCCGACTGAGTTGACAGCACAAGGATGAAACGGACGCGCGGCACGCCGACTCCATACTCCGCCATTTCCACGAAATGCGGACTAGGCGACCTGAGCGTGCCCCGTGCAAAGCCAGTGAACGTCGAGATTGAGGACGGCGGCCAGACGCGTACAGGCGTTCAACGGCGGCACGGTGATTCCGCGTCGCCAATATTGCACCTCGTATTCATTCACGCCCAGCCACCTCGCTGCGCGCGCCGAGCTGATGCCGGCCCGTTTGAATGCCCGGTCGAGGCGGGCAGCCAAGGCCCGCCTGAGGCGGTCGTTCCCGATGCTACGTTCGAGGTGACCGCTCGCGGTATCCTGGTTCATCATTTTTGATATATCTATCAGTATGTTTTTTAATCGCCGCCCGACGAATCGCAGGCTGGAGTCCGGCTACTTTCCGCTCATGACGGTCTTGCGACTTTGCATCGCCACAGCCCGTCAGGTTCGTGACCAATGCGACGAACGGTTGAGTGTTCCTGATGACGGACACCAGGAAAGGGCTCATCGTTCATGGACAGGCTGGTCGCCGCCACGTCGAGCCTTCTTCCCCTTCAGAAAATCTGGACTACGCAATACTGAATCTCTATGGCCATCTTTCTGGATGGCTTATTGCGGCTGTATATTGGCGCCTGCTTACCCTTCGGGCCTTGCTTCACGTCAAAGCTGACCTTCTGGTTTTCCTGCAGCGATTTGAACACCGCTGGCTGTATCCAGCGCGGCCAGTAACCGCGCGAGGCTTTCCGCTTTTTCGATGAGTTCTCCACCGTGATGCGTGCCTGCGGCGCGCAGGTGGTCCCGACCGCGACAGCGTCGCCGACACGCGCAGCATCGGGATTTCTGCGCAGTCAGCAGGCAACACTGACATCCGCGCTGCCAGGCTCAAGCGGTTATCGCTGGCAGATGATGGCGGGATGCCTTCCGTATCGCGCTCGCGGCCCCCGTAAGTCATCAACCCGGACATGAGAAGGCGGCCGCTCACGCGGGACTCTTCCGATGTGGACGCCGAAGCCGAAGGCCGCCAGGCAGTTTCCAGCATTGACAAGGCATATTGAGTAACACTTATCTTTTTGCCGGAGTTCTGACTTGTTCAACGGCTTGTTTGGTCGCCCTGTTTGTGGCGGAAGCTGCGGCCTCAATGTTGTCTTCGGCAATTTCCAGTGCCTGGTCGGCGGCCTTTTTACTTGCTTCAACCGTTGCGCTCGTCGCCTCACTGGCAGCGGTGACAGCTGATTGCATCACAGTGACAGCGGCTTCGCTTCCCACCGGTACATTGCTCGCGACCGTGTCTACCAACGCCTGCGCCTTCTGCTGTTGCTGCTTGAATTGGGCCTCGGCGCTCGCGGCCAGTTCGGCCTGCGTGCTGAACATGATGGTGCTCACGTGCCGCCAGTACGACTGTGCTTCCTGCATGGCGGCTTGCGTCCGCCTCGCCTGCAAGGCGAACAGCTGCTGCGGGTCTCTGGTTGACAATGCCACGTTTGCGATTGCCTGATTTTCGGCAAGCGTCGATTTGACCGCCCGCAGGTTCAGTTCAGTCAGCTTTTCGATGCAGCCAAATGCCTTGGTCCACAGCTCGGACAGAGTTTCCAAACTGGCTCTTTGCGAAGCAACCACTTGTTCACCAGAAAGACTGCTCATTACAACCCCCATCTGGGTAAGGTAGCGGGTAAGCCGGGAGCCGTTCTCCGATGGCCCCCGAACAACGCCACGTGGCGGGAATCTGATTGCCAGCAAGGGCTGGTCCCGGGAATCTGTGCAATGTCAGCTGTCCTGTGGATTACAACCAGCGGCGCGCCATACAGTCCTCTGTCGGGCCCAACGATGCACCCCTCGTCGCAGCGAGCCGCCCCTCAGGCTTCGTACTTGAATGACAAAGATACACGCGCGCGATACTCGACGACCTTGCCGCCATCGACCCTCATGTCCAGCTTGCAGACTTCGGCAACGCGCAAATCGCGCAGCGAACTCGCAGCGGTTTCCACAGCATTCTTCGCGGCATCTTCCCAGGAGTTCGGGCTGGTGCCGATAATCTCCGTGACGCTGTAAACGCTGGATTCAGTGTCCTGCCTGGCCATGATTTTCACTCCTCTGGGTTAGGAGGCGCGATTCCCGCACCTCGGTCATTTCATCGTAGGCGCCCGACGTGCCAGCCGTCGCTTGAAGGGGCAGCGCATCAGTCGTCTCACTTCTGCAGTCAATCGATGCGCGACACGTCCGGTGAATGTCCTGCACGAGACCTTTCATTGCGTCCTCGTCCTCGACCAAAAGTACCGTAGACATGGCGCAAGTGCGAAGCCAGTAATCACTGGCGCTGTCGTATTCGCAACATCGGCCGCACGCATGCGCCCGCGGATAACCCGGCAGCACGAGAACCACACGAGGCAAACCGTGCGTCTGGCAGAACCACTGCGACAGTGGCGGGATTTGGTACTGCTACCGTCTTCCACAGCGCCCCCGGGCATTGCGACATCGCCGCCGAAAACAGCTACATCGCAACGTCTCCCTCAGATGCGGCGGGCGAATCGTCCTCGCCCTCCAGCTGCCGACGTGCCCTGTCCCAGTACTCTTCCGACCGACCCGCCGGGCTACCGTCCTTTTCCCAGAGGTAAAAAGCGAGCGTTCGAATCTGCTCTTCGGTGACTGGTATGTTCATTTCAACCTCCGTTAACAAAGCTGCTCTGCCGGTATTTACCTGACCTCCCATTGCACGAGCAAGCCATGTGCACGAACCTTGACCTTGACTTGCCGGTGCGGGCAGGAACCGACGCAGAAGCGTTATCAGGACGAGAGTCAACAGGTGAGAAACCGTTTGCGAAACAGCGGACTTGCGTGTCCCACCTGGGCAACGCGATGTGAGCCGGCCTGCAAAGCGGCCAATACGTCCACGTCGCGACTGGAGTAATCAGCCTCCCGGTGGCGGGCACCCATAATGCTGCCCGGTCTCACGGGTGCGTGCGTCTGCAAAGGGACGGTGACCGCAGCATTGGGCCATGTTGCCTGCGCGCCACTGTTGCTCCGACGGCCTCGTAGCTCGCCCACGAGGCGAAGACTGCCCCGGCCGGGCAGCACGGCCAGGCGAAGGACTTTCCATGCGAGACTTTTTCGACGGTTCAAGCCGTACAGTTTTTCAAAGCCGTCTCCCGCTGGCAGTCGCTGCACTAACACCGTGTCACAGGGAGTGTCCTCTTATGGAAATCGCACTGTCCGGGTTTGGGCTGTTCGCCGCCAGGCTCGCGAACGATGCCGCTGCCGTGTCAATGTCGTACTTCCGGCGCCATCCCGATACCGGGACCAAGCCTGACCGCAGCCCTGTGACCATTGCCGACACGTCCATAGAAGCACAAATGCGTGGAACGATTCGCGCGACATATCCGGACCACGGCATCCTCGGGGAAGAATACGGCGAGCAACAGTTGCAATCGGACTACGTCTGGGTAATCGACCCTATCGACGGCACGGCAAGCTTCATCATCGGCCTGCCGTTGTGGGGTACCCTGATTGCCTTTCTTCACCGGGGGGAACCGGTGATGGGCATGCTGGACGTGCCAGCGTTGAAGGAGCGATGGACTGGTACGTCCGACCGCTGCATGGCGCACGCCGGAACGACCTGCCATACACGGCACTGCCTCAGCCTGTCCGATGCGACCGTATGCGCGACGTCTCGTGACATGTTCGCCGATGAAGAGCGGGCCGTATTTGATGCACTAACCAGCCGCGCGAAAGCTCGCCGGTTTGGCGGTGACCGCTACAACTACGCCATGCCCACCGTCCCTGCATGGCGAACACGAATTTAGTAAATCGACTTGATAAGTCAATATCGAAAAACGTATATCGACAGAAGTTGGCATACCAACCCGAATAAGAGTCGCCGCGAAATCCGGTAATTCACTGTATCGGTGGCACCGCCCCCAGCTTTTCCGCCAGCATCCGTTCGTACACCCCGAAGTGCAGGTCGACCTCCTCCTGCGTGACGGCGTGGACAAAGATGTTGACCTGCTCCCGGTAGCAATCCCATCACCGTGGCAATCGCGGCTTCGAGTTGCGCTGCACAAATCCGGTCTTCCCCCAGCGTAGTTCCGATGGTGATGTCGTACGCCTTGTCATGTCGAAAAACGATTTCGACAATGCGCGCCCTCGCGCTCATGTTGTTGTCGACGGCAAGGCGCGTCACTTCTGTGACCTGCTGCATCAGTTCGGTCGGAAAGCCTTTTGTGGAGCGCAGCTTGATGCGGTGTTTGCCAAGCGTTCTCCAGTCCGTATCGAATTCCACGGTCGTCTCCCAGTGAATATTGGTGCGCCGACTGTATGGGCGGCAAAGCGGATTTTCAAGTCGAAAAATTCTGGTCGCGAGCACCTTGAAAATCTTCTCGCGCGACCTATCTTAATTAAGGCTCAGGCAGTCGTTCGCGAACCCCTGTTCGCGACCGCTGCGTGTTTCAACCTTGATTGTCCGGAGCATGGGACGACCGGACTGAAGCGCGTATGCCGGTTCGCTCCCTTGCCGCCAGTGGAGAAAGCGACCATGAGTGACGTTTATCCTGGGACCGACCTTTTCAGCGAACTGGACCGGCTGCAACGCCAGATGTCCAGCCTGTTCGGCGGCTTCCCGTCCAGCCTTCGTTCAAGCCGGTTTGGCACATTTCCTCATATCAACATCGGGACGACCGACGACTCGGTAGAAATCGTCGCGTTCGCCCCCGGCGTCGAACCGTCAAAGCTCGATATTTCGGTCGACAAGGGCCTGCTGACTATCGCCGGCGAGCGGACGACCAGCGAAGCGCAGTTGCCGGAAGGCACGCGGCAGTATGCACAGGAGCGCTTCAGCGGCACTTTCCGTCGGGTTATCGAACTGCCGCAGTACGCCGACCCCGACAAGGTACAGGCGCGCTATATCGACGGTTGCCTGCTGATTTCAGTCGGCAAACGCGAAGCCTCCAAACCCCGTGCAATTACTGTCCAGTAACGAGGTGACATCATGAGCGACAACACGCAAATCGCCCAACGCGAGGAGGGCGGCGCCGTGACCCGACAGGAGTCGGACGAAGCGCGGCGCCGGGTCACGCTGACGCCGGCCGTCGACATCGTCGAAGACAGTCATGCGGTCACGCTTCTGGCCGACATGCCGGGCGTCCCGAAGGAGAAGCTGGACGTCAGGGTCCACGACGGCAGTTTGATTATCGAGGGAGAATCAGTCGTCCCGGTACCGTCGAATCTCCAACTGACACATGCCGAGGTGCGTGCGCCTTACTTTTCGCGCCGGTTCACTGTCAGTGACGACTTCGACACATCGCGGATTGAAGCCGCGCTGAAGGATGGTGTCCTGAAACTGACGATACCGCGTCGCGATGAGGCGAAGCCGCGGCGCATTGAGGTCCGTGCAGGCTGAAGCCAGCCTCCCGGGTGCAGCGGCGACCGCGAAGCTGGTGGTGCCTGCCGGTTTGGCGGTCGTCCGTTGTGCGCGCCCTGTAGTCGAACGAGGATTGCTACGCCGGTGCGGTTCAACGTCACCGGCATTGCACGCCCGTCCCGGCGTGAATAACTGTGTTCGCATTGATTGGTTACAGCCATGAACTTCGCTATTGACCTGTCTTCGACCGCCGTCGGCATACGTGCAGCTCACAAGGAATCGCTGATTACCGCCGAGCTCTCGTCGCGTGCAAGCCGCCGTCCGAACTATGGGGTGGAGGCCAAGGTCCTCAGACGGCTTGCCCGTGCTCTCGCGACGTCCGACGCAGTGATGCTCGAGCTTTTGGCTTCGGAGGCGGCCCGGCTCTGCCGGGCTGGCAGTGCCGGAATCAGTGTACTGGAGTCTCCCCCGGACAAACCGGCGAGCTTCAGGTGGGCGGCGCTCGCAGGTCACTGTGCCCCCCTTCTTGACACGTATCAACCGTTTGGCGACAGTCTGTGCGGCGTCACGCTGGCGATGGGCAAGCCCGAACTGTTCAAGACGCCTCAACGTTATTTCCCGTCGATAGAAACAGTCTCGCCACCAGTTGTCGAAGCCCTGCTCGTTCCCATCCCGATTAGTGACGGGCCGTGGGGCGCCATCTGGGTCATGTCGCATGACGAAGCATGCCGCTTCGACGCTGAGGACCTGCGTTTGCTAACGAGCCTCGCGGACTTTACGGGGGCCGCGATGCAGGTTACCCGTATGCAGGGACTGGCAGAGAAACGGGCGACAGAAGCAGAGGAAGCCCAGCAGGCCCTCCGTCGGACCGAAGAGCGGACCTACGCTTTCATCGCGACGCTCAGTCACGAGCTCAGAAGTCCGATTGCTCCCGTCGTCTCGTCTCTGGAGATTCTGAATCGCCTCGGGACAAGCGGGTCTGCCGCAACGCGTGCACTGGAAATAGCGCAACGGCAGATGGGACGACTTCAACGGCTGATTGATGACCTGCTCGACGCGTCCCGCATCCGCCACGGCAAGGTGGAGGTGAAAATGGGTGCCTGTCAGCTTGCCGATATCGTGTGGGATGCCGTGCATGCGGTACAGCCTGCAATGGACACACGCAAGCACCATCTGACGGTTCATTCTCCGCTCGCGCCTGTCACTTTGCACGCGGACGCGCCCCGTCTGACGCAGGTGCTCGTCAACCTGCTCAGCAATTCCGCCAAGTACTCACCCGACGGCAGCCACATAGAACTCGCCGCTGTTGTCGAACAGCCGGCTGACCAGGACGCCATAATGTCCCCGGGCTCAGTGAAATTTACAGTGACGGACAACGGATATGGCATTCCTGCCGACAAGCTTCCCTATGTGTTCGACATGTTCACGCAGCTCGGCTCGCGGCCCTCGATGGCGGATTCCGGCCTGGGAATAGGACTCGCGCTCGTAAAGTACCTGGTTGAATGCCATGGTGGAACGGTCTCCATTGCGAGTGGCGACGGACGGACAGGAACCACGGTAACGGTCGTGCTTCCGGTACTTGAGCGGCTTCAGATTGTCTTGCCGTCCGCCCTGGCAGGAAAGAACCAATGACCGGCAAAACAGGCCATCGTAACTGCTCCCGGGCAGTTTCGCGGGATAACCTTCCCTGATGGTGTGCAGCTAATCGGCGAACTGGTGTGTTCGGTCAGTTGCGACTGCAACTTTCCAGGGAGAACACGTTCATGGAGGCAAAAGACTATGACGGCAGATTTTCTTCGACGCATCGTGCTCATAGTCGTCCCGTGACGCTGGTCGCGCAGGAACTCGCGACGCTCTTGCGCCTGCGCAATGTGTCGGCCAAGACGAACGCGGTAACGCCGGACATCATCGCCCTACACGAAGCGGGGCTAGTCCATATCATCGCGACAGAAAACGGCGACGCCGTGCTTGCGCTGACTGTCGACGGGAGGGTGCTGCTGCAGTCGCTTGGCGCTGAGCCCGCTAAACGTCCCCCTTTTCCAAACTGACTAGGCGAGGTGCCGCAGTGCCCTGCACGGTTCGGCCCTCTTGGCGTTCGCTTGAGGAAGTCACGTATCTCTGCCGTCGGGGTCGAAAGAATCGGGGGTTTCTTTGCCATGGTGGCAATGCTTCTTCATCTTGGCGGATGCAAGGGCTGGACACTGACTACAATTCATAGCAGCCACGACGCCCCATGCGGGCCGAAGCGGCGATGCGGCCCAAGTTTTGACACGACCTTGCCAGCTGGCGCAGCTGGACGGGCGCGCCAGCCATGGTCGTTCCTATGGTTCACCAACAGGAGGCAAGCCATGCATACCGTTGTAAGGAGATATTCCGGAAAAGGAGCCAAGGAATTGTTCGACGTGCTGGAACAGCGCACGGCGGATATTGAGGAGCTGATGCGCTCAGTAAAAGGTTTTGTCGGATACACGCTCGTGCGCACTAGCGAGGGTGGCCTCTCGGTGACCGTCTGCCAGGACAAGGCAGGTGTTGACGAGAGCGTTCAAAAAGCGAAGGACTTTGTTGCGAAAAACGCCGGAAGCACCGGTGCGGGCGCACCTGAGGTATTGGAGGGGCCGGTCCTCCTTCACCTGAAGTGACCACGCGTAGGTTTGACGAGGCGTGAGGGCAATATCTCGCACGCTCGCCAAAACAGCGAGAGGCCATTTCCCCGGTGATTAGCTTGTTAAGCGCAACCTTGGCGCGCGGCGCAGCTGCCGGAGAATTCCGGGCCGATGTGGACGCGCTGGATTTCTATGTGACCCCGGTCGGCATGGGCTATTACGTCGTGTCCAATCGGTTCACGCTCAAAGCGTTCGTCGGGCGGGACTACTCGCAGCCAGCTGTCATCGAGGCAGTGTCCGCGATGCATGTCGAGATGCTGCTTTCGTTTTTGAGGCCAGCATCGGCAGCCACACCACTCTATGCTGCGAGCGCTGAAGGCTTCCAGGCAGCGAGCGGGCTCCGTTTGTCGAGGCGCACGCCATAAAGGTTGTGCCTGGGTCGGCAGGGCTTATGCACGTAGTCGACCATAACCATTGGTCGGTGCCCGGTCGGTAACACACTCCGGTGACGGGGAGATTGCCGTCACCGGCGGTCATGCTATCGGTGCCGTGCCGTTCGAGCTTTCGTTGCCGTCGGCCATCATCTCCCCCACGCTTCGCATGCCCTTAGTTTTGACGTGATGGCCGACTAGATGTCGGTCACGCGTCCTTCGCTGATGTCACGGGTAGCGGTCCAGTATGGTTCGCGGTTGTAATAGGTATGGACCGTGGCGCCCCATTTTCATTACCCGGGAACCAGGGGGCGAATAGTCTGGTTGTGACCAAGCGATGACAGCCATAGCTTGACTGGCCAGGGGCGCGCTCGCACGTGCACGCCACAGAGGGGGAGTCAGGTCTGGAAATCGCACAACCTGCCGTCTATAACAATAATCGTGTGACTCTTGCGTCGCAGTGGACCGACCACGTCCGTAGGCGCAAGCTTCATTACGCTCCAAGGACCATTGCGAAGCGTGAGCCTGCGAGCAAACGCTGTTCGCGCCAGGATGCAAATGGCAGTAATTTGCCCAGCCTCCACATGAGCAACGAGACGCCCAAGCGGCCGCCCAGATACAGCGGACGCAGGCGCATCCCCCCGTATCACGGTCGAACTACAACTTTGCTTCGTCGCGCGTCTGGTCGCGACGCATGAATCTTGATTGAGCCCGCTCTTCGCCTCATGCAAACCCAAGCCGCGATAGAAACTCCGTGCCTTTTTCGGTCACGCAGACCTTCAAATGGTCCGATTTATTTGCGAACACCTCCACCAAATTAGCTCGCTGAAGAGCCAATACGTCGGGGTCGGATGGTGCTATGCGTTCAGTGGAGCCGTAGACAACAACTAACTTCGCTATTTCATGGTGGCTGAGAACTTTCATGGTTCGGCATCCGAAAATTCGTGGCAAACCATCGAAGATGGTCGGCTCACGTGATTTGAAATCCCAGAAGATGCTTTGGCCTACTCTCTGTTGTTGGCGTGAGAATTTGTCGCCATTTACTATCTATGCAGCACGAGCCTTGGCATGCGCCACAAACTTCGCATAGAGTCCCCTCCTCGGAGCTCCACCAGAACCATTGGCACAGTTAATCGTGCGTACATGACACCCTGTGGCTACGCGACAGCGAGTGCCCTGAGGTGTCAGATGGGCTGTATGTTGGCCGCCTGTTTACCCTTCGGCCCTTGCTTCACGTCAAAGCTGACCTTCGGGTTTTCTTGCAGCGATTTGAATCCTTTTGCGTGAACCTCGGAGAAGTGCGCAAACAGGTCCTCGCCACCGTCGTCCGGCGCGATAAATCCAAAGCCTTTCACATCGTTAAACCACTTCACTGTACCGGTTGGGATGTGACTGCTCTTCTCTCAAACTGATTGTTCGCAAAACGCGACGATTGTCCGTTGCGCGTTCAACATTTATAACGGGTGGTATCACGGGGAGCCCCCAGGGTTTCCGACAGTTCGGGCTGTACCCGGTCAGGCATCCACTGCGACTATCCGGACAGCGCTGCCTCAAAATACAAAAATGTATCATATGGAGTCCTATCCATATAGATATATCGAAAAGTAGCTGGCTACAATATCGCGACGAGGAATTCGTCGTCCTGTTGGTGGACTGCGGATATGACGAGGGGGCTAGGCTGCCAGAAGACAGCTCGCATTACTGTTGCTCCGCGCGTCTTCGATGACCCGCATGAGCGTTTCCAAAGAGAATGGCTTTTGCAGACACACATCGAAGAGTCGGGCCAACTCTTCATTGCTCTCGCTGTCACCCGTCAAGGCAACAAAGGGCCGAGGGAACTCCGGCCTGTCCAGTAGCGACAGCGCGATGGCACTGCCGTTAATGCCGGGGAGGTTTTCGTCCAGGAGAACGAGTTCGAAAGCGCCGGCATGGAGCAACTCCAGCGCTGTCTCCCCGTCGTGCGCCATCACGGCGTGGTGACCAATGCAGTCGAGCAGGAAAACCAGACTGTCCGCGACGAACTCATTATCGTCTGCGACGAGCACATTCATTCAATATCCTTTATTACGGGAAGTTCGCGGCGCTGCCAAGAATTTTTCTTATGTAATACGATATTATTAAATGGCCTTGCCTGTACGTTAGTTTTGCAGACTAATACCTAAGTATAATCCCGTACCCGCTCAGCAGGCATTTAAATACGCCCGTACGACGCGAAGGAACGCTCTACTCGCGTGTGTCGCACAGTAGTGGAGGCCCCCGTACATGCATTGGCGCGAGTCATGTTCCAGCGCCTGTCGGCACGAAATTGGCCATGCGGCATCGACGCCTACTTGCGGTCTCTTTAGTTGAACCAACTAACTTCAGCCTTGGAAGCGTATAGCAGAGTTGCGCGCAACGTACTCCGTCCTACTCGACCGAAAATGTCCGCAACAGTGGGTACGCGACTTGTGGTACGGGTAGTGGTCTACGCTTTTAGCTCCGCCTGTGATATGGCAAGCTTGTAGGGTCGGGGGCATTGTCACCCTTCTTACTGCATCGGTCCTGCGGTGGGCGCGCTGAAATCGACGGGCGGACGGGGCGAGTGGGCCTCCGTTCTGGTATCGCTCCTGCCGGTCGCGATAGCCGGGGCGTTTGCCGTCATATACGCCCACGCCCGGTCGTTGGCTGACGAGCAGAGCTCAGCATACGAAACGTTGGTCACACTTACAGCAGCTTCCACTACCCTGGCCCTGGCACCAACGTTTATAGTTGTCACCATTGCGACCGTCCTTCTCCTTCACCGGGGCCTGCTGCCACTGGCGGACATGCCGCAAGGACGCATCTTTGAAAAGAAGCCATTGCTGCGGAAAGTGGCTACGGTCTCTTGCTGGTCGTAATTTTCGGGCTCGAGAAAGCGGCTAACCTACTTCACATGGGTGTGCCTGAATTGATGGCCGGGATTAGCGCATTGCTGAAATAGGGGCAGCACTGGCTTGCTCGCGCCTCGCTTAGAAAAGGTTTTGTTGAGTCGTTGGTGTCACCGGTGGCAAACCTTCGCTGGCCAACCCGGCGTCCAGGAGGAACGCGATAACGCTGCGCGGTAGCGCGTGTAAGCGGCGCGACAAGACGGCCGCATAGTCGAGGACCGGTACTGCCGGGTGGCACTCGTCGAAGCTGTCGAGCAACTCCCCGACCATGTCGATTGGAATGTGCAGCCCTGCCTGCACGGACAGAAATCGTAGTTGACTGGCTGAAAGTGTCGGCTTGGCGTTCCATACAAGTCCATAGGCGGTCCGCTGGGAGCCTCCACGGGCAACCACATAGCTCGGCTCATCGATATCCTCAACCAGGGGCACCAAGACGGCGTATTCGACGAGTGCCTGCAGGTAGTAAAAAGCCGCTATCCACGCGTGCGGCTCCTCACGCTCCTCGACATAGTAGCGCTCCAACAGATAGTCGTAGACGTCGGCGAACGCCACCTCAGGAACGGTTGCCGATGCCGCCGCGCTCAAAACCCACCGGCCGTACACATCCGCTTGCCATACACGTCGGTCGACGCCGAACGCTCCCTCCCCTCTGACCTCGATATTGACAGCGTCGGGCCACCGAGAGACCCGCTTTCCCATTTGTTCCTGCAAGACTTCCAGTTGCTCAGCGCGACCCATCTGCCGGTAGAACGCGTTGTCGGCGAATGCCAGCGGCGAAGTCCAGGCTGACAAGTTGTCTGGACGGATTCCCTGAGCCGCGCCGGGTGGCGCATGCCATTCGTCTTCCTTGGGAAGCGCCTGTACAGGGCCTTGGTCCCTGGTGAGCGGGAATATCCAGCTCTTGTTATCGATGCCGTGCAGGAGGTGCTGCCGCAGGTCAGCCCATCCACGCACTCGCGTCGGGTCAGGCAAAACGATTTCGAGCGTGGGCACTTTCAGTCGCTCCAACCTCTCGCGCGACACCGCGCGTGGCAAGCCCGGAATCACTAACTCGATGATGACTTGCCCGTCGGTCGTCTCCGCCAGGAAGTCGACCGGCAAGTGGGCCACCTCGATATCGGCGATGCCGTCTGTCCATTGAACCAGCAAACTGTGAATGCGGTTCGTACCTTCGACGAGCGCGGGCACTTTGGCGAAGCGGCTCTCCATCAGCACGTGCTGCGCAGCCGCACGCAGCGCGTAATGCGCGGCCAACCGACATGTTGAGCGCTGAGCGTGAACGAAGTATGGAAACCCTGTTTTAGGAGCGGTCCGGCGCATTGGCTTCGCGCAAACGACGCAGTAAAATTCGGAACGATTGACGGCGAAAAAATCGCTCGCCGCGGCGACCTTAGCTGCCCGGTCTAGGGCGAAAACGACGTGCGCAGCTCGTGGCATAATGCTTTCCGTTCCGTAAGCACTCCCCAGTTTTAACCTATTTACGTGAAAACCGCCTATCCGCTGGCGGTTTTCACGCTCTAAACCCACTAAATCCGTTGCGAAATGGATACGCCTGAACTGCGTAACCGCACTGTCCGAGGGCCACGCCCCTGACCGGCGATAAAATTCCTTTAGGGTGTTCAGTTTAATTCCTTGGCGGCACGGAGTGCTGTGCGCCAAACGGCGTATGCGACAGGTTCGTTTTCAGTGGAAATCATCAGGAGCGCCCGCAAAGGTCCTGCGGCCCAGGCAAGTCTCTATCTCGACAGGAGCTTTGAAATCTGGATTGTGGAGAGTGCCTCGAGTAGTGGGGCAAAGCTCTCCCCTCTCGCCGGTACAATCGAAGGACCTATCGCTTAGACCTTGAACATGACCGCACGCCCGGACGTACAAGACGATTTCTTGCAGATACTCGTGAACGACAAGACCGCCGTAAACGTATTCCTCGTGAACGGCATCAGACTGAGCGGTCAACTGGCCGCCTTTGACCAATTTGTAGTTCTGCTCGCGTCTGGCTCAGGTTCACAACTTGTTTTCAAACATGCCATTTCGACCGTGATGCCGGTCAATGGCAGGGGCCCAGCACGCGACCGGAGCGGACGCACTGGTGAGTAGTGACAAGTCGAACCACTTGCGAACTCGCGTCCGATGAGAACTGCCATGACATGCTGTGGCATACGCTTGACCTGCGCTTAGCCGCACGACGTCCACCCCGAGAAGTTCAGAAAGGCGCTCGCACTCCGTACTCTTCGAAACGGTAACTCCGGCGCGCCAAAGGGGTCACGTCTCGTTTCGCCACGCCGAGCGGCCTGACCACCCGACTGGAAGTAGTCGTCACTGACGTTGGGCTCTCGCACAGACGGTTAAAGTCGCGGGGTGACCTGATTTCGGTTTCGCGCTACGGTCTCGACACTTTCGGAAGCAAGGCGTAGCGCCCCTGGTTGTCGGCTGTCATTTTCCCGTGGTACAAAGAAAGTGTCGCGTTCGGCCGTTCCGCTGAACGTGACAACAAGACAAAACTTTTTGGAAGATTCAGGAAAATGGCAACAGGTACAGTAAAGTGGTTCAACGATGCAAAGGGCTTCGGATTCATCACGCAGGACGGCGGCGGGGAAGACCTGTTTGCACATTTTTCCGAAATCCAGGGAAATGGCTTCAAATCCCTGCAGGAAAACCAGAAAGTGAGCTTCGAGGTCAAGCAAGGGCCGAAGGGCAAGCAGGCCGCAAATATCCAGCCGCTCTGAACACGCTCACTTCATGCCGCACTCGACGACGCTTGATTCATCCCCGCTCTGCGCACGCCTGCGTACTGAAATTGACTTGTCGCCCGGATACCGTGCAGTTTCCGGCGCTGTCCGGCAATGGTGGAGTACCCACTCCGCTGTGATGTGATGCGACCGCGTTCCGGCGTCGCGAGGTTCACAGATGACTGCTGGTCCGACCCACCGAATGACGACTGGAACCGCAGGAGCCGACGGTCCGGTCATCTATGTCGTCGATGACGACAAGGGAATCCGGCAGGCCCTTGACACGCTTATGCGCTCAGTAGGCTTGCGCGTCGAAACGTTCGAGTCCCCGGACGAATTTCTCCGGTTTCCTCACTCCGCCGGGCCGAGTTGCCTCATTCTCGACGTACGGCTCCGCGGGAAAAGCGGCATGGCTTTTCACCAGGAAATCGTCAATAGCGGCATGCGCATTCCCGTCGTATTCATGACCGGTCATGGAGACATGGAGATGGGGGTGAAGGCGATGAAGGCCGGCGCGCTGGACTTCCTTGCCAAGCCGTTCAAGGAACAGGACATGCTCGACGCAGTGGCTCAGGCCCTGGCGCGGGACAGCGAGCGGCTCACGGCAGAAACTGCGTTAGCCGGTCTGCGCGCTTTGTACCAATCCCTTTCACCACGCGAGAAAGAGGTGATGGGCTTTGTGCTGTCCGGTCTGCAGAACAAGCAGATTGCCTCTGAGATGAACCTGAGCGAAATCACGGTCAAGGTCCACCGTGGACAGGTGATGCGCAAGATGAAGGCGCGCTCGATGCCGGACCTCGTCCGCAAGGCCGAATCCCTTGGTATCGAGCCCCGTTTGCCCCACGGCGGTCACCACTGAGCGCCGTCGTGCATTAAAACTTCTGCACAGCGTCGATGATTCGCTAGGAATTTCCGAGAGCGACCGAGAGCCAGTGAGTCAAAGTAGCGGCCTGGTAAGGCTTCTGCAGCAAGACAAGTGCGCCGTTACTCACCGCTTTTGCCTGCAATGCCGGGGTCGGATATGCGCTGATAAAGATGGTGGCCGGGGTATGTCCCTGGGCATGCAGGCGCTCATGTATCTCGATACCCGACATCCCGGGCATGCGGATGTCGGAAATCAGGCAGGCGGTATGGGCGGCCTGCCCGGACGAAAGAAATTCTTCTGCCGACTCATACATGCGCGCGTGCCAGCCAAGCGACCGGATGAGGCTGCCTAACGCAACACGGACGGCTGAATCATCGTCGACAATCGAAACGACTGGCGTAATGTGCAAAATGGGGCCCCTCGATTATTCTCTCTCGGGATGACGTGTGGTCGGTGCCAACGCCTCTCCTGATTAGCAGATTACTTCACAACGGCGTTCAGTGCCATCGCACGACTGCATATGTGAACCGAACCATGTGCGTCGGTCGACCTGTATTACTTTCGTACCTCCTCCTGCGTCATGGCTGGCGGAAGACTGAACGAGAATGTCGCACCGCCGTCAGGATTATTGGAGGCCCAGATTTGCCCACGGTGGGCTTCGACAATAGAACTGGAAATAGCCAGCCCCATTCCCATGCCGGAACTGCGTGTCGTAAAGAACGGTTCAAAGAGTTGCGGAAGATTGGCCTCCTGGATGCCAGCCCCCGAGTCCTTTATTGCCACGACAACATTACCTTCAGGGTCAAGGCGGGACTGGACGATAAGTTCGCGCCTGCCGCTGACGCTCGCCATCGACTGCAGACCGTTGATGATTAAATTGACGAGCACCTGCTGGAGCTGCACCCGGTCGCCCAGTATCGGCGGCAGCCCGCTGGCAAGACGACGTGTCAGCAAGCCACCCTGGCGCTCAATATCCCGCGTGATTACAGCAATCGCCTCCTCGACCACGTCGTTGATTGCAATCGGGGCCCGGTCCGGCGGCGCCCCCTTCATGAGCGCCCTCACACGTTGCACGATTTCTGCAGCTCGATTTCCCTGGTCCGTCATCTGGCTCACGCAGCTCTCGATTTCCTCCATGTTCGGAGGCTGGCGATGCAGCCAGCGCAGACATGCTTCACCGTTCGTTACGATGGCGGAAAGGGGCTGCCCCACTTCATGGGCAATTGATGCACTCAGCTCACCAAGCGCCGTTACCCGGCTTACGCGTTCCAGTTCGCTTTGCGCATGCCGCAACCGTTCCTCTGTTTGCTTCGCCCCCGTCACGTCCATCACGGCCCCGATGAGCAGCCTGTTGTTTGGCTGGTCGTTGGTTGCGTGTGCAACCACACGGAGGTGCTTGATGCGTCCGTCAGGAAAAAGCAGACGATGCTCGATGTCGAAGTCGGCACTGGAACCGCTCGCCTGTGCAAGTAACTCCTCGAGCACGCGTATATCCTCTGGATGCATCCGCTGCCTGACGAGTTCGATGGTGGGCGCCACAGCCGGGTCGTATTCGAAGATAGAGAAACTCTGCTCGGACCAGAAGACCTCGCCGCTCGAGAAATTCCAGCCAAAACTGCCGGTCCTGCTTAGCTTCTGCGCTTCCGCGAAGTACTGCGCCTGACTCTTTCGAAGCAGGTCCTCGGCGCGCCTGCGCTGCGTGATGTCATTGTTGGTTTCAAGCGTGGCCAACGGGTTTCCCGCGCCGTCGCGCTGCAGGGCCCAGCGGCTCGTCACGATTATCTCGGTGCCATCCCGCTTCGTGTGAATTAGCTCGCCCTCCCACTGGCCGTCGCGAAGAAAAATCTGCTGGAGCTGGTCGCGAGGCAGCGGGAACACCGACCTCAGAAGTTCGTCGATGAACTTCCCCATCGCCTCTTCCTTCTTCCATCCATAGAGCGACTCTGCTGCCTGATTCCAGTACGTAATGACGTCATTTTTATCGCGCACAATGATGATGTCGTGTGTCAGCTCCAGCAGCTGTGCCTGCGCGCGCTGCGTCTTTTCAATGCGGCCAATCCGCCTGACAAGGGTGGTGATGGCGAGTGACGTGACGAGAAAGGCAACAAGGGCGAAGGAATCCTGGGGTTTGCTGATGTGAAAGCTATCGATGGGTGCCGTGAAAAAATAGCTGAGCAGCGCGGCGCCGACAACCGAGAAAATGACCGATGAGATGAAGCTGTCCAGCAGGGACAGGAGAACAACGGCAACCAGTAGCAGGAAGCCAGCGGTGCTCTCTTCCTGGTCCAGAAGGACACAGGCTGCAGTAACGGCTCCGAGCGCGATACAGCCTCCAAGCCACAATGTCGCCAGGTACCGCAAGCTTCTGCTTTCATGTGAAGAACCTAGTGGCCGCACAAAACGTCTCCCCTTTGCGTAACTGCACCAGCCGCTTGCATCGGTCTCCGGATAATAGCCGGCGCTTTCGACTTCTCCGACTGTTCGGTTCTTATTCCCGCATTAATTAAAGAATGAAAAAATCTACCGGGCGAACCCACAAGCGCTGTATCGGTCCGATACGCGGAGCGCTTTTGCCTGTTTGTTGCAGTATGACACCGCTCGATAAGTCCCCTCACCGCGGTTATACGCTCGTATAAGCGAGTTACGCTAACGCGGCGTCGGCATATCCAACCGTAGAGTAGACTCGCCCTTCGCCAAAGCCTACTGTTGTCTCAACGAGACAGCGCTCGCCGTGATGACAGCGCAAAGCTCGGCAAGTCAGCGGGCATTGAACCTCTGCAACGCGCGCGAGCAACGGAATAGCCGTTGCCGGCAAACAGAGAAGTGAAAACCCATCGCTTTGGGGCCGGGTCATGGTGACGGTATTACTGGTCGACGACGACATGAACCTGCTTCAGGCGCTTGAGACGTTGGTCTGCGGGGAAGGTTACGAGGTTATGACTGCGTCGAACGGGGATGAGGCACGGCAGGCAGCACGCCGAAGGCGCCCAGACATCGTGGTTTCTGATTTCATGATGCCGGTCATGGACGGTCTCGCCCTCATCGGTGCGCTCAAGGCCGAGCCTGCGTTCGCAACTATTCCTGTCCTTCTGAACTCAGCGGTGGCGACACCGCCGCCCCACCTGCGGGTGTCGGCGTTTCTCAGAAAGCCATTTGCAGCCTCGCGCCTGCTCGAACTGCTTCGGCTGCACAGTTCACGGTAGGGTTCAATCGCCGTGACCGGTCACGTCGATACGCCGGCAATGGAAAGGCATAACTCACTCGTGAAGCATCGCCTGAGGGCTGAGTGTCTCAGGGTGCGCTTCGCATCTGGCCACAGGAGGTCCGAAATGAAACTAGAAGCCGCGATGTTTGCGCGACTGCGTCGTCTCGCCCCGGTTCTCGATGACGTGCTCAGCGCAGGCGAGGTCGAGCACGCAGACCAGGCCGTTGGCCTCGAGTCGCTTGCCCAGCTTTGCTCACAACTGTTCGATGCGTACCATTGTCAACACCCGCGCGAGATTGCGCAAGCGCGACTCGACGCCTTCGAGTCGCAGCGACGCACTAGCTCTGAACCGACCCGCAGCTCCGGGTATTCCACGTCAGGTTCCTGCTGAACTACCTCCCCGTGTTTGCGGTCGACAATTACGCTCGGCCGGACTGTCCCTCTGTGTAGCGACCCGAGAGGAAGCAGATGATTTAAGCACATCGTGATGTGGGACCTCCGTGGAGAGTCAGCCAGGGAACGGAAGGATGCAGCTGCAGGTCAGGCGCATATTTTGAGGGCAGGCGCGGCCGAATCCCGGGCCTGCGATATCTTGAGGTCGGAGTCCGACGTTAGTCGAGTGGACTATGCCTGCGATGTCGTTCTCTACTCCGAATTCAAGTCCATGGATGCGCAGGACCAGTATGCCCACCATCCGGTGCACCTACAGGCGAGAACAGAGTTGCAAGGGGTCCGCATCGCGTCGTCATAGTTATGGAAGGATATTCACCCCATCATGTCTAGCAAGTCGCGAACCCGAAACCACACCCGACCTGCCACGTCACCGCTGCTCCGAGCGCTTACGTTCAGTCGGGCTGCACAAGAGCCCGTAAAGCAAACAATGCTTTTGCAGTGCTACGCAGGGTTAGACGCGTTCTGGCGAGGTCATGGCTCGCGCGCGCTGTTTACGACTTTAGGCCGACGGTTACTCGTTGCCGAAGAGCTGTGTCGACTCGGATACCATCGAGACGAAATTGAGTGCATACAATGGGCGCACGCGGCGATGCTGCATACCGACGTTGCGGAGAAAGAAGGCGGCGTATGGCTAATGAGCGATGTCGACTATGCACGGTTATGCCGGGCGTTCGAAACCTTTGGCCGCCAGTTGTCAGTAGCATCGCTTGGTGGTATCGCCAAGGCCGAAGCAAGAACGGTGGAAGGCTTGCTCAAAGCCGAGCAAACTCTCGCCCTCGCAGGAGCGTCGGCGTAGCGGCCAAGGTCTGCTCGACAAACTCACCTCAGGAGCTGCCGGCAAACATTTGACGAAAAGCATCACGGCATCGACACCGGCTTGGGTAGTCCATCGTACCAACCGTTTCGAAGCGCGCGAATGAAAATTACTGCGAGCGATGAGGAGAGCGACATGCGACAACTTGCGGCGGCCGCGGCCCTGTTGATACTTCTGTCTGCCCGCAGCGCCGGTGCGGCGCCTCCAATAGCGGCGACATACGAACTTGGCGCCATGGACGAAAAGACGTGTGCTGCGTTCCGGCGCGATGCCGTCCCCCAGAGCGTCAATACAGCACAATTCATCGACGCCCATATCGAGCCCGTTTCTGCCGCAGAAGAGGTCTATCTGACTGCAGCAAATTCCGCATTTAGACTGTCTCCGAATCCGGGTCGCTTTTCGCTACTTGCTTCGCGGCCAGCTTTCAGCGCGTGGCAGCTGCATACCTCACTCAAGTCCCTTGTGCAGTCGCTGAAAGCGATTGACGTGGTGCCGCCAGGAGAAAACCTGGAGGCTCATCGGGCGAAAAGCGCGACCTTCGCACTGCTCGCAGTGGAGCAAATAACCGCGATGTTCGATGCGTACGCGCGCTATGACAGCGCACGCAAACCGCCCTTCATGACTGAAGCAACAGTGGAGACCGCCTCGGTGTCCCTTGCGAACATGGAGCCGGCTCTCGCGTTATTTGTGAGCTGCACGGTCGATGCAATAAAGAAATAGAGTCAGTCAGCGTTGGGCATTAGCTGCGGAAAATGTTTTGACGATGGGATGCAGGCCCATTGCAAGGCTGCTTGCCGTCGCGCACGCTACATAGCGGTTCGTCGATGCGAAATCGGTCATACGTTAAAATGTATTCGCATTGCAGTGATTCGAGGCATTGCATCGCTCTTCTGGTCTGACATTCCCTAACTTCCACCTGGATTTACATGAAACCCGTTTTCAAGAAGACTCTTGCCGTCCTCATCGTAGCCGCGTTCGC
>NZ_JAQQEU010000060.1:0-42684 GCF_046026895.1 Paraburkholderia sediminicola
CTAGCGCCCTTGACATGACCGACTGTCGTCTATAGCCGACCGGGGCGATCAACGGATCTTCACGAAGGCTTAAAAGAAAGCGCGGCGGCACCGACCTGCCTGAGAACGATGCGGTCGTCGCGGCCCGATGATAAGCACAGGCGTTGTCACCCAAGCAAAGTTCGGAGGCTACTGGGAGACTGACGGCATGGATTCGCCATTGCCTTATGCGCGAGCCTTATGCATCCCCGCAGTCAAGGCAGTCCGGGATCAGCCGGGATCAGATTGGTTGTTTTGATGTGTCAACGCTTGTCGCGCAGATCATCGCGCCAGCATTAGCCGGTGCTTGCCCTATAAAGCGCGGCTTGTACATGGCATCTCCGACTTTAGTTAGCCGGCCGGTCAGCACACAGGTGTCTGGCACCTTTGCGACAACTGCGCGCCAGGTCGGTCTGGGGTAACCGTAGTATCCGGAGCGCGCATCGCGCCATGAAACGGTCAGTGTTTGGTCTGTCGGTTCGTCGAGTACCCGTACGATTGACATGCCTGGCGATCCCTCCCACCCTGGGACGAAGGAACCAGTCGAGGCAAACGTGCGTGGATCGACTCGTTCGCTGACTGCGCCATCGCCAAGTCTTGCCACGGTCATGTCCCACACATCAACGGATCAATTCATAACCTGGTATCCCTCGTGTAGAGCTCGAACGATTGAAGCTTTCCGTGAACCTTGCGCGCCGCCCCAAGCTGCCCAGCGCGAGTAGCGTCGCAATGGGAGCGTGTCCTCATCCACCACTGATACCCGACCGCCTGCGTCAATGAAAGCCGTCCGCTGATACCCGTATTACCTGGACAGAACGCAATTGCCCGATGCCGGAAACTGTATGAACATGCTCTGTTACTTCATCGCGGACGATTCTTTCGAGTGTTCCGTAGGCATCTATCGATTGGATTGCATCAACCGAGACCTCATTACGGCCTTTGACCCGGACGTCATTCCCGACCGTATTGATACCATGGTCGATATCATTCCTGGCTGGCACGCCTCGACATGGCCAGCGCGCACATGGCAACGTTCGCCTTACTTCATCCAGTTCTGCAGGCGCCGTTCGATGTGTGACATCTACTCGTCGAACTGATCGAGATCCTTTCAAAACTCGCGAAAGGAGTCGAGCGGTTGCATCGCTTCAGCGATAGCGTAGCGCCGCCATACCGCTTTCACTCCGACGGACTTGCAGCAGGAAACGGACTGTGCCAGTCCATCCAGTCGTATAACTCGCCATGATGCGCCCATGCCCAGTTCCTTGTCGGGGTGGGATTGATCACCTCGACGACACGGGTCGACGCCGGAACCACGTCGCTCCGATCATTTGTGCCGCTGCGGTGCTCGATACTTGGGGAATTTATGTGGTCGTAATACATGGTTATCGCCTATCACAGGTTGACATACGCAACTACTACCGGCGCCATCGGTACGAAACTGAAGGCCTGCGCGGCCGCGTCGAGTTCTCATGGCTACGAGCTGAGCGGAGTACAGCGCGTTGCCGAGGCTATTGCCTTCAATTTCATCGTGCCGGGTCTTATTGTCGACGCCCGAAGTGGGCGTTCAACGTCCAACAGCCTCGGTCGGACACGTCCGCACAACGGTCTTCATGCGGAATTTTTTCCGATTGCCGCCACACTACGCAGGAAAAAACCCGGCAAGCACCGTCTGTATCATCTCGTCGCTCACCATCTGCGGATCACACGTTCTGAAGAGCTGTACCCCATCGCACAGGCCCACCAGGCCGAGCGCGAGGGCGTCCGCCTGCAGGGGCAATCGACTGGCGTCACGCTCCGCAATGGCGCGAATGTACGCGCTGACCCGCTTGAGCTTTTCATGCCGGAAAGCGTTAAATAGCTCCTGAAACGCGGTGTCTCTGCACGCGATTAGCGTGGCCTCAATCCAAAGCGGAAAGCTGTCGCAGTCCTGAAAATACTGCTTGTAGTATGCGATGGAACGCGCCTTCATCTGCTCGTGCGCGCCGCCGTCTTCCAGGATCGCCCGCAGCTTCGCCTGGGCGCCATCGTGGTCCAGCCGCAGCAACTCAAGCAACAGCTCCGGCTTACCGTCGAAATTCGAGTAGAACGCGCCGCGCGTGTAGCCGGCCGCCCTGGCGATGTCCTCCACACTTGTGGCGGCCAATCCCTTTTTGACGAACATCGTCCGCGCGGCCTCAAGTAGGTGCTCACGCGTCTGCTCTTTGCGTTGTGCGCGTGTCAGACGTTCCCGCTTCATGGCATAACGTACCGGTCAGTTCGGCATCCGCGGCACCGCGTGAGCCGAGCAAAGCCCGCACAGCGGGCGGAAGGCGAGTGCCACCGAAACGGGGAACCACTGCGAGAGTTCGACAGTGTCATGCCAGCTGCTCCAAGGAGTGAGTGACACCAAGAACGGCTTGACGTAGTGGCGGCGCCTGGTACTCGATAATGAGTGGTCGCTCGGCGCAACCGTGCCTCTTATCACCCGACTGCGCCGCCTGCACGCCTTTGCGGTACGCGCATGATGGTCCCGGCAACTCTCCGTTTGCGCGCCAGCCGCGCGGCTGCGTCTACAGCACCGCACTGCATCGCGACAACGGCTGAGTCCGTTTCCGACATTAAACTCATTTATGATATATATGTCAATACAGACGACAAAGTCTATGCTGATTTTGAAGGCATCTTTACGAGCGAACCTGTGACAGGCACAGGTCACCAGTGCCCACTCCGTAGTTCTTGCGCGACGGTCTGCTCGTGACCGAGCATGCTGCGCAGTCGACGTTGCAGTTCGGCAGAATGATGTTTGACGGGAAAACTGGCATGTCGGCCTTGCGATGACGATGCGCCGGTTTGCAGCGGATAGCCCCGGGAGCTCACGCGATCTCATCTGGCCATCGCGTCTCAATGCAGGAGCATCCCGCAGAGCGCCAACCCGGCCAGGTAGGTCCCAAGTCCGCCGACGAACCGGAAAGGGTTGGGCTGGGCCATCGTGGGCCATGCGATAAGTCCGATGACGAGCAAACAGCGGCACATGGTTGCCGCGACGATCAGCGACAGTGTCGCCGTCGAAGGCGATCGCGCGCCGAGATAGAGAAAAAGCAACGCGAGGAACGGCGCGTATTCGGCCGTGTTGGCATGAGCCCGTATGAGCTTGTGTAGGGGGTTCGCGGGGTCCGGCTCGCAACCTGAGCCGGTGCCTTCCCGAAAACGCATGACTGAGATTGACAACCCAAGCCCGAAAAGTAGTAGCCCTAGAACTATCACGCATGCGAGAGCAACATTGTTCATTTGAATGAGCCTCCTTGGCAGCGAGTCCACCAACGCCGGTTGGCGGTGGCGTTGGCATGTCGATACTCGGTTACGATGCGCCGGCTTGCGGGATAGTCCCGAGAACTCCATTTTTAACGGGTGTGCCGAGGATCGGAGGAAACTTTCCTGGCCCCTTTGGGGCTCGGAAAGCGACCGGAGGTACCCGTTGGCGCCCCTGGCGCCGACGGGATTGACCTATGCGCCACGACCCGGACCAGAGCGTGGCCTTTTCCCGGTCGGGGCATCGCGGTCCTTCGTGTCTCCAGTTGGATGGGGTCCGCCGGTCCCAGGCAAAGCAGCTTCGTTGCGGTGCTCATGATCACGCGACTCCCACGCCGTTGGTCGACTGGGCGAGCCTGATCTCGCCCAGGTAGACGCTTTCGTCCAGTTCGCATTTGCGCCAGGCGTTGCCGAGGTCATGACGGATTTCGACCCGGTACTGGCCGCTTCCCTTGGCAAGGCCACCCAACCGGAAATCGCCGAAGCCGTCCGTGACGGTTTCGCCCACCATCTCATTGCCGATGTACAGCGCGACGACCGCATCCGTGACGCACTCCACCACTTCTCCCATCCGGGTGCTGACGCTTCCGCCAATGAAGCAGGTTTCCCAGCGCTCGAGGCCGCTGTACCACACGCGTGGCTTCGTACCCAGGTTGGGCCTCAATACCTTGAGTCCCTCGCGCCGGGCCTTCTCGGCCATCGCTGCGTCATCCAGCTTGACCGTCTCGAAGACTTCAGTGGGGCACGACTGCTGACAACGAGGCTGCGGCCAACCCTGGTCGAGCAGATGGGCATCGAAGATCCAGGTCTGCGGCAGCTGCAGCTCGTCGTTCCAGACGATCGCCTTGTACGGGCAGGCCTTCACGATATCCTTGCGGCCCCGCGCCTTGTCCGGGTCGATGATGACGATGCCGTCGGCGCGCTTGCGAATGGCGTCACCGCCGACCCGCATGCACGGCGCTTCATCGCAGTGGTTGCACATGACCGGCAGATAGGTGGTCTCGACCATATGCGAGTCGCCCTGAACACGGCGCAGGATGCGCACGGGACTGTCGGCGTCGGCCGCGGCAGGGGCGGCATAACCGGGGAAGTCGTTGCCGACGTGCTCGTCCCGCGCGGCAATGACGCAGTTCTGACAGTTCTCGCAACGCCCGACTTTGATAACCAGATTCCACTTGCTCATTCCATGTTCCTCACGCTGCGCGACCGAGCAGGAACGCCTCGGCACCTCGCCACTTTTCGACCTGCACCAGGCAGGAGTTGGGGCTCATGCTGCTCGTGCCGGCGGTCTGAGGCCGGTCGGGGGTCAGCATATTCATGCAACCGCCGATTTCGACGCGCTCGCCATCGATTTCGATCAGTTTGAATTCAGCGCTCGCCTCGTACGACTTGACCACTCCCGCGTTGACCAGCGGCGAGACGTCGGCCGCGCAGATCACTGCGCCCCGGTCGTTGTAAACCTTGACGAGGTCACGATGGGCAATGCCTCGAGTGGCCGCGTCGGCCCGACCAAGCCTCAGCAGCCAGAAGCGGTGCCCGCCGATCAGCGCGCGATGATCCTCGATGCTGTTAACCGAAGAATTCTTGCCGTCGCTATGGGTATGGAAGCTGTAACGACTGTGCGTGGCGATCAACTGCAGCGGATAGCGCTCAGCCAGGTCCGAGCGCAGCCCCTCCCAGGAGGGGATATACCGGTTGAGCGCCGGGCGCTCGGGATTGTCCGCAGTGTGCCGCTTCAGCAACTCGGGCACGAACTCCAGCTTGCCGCTCGGCGTCTGCAGACCCATGCCGAATTTTTCGGCGAACTGGGACGGCAGTGGATGTGGTTCCTGCAGGTCCTTGCGCCGGCCCTCCGCGAACCAACGCATGTCCACCGGATGACGCAACCCGGGCTTCTCGGGTGGCACCACAAAATAGCCCTTACGGCAGAACTCGCGCCACGAAACGTGATCCGGCAGATCCGACGAGTTGAAGACCCGCTTGACCCAGTCAAGCTCGCTGCATCCCTCGGTGAACACCCCGCCCAGGCCCAGCCGGGTCAGGATGGCGGTGAAAATGTCGTAGTCCGACCGGGACTCGCCCAAAGGCTCGATGCACTTGTGCTGCAGCGTCATCACGCGATGATTGACCGTGCCATGCCCATGGTGCGCGTAGCCGCCGGAATTCGACCATTCGCCGATGTCCCAGCGCTCCAGCGCAGTGCACGCAGGCAGGATGATGTCGGCAAACTGGGCCTCGCCCTCCATCCAGATCGATTGGTTGACCACGAACTCGATGCTGGGGTGCCGGTAGGCGTCGGCCCAGCGTCCGGAATTCGTCACCGTGCTGAAGGCGGACCCGCCGTAACGATAGATCATGTGGATCGGTGAATACCCGGGCATGGGGTAGCTGAACGGCGCAAACTGGGCTTCCTGCGAGATGCCGTCCCAGAGGTAGCCCGTTGCATGCCCATTGATGATGGCGTCGGGCAGTTGCTGTCGCGGGACCATCTGCTTGACGGGATTCATGGTCAGGATGTGCGGCATGCGCTGATAGTTGTTGACCGCATTGGCGGTCCACGCCAGGTCGCCGGAAATGCCGCCGTCCGCGTAGCCGGGGAAATAGAAATGGAGGTCATGGGGAACACCGACTTCAAGACAGCCGAAATTGACCCCCGGCTTACCCCAGCCCTGCATCGCCATCATCATGATCATGCAGCGCGCCCACTGCGCTCCCGTCGCGCCGCGACCCGCACCACCGAATCCCGCGCCAGTCATCCCGACGGCCAGATGGACCTTCCTGTTCCCCCATAGGCGTGCAAGCGCCCGGGCGTCCTTGGCGGGCACGCCTGTCTCGCTCTCCTGCCACTCAGGAGTCTTGGGAACGCCGTCGGCTTCGCCGAAAAGATAGGCCCTCCACTCGTCGAACCCGGTCGTGCGGGTGGCGACGTAATCCTTGTCGTACAAGTCCTCCACGGCCCACACATACATGATCGCGGTGGCGAGCGCAGCATCGGTTTGCGGTCGGATCGGAATCCAGCGGCCGCCCAGCAACTGGGCCGTGGGGTTGCAGTGCGGATCGATATGAACGAACTCGATACCGAGCTCCTTGGCCCACAGACGCCGCGGCGTCCCCTCGAATCCCGCATAGGCCCCGTTGGTGCTTTCGGGGTCGCAGGACCAGAAGACGATCATGTCGGCTTCCTTGAGGCAATCCTCGACCCCACCATAGCCGGATGGAACGCCAATGCGCATCGAGTTGCCGAAATGATGCATGGCGCCCCAGTACCAGCCTTCCCAACTGTCCGGATTTGCGGCGACCCGGGTGAAGCCGATCAGGTTGGCAAAGCGCGTCAGCGCGCTGAGGTAGTAGCCCACATTGCCCCACTGGTGGTGGGACGACATGGGGAAGGTAATGGAACCCGGACCGTGAACGCGCTTCTGCCGGTTGATCTCCTTGGCGACGATGTCCAGGGCCTCGTCCCAACTGATACGCACATAGCCGGACTTGCCCCGGCTCTGGGGATTGCGTTCGCCGTCAGGGTCGAAATCGACCCGCTTCATGGGATGAAGGATGCGCTTGTCGGAGTAGACGATCGACTTGAGCGTCAACGCGTGGGGCGCGACCAGTCCACGCCGTGGCGGGCTGAAGCGGCGTCCGCGCGCCTCGATCACCCAGCTTGGCGCATCCGTGCTGTCCAGATCGATGGGGGTCACCCGAACCACGCGGTCGTCCTTGACGTAAACGAACAGAGGGCCGCCGTTGGTGCAGGTGGTGTAGCGGCGGGTGCCGTCGCGCATGGGCGTGCCCATCGGCAGGCCGACGGTCTGCATCATGCTCAGGGTTTGCAATAGCCAGACCAGCAGTTCGTCCTCGCCCTCGGTGACCACCTTGAAGTTCTTGGCGGCGTGGACGATTTCGCCCTGATCCGGCTTGGGCGACAGGAACTCCAGGGCGGTGGCCACATCCTTGAAGGCCATGCGCACGTCGGGCCGCCGATGCCTGCCGGCGCGCGACCGGACGCGCCCGTTCCTGAACGTGATGACGCGGCCGATGCTTTCGTCCACGAGTCCGATCCAGGCCACCAGATCGCGCTCCTTCAGGCGATCACGATAGGCGGGAAAGCGGCGTGCCGTCAGATCAAGGACCTTGGGCAAGGCAAAAAGAATGGTCTTGAGGACCTGTCGTTTCATTATCCGATCCAAAGAGAAGCTTGGTTGCGCAAGCGGCGGCATGACTGACCGCTTGCCCGGGCGTGCGAGCAGCCCAGACGAGCGTGGTCATGTCGGCTGTAGGTCAGAGACCCGGCATCGCCGGGCCCCTTTGCAGCAGCGTGTGTCGCAATATGTGTAATCGACCGTGAGGTCGCGGCCCGCAGTCAGGTCCGGGTGACGAAAAAATAACTTCCGTGTCTTCGATGTGCGTTCAAACCCCTCGATTGGCGCGTCGACGACCTGCACGCGCTAGAACGTATAGGCGACGTTCAGGAAGACGTTAAGCGGATTGAGCCGGAGCGTCGATTTGGAAACGATCTGCGTTCCGGTTGCGGTCTGCCCGTATAACGTCAGGTGAGTCTTCACCGGAACGTAGCCGAGAGAAGCTCCGACCGACCAGTGTTTTGTAATCGCGTAATTTGCCCCGGCCTCGAATACTGGATTCCACGATGCACTGAGTGACGCGTGTGCCGAGCCGCCTGGACCGAGGCTATCAGTGACAAACTGGCTATTGGTCGTCCGGACCTGGGTGAACCACGTATAGTTCACGCCGAGTCCGATGAACGGACGGAATTTTGATTCGGCTGAAAACAGGTGGTATCGAAGTTCGATGGCGGGCGGCATCGGCCTTGTCGTGCCGAGATTGCCATACTTCTGTAGCGTCCCGTCGCCAACCAGATTCACCTTTATCGGTAGTCCAAAAAGCATGGCGACACCAATGTTGTCCGTGACGTAGTACTCGGTGGTAATTCCCACCGTATCCGTTGAGCTCGCATGCGCTCCGCTACCAGATAACTGCTGATTCACCGCTACGCCGCCCACGCTTTCCACGGTTAGGGGTGTTGCGTCGCCCTGTGGCGCAACGTGAAGCCATCCTGTCGACAGCGTTATGCTTCCGGCCGACTGCGCATTGGCATTGTCGATAAGCGCAGCCGGGCAGATGCAAGCCGCGATACTGACTGAGTTGATCACTCGTCTGTAATTTCTCATGTGTCTCTTCCGGTCTCTTGTCTGGAAATTTTTATCAATCATTGATGTTGCGGCTGGATCTGCTCAATTGATTGTTTGCCTCCTTGCTTACAGCTACACAGGTCACATACTCCGATCGCCCTGCACCCTAGCAGGCGTGCATGGCGAGGCGTTCCGTCTCGGGAGGGAACACGCACCACGTACCGTCGCGGTGCCGGAAGAAAAAGAATCCGAGCGGGCCTGTCGGTAGCAGCAGCTCGATATGCACGCATCGTCTCTGGTTCGAACGTGCGCGGCCGAATCGGGTAATCCGAATTGGCATCGAAGAAGTCGGTCCGAGCCATTTTTCAACCTGCGAACGCAAAGACCTTTTTGAGGCAACGCTCATCATCTTTTCCTTCCATAACGATTAGGTGTTCTAAACCAGATACACCGACAAACATCCGAAACGCGGCATGCGGCGAGTAGCCGTGGTTAGCCTTTAGTCCGGGCGCATGACCGAAGACGTCCCTTTGATGACGTTGCTTGTGTCACGCAGGGCTGCCCTGCGCATCTGTCGCTGCCGGGTCCGTCCCCGCCGCCTGCTCCGCCTTTGGCTGTCTCCCGCCGGCCGAGATCGAGAAGGCGAACGGAAAGCGTCCGAGCGCGGAAGTCGCCAGCGCTTCGAACGCGGGGTCGGCAAGTTCGACGTGGAGTGCAATTCCGCGCGAGGTGTCATCAAGGAGGCTAACGCTTGCATCCTCGACGCCTGCCTCCGCGAGTGCCGACCGTAGGGCGTCTGCCGTTTCGCGCCGTCTCAGCGCCGGCTTGAAGATCTTGCCAACGCCCGTCAGCGGCATCGCATCCACGATCCGTATCCCCTTTGGCAACGCGGCGCGTTCGTTGATCTCGCGACGCAGAAACTCGGCCAGTTCCGCTTCGGTGGCGGTCGTGCCTGGCTTTAGCTGGACATAGGCAACCGGCAACTCGCCCGCATGCATATCGGGACGCCCGACGGCTGCGGCGATCTGGACTGCGGGATGGCGATGCAGCGGTTCTTCGATTGCCGCAGGATCGATGTTGTGTCCGCCCCGGATAATCAGCTCCTTCTTCCGGCCGGTAAGCCAGAAGTAACCGTCGGGGTCGCAGCGTCCGAGATCGCCGGTATTGAGCCAGCGCCCGCCGTCACCACCTTCCATCCAGATCCCAATGTTCTGCTCCAGCCGGGTATAGCCAACGAACACGTTCGGGCCGGAGATAACCAGCTGGCCGACCTCATCCGCCACGCAATCCCGTACATACCGGCCGTTTTCATCGACCACTACTGCTTTCATTTCCTGGCCGGGCAGACGAAGACCAATCGAACCGACCCGGCGCTCGCCAAGCGGCGGGTTGACGCTGCTCACGCAGGTCCCTTCCGTGAGACCGTAGCCCTCAAGGATTCTTATTCCAGTACGAGCCTGAAAAGTGCGAAGTAATTCCACCGGCATCGGGGCGGCGCCGCACAGGCCATACTCGAGCGAGCTGATATCGTGCTCGCCCACTGGAACGTCAAGCAGCGATCCGTAGAGTGTCGGAACTCCGCTGAAGAAGTTGATGCGGTAATGCTCGACAATTTCCCAGAAGCGTTTTACGACGCCCTCGCCCCGATAACCTTGCGGTGTGCCGAGCACGACGTGGGCACCACGCGAGAACGCCAGCAGACCTGTCACCACCACGGCGTTGACGTGGAAAAGCGGCAATCCGCAGAAAATGGTTTTCCCCGGACCAATGCTTTCACCGAAGAATCGACCCGCGCTCCACGCATTGGCCACCTCGTTGCCGTGGCGGCGAATCGCAATCTTCGGTAGTCCCGTGGTACCGCCCGTGCAGAAGAAGGACGATACGTGATCGATGCTTATTCGACGCGTGCTGCTGACCGCCTCCCCGGGCTCCCTTGCGATTGCGCTGCTGAAATCGTGGATGCCGACATGCGCGGGAACCGCACTGTGAACGCCGCCAGAACCGTGCAGTCTTGAATCCTCGCCACGTTCAAGCATCTGGGCCGCGAGCCGCTCCCCACCGGGCATGCGGTCGGCCAGATTCACGAGCACCAGATGCTGCAGACAAGGGGCCTTGGGGAGCACCGCTTGCACCTTCTGCCAAAGGTCGGATCCGGGGAACGGCGCCAAAGTGACGAGCACGCTCGCGCATGAAGCGTTGAGCAGTTCGCCGATAGCTTCGCTCTCAAGCAGCGGATTGATCGCGCAGACAATCCCTGCCGCCTCCCCGCCCCAGATGACAAAGTGCGTTTCCGGGAGGTTGGGCAGAACATATGCGACGACCGAGTCGCGCTGTACTCCCAGGCGCGCAAACATGTTCGCGGTTCGGGTGACATCACGCACGAGTTCGCTATACGTCCAGCACTCAGCGTTCCGGTAGTCGTCGGCCGCTGCAAAGAATGAAAGTGCCGGTGCCGACGGATTGATGGCGGCACCCCGACAGATCATCTCGTAGGTACTCGACGGAAGATCCGCCAGCTGCCCCTGCGTTTCAATGGCAAGGACATCGCGTAGATTGGCAACGCCTTTCATGCCGGCTCTTCCACAACGACGTTCTGCTGTACGCCCAGATTGATCGAGCGGTCATGGCTGACGATATGCGCCTCCACGCGGTCACCCACGCGCAGGTACTGTGGCCGCGCCTCCTGCATCTTCATGAAAAGCCCCCATTTTTCCGCTTCGGGCAGCTGCGCCGCGGCGCGCTGCTTCTCCGGTGACGGAATGCTCAGCGCACAACCGGAGGGCGTGCCAGTGGCGAGCAGGTCCCCGGCGCGCAGATCGTGTATGCCGGAAAGCTCCGTTAACGTTTCAGCCGGGCTGTAGACGAGGCCCGAGGTGGAGTCATTCTGGCGGACCGTTCCGTTTACGATCAGCGTCAGCACGAGCTCTTTCAGCTTTGGAATATCCTGTTTCTCCAGGAGGCAAAGGTAAGGGCCGACAGGGCCAAACGTGCGATAGCTCTTGCCCTTGTAGAACTGCATTTGCGGAATCTGGATGTCGCGCGCGGAATAGTCGTTGACGATCACCGCGCCGGCGATGTAGTCATGCAGGTTCTGGTCGGTGACAGTGGCGCGGGACGTAATGTCGCGCTTGAGGACGAGACCGAGTTCGATCTCGTAGTCGAGGAACTGGACCTCGTCTGGCTTGACCACGGGCGAGTCGGCCGGAACGATGCAGCTCGTCGCCTTCGTGAAGATCATGTTGAATTTCTTCACGTCCGGGTCCATGCCGGACTCGATCATATGCTGGCGATAGTTCGCGCCCTGGCAGATGAACTGCTGATTGGCGGTGACGGGCGACAACCATTGCACTTCCGATTCGGGAATCGTCGGGCCGCTCAGCAGGAACAGCCGCTCGACCGGGTTAGCCTCGATAAACTCGGCGGTCGTCTTGAACTCGCCCGGAATCGGCGTGATAGCGCCATTCGCAACCACGCCCCACTGGGCGCGGTCTTGATGCAAATAATGCAGAACGTGAAGTGCCATTTTTCGATCTCCGTATTCGATGGAAAGGTTGGTTCAGGCGAAAATCTTTGCCAGCGTCCGCAGCTTGCCCAGCGTCAGGTCGGGGCTGCGGCGCAGGTTCCTGAAGAGCGCCACGATGCTCGCAGGCGTGAATCTGGGCTTCGTGAAGCTGCGTGGCATCGTCGGTCCCCATTGCGCCATCGCTTCGCGGCTCACTGCGTGCACACCCGCCGGCGCGTCGGCCGTAAAGAGATCGCCGTCGCAATAGTGCTCGTGCTTGTCGCCCCACGGGTCCTGCCAGTAGTCGAAGATCTGGCTGCCCAGGATATGGCGGCCGATCCCCCAGGCGTGCGTCCAGCCCTTCTCGCGCAGGACGCGCTGGCCCATGCCGACCGCGTCGGCATCAACGACTTCGTAGGCGCTATGGCTGTAGGTGGGCAGGAAGCCTTGTGCAAGCGCGAGGGTATGGTGATCGGCCGGCTTGTCGCCAAGATCGAGCCGCATGAACGCGACGACGGGTGAGCCTTCGGGAAGCACCTGCACATCGCTCGGGATGAAGCCGAAATGCTGCGTATACCATGCGCAAGTCTGCTGATAGTCAGCGAGTTCGAGCACGACATGCCCGAGCCGGATAACTTCGGGCGCACACTCGGGCGGTCGCTGCGTTCCGTTAATCCGGACGGCCGCATCCACGGAGTTGAACTCCAATGGCGGCCGGTGGGATAGCGTCGAAGCTGGCGCCTGGCCCCATATCGCATCGACGCGAAAGCCGGAAGGGTCGGTCAACCGTACGATATAGCCGCCGCCTGGCAACGGCGACGGTTTGGCCTCGGAGGCACCAGGCAGCTTGGCAAGTGCATCGAGATCGGCCCTGTTATCGACCTGTAGCCCGAAACCAACGAACCGCGATTTGGGCGCCTTCCGGACGACATAGCAGAACTGCGAAGCACCCGTTCCCCGCAGCAGCAGGAGCGCTTCACCGCGCAATACAGTTCGCAGCCCAAAGTCATTGAGAAACTGCTCGGCTTTCTCGAGGTCTGGCCGATCGAATATCAGATAGGCCAATGCCGACGCTTTCGTCGTGGGACTGGGATGACGGGCCGGCTGTGCAGTGGTGAGTTTCATAAGAGATAGGAAATCAGGCGGTTCGAATAGCGGTTTCGGCGTCCAGCGTTGGCGCGCTGACGGGATCACCGAGCAAGACAAGACTCTCGCGCACGAGATGGTTTGCATCGGTAGCCGGGCCGTCGTGGACGATCGTCTTGTCGGCCCGGACGACGGCAGCCCACTCCAGGGGCACCAGCCCGGGAAGAAATGCGCCTTCAAGGTCTTCCCAGCTGTCGCGCCGGGCAAGATGCAGCCGTTGCCCGCGAGGGGCAATCTGGACAACGTGCCCTCCGGCATGCGCAAACGCTGCGGCCGTCGCGTGAACGAGCGCAGCCGCCGCATCCACGCCAAACCCGATCAGCGTGAGGTCCTGGCCGAACACGTCGTCGCTCAGACGCGTGGTGCCATCCGAACCTCTCACCCAGCCTTGCGCGATGACAGCGCCGCGAACTAGCCTCGTCGACGAGCGACCCTTGACGAACAACCCCCGGCGAAATGCATTCTTCGGCTTGATCTGCAGCTCCTCGAATTGCGCGCGCAGGCGCGGCACCCGGCTGTGAGGCACGACGCCATTGTTTCCTGCTGTCTCCACGGTCACTCCGTCTGTTGTTTGTGAAACCGGCAGCTCGGCTGCCGTTAATGACATTAAAGTCATTCATGAGCCTTTTGTCAATATAGACATTTGAATCTATACTTGGGTATAGCCACATGTGGACCGATCATGCCGAACACTTCCAAGCGCCCGACAGCAAAGCGTCCTACCCCTGCGGCGCCAGTCTCCCCCGTTGCCATTCCCGAAGAACGCGAGCCGCGCGGTGCGCGCCGCAAGCGCGAGACGCGCGCCCGCCTGCTGGAAGCTGCTCTCAGGCTGATGGCGGAAAAGGGTATGGAGGGCGTAGCGATCAACGAAATCACCGAGGCCGCCGATGTCGGCTTTGGCTCGTTTTACAACCATTTCGAATCGAAGGAGGCGATTTACGCGACCCTTGTCGATAACGTGTTCGAGAATTTCGCGGACACGCTGGATCGCCTCGCCGTTGGCGTTTCCGACCCGGCCGAGGTGATCGCCGTCTCGGTGCGCCATGCCGTGATGCGTGCGCGGCGCGACCCCGTGTGGGGACGTTTCCTGATACGTGAAGGGTTTTCGGCGCGCGCGATCAGCCGCGGGCTGGGCCAGCGGCTGCTACGCGATATCGGCGCCGGTATTGCCGCGAAACGCTTCGTGGTCGCCGACCCCTTCATCGGCTTTCTTTCGGTGGGCGGCACGGTCCTCTCTGCCATTGCCGCCGAGCTGAACTTCGTCGCTCCAGGCGCACCGGCGGCAGGGGTACTGGAGAAGCTTGGGTTCACCGGAGAGCATTTCCCAGAGCGTACGGCAGCCATGCTGCTGCAGACACTCGGGCTCAAACGCGCGGAGGCGGAGAAGATTGCAGCGCGTCCGCTGCCACTCGTCGAGGAAGCCATCGAAGCGGATTAAGCTCGGACGACAGTGACGGTATGGTTTTCCCCTGCGGTCATCGATCAGCGATCGATGACCGCTACCGCTTCTGACTAACTCTGATCATCCTGCTTCCGGGCTGTCCATGTGAAATGAGCATCGGTCGGCACTCGCATCAGCCTGTCGAATGGAACCCGCTCGATCGTTGGCGATTCACTTCAATCGCCCGCTAATGCATTGACGCTAGCAATCAACTCCCGATCCCCATGGTCAAGCGCTTCCAAGTGGAACTTCAAGAGTTCCCGAAGCGCTGCCGACACGGTTTTGACCGGCTGAGGTGTCGATGGGAAAAACGGCCACGCATGCAATAGATAGATGAGTGGCGTGATCGCGCGGCGCTCACACCAGCGATCGAAAAGCGCGATACAGAGGTCATCGACCTGCTTACGCAAGCGGGAATCTTCGTTCCCACCGCTGTTTCCAGCTCCGACCCGGACAAGTGAAAACGCGCCCGCATACTTCCAGTTAGGAATTCCTGCCATTCTTTTCCTTAATTCGGGCTCACGCAGATTCGCAAACCGCGCCTACCCAATATGCGACCCGGTGAATGGGTCATCGCGCCGGGCCGTGAACCGGCACATTCATTCCGGCATCAAATCCACCCGCCAGCGACTGGCACGACAACGTCGCCTTCCTCGTCGTGACGGGCGTGCTGGCGAGCCGAATCGGGCGCACTGTCGACGTCGCTGAAAATTCCCGAACGCCTTGAGTAATTTGCGCCGCGATTCTTCTTATTGCTTGTCGATGGCCATCGACGATCGCATCGTAGCCCGACGACACAGCCTGAGTGGCTACGCTGTGGCAGGTCAACGTTTCCTGTGCGTCTGACGTGCGCACGCTCCATACGGCATCAATAAGCGCGTGTGACCCCGGCCACGATTCGAAACGCTGTATGTCGACGGAAACCTGATACACGGGCAATGCGGCCTCGCGCACGTCAGGCGCGCCTGCCTGCTGTGTCAGGGCAGCCAGCAGCGCATTGCGGATTTCATCGGGAAGCGGCGACGCCCAGCGGTCATCCTCCAATACCTTCACCTGGGCCGCATTCACCTGTACGATGAGCTGGCTCCTCGCCACTGCAGCAGGCACCTTGACCGGACGCATGTCGATAAGAAAGGCCGGGCTCGCCGTACGGTTTGCAATTGTCGACTCGCTGTCTGTCCCCAGCGTATAGAAGCGTGCTGGCGAGGAAGCACACGCTGTCAGCACAGCCAGACCGATGCCCGTCACCATCCGCACCATCGTGCGACACGAGCGGGTTTGAATCAGTTTCACGGTCTGTCTCCTTTCTTGCCGAACAGCAGCGCCTGCGGATGACGTTCCAGATAGTCAGCGAGCGCGTTGAGGGATTGCAGTGTGCGCGTCAGTTCCTGCATCGCGTCCTGAATGTCCGACTGCATGGGCGCAGCCTGCCGGAGCGCCGTGTCAGCGGTGCTGAAGGTTCGCTGCGCGGCTGCCAGCGTGTCGCGAGCTTGCGGAACGACCTCTGTGTCCATGTGCCCGAACAGCCGGCTGGCATTTTCCAGTGCGCCATTCAGATTGGCTCCGATCCTGTCGAACGGGACCTGATTCAGTTTCCTGGCAATGTCCGCAATCTGCACCTGCAGTTCATCGAGCGTGTTGGGCACGGTCGGCAGTTCGATCGGGTTTCGATGTACGTCGACGGTCGCCCTAGGCGCTTTCGGGAACATGTCGAGCGCCACATAAAGCTGCCCGGTCAGCAGGTTTCCGGTTCGCAACTGGCCGCGCAGCCCTTCCATGACGAGGTGTTGCAGCATCTCATGCCCGCCGCGTGTGCCCGGAGCCGGTAGCGCCTCGCTGCTGCGCCGGCTGAGCCGATCGGGATAAAGCGCCATGGCCACCTTCATGCTGAAACCCTTTTCCTTTTCGTTGTACTCGATACCGATGTCCGTCACTTGCCCCAGAGCGATCCCGCGAAGGTCGACAGGTGCGCCCACAGACAGTCCCCGCAGCGACTGGTTAAACCTCATCACCACATGGAGCGGCAGGCCGTCCGGCTCGCGCATCGCGTCCGACTCGTCCGATGCAAGTCGGAACACGGCCAAGTCAGCAGCCGGCGGTCCGGCCTCCTCGCCCACGGGCGACTGGAACGCCAGGCCTCCGACGACCACCGTCGCCAGAGATTGCGTATTGAGCTTCAGTCCGTTCGAATCGAGACGAAGGTCAACGCCGCTCGCATGCCACCACCGTGAATTGGTTCCGACGTACTGGTCAAACGGGGCATTGACGAAAACGTTGACGATTACACCGGTGCCGTGCGGATCGAGAGAGAAGCCAACCACCTGCCCCACCTGGATACGATGGTAGAAAATGGGAGCGCCAATATCGATCGAGCCCAATGACCCCCCTCGCAGCGTGTACTGATGCCCCGGCTGGCCGGTCGTGACGATGGGTGGATTTTCGAGGCCGACAAACGTGGTCTGCCTTTCTGCCGATCGCCCGATGTCGACGCCGATGTACGCGCCAGAGAGCAACGTACCCAGGCCCGATATGCCGTTCGCACCGACACGCGGGCGAACGACCCAGAAGCGCGCGCCTCTGCTGGCGAATTTTTCAGCTTCCCTGGTGAGCTGGACGTTCACGATGACATGCCGGAGATCCTTTGACAGCGTAATGGCCTGTACCGAGCCGATTTCTACATCCTTGTACTTGACCTTCGTCTTGGCCGCCTCCATACCCTCTGCGTGATCGAATGTGACGGTCACCGTTGGTCCTTTTTCGGTAACGGATTTGACCACCAGCGCGATGCCAATCAGCGCAGAGATCAGCGGGACTAACCAGATCAGGGATGGAAGCCAACGTTTTCGCGGCTTGATTTCGGGGTCGGGGGGATTGGGAAGATGCATCGCTCGTAGACTATTTCCAGGTTTCAGTTTATTGGAGCTCGCGCAGCCAGGAAGCTGCTTTCATTCATGGTCGTTAAGGGGACGTTTTTCGCGAGTGGATGTTGTCCCAGATCAGCCGCGGATCGAACTGATGCGACGCGAGCATGGTAAGGATCACCACCGCTCCGAAAGCGAGTGCCCCCGGACCCGCAGTGATGACGGCAAACGAGCCGAAATGCACGAGAGTGACCGTCAGTGCTACAACGAAGACATCGAGCATCGACCATCGGCCAACGCGCTCGACGAGCCGGTACAGTCTGGCGCGTTCAAGCGGCAGCCAGGCGGATCTCCGGCAAGCTGCTACGGTCTGCAGCGTGAGAACGGCAAGTTTGAGCATCGGCACCACGACACTGGCAACGAAGACGATGACAGCCAGCGGCCAGTCTCCAGAGGTCCAGAAGTACGCGACACCACCAAGGATCGTGTCATCCTCGGAGCCGCCCAGTGACGACGCGTGCATGATCGGCAAGAGATTCGCCGGAACGTAGAGAAGCGCGGCGGCAAGAAGCAGACTTAAGGTGCGTGTCACGCTATGCGGATGGCGTTCGTGCAGCACGGATTCGCATCGCGAGCAGTGCTGATGTGGCTGATGCCTGATACGCTTCAGGACAAGGCCGCACGTATGACACGCAATAAGTCCGGCACGTTGTGCCGTGGGATGAGCCGTTGACGCCGTTTTCTGCGCACCGGACACCCGTCTCAGGCCGGCGCGCCTGTGACTTACCCTCGCCCATCGAACGCCGCGCGGTCGCCGAAGCTTCAACTCGTCCCGAATTCGCCACAGCCCGGCTGCGTCGAACGCGGCGACAACGCCCAGCATCAAGGTCAGCGCACCAAACGCGAACAGTCCCGTGCCTGGAATCACCTGCGCCAGGCTCACCATTTTTACGATCGTGATGAGCACGCCCAGCATGAACACCTCGACCATGCCCCATGGCCGAACCAACTGCACGACGCGAAGCATCCTGTTGAAGTGAGGCGGAAGCTTGCCGATGCGAAGCGGAACCAGCACATAGAGAAAGACGAGCAGTTCAATGAGCGGGAACAGTATGGCCGAGCAGAACACCATCATTGCGACGAGGCGCATGTGACCTGTCCACAACGACCGCACGGCGCCGAACAGTGTCGCCTCGGACACCATTCCGTTAGCCTTGAGTTCTATTACAGGAAAAGCCTGCGCTATAAAAAAGGTAATCAACGCCGCGAGGGTCACCGCGCAGATTCCGTCGAGCGGCAGGCCGACGCCATGTATTCCTTTCAGGCGCGCGCCACAGCGCGAACAACACGCAACCAGCCGTCTCACACCCGAAGGCTTGCGAAACAGCAGATCGCATTCGTGGCAGGCAATCAGTTTCTGATATTCCATACGGGCGACCGACGACGGTGAAGTTCCAGTGTCATTCGAGGCAGATAAAATGACGGCTCCATTTCGGATACCGAACTAGCGCCGTCTGACTTTTCTCACAGCGGATCATGAAAAGCGACTGGATTCACCGGGTCGCTCAACCCGCACTCACGGACGCGCGATCATTCTCTTATCGCTGCCTGCGGCTGGCCGGGCGGCAGTTCACCCATCGCCTGGAACAGCGCCGCGGTATCGCTCATGCGCTGGCTCGCTGCGCGGACGGCGCCGATCTGTGCATTGAGAAACCGCTGCTCGCTGGCATGCTCTGCCGTTGAAGGCAACGATCCCATGCGGCGACGCGACGCCGTGTCGTCGAATGCGGCTTGCGCTGCCTTTGCCGCTCTTTCGGTCGATGCCAGCGTCTGCGCGTCGTTATCCAGTCCGGCCAGCGAATTCGCGACATCCTGGAACGCCGACAGCACCGTGGACTTGTAGTGCAGAACCGCCGCATCGTAGGTATCGATCGAGGCTCTGCGCTGCGCGAACAACGCGCCACCATGGAAGATCGGCTGCGACAGGGCCGCACCGATCGCCCAGAGTCCGCCCGCACCTGAGAGCACTGCCGGCCAGCTGAAACCGCCGCGGCCCATCGAGCCGGTTAGTGACAGGCTAGGAAACATTTGCGCGGTCGCAGCCCCCACGTCGGCAGCGGCGGCCTTCACGGCGGCGTCAGCCGCCTGAATGTCGGGACGCGAACGCAGCAAATCCGACGGCACGACCACGGGCACATGCTCGGGCACCGACAGGCTGTCGAGTTCGGGAACGCCCGGGGCGTTATCCGGCGTGCGGCCCATCAGCACCGCGAGCGCGTGGACCGCTGAGGCGCGTTGCTGGCGCATGGCCGGAAGACTCGCCGCGATCGAATCTGCATCTTGCGTCGAGTTGAGCGCCTGCACATGCGAAATGGACCCGAGCGCGTAGCGTTGCTGATCCTCGTTTGCAGTTTCGCTCGCCACGGCAACGAGCCGTTCGGTGAGCGCAATCTGGCGGTCGAGCGCCGCCACATTGATCGCCGTGCCGACGATGTTGGCCGCGAGCGCGCGCCGGGCCGCTTCCAGTTCGTACGCCTGCACGTTTACGCGAGCGGCGCTCGCCGAGTTTGCGTAACGCGTCTGACCGAAGAAATCGAATGTATAGTGCGCCTGAATCTGCCCGGCGAAGAAGTTGTACTGCACCTCCTGAGGCCCGAGCCCCGGCACGACGGGTGAACGCGCGCGTTCGACCTGGGCGACACCGTCGACTGACGGCAGCGTGGATGAGCCGACCTGCGCGCGCAGTTCCTCTTGCGCGGCCGCCAGCGTCCGCTGCGCACCCGCCAGCGTCGGGCTGTTGCGCAGGCCTTCGTCGACGAGTGCATCGAGCGCATCGGACCGGTAAAGCCGCCACCATTGCGGCACCGATGTGGCGCCGATATCGAACTCCTGCGCAACACCGCCTGCGGCAACAATCTTCGAGGGCTGCGCCTGCGCCCCGTAGTGCTCGGGCGAAGGCATCGCCGGCGGTTCGCCGCTGGGGCCGAACGAGCAGGCCGTCAGCGCGAGCGCCGTAGCCACGGCGAGAACGGATGTCTTATAGGCAAACTTCATGGTCAGATCTCCGTATGCTCGACGACGACCGGTTGCATCTCGCGCTCATCGCGCCGGATCCTGAAGCACGTCGCATAGAGCGCCGGCAGGAAGAAAATGGTCAGTGCCGTGGCGATCGTGATGCCGCCCATCAGCGCGGTCGCCATGGGCCCGAAGAACGCCGAACGCAGGAGCGGAATCAGGGCGAGCACGGCGGCGGCGGCCGTCAGCATGATCGGCCTGAAGCGCCTCACGGTTGCACCGATGATCGCGTCGAAGCGCCCTTGCCCTGCCGCGATGTCCTGGTCGATCTGGTCGACCAGAATCACGGAGTTGCGCATGATGATGCCGAACATGGCAATCACGCCGAGCAAGGCGACGAAACCAAAGGGCTTGCCGAACAGGAGCAGCGCAGCCACGACGCCGATCAGCCCGAGCGGCGCTGTCAGCACGACGATAAACGTCCGCAGGAAGCTCTTCAGCTGGATCATGAGCAACGTCAGCACGGCGATGATCATGAGCGGCATCTCGGCGTTGATCGAGGTCTGGCCTTTCACGCTTTCTTCGACCGCGCCGCCGACCTCGATGCGATAGCCGACCGGCAGCGTGGCTTTTTGCTCCGCGAGCGCGTGTTCGATATAGCGGGTCACGTCGATGCCCTGTGCGTCGCCACGAAGGTCAGCCTGCACCGTGATTGTCGGCTGCCGGTCGCGCTGCCAGATCACCCCGTATTCGAGCGTGTTCCGAATGTGTCCGAGGGAACCGAGCGGTACCGGGCCGTTTGGCGTCGGAATCGCGAGGCTCGTGAGCTGCGCCGGATCGACCCGCTCGCTCTTCGGCGCACGCAGATCGACGTTGATCAGCTTGTCTCGCTCACGGAACTGCGTGACCGTGTAGCCAGAAAGCGTCATGGCCAGGAAGTTCGATACGTCCTCCGACGACACGCCAAGCTGGCGCGCCCGGTTCTGATCGATCTCGAATGAGATCGACCGTTCAGCCGGCTCGTCCCAGTCGAACTGGACATCGCGCGTGCGGGAATCGGCGCGGACCTTGTCGGCGACCTTCTCGGCAATCGAGCGCACGCTCGCAATATCGCTCCCGCTCACCCGGAACTTGATCGGAAAACCCACGGGCGGACCATTCTCGAGACGCGCCACACGCGTGCGCACGCCGGAGAACTCTTTGCCGAGCTTGGCATCGAGCCAGTGCATCAACTCGTCGCGGTTTTCGACGCTTTTGGCCGTGATCACGAACTGCGCGAAGTTTGGCTGCTGAAGCTGCTGATCGAGCGGCAGATAAAAGCGCGGTGCGCCGGTGCCCACAAAGTCGACGAAGTGCTCGATCCCGGGATTGCCGTCGAGCGCCTTTTCCAGGCGCTTCGCTTCACGCAGCGTCGCCTCGAACGATGCGCCTTCCGGCAGCCGTAGGTCCACGAGCAGTTCTGGCCGTTCCGAGTTCGGGAAGAACTGCTGCGGCACGCGCGTGAAGGCCGCCATCGCGATGGCGAAGACCACGCCGGTGACGCCAAGCACGGCCCAGCGACGTTCGATACACCACGTGACCCAATCCGAAAGGCGCCGGTAGAAGCCGGTGTTGTAAACATCGTGCTCGTGATGGTGCCCGCCACTCTCGTGGCTCTTGCGCTCGGGCAGCATGTGGAAGCCCAGCAATGGGACCAGCACGACGGCCGCGAACCACGAAACGATCAGCGCAATGGCCGACACTTCGAAGATCGAGCGCGTGTATTCGCCCGTGCTCGATTTCGCGAGTGCGATCGGCAGGAAGCCCGATACCGTCACGAGCGTGCCGGTCAGCATCGGGAATGCCGTGTTCGTGTAGGCAAAGGCCGCCGCGCGCATGCGACTCCACCCCTGCTCGAGCTTCACGGCCATCGTTTCGACGGCGATGATCGCGTCGTCCACGAGCAGCCCCAGCGCGAGCACGAGCGTGCCAAGGGAGACCTGGTCCAGCCCGATATTGAACACATGCATGCACAGCGCCGTCACGGCGAGCACGATCGGAATCGAAATCACGACGACCATGCCGGTGCGCAGGCCGAGCGAAACGAGGCTCACGACCAGCACGATTGCTACCGCTTCGCCGACCGACCTGACGAACTCGTCCACCGAATGCTTGACCGCGTGAGGCATGCTCGAGACAGGAGCCAGCTTGAGTCCTGCCGGCAGGGTCGCCTGGAGTTCGGCGGCTTTCGCGTCGAGCGCCTTGCCGAGGCTGATCACGTCGCCGCCCTTTTGCATCGTCACGCCGATCCCGAGCACCGCCTGACCCCCGACGCGCATCTGGGTGACGGGCGGATCGTCGTAGCCGCGCGTGATCTTCGCGATGTCACCGAGCCGGAAGGTGCGTCTGTTCACGGTGATGAGCGTGTCGGCGAGCGCCTGCACGTCCTTGAACGCGCCGCTTGGCCGCACGAACACCCGGTCGTTCGCCGTCGTAATGGTACCGAGCGGCGCCACCGCATTTTGCGCGTCGATTGCCTGGGCGAGCTGCTGCGGCGTGATAGAGAGCCGCGTCAGCTCCGGATTCGATATCTCGACGAAGATGTGCTGGTCCGGGTCGCCAAAGTAGTCGACCTTGGCGACGCCGGGCACGCGCAGCAGGACCGTGCGTAACTGATCCGCGTAGTCGTGCAGTTGCGCCGGCGTAAAGCCGTCGCCTTCGAGCGCATAGATGTTCGTGTAGACGTCACCGAACTCGTCGTTGAAAAACGGTCCAATCGTTCCCTTGGGCAGCGTCGCCGCGATGTCGCCCACTTTCTTGCGCACCTGGTACCAGGTCTCGGGGACCTCCTTGACCGGAGCCGAGTCCTTCATTGCGAAGAAGATCATCGACTCGCCGGGCCGCGAGTAACTCTTGATATTGTCGACATAGGGCGCCGCCTGCAACTGGCGGCCGATCCGGTCCGTGATCTGTTCCTGCACCTCGCGGGCGGTCGCGCCCGGCCAGTAAGTCTTGACCACCATGGTCCGGAACGTGAATGGCGGGTCCTCCGACTGCGCAAGCTGCGTATACCCGATCACGCCGAACAGGGTTGCAAGCCCGATCAGAAAGATCACGAGCTGCTGATGGCGCAACGCCCACGCGGAGAGATTGAAGCCGCCTTCGCCATGTGCCTCGGCGTCGGACGGGGTGACGGACGCGCTGTCACGCGCGGTTTCACGGTCGCGTGCGTTCATGACGAAAAATCCTCGGGATGCAGCGGGGCCACTACCTGCACGTGCTGGTTTGCACTCACTGCGTGCACGCCCTGCATCACGACGCGGTCGCCATCGTGCAGCCCGCCAGTGACGGAGACCGTGCGCTCGTCGTAGCGCGCGATGCTGACGGGGCGCAGCTCCAGGGTGTCGCTGCCGGCGCGCACCACCCACACAGCGGGATCCTCACCTTTGTGAAAGAGCGCCGTCACGGGCAGCGCGAACGGACGCGCCGCGGCCGCGTCGCCGACGGCGTCGAACGCAACATTGGCCGTCATGCCGAGGCGAACTTCCGGGCTCGGCGCGGCCAGCGTGAGCTTCACGCGCCAGGTGCGGCTTTGCGTGTCGGCGGCGGGCGACACCTCGCGCACGCGCGCCTCGAAGGTCTTGCCGGGCAGCGCGGACAGGCTCACACGCGCCTTACTGCCGACGGTCAGTGCGCCAAGCGTCCGCTCGGGCGCGTCACAGACGATATCCACGTCCCCGGTCCAGTCGAGGTGATAGACGGCCTGGGCTGCCTGAACGTTCTGGCCGGTGTCGGCGTCCTCCGATGTGATCACCCCGTCGTGGTCTGCCGAGAGCGTGGCGTAGCGCAGGTGATCCGTGGCGAGCGCCATTTGGGCGAGCGCCGAATCGCGTTGCGCGAGGGCGGAAGCGTAGGCGTCCTGGGTCTGCTCCATCTGCGCCGTTGCGATCAGATTTGCCTGCGCCTGAGCGCGGTCGCGGTCGAGCTGCTGCCTGGCGTACACGAGGCGATGTTCGGCGGCGTCGAGCTGTGCTCGCGCGTTCACCAGGTTAATACGCAGATCGGTAGGGTCGAGCATTGCAACGGTCTGTCCCGCCTTGACAGTATCGCCGAGGCGCACCTTGCGTTCGGTGATCTTGCCTCCAACCCTGAACGAAAGGGAGGTGGAGTACCGCGCCTGTACCTGGGCCGGCAACGAGGCGCTCGCCGTGCGCCCGTCGGGATGCATCGCGAGGGCGACAACGGGCTTGAGCTCCGGTGGAGTCGCTTCACGGTGGTGGCAGGCCGAGAGCAGGATCGCCCCGCAAGCCGCAATGAAAAGCCGTCCTCGGCGGGATGACGGCGCGACGAACGACAGGAAGGAGTACGCAGACGTCTGCGCGTTAAGACCGGAGTGTTTCACGATGTTCACAAGGCAAGTGATGAACCAGGTAAAAAGTTGCCCGATGCTGTGGAAACCCCGCGTGCCGGGAAGCACGGTTCGCCATCAGCGCGGACGCACAAAACAAGCTTTCTTTATACGTTAGCAATCCTGCTTATACGGATTTAACAATGGTCGCTCTTCAGTCTGGGTCATCGCGTGCTACACAACTCCCTTACCCGTCAGTCGCTTGCATGCAGCGGCGCCAGCAAGTTCCTGGCACCTCGCTGCATGCTGGCGGCATCCGACATCCTCATGGACGTGCGCAATCAGAATGTGATCAGCGTGCTTCCATGGCTACGCACCCCGCCGGTCTGCCGGTTTCGGCCAAGCTCAGCGAAAGACCTTTTGCCGGGGATTCTCGAGCGCCCCTGTTCATGCTCCGTTCCTGCACCTGTGCTTCCGAAAATGTGACATTAGACCCATTACTGATATGCTTGTCAACCATGACGTTTGAATCTAGTATCGGGACATACAATAACTGGGGTGCCAACATGCCAGATGTCCCAAACCCGCGCACGAGTCGCCGACGCACCCTCAAGACGCCGATTGCGCCTTGGGAGATGACCAGTGGACGCCATACGCGCGGTGCCCGACGCAAGCTGGAGACGCGCGCCCGTCTGCTCGACGCTGCATTCGCACTAGTGGCGGAAAAGGGCATGGACGGCGTAACCATTAACGAGATCACGGAGGCAGCCGACGTCGGGTTCGGCTCGTTTTACAACCACTTCGAATCGAAGGAAGGACTCTTCGTCGCGCTCGTCGAATGGCTGTTCGAGGAATTCGCGTGTACGCTCGATCACCTCGCCAGCGGCTTGTCCGATCCGGCGGAAGTGATCGCTGTCTCCGTGCGTCATACGCTCATGCGCGCCTACCGGGAGCCGGTGTGGGGCCAACTCCTGATACGCGAAGGGTTTTCAGCGCACGCGCTGAGCAGGGGTCTCGGTCAGCGACTGCTGCGAGATAGCGAGAGAGGGATTTCAGAGAGACGCTTTGTTGTCGCAGACCAGCTCATGTGCCTCATCTCCGCTATCGGCACCATCCTCGCGGGAATTGCTGCTGAATTGCACTTCGCTGCCTCATCGAAGCGGACTGTCCGCGCGCGAAAGGTGCTTCGATCCAGCGAAGCAAAGTTTGCCGAGCGCACAGCGGCAATTGTGTTGCAGGCGTTCGGTCTCAAACGCGTGGAGGCCGAGAAAATCGCACAACGTCCGCTGCCCACAAGTCCGACGTCAAGACCCGTTGAGAAGGGCCATTAGCCCGTTAGCAGGGAGCAGGCGGACATTTCGCACATAGCGCGCCGGCACGCAGCGTCATACGGCGTGCAGGTTTCTCGCAGGGAAGCCGCATCGCCCGCATACGGCGCGGCCTGTGCTCTGATGAGACCATTTGTGAGTCAGGACCCGCATGATCGAACCTTGCGGCAATGGAGCGACCCGGCGCTTACGGCGCCTTCAGTCGCGCTCGCCTGCCTTTGACGTGCCTTTGCATTCCGGGAAGGGTTCGCTTTGCAATGTTGTCGGCCTCCGCGCGCTCGATCCCCAGCATTTGCAGGACAGCTGTGGCTGTTCGCTCCGCGAGATGCTCTCCGTTTGCGCCGAGTTCCTCCAGTACGCCACCCGTCGGCGCCGCGATGTGCAGTTCGACGGCGATCGCTGCAAGCAAGGTGCCTTTCAGCGAAAGGAAGCCGAAAAACGGAACAGCGACGAAGAAGCGCTTACCTGCGATACCCCGTTGCGTGCGCTGTCGCTGTCCGAGCCCAAGGCTTAGCACACGCGCCGAAAATGGTCTTCGAATACGCGATCGACGAACGCGGCATAGATCGCCTCCTTCGATTCGAAATGGTTATAAAACGATCCGAAACCGACGTCGGCAGTCTCGCTGATCTCGTTAATGGTCACGCCTTCCATGCCCTTTCTGGCCATTAGACGGAGCGCGGCATCAAGCAGACGGGCTCGCGTTTCCTGCTTTCGGCGAACTCCACGCGGCCGCGATTCTGTCGCCGCGTCGGGCGATGTCAGCGCCGCCGACGTGGCGAGTTTGGTGATGTCTGGTTCACGGGTATGCGGCATAGAGGTTCCAATATCTGTCCGCACCATAGGGATACGGTCAATCCGTGTAAAGCGCACTCGCCACATAACGACGGCGCAATTCCCGCAGTGCCGAGGCAAAGATCGCGCTGACCGGCAGCGCAAGGAGCACGCCGAAGAACCCGAACAGCCGGCCAAAAGCCAGTAACGCGAAAATCACCGCGAGCGGATGCAGGCCGATGCGCTCGCCAACGAGTCTCGGCGTGAGAACAACGTTTTCAAGGATCTGGCCAATACCGTACACAACGATCACCGCACCGAATCCATACCAGTCACCGAACTGGAGTAGCGCCGCGAGGAGCGCAAAGGCGAGCCCGGTCGCAAAGCCAACGTAGGGGATGAACACGGCGAGTGCCGTGAGGAGACCCACAGGCAGCGCGATTTCGAATCCCGCGATCATCAGTGCAGTCGGGTAGAACGCGGCTAGGACTGCCATCACGAGCAGTTGCCCGCGCAGGTACTGCGACATCATGCGATCGATCTCCGTCGCCAATTCCCGCGTCTTGCCGAGCCAGCGCCGTGGCACGAAGCTCTCCATCCGCGCGAACGCCTCGTGCCTGTCGTAGAGAAGATAGAACAGAACGAGCGGCACCAGCACCGTATTGCCCGCGACACTGATCATCATGTCACTGCTTGTGCGCAGGTACTGCCACGCAGCAAGAACAGCCCCCTGTTCACTCGCTCTGAGATGCGCAGCCAGTGCGTCACGGATACCGGTCAAATCGAGCGAATAACCAAGTCCCATGAAAGCCAGCCGAGGGCTCAGCCATGCATCGAGCTTCGCTACCATGAAGGGAATCTGTCTCGCGAGTTGAGGCCCTTCCTTCTGGATCACGACGAACACAAGCAGTGCCAGCAGCGCGACGACCGACGCAAAAAAGGACATCATCACCAGCGCCGCCAGTCCGCGCGGCATGTGATGACGTACCAGCCATTCCACCCCCGGCTGCAAAACGTATGCGATGAGCGCGCCAAGCAGAAACGGCGTGAGAACGGGACGTAGGTTCCACAGCAAGATGCCGGCCGCTAGCGCTATGGCCCCCCAGAACAGAGATTGGCGATGGTAGACAATCATAAGCGCGTCTCTTTGGAAAACTGATCGAGTGACTCGTGTTGCGCCATCAGTTTCGACCGCAGCCGCATCGTTGGTCGGCGAAAGCTGGCGATGGACGAGCCGTCGATGTGCTCGACCGTCGACGCAGATGATGGGCCGAATGAAACCCGCGAGATGCAAAGCCGTTGGTCAATAACCTCGCGCGTATACCTCACACGCGCTGCAACGCCCGCGGTATCCATCACTCATTTTCCTCAGATGACAGTCGCTGCGCGCGACGCGTTGCGACTCCGCTTGTCATCACCTTGTTGTCGCCACTTACCTTCCCGGGTTTCCGGCTTGTCGGTCCTTACCTGCGATTGGCCATCAGATGGGCCAGTGACTTCGATCAACAATGGAGGTGCGATCCGATATGCTGGCGCAGCGGGCGCCACCACTGGAGCTGGCGGCATCACTGGAACGACGACCGCTATGACGCGAGGCACCGGTGTGACTATCGTGGCGCAACCGCTGACCGTCGCCGTGAAAGAAAGAAGGCACAGGCACATCAAGACAAAGAGCGCGCGTCGCTTCATTCTCGCCACCGATCCGGCGAATCACTTCGTTTGCAGTCGAAAATCATCCGTCAAACCTTTGCGGTAGTTGATGCCGTACTCGATGGCTTGCGCCGCCGCGCCTGGCGGCAGCGCTGCTCCTGCTAGCCACCTGCTTTATTAAAGCGGCCGCCGACAGCAGATCCGGGCAGTTGCAGCAAAGCGGGCGGAGACAGCACGATCACCGCACAGGCGTTGGCTGTGCGCGATAACAGTGCGACGCCGGGCGCCGAGTCGCTTGCCGAGCCGGCGAGTACCTGTTCAACACCACAGCCGAGCCGGCCAGACTTGCCAGCATAAAAGCCATTCGCGGCTGCATATCCGTGCTGCGAAAACAGGGGACACCGGGCACGATTTCATACGGCCCGAAGGAAGAACCGCCGGACGTCGCGTTTTATGACATTATAATCATAATTGGTTTATATGTCAATCATGACGACAAATGTGAAAGTCTTTTTCCGGCGGGTGTCCCGATACCGTCGCCCGTGTACAAGGCTCACCGTGGTAACGCTTCGCCATTGTTTGCCGCACTTCGCCGGTACGATCTCCGTCGCTCTCCGGAGGTTGGCGGGATGAACGACCGCAATAGTCAGGCAGATGATGGTCAGGCGCGTTTGGATCCTGTCATCGTTAGTCCATTGGTGAAATGACATGGCGCCCCCTAGCGGGGCGGCGAAGCGCCCGGTGCAATTTCGGCCCCGATATCAGCTCCCCCAAGGCGTTGCCGACGGTCACAGGGATAAACACCGCACCGAACCTGGCTAGACGGAAGATCGCAGGATTACGCTATCTCCGATGCCAAGCCGCTGCCCGCCGGGCGAAACCAGTGAAATACTCTCGCTAACGTAATTTCCGTCCCGCTGCAGACATGCCGAATAGCTGATGACCGTCACCCGGTCGTACACCTTCCCCCGCTTGCCAGAGCCATAATTCGTTCACCGGTCCTCCGGGGCGCTCGGGCCGTCTCCTGAAGTACGCCGTAATAGCGGCACATTCCATCGGTCGACCGTAGCACCACAAATCCCCCGTTTTCATTCATTCCCCCGACATTCTCAACGGTGGCATTGATTGACGAATCACCAGACGCATGCGAGCTGGTCACGAGCGAAACCAGCAGTGCCGCAAATAAGGGCGCTGTCCGTCCGAACGCTCCTGTGTGTCACCAGGCGCTCAACCTGGAGCAGTGCGTCGCCAAGCGCGTCGATAGCACCGTTAGACGTCGAAGCTGTAGCAGCAATGCGCAGCGCGTGCTGTACGATCTCGTGGACGACTCCTGTCTTCGATTGCCCGATCTGGGACATAAGTTGCTGTGCCATGACTACTCCTGTGTGAATGACGCAGCCTGCATCCGACTGTCAAAAGTGGTGGGCAGGCACAAGGTAACGTTGACAGACCGGTCACACAAGAACCCGGCGAGCGCGAAGACTCCATCTCCTTGGCCCACCCGCAGAAAGAAGTACGCGGGACAGCAACAAAACTAGAACTTGTAGCTGTTGCACTTGCGTGAACCGTCTGTCATCCGGGCACCTGCTGTCTCAGGTGCGGGATGCATTATACGTACACCGAACGGCCATTCGAGCCTCGCAACTATCAGTTGCACTATCGCCAATAGACGGTCCGTATTATTCCCGCAGCCACGTGCGATTCGGGCCTATCGTTTTTTAAAGCGACGACGAGTTCGCCCCGCCGGCTTCGACATCGCCTCAATCCGGTTGAACGTGAAAGCAGTCAAGATTTCACACAGCGAATGCAACCGCGCCTTGCATTCGTCAACTCAGCGTCGAGTTCACATAGTTAGGTGCGGATGGGCGGAATCTCCCAGTAGGAGCGTCACCTCGCTCGCTTCAAGAACGAAGCGTGACGGAACGCGAACGCGTGACCTTAACAAACTCATTCAAGTAGTCACTAGCTCGACGACGTCACGATGAACAGGTTATTGGGCCTACTCGCAACGCACCCGTGCACGCTTCGCAGGTAGACCGTCAGCAACCCGACGGCACAGAAGAAAGCCGGTACGCGTCGCTGCGCAAATTCTTGTTCGATTATCCGAAAACTGAGGACAGCTTCACACGATTGGCTCACGACGCGTTGCAGCAACGGGAACTGTTCGTTGCCGCTTAGGCGGTTGTACGTCGATAGTAAGTGGATAAACTGGCCCTCAGCGAACTGGCGTTCAGGTATCCCCCTTTCCCGGCCAGGCCGTTGTTCACACACCTCGCGTCCGTTGTATCCGACGCTCGATATGGAGGTTTCACCATGGCTAAGCTTTTCATCCCCGCTCCCGTTGTCGCGTCGGTGCTCTCCATCCCCACGGTCGCGTTCGATCACAGCAACGGTCCGCTAACGCTTGAGCAAGTGCGTACGGAACCCGTTCAGCTTCAACGCACGGCCTATCACGACCGTTCGAGCGTCGATACGAATTTCTCGATGGACTTCCAGGCCGCGCTAGCGCGGATGGCGGCTCAACAGAAAGCGTTTGAAAGCTACGGCGGCGCGACCAGTTCGTCGACTGCGGGCTCGCCAGCTCACGTGGCCTCGGATAAGGCTGCAGCCTTGTCCCGGCGCTTCTGTAGCAGGATATCGAGTTCAGCACCGTGTTGATTAACGGCGCGCCACAACAGATAAGACTCTCCGCGCAACGTCACAAATACTTCGTCAAGGTGCCATGTGGTGCCGGGCTTACGACGCGCTGCTTTCACACGGTGTGCGAAACACGCACCGAATTTATCGCCCCAGCGTCGGACTGTTTCGTAGCTGACGATAACCCCGCGCTCGAACAGCAGCTCTTCGATATCACGCAGGCTGAGCTGAAACCTGAAATACCAGCGCACCGCGCAACTGATGACCGCCGCTGGAAAGCGACGACCTGTTAAAGCGATTTTGCATTCTTCATCACGCGATCTTACTCGACCAATTCAGCAACGTGACAGCGCCGTTCTAAGCTAAATTCGCTTCATTTGTACCAATCCTGGGGATGGGGGCATGTCCGCTATTAATCGGAGCAGCGGGCCTTATTGGCGAACCGACGGCCGAATGCGATTGACGACGAGCGACCATGGCGCTGCCTGCCGGTCAGCTATCGAAGCGAATACATGAGACGACCGCGGATAACGCGTCGGCCTCCTTTATCTCGTCGGCCATCACGGAAAGTGGCGGATCGCTGACGCGGTCCGACCATACCGCGACCCCGACGGCGTGACTCCGAAAACGTCGGGAGAACACCCCAAACCGATGCAGACGCATCCGTTGACTTGCAGCAGACGCCTCGTCGACGACCCACAGAATTCGAATTCAGGAAAACAGGTCAGTCAGCCTTAGGCACGCACGCTCGACGCAGCCGATGGAAAGTCTTCACGGCGCTCCGCCCATTTCAGAATCGCATCCAGTGCCGGGCACAGCGCCTGCCCCCAATCGGTCAGGCGGTAGTCCACCTTCGGCGGCACCTGGTGATAGACCGTGCGCGTCACAATGCCGTCCTCTTCGAGGCGGCGTAGCTGCTGGGCAAGCATCTTTTGCGTGATGCCGGGGATCAGCCTCTCGAGGTCCGAAAAGCGTCGCACCTGACCACCGAAAAGGTGAAACAGGATGACCAGCTTCCAACGTCCTTCAAGCAGCTTGAATGCGGCTTCGACGTCAATCGCGGCGGTGGTGGGCGTGTAGGCTTTTCGGTTGGGCACGGCTTACTTACTTTTTAGTGCGTTCTTGCGATGCGGTAACTATAGCGCCATCATTGGGACATGCAAACGTGACGTTCAGGACAAGTCCGATGAACATGACCCTGCCGCCGCCAGTGGATGCCTATCTGAACGCGGAAACCACTAGCGACACCGCTCCTCTCGCGAACTGCTTCGCTGCCGATGCTGTTGTGCGCGACGAGGGTCGCACTATCGAGGGGCTCGAAGCCATCCAGGCCTGGAAGAAAGACACCAAAGCCAGGTACCAGTACGCCGTCGAGCCGCTGGACTTGTCACAGGATGGCGCCGCCGTGACGATGCGCGCCAGGCTCACCGGCACCTTCCCCGGCAGCCCGGTCGAGCTGACCTACACGTTTGTCCTGGCCGACGGCAAGATCGCGTCTCTGGAGATTCGCTGATGAGCGCCGCACTCGAACTTCAGGGGCTTCGGGCGCTCGTCACAGGCGGGACCAAAGGCGTCGGTAGAGCCGTAGTCGCGCACCTTTGCGAGGCGGGCGCGAATGTCCTCGCGACGGCACGTTCGCGTTCCGATGACCTTACAGAAGAAAGTTTCATCGGTGCGGACATCACGACGGCCGAGGGCTGTAAAACCATTGTCGACGCCGTGCTCGACCGGCTCGGCGGCGTCGATATAATCGTGCACGTGGCGGGTGGCTCATCTGCGCCGGCGGGTGGCTTCAGGGTGCTCGACGACGACGAATGGAACAAGGCATTGAGCCTGAACCTGTTCCCGGCAGTGCGCATCGATCGCGCGCTGTTGCCCTCGATGGTCGAGCAGCGCTCAGGCGTCATCATCCACGTCACGTCGATCCAGCGGCAGTTACCGTTGCCGGAGGCCACGATTGCCTATGCCGCCGCCAAGGCTGCCCTGTCGAACTACAGCAAAGCCTTGTCCAAGGAAGTCAGTCCGAAAGGCGTTCGGGTCGTGCGTGTCTCCCCCGGCTGGGTTGAGACGGATGCCGCCGCAGGTCTCGTTGCTGAGATCGCCCGGCAGAACGGCATCGACACGGAAGGCGCCCGCAAGATCATCATGGATTCGCTCGGGGGCATTCCTCTCGGCCGGCCATGCTCTCCCCGCGAAGTGGCAGAACTCATCGGTTTCCTCGTCTCCGCGCGGGCCAGCGCCATCACCGGCACTGAGTACGTCATCGATGGCGGGACTGTTCCGACTGCGTGATCCAAGCCGCTTGTCGGTGGACGTCGACGTGCTTCGGCGTACGCGAAGCGCGTTTCGCAGGTAGCTGTTCGCGGTTCCCGTTCAGGCGCCGGCCTTCACGTATTGTGCCCGCCCAATGAACCTCTGCTTTTCTGCAGCACGGCCACCTGTGGTGGGCCGGGCATTATTCACCGGCGTCATCGCACCTGGACATCAGGTCACACAGCAGGTCATCCTTCGTCCGCAATTCGCGATGCCCTGGAATGGCGGACGGCAAGCTCAGAGCGCGATCAGCGACCGTCTCATGTCGAGCCGGGAGCGGGACCCGCGAAAGCTTCCTCTGAATGGCTCAACCTGACCGATTGCACCCGCTGAGATGCGGTGTCACAAAGCTGCCCTTGCCACAGGAAGGACGTTTCGACTGGCAGCATCTCAACAGCGGCCATACCGCTCGCGAGATCATCGGTCAGCCGATCGGCCTTCGAGGTTTCCCGGCAGCAATCTTGAGGCAATGACTGTCCGGTTCGGGATCCATCGAAAGCAGGAAGCAGCCTGCCCGTCATTCGTGGGATTTCGGCTCGTGTCCGCCATGCCGGAATTTGAGCGGCGATACATACCGCGCGGCGAAACGTGCGTGCAAAGTGCGAAGGGTCTGCAAATTCGGCGCGTTGACCGATCTGAGCTGCAGTCAGGTGCGAGAAGAGTCGCGATTCGAGCATCCTGGCTGCCACGGCGACGCGCGCGGATATGAGAACAATACCGAAGACCTGTATGCGGGAGGCCAGATGGCGATGCAGCGTTCGTGGCGAGATGTCTAGCGCGTGTGCCACTTCACTGCTGTCAGCGAGAGCTCTCCGCAGCGTTGCGCGAATACAGTCTTCGATGCGATCGGCCAAAGACTTGTCAGGTCGCGCTGGGGAGTCGCCGCCGTCGGCAATCTCATTGGCGGCCAATGCCAGCAGGGCGCCCAGATAGTCCGCGATGAGTTGTGGCGGAAGCGGTGGACGGACCATGCTTTCAGGTCTCGGGGCCGTCATGAAGTTCGTCAGCGCCCGGCCCCACGGGGTGTGCGGGGTGATGCGGCGTCCCAGCAAAACCTGCGGCTCTGGCAACCACTGACGCACCCAGCCGACGGGAAGCTGGAGATTGACAAGGTCATAGTCTTCCAGTGTCTGGACCGTCAAATCCAGTTGTGAGTCGGTGAACGCAGCGATGTGGGGGGCGGACAGATTTTCTTCCCGGTGTCTGAGTCGCCACGATCCCCGGCGAGTCGCGAGCACATTGAAGTTGCGTTCAATCCGACGCTGGATTTCCAGCTTACCGCTTCGAACCATATGTGCGCTGCCGCTGTGCCGCATCAACGAGAGAGGTCCCAGGTCCACGGCCTCGATCGACGCGCAAAAACTCGCGGTGTTGGGTCCCGATAAGCCAAAGGGAACGAGCGCGGTCGCACACGCAGCTTGGAAGTACGCGACGCGTTGCGCCCAAGGAACGGTGCTGGTGGCCCATGTCCGAATAGTGGGTAGCGGGCTGTCACTCATGTTAATTCCGTCTCGATGAACGCCCGCACAGCATAGCGCCCGTCGACAGCAGCAGCGAGCCATCTCAGGCGTTGTCCCGCTCAATCGCGCGGCGAGTCTGCGGCATGTGCGATTAGTCTCGCCAATAGTTGTTCGCCGCAGCGATGGTGGCGAACTCGAGCGCCACGACGTGGCCAACCTGAATGAGGTCCGAAGCACCGTTCGCATAGACTGCGCGCAACTTCGCTCGTGTATCGTCGTCAGGCTGGGTGGCCTTGATTTCAAGGCGCGCCATTTTGATCGCCAGGTGCCGACCATCCTCGGGCGTCGCCGTAATGAGGGAATTGCCGGGTACGAGAGTGATGTCCATCGAACGACTCCTTCAGATTGGTTAATAAAACTGCCAGCGTCGCTTTCGAGTTTGAGCGCACTTCAGTATGAAAGGACCAATACATCATGACCGGCGCCAGACCGCCCGCGTGATCCGCAAATCCGGTCTGGGCGTGCCAAACTCTGGCGGGCTGCGGACCTGCGGCGCTACGGCAACGACTAGGCGCTCGCGGACCCTGAAGGAATAGCAGGCGGACAATGCAGATGAATCTCTCGATCGGCAAAAGGGCATTTTCGGGCCGCTGCGTGGCGCTTCACGTAAGTATCGACCGCAAGCCTCACCATCGCGGCAACGTCGTCCTCTTTCGTCATATCGACGACGAGCGAGGTCGCGTCGCCGCCCGCCGCTGTGATCGCGGCAACGACTTCGTCCAGTTCGGCTCGCGTTCAACAACGCGGGCACGGAAGGCATTCTTGCGCCGCTCGTCGAACAGAACAACGAACGCTTTGACATGGTGTCCGAACCGAACGTGCGCGGCGTGTTCAATAGCATGAAATAACGAAGCGGAAGTCATGCTGTAACAGGGTTTTGGAAGCATTATCAACAATGCGTCGATGGGGGCATAATCGGCTTCGAAAACGCGTCACTCTATATGGGCACGAACCATGCTGTGATCGCCATCACGAAGCCGGCATCGATCGAATGGTTCAGGCACGGTGTGCGCGTCAATGCCTGTGTCCGGGGCTGATCGAACGCCGTTCCATCATCGAGGCGTCTGGCCGGCGGTCGAAGCGCAGCATGCGTTCGCCGCCAGCACGCCGGCGGGCCGCTTCGGTTCCGCCGAGGAAATGGCGACGGTCGTCGCCTTCCTCGCATCCGACGATTCGTCATATGTGGCGGGTCATGCGCTGCTTGCAGACGCCGGCTATTCCGTCGCCTGAAGGCTCCAGTGCGGCGCGCGGCTCGTTCATTTTCAAGAGGTCATTATGAATATCAGCATCATCGGAGCAGGAAACATCGGCAAGGTGCTCGCGCGCCGTTTCGTGGAAAACGGGCATGCCGTGCGTATCGCGAACTCGCGCGGAGCGGCATCGTTGGGGGACATTGCGAAGGAGACGGGCGCGACGGCAAGCGACGTGCAGGATATCGTCGCCGACGCGGACGTGATCGTCGTGACGATTCCGCAAGCCAAGGTGACGAATTTGCCGAAAGGTCTGTTCGGCAACGCAAAGCCGTCGGCTATCGTCGTGGATACGGGTAACTATTACCCTCGTCAACGTGACGGGCGCATCGACGGCATCGAGACGGGCGCGCCCGAAAGCCGCTGGGTCGAGGAGCAGATCGGCCACGCCGTCGTCAAGGCGTTCAACAACATCTATGCCGCGCACCTCGAAGGGATGGGCAAGCCCGCTGGCACGTCGGGACGCATCGCGCTGCCCGTGGCAGGCGACAACCCGAAGGCGAAGGAAGTCGTGTTCAGACTCGTCGATCAGATCGGCTTCGATCCAGTAGACGCAGGCACGATTGCTGATTCATGGAGGCAGCAGCCCGGCTCGCCTGTCTATACGGGCGATTTCGATGTACACGGCGTCAAAGATGCGCTGGCGCGCGCGACGAAGGAGCGCACCGAAAGCTGGAAGGCGACGCACACAAGTCCTGGCACGTTTGATCGTCCGGCCTGACGTGATGTCCGGATGAACCGAGCCCGCGCGCGACCAGCAAGTAGTGTCCCGCCAAGGCCGACTAGCGCCGACACATTCGGCGCTAGTCGTTAAGGTTTATTCGATGCCTGCCATCGGCCGCAGGAAGGTGCATGCCTGCGCGCATGTCGGCAGGCGTCGAATAAACCCGATGGAGGAAACCGCGCTTCGCGGCTATGGCGATTGATAGGCCGGGATGGTCAGTGGTGTCGGACCCGGTACGGTCAGGCGGGGTGCCGGACGGGCGCTGACGCAAGAGCAACACATCATGCGCTTCAGGCGCTGTCAAAGTCCTAGACAAACCGCCCCGACCGCGACGACCACGCACGCGAGCCAGCGCTTTTCACTTACTGTTTCCCGCAAAAACATCCGTCCGATCAGCACCGCGAAGACCACGCTGGTTTCGCGCAGCGCCGATACCGTGCCCATCGCACCCGACTGCAACGCCCAGATTACGATGCCGTACGCCGCGATCGACACGAGGCCGCCGACCAGCGACGAGCCGATTGCCATTGGCACCGTCCGTACCGGTACCCACAACGCCCTGAGTCCACGCGTCGCGACGAACAGCACCGGCATCAGCCAATAGAACAGGAACATCCACGCGGTGTAGGCGAGCGCCTGACCGTCGGACAGGCGCACGCCGATGCCGTCGATCACGGTATAGACCGCGATTGTCGCGCCGGTCGTCAGTGCGGCCAGCGCACCTGCGCGCGATACGCGACTCCCCTCCAGCGCGATCGCGATGATGCCGCCCGATATCATCAGGATCCCGAGCGCGTGCAAGGGGCCGATCGCCTCGTGCGCGAACAGCGCCGCGCCGAGCGTGACGAGCAGCGGCGACGAGCCTCGTGCGATCGGATACGCCTGCCCCAGATCGTTGCGACGGTACGACTGTACAAGAGTCACGTTGTAGACGATATGCACGAGCCCCGAAGCGATGATGTACGGCCAGGCCGCGTCGGCCGGCCACGGCGTGAACAGAATTACGAGTGTGGAAACCGTCGCAATGGCGATGCTCATCCACGTCATGGACAGGAACCGGTCGCGATTGCCGTGCAGCATCGCGTTCCAGCTTGCGTGAAGCAAGGCGGCAAGAAGGACGATACCGCCGGTGTAACTAAGCATGCGGGCTCCGGGCCACAAGGGAAGGGGTAAGTTTATGCGGCACCGTAAATAGATATCTATCTTGTGACGGGCAAACAACTCAGATAAATTGACAGTTCGCGTTAGATAAACTCTTTCGAATGAAACGGGTATTGCCTCCGCTCAATGCACTGCGCGCTTTCGAAGCCGCAGGCCGGCTCGGTAGCTTCAAGGAAGCCGCCGCCGAATTGCACGTCACTCACGGCGCGGTGAGCCAGCAGGTGCGCCTGCTCGAGGAGTGGCTTGGCGCGCCGCTGTTTGAACGGCACAACCGGCGCGTGGCGATCACTCCGGCGGCGAAGGCCTACCTTGGGGAAATCGGTCCCGTGTTCGAGCAACTCTCGCAGGCAACCGCGCGATATGGTTTCTCCGGAACGGTTTCCCGGACACTGTCCGTGAACGCGCCCGCGACGTTCACCTTGCGTTGGCTGGTGCCGAGACTGGCGAAATTCCGCGCCGGGCATGTCGACGTGGACGTCAAGGTGGAGACATCGAACGAGCCGGTGGAGAGTCTGAAAGAGACCTACGACGTCATCATCCGGGGCGGTCCGGACACGTTCTATGGGTACTCGATGCAGCCGTTCCTCTCCGAAGAGAGGCTCCCGGTCTGCAGTCCGGCACTCTTGCAGCGACAGCCGCTTCAGATGCCAGACGATCTGCAGCAGCATACGTTGCTGCACACGTCGAGTCTGCCGCGGCTTTGGCCGGACTGGCTGGCGAGGGCAAACATTGCTGAACTCACGCCGGCTGCCGCGCTGACCTTCGACCACTTCTATCTGACGTTGCAAGCTGCCATTGATGGGATAGGTATCGCGATGGGACCGACCGCGCTGATCTCCGACGATCTCGCGGGTGGCCGGCTTGTCGCGCCGTTCGTCGATCCTCGTCTGCCGTCAAGGAGCTATTGCACCTACGTTCCGGATGGGAAGTCTGCAGATGACCTGGTCATGCTGTTCCGCTCATGGCTCGAGTGCGAAGGGGTGCGTTCACGCAAGGAGACAGTCCCTTAGATGTAGGCTCACTAAGCGCTATCGGAGCAGGGCAATTGCAAACAGGCCGGCCGCATGGACGCGACTTTTGCACCTTGACTCGACGCGCGCCTAACCTTCGAAGGGTCCGCTGATAGCTAATGCCTGGTCGTTCGGATGAAGTGGCAAGGTGGCCAGGTGGCTTGTCGAGTATTCGCATCGCTGCTGCAGGGAGCGTCTTCGATGACCTGCATGAGTGCTTCGCAGGAGAACGGCTTCTGCAAATAGACATCGAAGAGCCGGGCAATGTCTCCCTGACTGGCAGCGTCTCCCGTCCTTGAAACGAGGAAAACCGCGGAGCGAATTGGCGTTTCCCTCAGCGACCATGCGACAGCACTGCCTTTTATGTCGGGCAGGTTCTCGTCACGGAAATTGATTTCAAAAGCGCCGGTACGAAGGAGCCTGAGCGCCGTTTCGCCATCGTAGGCCACAGCAGCATGGTGGCCATAGCAGAGTCCAGCAGGAAAGCGAGACTGTCCGCGACAGACTCATTGTCGTCAGGCTTCGATCGGATTCTAAGCCTCGAGGACATCGTACAAACACGGGATACGTAGGCGGACCGCATGTGTCGCGATCTAACCCACAGCGCCAGACGGAGAGTTGGATCCGAGCCACCGGCCGCAGCGCGCATGTCTGTCTACCGATTCGCACTGGTCACCATTAAAAATCCAATATTTTCAACTAGTTGCGTGGGCGCCTACCGCGGCGCCACCGTTTGGCACGCCCTTTGCTTTGATCCTTATCGAGGAGTGGCGACACCCTCAAAATAAGCTCCGACATTCCTGACTGACTAATTGCCCCTTGGAGAATCGAAATGAACACGCTGGTAATCAAAGACCTCCCCATAGCCGTTGAGATGGATCGTACTGCAATGACCGCCGTCAGCGGCGGCAGGCTGCCGCAACAGATCGTGAACATCATCCAGGCCGTTGCCGACTATGCAAATGACGCTCCTACCCAGCACAGTTTTACTGGCAGTGGGGCTTCCGTGACGTACTAACAGAAAGACGGTGATTCGTAGCTCAAGGCCCCGCCAACGAGGGGCCTCTTTGAATTCGCTTCCGGTGACTTTATCTGCGCTGCCCCGATACCGACCGTTCCGCCTCGACTCGACGGGTGGTTGTGAGCGTGAGCATTCTTCTGAGGGCATTGCGACCGTTTTCTTGTTCACGATCGATGAGGTACTAGGCTTCCGGTTCCTCACCAAGCGTGCTCAACTTTTCTCCTCGCCAAACAACGGACTCCCACGCGGACCGCGGATGCGAAACACCAAGACGACGGAGGCGCCAGCACCTTGTCTTGAGGTTTGTCCAACGCCTGCCCGCATGCGCACTCATGCGCTTGCGAGCCCGCGGACATGGGCAGGCGTCGAACAAACCTCAAGATCACCTAACGCAGGCTCTCAGCGTTCGAATGACCGCTTGCGAGGGCGGAACTGCCTCTCGACTGTCATGGCGGCGCAACCAACGAAGGTTCCTTCCTGGCCGGTTGTCGCCTCCCGCCCTCGTCAAGGTTGGATCGCGTCTGCCCCAAGAATCGTCATCAAAGCTTCAACGTCTCTGTTACCTTCGGATATTTCGCCGCGTAGACCGTTACGAAACGATCAAACGCGGCATACGCGTCGGCGCGCGTGGCGGCCATCCAGATCGCCTGCAGATCTGCTTTGGCTTTGCCCTGTTGTGACTTCGGCAGCGCATTCAGGACATTGCCCATTTTGTGGAACTTATTCCGATGTCGGAATAAGTTCCATTACGCCGATCTCCGGATTATGCCGTTGTGCGGACGCGATGCCGCACCGCTGGCGGTGAACGCGCTGTAGGCATCGGCATAATCAGAGCGACTCCAGGAATGTCAAAAGCGGATCGGAGGGACAATACCGGCCCGGCTTTGCGTTCGGCATTCGAGCCCGGGCGAGAGCCTGCTCCTTGATGCCAAGATGCGCGTGGAGATAGATGGCAGTGGTGTCGACATGCTCATGGCCTAGCCATAGAGCGATTACTGTGGGATCGACTCCGGCTTCCAGAAGCCGCATCGCAGCGGTATGTCGAAGTACATGGGCAGTGATGTTCTTCTTCGCCAAAGTCGGACACGCGGCGGCTGCTGTAGCTGCGTGCACAGCGATGCGGCGCTCGATCGCGTCGCGGCTGAGTGGGTTGCCGGTCCGCGTTGGGAACAACCGCGCAGTTGATTTGACGTCACACACGGCGAGCCAGGTGCGCAGCACGCTGACCACAGGGGCGGTCAAGGGCGTGATGCGTTCCTTGCGACCCTTTCCCTGGCAGGCGAGATGTGCACCAACGCCGAGGTGAACGTCACTCCGTCGCAGGCCAATCAGCTCTGAGATTCGCAATCCGGTCTGCACCGCGACCAACAACAATGCATAGTCACGTCGTCCCCACCACGAGGTGCGATCGACCGCTGCAAGAAGCGCTTGCACTTCGGCTTCGGTGAGGAAGGTAACGATCGCGCGCTCAAAATGCTTGGGTAATATCGCGAGTACCCGGGCGATGGTCGCTGTGTATTCGGGGTGACGTAAAGCCGCGTAGCGAAACAGCGAGTGGATGGCGGCGAGCCGAGCATTACGGGTACGCACGCTGTTTTTGCGATCCCGTTCGAGGTGGTCCAGGAAGGCGCAGACAAGCGAAACGTCGAAGTCAGAAAAATCGAGTGCCGAGGGTAATTTACCGACTCGCTTTGCGCCGAAGCCAAGCAACAATCGCCACGTGTCGCGATATGCGGCAATTGTGCATGGGCTCACGTGACGTTCCCGGACGAGCCGATCAGTGAAGAATGCTTGCAGGGTAATGGCAAGTGCACTCATGTCTGTTCTCCATGTGGATGCTCCAGACGCTCGACTGCCTTAGCGAGCAGCTCCGGAGCCGCGGACAGATACCAGTAGGTCGCCGCCGGATTGATGTGCCCAAGATAAGTTGAAAGCAGCGTGAGACGCTGCTGCGTGTCCGAGCCATCCTGGTAGGCCTCAAGCAACGAGTTAACAGAGAAAGCATGACGAAGGTCATGGATACGGGGACGACAACGAGAGGTGCGCGGCACGAGACCGGCCTTGTGGAGCAGTCGCTGGAAGGTCCACTGAATATTGCAGTACAGGAGCCGACTGCCAGTCGGGGAAATGAATAGCGCCGAGGTTCTCTCGGCGCAGGGCGCACGGTTGCGGCGAGCGAGATAGTGTTTCAAGGACGCGACCGTCGTTGGGTGCAATGGAACTTCTCGCGTTTTATTGAACTTCGCCCGCCGGATGATCAGCGTGCCGTTGCGCGCATCGAAGTCCTGCCGATCCAGGTTGATCGCCTCACCGACCCGCATGCCGGTGACGGCGAGTAGCCCAATCAAGGTCTGGTAGGTCGCCACTCGCAGCGGTGAACTGAGCATGCCGGCGGCCTTCATCAGCGCGACGATCTCTTCCTCACGATACAGATACGGGCTGGCTCGGTGCGCCCGCCAGGGCAGTAAGTCCGATGGCGGCACCTCGACTGTGGGATCGGTGGCGTGTAGATAGTTAGTGAACCCACGAACTGCTGACAGACGATAGGCCCACC
>NZ_JAQQEU010000061.1:0-42293 GCF_046026895.1 Paraburkholderia sediminicola
CCATGCGCTCCAACTGGCACCCAACCAGTTCGTGGGGTTCGTGTCCAAGGATATGTTTTACACGGGGGGAGACATACTGGAACTCGCCGTTCGAAGCCAGTTGAATGATGACCTCATCGGAGTGTTCAGCCAGCTGGCGAAATCTGCGATGACCGTCGATAACCAGTCCAACGAGCCGATTGCGTTGAACTTGCATCACCGTGATGGGAAGTGCGACGGACAGGGCGGCTAGCGTGAAGACCTGAAGCGCAAGGATACGTTGCTGCATATCGCTGAAGGGAGTCAACCAGAGCGGCCCCATTCCGCGCACGGTCAGTGGCACCGCAATGCTGATAAAAAGGAGGATGCCGAGAAGAACGGTCGAAAGTTCGGCGTGGAACGCCAGGAGAGCGAGCGGCGGAAGGGCCCAGTAAAGCACCGACTGGGTGGTCTGAACGAATATCAAGGCCGTGACGCATCCGACAAGCCCCAGAAGCGCCAGCGACTTTATCCGGTTGCCCGGTTCCAGCAGGCTGCGCCATTCACCCGTGACGATATTCAAGGTCACGGGCGTAAATATCATGAGGCCGAGCGACGCGGATATCACCCAGTTTGAAAATGAAGAAAACGGGTGGGTGGTAAAGACGCCCTGGAGCAGCAATACCGCAGCCAATCCGGAAATCAACGGTGCAAGCGCGCCTGCTGCGAACACAAATCGAAGAAATGTCTTCGGGTTGATCAGTTCCTTTGAAGAACTGACCCACGGCAAAAGCCACGCTGCCGCACACACCTGGACCATCCCGCCGGCGGTGAACGAAAGCGATACGTAAAGGCTTTCGTCCCCTAACAAGTTTGCGGCAAGATTGCCAATTACCCCGCCTGCAAGGATGAACGGCTTGCTGCGACGAGGGACCGCCATCAGGTGTCCGAGCAGGTAGCCGTCCGCTATCCATACAGCAACGATTTCGCCCGCCATGGTTTTGAGCTGGCCACTGACAACAACGAGGCAAAAAGATGCGATGGTCGCAACGACCAGATGATAGAGGCGACGGTCTGCTTCTACCGAGGACGGAGTCATTGCCCGTTCTGTTGCAGGCGAACGTGTAGAAGCCGAAAACCGTCCTTCTCCCATTTTCCACCTATCTTGTGTTTCGACGTGGCCGCGCGGTATGGTCGCGCGGGCGGTCGCTCAAGCTTTCTATGTCAATTGGTTATCGGCGGATGGGTCGTAATCTGAAGGGAGGGGGCGGCCGCTTGAGTCGCCACCCGTTGCTGCAGCGACGGCAAGTCAGGCGAGGGATTGGTGACCGCATGCCCCCACCGTCGATCCGCTTTTGTTATCGCCTCCTCCAATACTCGAATTGTTGACGCATCGCGCCGCCCGTATATTTGCTGAACGGTCAGCACGGACAGCAGCGAAACAACAACATACAGGCAAGCCCTCAAGGGCGGCCCACAGGAGCACAGCGATGAACAAAATCGATCTGGAGGGGCGCGTCGTCGCCATCACCGGCGGCGCGCGCGGCATCGGCTACGCGGTGGCGCAGCGGGCGCTGAACTCGGGCGCGTCGGTCGCGTTGTGGGACGTCGACGGCGAACGCCTCGCGCGCAGCCAGCGCGAACTCGGCGAGTTGGGCAAGGTCACCGCCATCACGGTCGAGTTGACCGAGGAAGCCGCGGTTGCCGAAGCCGTCGCGCAAACCGTCGCCGAGCATGGCGCGCTCGACGTGCTGATCAATGGCGCCGGCATCACCGGCGGCAACGGCGCGACGTGGGAACTGGCGCCCGACGTCTGGCGCCGCGTGATCGACGTGAATCTGATCGGCCCTTATCTCACCTGCCGCGCGGTCGTGCCGCAAATGCTCAAGCAGGGCTACGGCCGGATCGTCAATATCGCATCGGTGGCGGGTAAGGAGGGCAACCCGAACGCATCGCACTATAGTGCGTCGAAGGCGGGCCTGATCGGCTTGACCAAGTCGCTCGGCAAAGAGCTGGCGACCAAAAACATTCTGGTCAACGCAGTCACCCCGGCCGCAGCCAAAACCGAAATCTTCGATTCGATGTCGCAACAGCACATCGACTACATGCTCTCGAAGATTCCGATGAACCGCTTCCTGCTGCCGGAAGAAGCGGCGTCGCTGATCCTGTGGCTGTCGTCCGAGGACTGCGCGTTCAGCACCGGCTCGGTGTTCGACCTTTCTGGTGGTCGCGCGACTTACTGAACGCCTGGCGCCGTCCGGGCGGCACCGACGCAACACCCCACAGAACAAAAGCGCGGAGCCGCCAAGCGCGTGCTCTGCGAAGGAGACGATATGGACCCGCACGCGTGCGTTTCACGTCAGAGGTTCGACAGCATCGCAGCGCGCCGCAAGCGCGCGCGTCCCGTGGCGAACGAAGCGCTCACGCCGACGAAGGACAAGCAGCCGCGCCGCTGCCCGCCCTTGCGCGTCTTCCCGGAACTTACTGCATCGCGCCTGCCAGGCGCATTGTCGACTGCGCGTTCGACACATCCCTAACGGAGCTCCTTTCATGGCCATGCCTACTATCCGGCACGTGCGTGCCTTCATCGTTCGAGGCGGCGGCGCGGATTATCACGATCAGCCCGGCGGACATTGGATCGACGATCACATCGCGACGCCGATGGCGCGCTATCCCGAGTATCGCCAGAGCCGCCAGTCGTTCGGCATCAACGTGCTCGGCACGCTGGTGGTGGAGATCGAGGCGAGCGACGGCACGGTCGGCTTCGCGGTGACGACGGGCGGTGAAATTGGCGCGTTCATCGTCGAGAAACATCTCGCGCGCTTTCTCGAAGGTCAGCTCGTCACAGACATCGAGAAGATGTGGGATCAGATGTACTTCGCGACGCTGTACTACGGGCGCAAAGGCGTGGTGCTGAATACGATCTCGGGCGTCGATCTGGCGTTGTGGGATCTGCTCGCGAAAGTGCGCAAGGAGCCGGTGTATCAGTTACTGGGCGGCCCGGTGCGCGACGAACTTGTGTTCTACGCGACCGGCGCGCGGCCCGATCTGGCCAAGGAGATGGGCTTCATCGGCGGCAAGCTGCCGTTGCAGCATGGTCCCGCGGAAGGTGAAGAGGGTCTGCGGCAGAACCTGGAGAAGCTCGCCGACATGCGCGGGCGCGTCGGCGACGACTTCTGGCTGATGTACGACTGCTGGATGAGCCTCGACGTGCGCTACGCGACGCGGCTCGCGCAGGGGGCGCACGAATACGGCCTGAAATGGATCGAAGAGTGTCTGCCGCCCGACGACTACTGGGGTTACGCCGAACTGCGCCGCAACGTGCCGCGCGGCATGATGGTGTCCACCGGCGAGCACGAGGCGACGCGCTGGGGCTTTCGTATGCTGCTGGAGATGCAGTGCTGCGATCTGATCCAGCCGGACGTGGGCTGGTGCGGCGGCATCACCGAGCTGATCAAGATCTCCGCGCTTGCCGATGCGCACAATGTGATGGTGGTGCCGCATGGGTCGTCGGTGTACAGCTATCACTTCGTCGTCACGCGGCACAACTCGCCGTTCTCCGAGTTTCTGATGATGGCGCCCAAGGCCGACGAAGTCGTGCCGATGTTTACACCGCTTCTGCTCGACGAGCCGGTGCCCGTCAATGGACGGATGAAGGTGCCCGACACGCCGGGGTTCGGCGTGCGGTTGAATCCGGAGTGTGCGTTGGTTCGGCCCTATCCGCGTTGATCGTGCGTTGCTTCATGCGGCCTCGCGCCGAGCCGGCTCCGCGCGAGGCCGCCTTCGATCACGCGCACCAGAGCGACTACCGCTTGCAGTATTGATGACCCAGCAAAGGAGAATGACGTGCTGCTCAAGGACAAGGTCGTGATCGTCACCGGCGGCTCGCGCGGCATCGGCCGCGCGATAGCCGTCGCATGCGCCGCCGAAGGCGCAGACGTGGCGATCAACTACTGGGGCGATAACGACGCATCCTATGGACGCCGCTCCGCCGTCGCGGAAGTGGTCGGCGAAATCGAGGCGCTGGGGCGGCGCGCAATCGCGGTGGAAGGCAACGTCGCCGCGCGCGACACGGGGCAGGCGCTGGTGCGCCGCACCGTCGAAGCGTTCGGCAAAGTCGACGTGCTCGCCAGCAATGCCGGCATCTGCCCGTTCCACGCGTTTCTCGACATGCCGCCCGACGTGCTGGAGTCGACGGTGGCGGTCAATCTGAACGGTGCGTTCTACGTCACCCAAGCCGCCGCGCAGCAGATGAAGAAGCAGGGCACGGGCGGCGCGATCGTCGCGACGAGTTCGATCAGCGCGTTAGTCGGCGGCGGCATGCAGACGCACTACACGCCGACCAAGGCGGGCGTGCATTCGCTGATGCAGTCGTGCGCGATCGCATTAGGGCCGTACGGCATTCGCTGCAATTCGGTGATGCCCGGCACGATCGCGACCGACCTGAACGCGCAAGACCTCGCCGACGAAACGAAGAAAGCCTACTTCGAGAAGCGCATTCCGCTTGGCCGCCTGGGCCGCCCGGAAGATGTCGCCGATTGCGTGGTGTTCCTCGCGTCGGACCGCGCGCGCTATGTGACAGGCGCCGCGTTGCTGGTGGACGGCGGCCTGTTCGTCAATCTGCAATAACGGGCGATGCCGATGTCAATGCACGGGAGCCGGCACGCTCAGCGAATCCGCCGCGGACGAAGCGCCGAGCGCGGCGTCGTCGCGAGCGAGCTTGCGCGAGAACCCGCGCAGCAGCTCGATGAAGCGCAGCGCCGGTTCGGCGAGCGCTTCTTCCTTGCGCGTGAGAATGCCGAAGCCGGCAAGGCTCTTGCCGATCTCCAGCGGCAGCGCGACCAGCAGCTTGCCGCGCACGTGATCGCGCACCACCGACTCGGGCAGCATCGCGACCGCGTCGTAGTTCTCGAGCAACTGCAGGGTCGCGAAGATCGACGCGCACTCGGTCAGGTTCACCGGCGTCGCGAGTCCCGCACGCGCGAGTTCTTCCTCGAACAGCACGCGCGCTGGACTGGTGACGGGCTGCGCGACCCACGGCCAGTCGACCAGTTCGGGCAACGTGATGCGCGTGCGCTGCGCGAGCGGATGCACCGAACGCACGACCAGCAGCAGGGTTTCGCGCGCGAGCGGTTCGAAACTGAAGTCGTTGTGTTGCAGCGGACTGGTCAGTCGGCCGAGCGCCAGATCCACTTCGCGGCGATGCAGCAACTGGACGACCTGGTCGCTGGTTTCGCCGAGAATGCGCACGTTGAGCAACGGGCTTTCGGTTTTCAGCGCGGCCACCGACATGGCCAGCAGATCGGGCGCGGCGCCCATGATCGCGCCGACGGTCAGTTGCCCGTGACCGCCGCGCCGTTTCACATCGAGGTCTTCGGCGAAACGGGTCAACTCGGCCAGCGCGCGCCGCGCATAAGCCAGCGTGACGACACCGAGCGGCGTGGGCGTCATGCCGCGCGCGTTGCGCTCGAACAGCAGGAAGCCGAACGCTTCTTCGATATCGCCGAGCATGCGGCTCGCGCTCGGCTGGGCGACGTTGACGGCGTCGGCGGCTTGATGGAGATTGCGCGTGTCGTCGAGCGCGACGAGCAGCGCGAGATGCTTGAACTTGAGCCGGTTGACGAGTGCGACGGCAGCGGAGTATTGGCTCATGGTCCGGGTGCGATTCGGTTTGTGGATCGCCCAATCCCAACATCGGATCGAGATGCTATCGACGCAGGAATTATAGTCGCATCAGACGCTTCTACGCTGCGCAAAGAAGGCGCCCGAATACGACGGGAGACAGGCCGCAATGGAAACAATCGCTTTCCGCATGGTGCTCAACCCCGGCATGCGCGAGGAATACGAACGACGTCACACGCAGATCTGGCCCGAACTGGTTGACGCATTGCACAACGCGGGTGTGCGTGAGTACCGGATCTTCTTCGACCCGGACTCGAACTATCTTTTTGCCGTGCTGACGCGCACGCGCCATCACACCATGGATCAGTTGCCGCAAGTCGACGTGATGCGCAAATGGTGGGATTACATGGCCGACATCATGCGGACGGCGCCGGATCATGCGCCGCTTCAGCAATCGCTCGAACCGGTCTTTCATTTGAATTCGCTGAGCTGACCTCGTAGTGACCTTCACTGGACGGAGTGTGCTGCATGCAGGTTGTCGATTCGCATATCCATCTGTGGGATCTGAAGACGCATCGCTATCCGTGGCTGGACAATCCGGGCGTGTCGTTCGTGGGCGACGCGCGCGATCTGAAGCACGACTACCTGCTCGACGATCTGCTGCGCGAAGCCGGCGACATCGACGTGCTGAAACTGGTGCACGTGGAAGCGAATCACGATCCCGCCGTTCCGGTCGAAGAAACGCGCTGGCTGCAGTCGATTGCGGATCGCAAGGAATCGCACGGGATGCCGGATGCGATCGTCGCCGCCGTCGATCTGTCCGCGCCGAATGCGCCCGCCGTGCTCGAAGCGCACGCGTCGTTCGCCAATACGCGCGGCATCCGGCAGATCCTGAATGTGCATGAGAACCGGCTATTCGACTACGTCGGCCGGCACTTCATGCGCGAGCCGCAATGGCGCGAACACTTCGCGCTGCTGCGCCGCTACGACATGTCGTTCGATCTGCAACTGTACCCGTCACAGATGGAGGAAGCCGCCGCGCTCGCGCGCGCTCATGGCGACACGCAGTTCATCGTCAACCATGCGGGCATGTTCGTGGACCGCAGCAGCGTCGCCGGGTATCGCGCGTGGCGCGACGGGATGCGCCTGCTCGCGGATTGCAGGAACGTCGCGGTGAAGATCAGCGGACTCGCGATGTTCGATCATCGCTGGACCGTCGAAAGCCTGCGGCCTTATGTGCTCGAAACGATCGACGCGTTCGGCGTCGAGCGCGCGATGTTCGCGTCGAATTTTCCGGTCGACCGGCTGTTCGGTTCTTATACGGACCTGTGGCATGCGTATGCGTCGATCGTCGATGGCGCGAGCGTCGCCGAAAAGGAAGCGCTGTTTCGCCGTAACGCGGAACGCTGCTATCGCATCTGAGGCCGCCGACGCCCCCCGAACGCGAACAAGGAAAGTAGGAGACAAGGCAGTGCAGCAATCCAGATCCGCAACGCCCAGGCTCGAACTGCGGCACGCGAGTAAATCATTCGGCCGCGTACGTGCGTTGTCCGACGGCGATCTCGCGCTGTGGCCGGGCGAAGTGCATGCGCTGCTCGGCGAGAACGGCGCAGGCAAGTCGACGCTCGTGAAGATTCTCGCCGGCGTGCATCAGCCGGACGCCGGTGAATTGCTGGTGGACGGCGCGCCGCGCCGTTTCGCGACGCCCGCCGAAGCGCGCGACGCCGGGCTCGCGGTCATCTATCAGGAACCCACGCTGTTCTTCGATCTGTCGATCGCGGAAAACATTTTCATGGGGCGGCAGCCGGTCGACCGGATCGGCCGCATTCAATACGACGCGATGCGCCGCGAAGTGGACGGCCTGCTGGCTTCGCTCGGCGTCGACCTGCGCGCGGATCAACTGGTGCGCGGTTTGTCGATTGCCGATCAACAGGTGATCGAAATCGCCAAAGCGCTGTCCTTGAACGCCAACGTGCTGATCATGGACGAACCGACCGCTGCGCTGTCGCTGCCCGAAGTGGAGCGGCTCTTCGCGATCGTGCGCAAGCTACGCGAGCGCGACGTCGCGATCCTGTTCATCACGCACCGGCTCGACGAAGTATTCACGCTGACACAACGCGTGACGATCATGCGCGACGGCGCGAAAGTGTTCGACGGGCTGACCGCTGATCTCACCACCGAGTCGATCGTCGCGAAGATGGTCGGCCGCGATCTGGAGACGTTCTATCCGAAGGCCGACCTTCCGCCAGGCGAAGTGCGGCTCTCGGTGCGCGGCCTCACGCGCGTGGGCGTATTCAAGGACATTTCCTTCGACGTGCGCGCCGGTGAAATCGTCGCGCTGGCCGGCCTCGTCGGCGCGGGGCGCAGTGAAGTCGCGCGGGCGATCTTCGGCATCGATCCGCTCGATGCGGGCGAAGTCTGGCTCGGCGGCGCGCGTCTGACGACGGGCCGGCCCGCCGCCGCGGTGCGCGCCGGCCTCGCGCTGGTCCCGGAAGACCGGCGCCAGCAGGGGCTCGCGCTGGAACTGAGCATCGCCCGCAACGCCTCGATGACGGTGCTCGGACGGCTCGTCAGGCACGGCCTGATCTCGACGCGCAGCGAGACGCAACTCGCCACTGAGTGGGGCACACGTCTGCGTCTGAAAGCGGTCGATCCCAGTGCGCCGGTCGGCACGTTGTCGGGCGGCAACCAGCAGAAGGTCGTGCTCGGCAAGTGGCTCGCCACGGGTCCGAAGGTGCTGATCATCGACGAACCGACGCGCGGCATCGACGTCGGCGCGAAGGCCGAGGTGTATCGCGCGTTGGCCGAGCTGGTGAGCGAAGGCATGGCCGTGCTGATGATTTCGAGCGAATTGCCGGAAGTGCTCGGCATGGCCGACCGCGTGCTGGTGATGCACGAGGGACGTATCAGCGCGGATATAGCGCGCGCCGACGCCGACGAAGAGCGCATCATGGGCGCCGCGCTCGGTCAACCGCTTCCACCGTTGGGACACGCCGCATGATGCGCCATTCCTCGACTCATCCCGCACCGGTTCAACCGCCGCTGCCCAAGCGCTCCGCCAGCACGCCGGGCGGTTTCGCCGCGAGCATCGCGAAGAGCCGCGAGACCACGCTCTTCGTCGTGCTGATTCTGTTGATCGTCGGCACGGGGCTGGCGAAACCGCAGTTTCTGAATCTGCAGAATCTGCGCGACGTGCTGCTGAACGTGTCGATCATCAGCTTGCTGACGGCCGGCATGACGGTGGTGATCCTGATGCGGCATATCGATCTGTCGGTCGGCTCGACGGTCGGCATCAGCGCGTATGCGGTCGGCAGCCTGTATGTCGCGTTTCCGCATATGCCGGTGCTCGTCGCGCTGGCGGCCGGGCTCGTCATCGGGCTCGTGGCGGGCGGCATCAACGCGCTGCTGGTCGCGGTGGGGCGCGTGCCGTCGCTGGTGGCGACGCTGTCCACGCTGTACATCTTTCGCGGCGCGGATTACGCGTGGGTGCACGGCGGCCAGATCAACGCGACCAGTCTGCCCGACGCGTATTCGCGGCTCGCGACCGGCACGCTGCTCGGCATTCCGAACCTTGCGCTGATCGCGCTCGTCGTGCTGGTCGGCCTCGCGGTATATCTGAAGCAGTTTCGCGGCGGCCGCGAGCATTACGCGATCGGCTCGAATCCGGAGGCGGCACGCCTCGCTGGCGTGAACGTCGAGCGGCGTGTGATGTCGGGCTTTCTGTTGTCGGGCGCGATTGCCGGTTTCGCGGGCGCGTTGTGGCTGGCCCGTTTCGGCACCGTGGACGCTAGCACCGCGAAGGGCATCGAATTGCAGGTGGTCGCGGCGGCGGTGGTCGGCAGTGTCGCGATCACGGGGGGCGTCGGCACGATTCTCGGCGCCACGCTCGGCGCGCTGGTGCTCGGCGTGATCAGCATCGCGCTGGTGGTGCTGCATGTGTCGCCGTTCTGGGAGCAGGCGATCGAAGGCGCGCTGATCGTCGCCGCGATCACCGCCGATACCTTGCTGGCCCGCTCCGTCGCCAAACGCATGATGAGGAAACGCGATCATGGCTAAACCCGATTCCGCGCTGCTGACGCGCACACGCGAAACCCCGTTGCAATGGGAAGTGCTGCTGGTGATCGTGCTGATTCTGTCGCTCGGGCTGGGACGCTGGCTGTCGCCGGTGTTTCTCACCGGCGCGAACCTGAGCAATGTGCTGGCCGATCTGACCGAGATCGCGTTGATGGCGCTGCCGATGACCTTGATCATCGTCGCCGCCGAAATCGATCTGTCGGTCGCGTCGGTGCTCGGCGCGTCGAGCGCGTTGATGGGCGTGCTATGGCATATGGGCTTGCCGATGCCGGTCGTGATCGTCCTCGTGCTGATTGCCGGCGCGCTGGCCGGGCTGCTGAACGGGCTCGTGATCGTCAAGCTCAACCTGCCTTCGCTCGCGGTGACGATCGGCACGCTGGCGCTGTTTCGCGGCCTCGCGTATGTGTTGCTCGGCGACCAGGCGGTGGCCGATTTCCCGGCCGGCTATACGGCGTTCGGCATGGACACGCTCGGCGCCAGTTTCATTCCGTTGCCGTTCGTGATCGTGATCGTCGGCGCGGTGCTGTTCACCGTGCTGCTGCAGTCCACCGCGTTCGGCCGCAGCCTGTACGCGATCGGCGCGAATCCGACCGCCGCGGCGTTCTCCGGCATCGAAGTGGCAAAGATCAGGCTGCGCCTGTTCGTGCTGTCCGGCGTGATGAGCGCGCTGGCGGGCATTGTCTACACGCTGCGCTTCACCAGTGCGCGCGGTGATAACGGCGAAGGCTTCGAGCTGTCGGTGATCGCGGCGGTGCTGTTCGGCGGCGTGAGCATCTTCGGCGGGCGCGGTTCGATGATCGGCGTGCTGCTGTCGCTGCTGATCATCGGCGTGCTGAAAAACGCGTTGACGCTCGACGACGTGTCCAGCGAAACGCTGACCGTCGTCACCGGCGTGCTGCTGCTGGCCTCGGTGCTGATCCCGAATCTGGTCGCCCGGTGGCGCGCGGCGCGTGACCGGCGTTTCATCGCGAAGTCCGCTTCTTCTTTAACGTCGTCTTAAAGCTGCCAGTAAAGAGAAAGTCCAACAACCGATAACCCGGACACCACCACGTCCAACAACAAGTCAGGAGACTCTTCATGTTCAAACCTCTTCTACGTCACACCGGCACCGCCGCGCTTTGCGCCGCCTTGCTCGCGCTCAGTTGCGCGGTGTCCGCCGCGGACCTGAAAAGCGGCCTGAAGATCGCATTCATTCCGAAGCAGATCAACAACCCGTATGAAGTGATCGCCGACGACGGCGGCATGGCCGCGATCAAGGAATTCGGCGGCGTGGGCAAGGTGGTGGGACCGTCGGACGCGGGTGCGTCGTCACAGGTGCAGTACATCAACACGCTGATCACGCAGCACCAGGACGCGATCGTGATCGCCGCCAACGACGCGAATGCGGTGGTGCCGTATCTGAAGAAAGCGATGGGGCAAGGCATCAAGGTCGTGACCTTCGACTCCGACACGGCGCCCGAGGGCCGCCAGCTGTTCGTAAATCAGGCGAACGCGGAAGGCATCGGCCGTGGCCAGGTGCAGCTGGTGTCGAAGCTGATGGGCGGCGAGGGCGAGTTCGCGGTGCTGTCGGCCACGCCGAACGCGACCAATCAGAACACGTGGATCAAGTGGATGCAGGAGGAGTTGAAGAAGCCGGAGTATTCGAAGATCAAGCTCGTGAAAATCGCCTACGGCAACGATGACGATCAGAAATCCTTCGTCGAAACGCAGGGATTGTTGCAGGCGTATCCGAATCTGAAGGCGATCGTCGCGCCGACCACGGTCGGCATTGCCGCGGCCGCGCGCTATATCTCGTCGTCGTCGAGCAAGGGCAAGGTCGCCGTGACCGGCCTGGGCACGCCGAACCAGATGCGCGCGTTCGTGAAGAACGGCACCGTGACCGCGTTCCAGTTGTGGGACCCGAACCAGCTCGGTTACCTGGCGGCTTATGCGGCGGCGGCGTTGTCTTCGGGCAAGATCAGCGGCAAGGAAGGCGAATCGTTCGATGCCGGCAAGCTCGGCAAGCGCACGATCGGGCCGCAAGGCGAAATCATTCTCGGACCGCCGACCACCTTCGACGCGAGCAATATCGACAACTTCAACTTCTAGCCGGGCGGCCATGAGGTCCGCGCGGCTCGCGCGGACCTAACGGCGGTAGCGGGTCGGTGAACCAGGCGCGCGGGCCGCAGCGACCACCCGCGCGCCTTGCTTCATCCGCTAGCGGCGAATCGGAAAGCGCCGCGCATACGCGGCCGATGCCGTGCCACTCCCCCACACCTCGCCGTCGATCAGAACCCGCGTCACGTCCTCGCCGGGCACCGCGACGTTCACGCGCGCGGCCGCTTCCCGATACAACTGCGTCTGGTTGATCCGCGCCGCGATCTGCGCGTAGTCGGGGCGCGCGTCGATCATCCCCCAGCGCTCGAACTGCGTGAGAAACCAGGCGCCTTCGAACGGATGCGGATAGGTGGCCGCGCCGTCGTCGAAAAACCGCACGGGCGGGATGCCTGACGCGACGGCCGCAACGCCGGCAGCGCCGCCGAGCCGCGCGGCAATCGCCGCTTCATCGATGCCAATGTAGTCGGGCCGCGCGAGCCAGCGCGCGATCTCCTCACGATGTCCCGCGCCGTCCAGCCAGCGGCACGCTTCGAGCATCGTCTGCACGAGCGCGCGCGTCGCATGCGGATTCGCGTCGACAAAATCGCGCCGGCACGCGAGCACTTTCTCGGGATGTTCGGGCCATACTTCGCTCGTATAAGCCACCGTTCTGCCGACGCCTTGCGCTTCAGCCAGCGCATTCCACGGCTCGCCGACACACAGCCCGTCGAGCTTGTCCTCGGCGAGCGCGGCGACCATTTGCGGCGGCGGAATCACGACGCTCTCGATATCGCGCAACGGATCGACACCTTGCGACGCGAGCCAATAGTACAGCCACATCGCATGCGTGCCGGTGGGGAAGGTCTGCGCGAACACGGGCTTGCGGCCGAGCGTCGCCAGCGCCTTGGGCAGGCTGCCGTGTTCGGCGAGCGCGTCGGCGAGACGGTTCGACAGCGTGACCGCCTGGCCGTTGCGGTTGAGCACCATCAGCACGGCCATGTCGGTTCGCGGACCGCCGAGGCCGAGCTGCACGCCGTAGACGAGCCCATACAGCGCGTGTGCCGCGTCGAGATCGCCCGACAACAGCTTGTCGCGCACGGCGGCCCATGACGGCTGGCGCTGGAGTTCCAGCGTCAGCCCATGCGCGTGGCCGAATTCGAGCAGCTTCGCGGCGACGAGCGGCGCGGCGTCGGACAGCGCCACGAAGCCCAGCCGCACATGGGTCTTTTCGAGCCGGCCGGCTGGGGAAGATGCGGCGATGGAGGCGGAAGTATTCATGAGCGGCGCTTCATTTGTGCGTGTCGGCCGACGCGACGACCGCGCGCGCGACTTCGGCGAGTTTGACGCCCTGGTTCATCGCGCGTTTGCGCAGCAGGGCGTAGGCGGCGTGTTCGGTGATTTTCTGCTGATCCATCAGCAGGCGTTTGGCGCGATCGATCAGCTTGCGTTCGGCAAGCTCGTTCTCGACCTGCGCGAGGCGTTCGCGTAACTGCGATTCCTGCGCAAAGCGCGCGAGGGCGACTTCGAGGATCGGCGCGAGCCGCTGCGTCGCGAGGCCTTCGACCAGATAGGCTGTGACGCCGGCATTCACCGCGTCGCGGATCAACTGCTGGTTGGCGTCGTGACTGAACATCAGCACCGGCCGGGGCGCGGTCGCGTTCATCACCGCGAGCTGTTCGAGCGTATCGCGCGACGGCGACTCGGTGTCGATGATGATCACGTCGGGCCGCTCGTTCTGCACCGCGCGATGCAGCGCCTGCGGCGTCGCGGTGCCGGCCAGCATTTCGCAGCCAAGCAGGGCGAGCGCATCGCGCAGATCGCCGATGGGCTTGTCGGTATCGGTTACGAGGAGAACACGCAGCATGAGGTGGGGTTTTATCGACGGCTGACTATGATTAAGGCAACACATATGCCAAGAGAGCCCCTTCGCCCGTTACCGTAAGCAATCACGGACTTACCCGCGGTCCTGCTCGCGCCGCTGCACCCGCTCGGGGCACGCGAACCCGATGCACCGAAGCGGCGCATGCTCGCGCAGCTCAACCCGTCAGCGCCACTCGCGGTAGCCGCGCGGCGAAAACAGCTGGGTCAGCGCCATCATCGCGGCGACGCAGCAGGCCAGCATGATCCACGCGGCCCCGAAGCCGCCGCTCCAGGCGCGCACGAGACCGGCGACGACAGGCGCGATCGCCGCCACGACAAAACCGACACCCTGCGTGAACGCGACCAGCTTGCCGGCCACGAGGTGATCGGCCGAGTGGTCCATCGCGGTCACGAGCGTGAGCGAAAAGGTGCCGCCCAGGCCTGCGCCCGCCACGCCGATCCATACGAGCGGCAGCGTGTCGGGCCGGATGATCAAGCCCAGTAGTCCGAACAATTGCGCCGACAGACCCAGCATCAGCCAGGGCCGGCGGTCCCGGAACGACGCCGCGGCCAGCGGCAGAAGCAAGGCGGACGCGGCCTGAAAGACCGTCATTGCCGCCAGCAGCGAGCCGCTTGCCGCGACGCTCGCGCCGCGCTGCTGATAGAACGCCGGCAGCCACGCGACGAGGCTCGTATAACCGCCGTTGACGATGCCGAAGTAGAGCCCGAGCGTCCACGCGCGCGGCGTGCTCCATGGCGAAAACGCCGCTGCATGCGGCGGCGCGGTATGTACTGCGATGCGCTGCGAACGCTGGCGATTCAAAGCCCGCCAGCCGAGCAGAGCGATGCCGGCAGGCACCGCCCAGACCGCGAGGCCCGCATGCCATGACTGGGTCGCGCGGCTCACCCACGGGCTCAAGCTCGCGCCGAGTCCGCCGCCGCCCATGATGGAGGCCGAGAACACGCCCATCGCCAGTGGCACGCGCGCGTGAAAGCGCTGCTTGATGACGGCGGGCAACAGCGCCTGGATCGCCGCGACGCCCGCGCCGGCCAGGATCGCCGTCGCGAGCAGCGCGGCCCCGCTCGCTGCCGCCCATCTCGCCGCGCAGGCCAGCGCGATCGCCAGCAGGCCGAGCGCGACGCCCCGCGTTTCGCCGATGCAGCGGGTCAGCACGCCCGCGCCGAACGCGCCGATGCCCATCGCGACGACCGGCACGCTGGTCAGCAACGCAGCGCCGTAGAAGCTCAGGCCGGTGGCGTCGCGAATCGTCGTCATCAGCGGACTGATCGAGGTCAGCAGCGGGCGCAGGTTGATACCGATCACGACGATCGCGCCGAGCCACACGATGTCGTGCCCGTCAGCACGGCGGCGTGATTGAGGTGGTCGATAGGAGTAGGGGCGGCGCTGGCGCTGGAGTGCGAATTCACGATGAACCTGGCTACGGAAGATGAGCGCCGCGCCGAACGACACACTCAGCACGCGGCGGCGAAAACCCTGCGCGCGAGTGGCGGCGGGCTTGTCAATGAACGGGCCTGCGGACGCGCACTGTGGGGATCACTGAGCGGCAAAGTGACAGTGCGAGCCCGGTTTTTGTCAACTATATTACCATAAAATGGTTAACCATTTTTCTGATGTCGGGTATAGCGAGTGGCATAGGCGCAGGGTGCCGGCTAGTGGGAGAGGTTCAGCTGGAGTGGTCCACGCCTCTCGCTCTGGAAGATTGCGAAGGCTGCGCTCCGGGAGGTGTGGGTGCCCCGCGCTGATCCATGTTCTGGCGCCGCGCAGTGCCGGGCGAACTTGCAACCTGATTGTTTTCCGCGCGCGCGGGCCGCTCGCCGCGGCTAGAATGCCGGTCGAGATCGCTTTGTTCCCGGTTACTGTATTCATGGCTCCACGCTCCCGACGGTCCTCATCCGCCGACACCCAAACCGCAGCCGCCACGCACGCGCCCGTGCGCAGCGCCGCCGATTCGCTCAGCGTCGAAGAGCGCGTTTACGCGTCGATTACCACGGCATTGCTGCAAGGGCGTCTGCGGCCCGGCGCGCAGCTGGTCGAGCGGGATCTCGCGGCCGCGTTCGGCTGCACGCGCGGAGCACTGCGCAAGGTGCTGGCCCGGCTTGGCTTCGAGGGCAAGCTGGTGCTCGAAGCGAATCGCGGTGCGTTCGTGCCATCGCCATCGGAAGAGGACATTCGGCAGGTGTACCGGGCGCGGCAGATCGTCGAGGCGGGGATCGTCGCGGCGTTGTGCGGGGCGTTGAGCGCTGCGCACAAGCGCCGCTTGCGCGCGCATGTGCGCAGCGAAGAGAAGGCGCTGCGCGCGGGCGCCATCGACGAATCCGTGCGTCTCGCGGGCCAGTTCCACGTGCTGCTGACGGAGCTGGCGGGCGGCACCGAACTGCTCGGACTGGTCGGGCAACTGGTCGCGAAGACCGAGTTGTACAAGGCGCTATTCGATCCGTCGAAGGGCTCGGCCTGTTCCGCCGACGAGCACACGCACATCATCGACGCGCTCGATGCGGGCGACCTGCCAGCGGCATTGATGGCGATGCGCGAGCATCTGTCGGAACTGGAAGAGCGGGTAGTCGAACAGATGCGCAGAAGCGCCGCCGGAGAGGATCTCGGAGCGGTGTTCGGGCTGTAGGAAGAAGCGGCGATGTGGGGCCGCGAATGGCGTGCCGTGCTGAAGCGGCGGACATCGCCGCGTGCGGGAAAACGCTGAAGCCAGCCAGACGGCTGGTCGCGAGCGAGATGCGGCGTGCCAGCGCGTTGCGCTCGCCACCACCCGCGATGCGGCCGCAGACAACGACAACCCGTCCACGGCACGCGTGATGCTCCAGCGGCGCCGTGGCGCGCCGCCGTGCAGGCCTGAGAATCAATGAATCGGCGAATCAGGCCGGAGAAGGGGCGCGAAAGACTTCAAGTGCGACTCGATCGAGACGGGCCGCGCCGGGCCACACCGCCTGTAACCATGGCGGTTACGGCGGCACAACTGTGCTGCGCCGCGGACTCAGCATGCCGTCAGGCCTTAACGGCGACGGAATTGCGAGTTGCTGCGAGCAGCACCGCCACCGCTGGCGCGCTCGTCTTTGTGACGGAAGTTGATCCGGCCTTTGGTCAGATCGTAGACCGACAGTTCCAGCGTCACGCGGTCGCCCGCGAGAATACGGATGTGATTCTTGCGCATGCGCCCGGACGCGTAAGCGCCAACCACGACGCCGTTGTCGAGCGTCACGCGGTAACGGCTGTCCGGAAGTACTTCGTCGACGATACCGTCAAGTTCAAGCAGTTCTTCTTTCGCCATGCATAACTCCTGGTCGATGGGATAACGGGGTGCTGGTCGCTGGCGAGGCCGGGCGGCGCAGCATCGAATTTGGTTGACAGCGGGTTCGCACCCGCTGTGGTTGCGGCATCAGCGCCATGCGCTGATAGTACCGCTCAAAGATCGGCGACGGACTGGCCATCCACGTGGCCGTCGATCAGTTGCTCGGCATGGGCCATGCACGCAATGCGCGCCTTGCCCGTGCCGTCGAACGGAAACAGGTACTGCAGACGGAACACCCGGCCGTCGGCCGCCGCGTCGGCGCCGACACGGCAGATGCGCACCGACGCGTCGTAGCCCGCGTCCGGATTGCGGCTCGTCTGACCGTCCGCCGGGCGGCGCGGATAAACGAGCGGGTGAATCTCAAAACCCTTGTACGTCTTGACAGCTGATTTCATGAGGCACGTGTCCTGTATTACGTGGCCGACATGTCACGCGTGTTACGCGCGGCAAGACGGCCGGCGGCGCTGCACCCAAGGGGCGCGCCGCCACGGAAAAAGTTGGCACAGGCCCGATGGCAAGGGCTTGAGCGCGGCCGCGCAAAGTCGCGGATTCGATGGAGAAGAAACACGCTGAAGTCGCGCAGACATCGGGCGCGTAAAGCTGAACCACTCAGCAGTACAACTCGCGACGGCGAATGCATGCGGCGCATTGCCGGAGTGACGGGATCGCCGACGGGCGGCGGTCGAACAGTCGGGGGTGGTGCGGAGATGCCGGTTTGGGACTGCCCGGTGTTGCCGGTGCTACGAATGCGGAATGCAGCTATTCCAATATGATGCACTAAATGGGCCTGATTGGATAGCAAAAACTTCCGCGCGCGGGTACATCGCCCAGCCGGCGGGGCTTTGCGGGTGTTGAACCGTCGCTTGCGGCGCGCTGCGCATGAGCGGCGGAGCGGGTGCCACGCGTCGCACGGCGCCGATGCCGGCGTCGATTGGCCGGGCGCAAGCGTGCTTCAGCGCGAGGTTTCCGCGACGCGCGTGTGCAACTCGCGCGTCGCGGCGAGCGGAATGCGCGCCTCATCCCAGCCGGCGAGCCATTCGACTTCCTTCGACGTGAAGATCTGCCCGTGATTGCGCAGCGCGTACTGCAGCGAATCGATGATGTGGTTGCGGATGATCTCCGGCGTGCCTTTGTCGTCGAGCACGGCGCGGAACGCTTCGAGTGTGGCCATCTGCTGCTCCGTGAACGGGTAGATTCGTTTATCGCACGAAAAAAATCGCGTCGCCAGGCGGACAAAAATGGTTGAGGCGGCGGCGGGTGATTCAACGGTGCGGCGCGGTGGTCGCGATGGCCGGGCAGGGTGGCTACAATGGCGAGTTGCCGCGTATGCCCTTGTGCCGGCATCGGCGCTTCTGCCGCGCTTCGCGTGTGCGAGGCCGGCGCTGCATCCTTCGAACACTGCGACTCCCAATGCGCAACACAAACGTGTCTCTTGTGAAAGACCTGCTGCTGGAGCGTTACGCTCCGATCGCCGACGGCATCGCGACACTGCTCTACCCGTGCGCCGAGGTGGTGATTCACGACCTGCGCAGCCAGACCATCGCGTACCTCGTGAACAATCTGTCGAAGCTCGAAGTCGGCGGGCCGTCGGTCCTCGACGAAGTGCACTATGCGGCGCGCGGCCGGACCATCGGCCCCTACGAGAAGCTGAACTGGGACGGCCGGCGCATGCGCTGCGTGAGCAACATCCTGTTCGACGATGACGGCAAGCCGGCCGGCATGCTGTGCATCAACTTCAATATCGCGGTGTTCGAGGACGTGCGCTCGACGCTCGATCTGTTCATCAAGGGCGGCACGCTCACGGATGCGCCCGCTGAAGACCTGTTCCGCGACGACTGGCAGGATCGCATCAACACGTATCTGCACACGTGGCTGCGCGAGCGGCAGATCGGCATCAATGCGCTCACGCGTGAACACAAGCGGGAAATCGTCGAGGCATTGCATGCGCAGGGCGCGTTTCGCGGCCGTAGCTCCGCGAACTACGTGGCCGCCGTGCTGACGATGGGGCGCGCCACCGTCTACAAGATCCTGAAGCAGATAAAAGAGGGCGGCTGACGCACCGCGGGATGCCGCTTCGGTGCCCATTCAAACACCGCCGTGCCGAAACGCCGCGGTTTTCAATCATTCGACGAGGACGGACCTGGTGCGCTACCGGCACTACAGAGACGGCATTTACGAACTGATTTGCGAAGCGACGCTGGAGTCCGATCCGACGATCACGATGATCGTCTACAAAGCCAGCAATGGTACGATCTGGACGCGTCCCGCTTCGGTGTTTTTCGAGCTCGTCGCACAGGAAGGCATCAAGGTGCCGCGCTTCGCACCGATCTAACCAGGCGCGCTTGCTCATTGCGGGGCGAGCACACCGCCATGCAACACAAACAGGAAATCTGAATGCGTTTATTGCTTGCCATCATTCTGCCGTGGCTTCAGTTCTTCACGATCGGCCGTCCGATTGCGGGCATCATCTGCCTGATATTGCAGATTACGCTGATCGGCTGGATTCCGGCCGCGATCTGGTCGGTGTATGCGCTGAGCCAGTACAACACCGACAAGAAAATCGCCCGCGCAATGGGCAACGGGCGTTAAGCCCCGTGTGAGACAAGTGGCGCACTGTGCAACACGGCGCGCTTCATCTCCTCTTATTTCAGCGCGTCGACGCCGGCGTCTGCGGCAATTCGATTGCATCCGGCGCTTCGATCACCACGTCGGTTTGCGCTATCGCCACGCACGGCAGGATATAGCCTGCCACTTTTTCTTCCCGGCTGAGACCCGGCCACTCGATCGTGTAGCGCACCTGGCCGGCGATCATTTTGCAGAGGCACGTGCGGCACGTGCCATTGCGGCACGAGCGCGGCAGACGCAGATTCGCGAAGCCGGCGGCTTCGAGGATGGTCAGCGAATCGGGCGCTTCGAAGCTTTGGCCGAGCGGCTCGATGCGAACGACAGGCGGGCGGGTTGGATCGGACATCGTGTGAATGCGTGGCTGGGTGCGCGACACTTTACACGCGATGGGCGGGGGCGGCATTCATCGGCCGGAGGCCGGCTGATGGTGCGAGGCCGGTTCGAGGTCGAGCGCTTGTGCCAGTTGCGTTGCCCGCAGCGTGAGGGTCGGGGCGTGGAGAGGCCGCATGGCGTCCGGTGCGCCAGTGCCGAACGCCGAACGCTGAACGCCTGGTATCAAGCATCACGCCCGGTCACCCCCCGCACCACCATTCACAGCCCCGCTCAATGCGTGGTCCCGCCGCGCCGCAAATATCGATACACCGTATTGCGCGCCAGCCCCAACTCCCGCGCTGCCGCCGACACATTGCCATCGAGCCGCGCGAGCGTCTGCGCGATCAGCGCGGTCTGCCAATCTTCCATCCGTGCCGACGCGTGTTGCGCAGACGCTCGCGCCGCGCCGCGTCCGTCGTCATCGCTACCTGAGACGCCTAGGACGCCTGGGACGCCTGGGACGGCGGCGACAGCGGCTCGCACGCCCCCCTCAACCGCCACCTCCACGCAATCCTGCAAAAAGTCGTCCGGCAAATCTTCCAGTTCGATCTGCTCCGCGCCTTCGGCCATGATGCTAGCGGTGCGCAGCACGTTCGCCAGTTGCCGCAGATTGCCCGGCCAGCGGCACTGGGTGAACCGCTCCAGCACGGCGTCGGAAACGCGCCGCGGCAAGCGCTCGCCCTCCGGCTGCAAGGCCAGCATGCGCGCGACCAGCGCGGCGAGATCGGTACGCTCGCGCAACGCCGGCAAGGTCACGACGAGTCCGTTGATCCGGTAATACAGGTCTTCGCGGAAGGTGCCCGCGTCGATCATCTCGCGCAGGTTGCGGTGAGTCGCACACACGATCCGCAGATCGACCGGAATCGCCCGTGTGCCGCCGAGCGGCACGACGGTGCGCTCCTGCAGCACGCGCATCAAACGCACCTGCTGCGCGAGCGGCATATCACCGATTTCGTCGAGGAACAGCGTGCCGCCGTCGGCCTGCACGATCTTGCCGACGCTGCCGCGTTTTTTCGCTCCGGTGAACGCGCCGTCCTCGTAACCGAACAGTTCCGCTTCGATCAGCGTGTCGGGCAACGACGCGCAATTGAGCGCAATGAACGGCGCGGCCCGCCGCGGCGAATCGTGATGGATCGCGCGCGCGAGCCACTCCTTGCCGGTGCCGGTTTTGCCGAGCACGAGAATCGGAATATCGCGGCCCCGCAGTTTGGCGACGCGCCGCAAGATCGCGGCGACTTGCGCGTCGCCGGTGTCGAGCGTTTCGAGCGTGGCCGGCGGCGCCGGGTCGGCCGCGCGCGCCGTGTGACGCGCACCGCCCGCGAGCGGCGCACGCGCCATGCCGCCCACGTCCTCCCGCGGCGCGACATAGCGCGGCGCCGCAAATTCACCGCGCGCGACCACCCGCACGCCGCTGCGCAGCGTCAGCAGAATGCTTTCGCCAGGCGCGCGGGCGATCTGCTGCAACAGGCTCGCGAAGGCGCAGCCGAACAGCGCGTCGAACGGTTGCCGTTGCAGCTCGGCGAGCGGCTGGCCGAACTGGAACAGCGCGCTGCGGTTCGCCGACAGAAACGTGCCGTCCGGCGCGAACGCCGCCAGCCCTTCGAACAGCGTGCCGATGAATTCCGCGCGCGCGTGAAAGTGCACGCGGATCGCGTCGGCGAATTGATTGGAGAACAGATGATTCTCGATCATCTGCGCCGACATCCTGACGAGCGCCAGCGTGTGCTTGTGAAAGCCGCGCGTGTCGCCGCTCACGTCGAGCGCGCCGATGGTGCGCCCGAACGGGTCCGCAATCGGCGCGCACGAGCAGGTGAGGATCCGGTTGGCGTGCAGGAAGTGCTCGTCCGCGTGGACGACGGTGGGCTGTCGGTCGACGAGCGCGGTGCCGATCGCATTGGTGCCGCGATCCGCTTCGGCCCACGACACCCCCGGGCACAACGCGACGCGATTGGCTTTTTCGACGAAGTCGCTGTCGCCGAGACTGTGCAGGATCACGCCGCGCTGGTCGGTGAGCAGCACCATGCTTTGCGTGTCGATGATCTGCGCGTGCAGCGTCTCCATGACGGGCAGCGCATGCGTATACAGCGATTGATTGCGCTCGACCAGCTCACGCAGCGCGGCCTCACGCAGTGGCTGAAAGTCCGGAGCTTCCGACGCCCGCAAGCCGATTTCGAGCGAGCGCGCGTGAGCTTGCGCAATGACATCGGGCCGGCCGATGCTGGCCGGCGTAACAGGACGACGGGTCAAGGCATGTCTCCGGTGATCGGACGCGCGGCGGGTGCGTGGCCCGCCGTTCGATGCCGCAGCGCACCATGCGCGCCCGCGGCCGAACACCGATCTTACAGGACGAGACGCGCGCTGCGCGGCAGCAAAAACACCGAGGCCGCGCTTGCCGCACGCCGCAAAAAGACCCGTGGCGCACCAGAATCAGGCAAACAGCAAGGAAAACTTGCGCGGCGCCCGAACTCGTCTACAGTGAATCAATTCACCTCCGCGAGGCGCGAATCAGGCTGGCGCCGCAGCGGGGTGACGAGCCCGCGCCGTCAGCATTGGACAAGGAGGAGGGAGCTGCTGGCGCGATCGGATGCAACCTGCGCGCGCATCAACACGTTACCCATGCGCGGCACCCAACCTTCCAGGTGAACCCATGCAGATCCTATTCCCCAATGAAACTCCTGAATATTCAGGTCGCGAACTCACCTTGGCGTTCCCGGCGATGGTCGATGGGCAGAGGGTGGAATGCATGATTACGGCAGAAGCGCTCGAAGATCACTTCGGCGCCGCGTCTCCTCGTCTGGAGGACATGGTCGTCGCATTCGACACCCACCGGGCCCGCATCGAGGCCGCCACGCGCCGTCTGTTGTCGGAAACGCGGGCGCAGTGTCTCGTGCTCAGGAGCGGTTATGTGCGGTTCTACGAGGCGAACTGGCGTAACTGACTGACGGCGTTTCGTGCGTCTCACAGCGCTGGAACGCTTGTATGCCCGAACGGAGAAGCAAAGCCGCGCGAAACCACGGGTCGTCGAAACCTGAGCGCGGCGCGAGCCGTTCAAACCGGCTGCGGCAACTTCGCGTAGCCGTCGTTCGTGGTCCTGCCTGCTGGTGTCTTGTGCGCGGTACATCAAGGAAACGTGTTCACTGCAGACGCTTCAGGCGCTGCGTGAGTGCGCGCGCCTGTGGTGCCAGCAAATTCAGCGCGCCTCAGAATATCCGCCGCAACGTCGGGTCCTTGAACACCACGTGATGTGCGATCGCCGACAGCGCATGCTGGTCGATCACCCCATGGAACACATTGCCGAGCCATTCATGCGCGTCCTTGAGCAAGGGCCGCGCGATGGAATCGGAGCCGATCAGCGTGAACCAGGCCAGCGCGAACCACTGGATCATAGTCGTCGCGCTTATTCGCTGCCGAGGTAGAAGTAGCGGAACAGGAAAATCGCCGCGATGATCCACACCACCAGCTTCACCTTGCGCGCCTGGCCGGTCAGCAGCTTCAGCCCCGCATACGAGATGAAGCCGAACGCGACGCCGTTGGCGATCGAATAGGTGAACGGCATCAGCAGCGCGGTGAGCGCGGCCGGCACGACTTCGGTGGCGTCGTCCCAGGGCAGGTCGACCATTTCGCGCAACATCAGGCACGACACGTACAGCAGCGCCGGCGCGGTCGCGTAGCCGGGCACATCGGCCGCAAGCGGCGCGAAAAAGAGCGCCGCGAAAAACAGCACGGCCACCGTGATCGCCGTGGCGCCGGTGCGCCCGCCGGCTTGCACCCCCGACGCGCTTTCGATGTACGCGGTGGTCGACGACGTGCCGAGCATCGATCCGGCCAGGATCGCGGTGCTGTCCGCGAGCAGCGCGCGGTTCAGCCGGTGCATCTTGCCTTCGACCAGCAGCCCCGCGCGATTGGCGACGCCCATCAGCGTGCCGGTCGCATCGAACAGTTCGACGAGGAAGAACACCAGCACCACGTTAAGGATGCCGGTGGAGAGCGCCGCGCGAATGTCGAGCTGGAACAGCGTCGGTGCGATGGACGGCGGCGCGGAAACGATGCCGTGGAACTGATTGCCGCCGAAGAAAAAGCTCAGCACCGTCACGCCGACAATGCCGATCAGGATCGCGCCGCGCACCCGCAGATAGTCGAGTGTGACGATCGCGAAGAAGCCGATGATCGCGAGGATCGCGTGCGGGTTGTGCAGATCGCCGAGCGTGACGAGCGTGGCCGGATTGCCGACCACGATGCCGGCCGACTTCAGCGAGATGATCGCGAGGAACAGACCGATGCCGCCGGTGATGGCAATGCGTATCGAGTGCGGGATGCCTTTGACGATCACTTCGCGCACGCGAAACAGCGTGACGATCAGGAACAGGCACCCGGAGATGAACACCGCGCCGAGCGCCGCCTGCCAGGTGAAGCCGAGCCCCTTGACGACGGTGTACGCGAAGTACGCGTTCAGGCCCATGCCCGGCGCGAGCGCGATCGGGTAGTTCGCGTACAGACCCATGATCAGCGAAGCCAGCGCGGCCACGATGCAGGTTGCGACGAACACCGCTTCCTTCGGCATGCCGGCATCGCCGAGAATCGCCGGATTGACGAAGATGATGTAGGCCATCGTCAGGAAGGTGGTCAGGCCGGCGAGCACTTCGGTGCGCAGGTTGGTGCCGGCGGCGTCGAAGCCGAAGTAGCGACTTATCGAGTCCATGAGGTGGGTCTCTCGTTGTTCAGAAAGCGGTTCTTGTGTGGAGGCGGGTGAAGCGCAGCGGTCCGGCGCGGTGGCGCGCCGTTAGACGAGGCGCCGGGGGCCATGGGCGCGGGGCTACGGGCGGATTGTAATCATGAATGGCGGCCGCGCGCGGTGTCGCGTGCCGGCACCGCCCGCAAAGGCTTATGACGCGGGAGGTTCGTCCGGAGAGTGTGGCGCCGGCGCATCAGAACGCGCCGGCTGGCGCGCCAGCCAGCGATCCAGCTCGCCCGCGAAGCTCTTGCTGTCGCGCGGACTGAAGGCGGCCGGGCCGCCCGTGTCGACGCCGCTGCTGCGCAACTGGTCGAGCATCGAGCGCATGCGCAGCCGTTCTTCGATCGTGCCCGGCGTGTACCAGTTGCCGCGCGGGTCGAGCGCCTGCGCGTTCTTCGCGAGCACGGCGGCGGCTAGCGGGATATCGGCGGTGATCACGAGGTCGCCGGCGGCGACGCGTTCGGCGATCAGGTCGTCGGCGGCGTCGAAGCCGGCCGGCACCTGGATCGCGCGGATCAACGGCGACGGCGGCACGCGCAGATACGTGTTGGCGACCAGCGTCAGCGGCATGCCGGTGCGGCGCGCGGCGCGATACAGCATGTCCTTGATCACGACGGGACAGGCGTCGGCATCAACCCAGATTGGCATCGTTCGGATTCCGGCAGCGGGGAGTGTGGAAGGGGCGAGATGATACCTTGCCTGCGCGTGGGGCGATGGTGCAAGGGGATTCGGAAGGGCGATGAAGGAGGCAGCCGCAGAGGGGCACCGGCATGCGGCGAAGGCGGCGAAAAGCAAGGGCAACCGGTGAAGAAGCAGCAACAGGCGGAGTTGAAACCCTGACAAGCACACACCGCCCCCGGGCCTGCCGACAATACGCAGGCCGCGAACAGCCCGAACGGCATGCCGGACCGCTTTCACCCGCGACCATTGCAGTCACGAGCAGCCCGGCAGCACGCCGCGAGTTGCGGCGTGCGTTACTGGGTCGTCATGTCGCCCGCTTGCTGCGCACGCCGCGCCGCGACGATGCGGCCCGCGCGCTGCGCATTTTCCGGGTAGTCGATCCAGTCGAGCGGATCATAGCCGGCGGCGCGCCACTCGATCAGGTCGGCTCTGACCTGGGCACGCGTTTTCGGCGCCGACGGGTCATAAGGCCCCGCCTGCGTCTGCGCGAACGCGGTACTGACCGTCACGGCGGCCAACAGCGCGCCGAGTCCAACGTGAGAAAACATTTTCATGATGAGCTCCTGTGGAGCGGTTAAAGCAACGCGGGGATTCTGGTTTTCAGTCCCATTTCGAGTAAGGCTATGGAAGGCAATGCACCATTTCATTTTGCGACTCAAAGCACGCAAGTCCGGCGGGTTCATGGGGACGCCGGTTTGCCGAAGCGATCCAGTACTGCGCTCAGCAGATCGATCGGCAGCGGAAACACGATCGTCGAATTCTTGTCGGCGGCGATCGTCGTGAGGGTTTGCAGGTAGCGCAACTGCATCGCCTGCGGCTGCCGGGCGAGCGTTTGCGCCGCTTCCAGCAGATGCTGCGAGGCCTGCAGTTCGCCCTCGGCGTGTATCACCTTGGCGCGGCGCTCGCGCTCAGCTTCGGCCTGGCGGGCAATCGCGCGGATCATCGTTTCGTTGATGTCCACGTGCTTGATCTCGACGATCGATACCTTGATGCCCCACGCGTCGGTCTGCGAATCGAGCACTTTCTGGATGTCGGCGTTCAGCTGCTCGCGCTCGGCCAGCAGTTCGTCGAGCTCGTGCTTGCCCAGCACCGCGCGCAGCGTCGTCTGCGAAAGCTGGCTGGTCGCCTCGAAGTAGCGCGCCACCTGGATCACCGCTTTCTCCGGATCGACCACGCGGAAGTACACCACCGCGTTGACCTTCACCGACACGTTGTCGCGCGTGATCACGTCCTGCGGCGGCACATCGAACACGACAGTGCGTAAATCCATCCGCACCGCTTGCTGCACGACCGGGATGATCAGCACGAGGCCGGGGCCCTTGACCTTCCAGAAGCGCCCGAGCATGAACACCACGCCACGTTCGTACTCCCGAAAAATCCGCACCGACGAAGCAATCAGCGCGGCCGCCAGCAGAATCAGAATGCTGCTGAAGCCGAATGTGAAACCGATCATGAGCGTTCTCCTTGTATGGCCTCGCCGGCCGCGACGGGCACCACGGTCAGCGTCAGTCCGAGCCGCGCGGTCACGCGCACCGGCTGGCCGGCCGCGACGGGCGCCGCGCTGGACACCCGCCAGCGCTCGCCTTGCACGCGCGCCCAGCCTTCCGGCGCGCCGCCCGGCGTCGCGTGCTCAGGCGCGAGACCGCCGTCGAGCACCACGCCGATGCTGCCGATCAACCCTTCCGAGCCGGTCACCACGGGCCGGCGCCGCGCGCGCAGCGCGAGCCTCGACACCCCGAGCACGAACACCACGCTGAACACGACGACGGCGGCGATCAGCGGCAGCGGGATACCGTAGCCGGGCACGTCGGTGTCCATCAGCATCAAGGCGCCGATCACGAACGCGACCACTCCGCCGAAACCGAGCGAGCCGAAGGTCGGCAGGAACGCCTCGCCGATCAGGAAGGCGATGCCGAGAAAGATCAGCCCGAGGCCGACGTAGCTGACTGGCAGCATCTGCATCGCGAACAGGCCCAGCAACAGGCTGATCGCGCCGACCACGCCGGGCAGCACGAAGCCCGGATTGGCGAATTCGAAGAACAGGCCGTACATGCCCAGCATCAGCAGCACCAGCGCGACGCTGGGATCGGTGATGACCGTGAGGAACCGGCTGCGCCAGTCGGCTTCGAGCGTGACGAGCGGCGCGTGCGCGGTGTGCAGCGTGCCGGTGCCATTGCTCGTCGTGAACGTGCGGCCGTCGACCTGGCGCAACAGGTCGGGCACGTCGCGCGCGACCAGGTCGACGACGTGCTGCGCGAGCGCGTCTTGCGCCGACAGGCTGACGGCTTCGCGCACCGCGCGATCGGCCCAGCCGGCATTGCGCCCGCGCATCTGCGCGAGGCCGTGGATGTAGGCGGCCGCGTCCTGGACCTGCTTGCGCAGTTCGGTCGATTGGGTGTCCAGCGGCAGTGCGTTGGCGGCTTCGCTTGCAGAAGCGGTGGAGGCGGCGGAGGCGGACGGGCTCGGTGCACCAGCCCCCGGCAACCCATGTGTACCCGCAGGGGACCCCGGCAACCCCGGTGCCCCGCCGCCGGCGGGTGGCTCGGCCCCGCCGATCCCCATCTGCACCGGTGTCGCCGCGCCGAGATTGGTGCCCGGCGCCATCGCCGCGATATGGCTTGCGTAGATGATGTACGTACCGGCGCTCGCCGCGCGTGCGCCGCTCGGCGCGATGAAGGTGGCGACCGGCACCGGCGAGCCGAGTATCGCCTTGATGATCTGCCGCATCGAGGTATCCAGGCCGCCGGGCGTGTCGAGTTGCAGCACCGCGAGTTGCGCGTGCCCATCGACCGCGCGTTGCAGGCCGCGCACGATGAAGTCCGCGCTGCCCGGACCGATCGCGCCGTTCACCGGAATCACCACGACGCTATTGCGCACGAGCGCGGCGTACAGCGGCGGCGCCCATTCGCACGACGCGAAGCCGAACGCCAAAAGCACGCCCAGCGCGGCGACGCCGCGCATCAACCGGCCCACGACGCCGCCGCGGATAAGCGGCGTGCGCGAACCAGACTGCCGGAACGGGAGACGTGGATACGTGCTCATCGCTGACGGCCGCCGCGCCCAGCCGACAGGTATCGGCGAGCGCGGGCCGATATCCTGGAGAAGGCTGGCCTGCCGCTTACAGCTTAGTCCGATTCCGCGCGCTGCGTGAAATCCGCGCGCGCCGGCCGGTAGTCGGTCGGACGCATGCCGGTCCACTTGCGAAACGCGCGATGAAACGCGCTGGGCTCCGCAAAGCCCACGGCCGTCGCGATGTCGGCGATCGTGCGATCGGTGCCCTGCAATTCGCCGATCGCGATGTCGCGCCGCAGGTCGTCCTTGATCGACTGGTACGTATAGCCTTCCTGTTTCAGGCGCCGCCGCATCGTCGCTTCGGCGACGTGCAGGCGGGCGGCCATCTGATCGGCGGCGGGCCAGCCGGACATCGGCAGCGCGCGCAGCGTCTTGCGCACGCGCGCCGCGAGCGAGCCCGCATTGCGATACTTGACGATGAAGCTGCCGGGCGCATCGCGCAGGAACGGCTTGACCGACTTGGTCGTCTGGATCACCGGCAGATCGAGAAAGGCCGGTGCGAGATCGACATACGACTCGGCCTGATCGAACGTCATGTGGTCGCAGAACATCAGCCGGTACTCATGCGCGGCGGGCGGCTCGGCGCAGCGAAAGCGCGCCTCGAGCAACGGTATGCGCCGCCCGACTAGCCAGCACAGCAGACCGTACACGAGGATGAACCAGGTCGCATAGGCGAACATGGCCGGCGCCTTCGCGCCTTCGCGTTCGACGAATCTGAGCCGCACGCGCTGCGCGCTCGCATCGATCTGCGCGCCGAGGTCGTCGAGCACGAGGCGCATGAAGCCGACCGCGCGCGCGAGCGCCTGCGCGCCGTTGCGCGCGGTCAGCGCCGTTTGCGTCATCGCGATGAAGCTGCCGCTTTTCATGCGATGCGAGTCCTGGCCGAAGAACTCGTCGTCCAGCGCGCGCGCAATGCCGGCCCACAATGCGCCGTATTGCGCCGAGGACACCCGGCTCTTCGGCGAGCCCAGCATCGGCGCCGCGATGCCCGCGGCTTCGGCGAGCGGCAGCGCATCCAGGCCGCGCGCGCGGGCGAGCGCCAGGGTCTGCTCGACCATGCTGACGGAAATCGTGCCCTTGTCGGTTTTCATAGAGGTCCGGTTGATCTGGCAAAAGCGCTCAGCATTTTCCCTAGGGCGATTCGCCAAGCCTTTGAAATAGCGGTTCTATTTGGTGTTCCAAGGCATGAATATGGCAAATGCGCTCAGGCAGAATGATCGGGCCGAGCATCGGAACTGTCCAGTGGCTTGCCTATAGTTGGCATTAACCGATCGCCGCCATCCGACGCACAGCACAGGACCCACCCCATGGACAGCTTCTACACCGACGAGCAACGGATGATCCGCGACGCCGCGCGCGAGTTCGCCACCGAACGGCTCGCGCCGCACGCGGCGCAATGGGACCGCGACGCGCAGCTGCCCGCCGACGTCGTCACGCAGATGGGCGAACTCGGCTTTCTCGGCATGATCGTGCCGCCGGAGTGGGGCGGCTCGTACACCGACTACGTCGCCTATGCGCTTGCGCTCGAAGAGATCGCCGCCGGCTGCGCCGCGTGCGCGACGCTGATGAGCGTGCACAACTCGGTCGGCTGCGGGCCGATCCTCAACTTCGGCAGCGCCGCGCAAAAAGACCGCTACCTGCACGACCTCGCGACCGGCCGGCTGATCGGCGCGTTCTGCCTGACCGAGCCGCAGGCCGGCTCCGAGGCGAACAATCTGCGTTCGCGCGCGGTGCCGCGCGACGGCCAGTGGATTCTCAACGGCAGCAAGCAGTTCGTCACCAACGGCGCGCGCGCCGACCTCGCGATCGTCTTCGCGGTCACCGATCCGGAGCGCGGCAAGCGCGGCCTGTCTGCGTTCATCGTGCCGACCAGCACGCCGGGCTTCAACGTCGGCAAGCCGGAGCACAAGCTCGGCATTCGCGCGTCCGACACCTGCCCGATTTCATTCGACGACTGTGCGGTGCCCGAAGCCAATCTGCTCGGCGAGCCGGGCGAGGGCTTGCGCATCGCGCTGTCGAATCTCGAAGGCGGGCGCATCGGCATCGCCGCGCAGGCGGTCGGCATCGCGCGGGCCGCGTTCGATGCCGCGCGCCGCTATGCGAACGAGCGCGTGCAATTCGGCAAGGCGCTCAAGGACCATCAGACCATCGCCAACATGCTCGCCGACATGGCCACGCGCCTGAACGCCGCGCGTCTGCTCGTGCATCACGCGGCGCGGCTGCGTTCGGCGGGGCGGCCGTGCTTGTCGGAGGCGTCGCAGGCGAAGCTGTTCGCGTCGGAACTGGCAGAGCAAATCTGTTCGAACGCGATTCAGATTCACGGCGGTTATGGGTATCTGGAGGACTACGCGGTGGAGCGCCACTACCGCGACGCGCGCATCACGCAGATTTACGAAGGAACGAGTGAGGTGCAACGGATGGTGATTGCCCGTCATGTTTGAACGCCAACTGGACAGGCGTTTGAGCGCAAAATAGCTTGCCCGGCGGCCCGTGACCAACATGAGCGGAACGCTGGCAGTGGCACGAGGCGAAGCATCAGCGAAACAAAAAAGCAAAGCGCTTACCGTAAGACGCTAAAGCGCCCCCGACAGGAGACGACGATGACTGCAACGAAAAGCTTCTTCGACGCGCGCGATCTGTTATTGCGCCATCGCGCCGACTACGACCGCGCATACCGCGAATTCACGTGGCCGCAGCTCGGCGAGTTCAACTGGGCGCTCGACTATTTCGACGTGATCGCGCGCGAGAACCACAATCCCGCACTATGGATCGTCGACGATCCCGCCAGCGACGGCCTGCGTTTGTCGTACGCGCAGATGTCCGAACGCTCGGCGCGCATGGCGAACTTTCTGCGCGCATCGGGCGTGGGCCGCGGCGACCATGTGCTCCTGATGCTGCCGAACCGCGTCGAACTGTGGGACGTGATGCTCGCGGCGATGAAGCTCGGCGCGATCGTGCTGCCCGCCACCACCCAGCTTTGCGCCGACGACGTGCGCGACCGTGTGCAGATCGGCGGCGCGAAGTTCGCCGTGGTCGACAGCGCGGAGCTGGCCAAGTTCGATACGCTCGACGTGCCGCTCACGCGCTTCTCGGTCGGCGCACCGCGCGACGGCTGGATCGATCTGGCGGCCGCCTACGACGCGTCGCCGCAATTCACGCCCGACGGCACCACACGCGCAACCGACACGCTGCTGCTGTACTTCACGTCGGGCACCACATCGAAGCCCAAGCTCGTCGAGCATACGCATCAGAGCTATCCGGTCGGCCATCTGTCCACGATGTACTGGATCGGGCTGCAGCCGAACGACATCCATTGGAACATCAGCTCGCCGGGCTGGGCCAAGCACGCGTGGAGCTGCTTCTTCGCGCCTTGGAACGCGCAGGCCTGCGTGTTCGTGTTCAACTTCGCGCGCTTCGTGCCGAAAGACACGCTGAACGCGCTGGTGCGTTTCAACGTCACCACGCTGTGCGCGCCGCCGACCGTGTGGCGCATGCTCGTGCAGGAGCCGCTCGCGGATTATCCGGTCAAGCTGCGCGAGATCGTCGGCGCGGGCGAGCCGCTGAATCCGGAGGTCATCGAGCGCGTCAGGCACGCGTGGGGCATCACGATTCGCGACGGCTTCGGCCAGACCGAGACCACCTGCCAGATCGGCAACTCGCCGGGACAGCCGGTCGTCGCCGGTTCGATGGGGCGCCCGCTGCCGGGCTACCGGATCGAACTGCTCGACGCCGACGATCAACCCGTGACCGAAGGTGAAATCGCGCTGCCGCTCGCCGAGCGTCCGCTCGGTTTGATGACCGGCTACGCGAACAACGCCGGCGCGACGGCGCAAGCCATGCGCAACGGCTTCTACCGCACGTCCGATGTCGCCATGCGGCGCGATGACGGCTACTACGTGTATGTCGGGCGCGCCGACGACGTCTTCAAATCGTCCGATTACCGGTTGAGTCCGTTCGAACTCGAAAGCGTGCTGATCGAACACGAGGCGATCGGCGAAGCCGCCGTGGTGCCGAGCGCCGACGCGCTGCGTCTGTCGGTGCCCAAAGCGTTTGTCACCGTGCGCCAGGGCTACCAGGCCGGACCCGAACTCGCGCGCGCTGTCTTCGCGTTCTCGCGCGAGAAACTCGCGCCGTATAAGCGGATTCGCCGTCTGCAATTCAGCGAGTTGCCGAAAACCATCTCCGGCAAGATCCGCCGCGTCGAATTGCGGCGCCGCGAAATGGAGCGCGCCGCCGAGCCCGCGCGTCTGCCGGACGAGTATTGGGAAGAGGACTTTCCGGAGTTGCGTTGATTATTTTTGTTCGCCCCCATCCCCGTTGTCACCATGATTCTCAGGCCGCCGCGGCCCACGCACAGGAGTTTCAGCATGAGCGCAATTGCTTCGAACCACGCCGGGCGCATCGCCGCCGACGCCGTCGCCACCGTCAAGCTGCTGATCAACGGCGAGTTCGTCGAATCGAAGACCGGTGAATGGCGCGACATCGTCAATCCCGCCACGCAGGAAGTGCTGGCGCGCGTGCCGTTCGCCACCACCGACGAAGTCAACGAAGCGATCCGCAGCGCGCACGCCGCGTTCAGGACCTGGAAGGACACGCCGATCGGCGCGCGCATGCGCATCATGCTGAAGTACCAGGCGTTGATCCGCGAGCACATGCCGCGCATCGCGAAGACCTTGAGCACGGAGCAGGGCAAGACGATTCCCGATGCCGAAGGCGACATCTTCCGCGGACTCGAAGTGGTGGAACACGCGTGCTCGATCGGCACGTTGCAGCAGGGTGAATTCGCGGAGAACGTCGCGGGCGGCGTGGACACCTACACGCTGCGCCAGCCGCTCGGCGTCTGCGCGGGCATCACGCCATTCAACTTCCCCGCGATGATCCCGCTGTGGATGTTCCCGATGGCGATCGTCTGCGGCAATACCTTCGTGCTCAAGCCGTCGGAGCAGGACCCGCTGTCGACGATGCAGCTGGTCGAACTCGCGCTCGAAGCCGGCGTGCCGAAGGGCGTGCTGAACGTGGTGCACGGCGGCAAGGACGTGGTCGACATGCTCTGCACGCACGAGCTGGTCAAGGCGGTTTCGTTCGTCGGGTCGACGGCGGTCGGCACGCACGTGTACCGCCTCGGCAGCGAGCACGGCAAGCGCGTGCAGTCGATGATGGGCGCGAAGAATCACGCGGTGGTGCTGCCCGACGCGAACCGCGAGCAGACCCTGAACGCGCTGGCCGGCGCCGGCTTCGGCGCGGCCGGGCAGCGCTGCATGGCGACTTCCGTGGTGGTGCTGGTGGGCGCCGCGCAGCAATGGCTGCCCGAACTCGTCGCGAAAGCGAAGACGCTCAAGGTCAACGCGGGCAACGAACCGGGTACCGACATCGGCCCGGTGGTCTCGCGCGCGGCGAAGCAACGCATTCTCGGTCTGATCGAAGCGGGCGTTAAGGAAGGCGCCACGCTCGCGCTCGACGGCCGCGACGTGAAGGTGCCCGGCTACGAGCAGGGCAATTTCATCGGCCCGACGATCTTCACCGACGTCACCACCGAAATGGAAATCTACCGCACCGAAATTTTCGGCCCCGTGCTGCAAGTGCTGAACGTTGCAACGCTCGACGACGCGATCGCGCTCGTCAATCGCAATCCGTTCGGCAACGGCGTCGGCCTCTTCACGCAGAGCGGCGCGGCGGCGCGCAAATTCCAGAGCGAGATCGACATCGGCCAGGTCGGCATCAACATTCCGATTCCGGTGCCGGTGCCGTTTTTCAGCTTCACCGGCTCGCGCGGCTCGAAGCTCGGCGACCTCGGCCCCTATGGCAAACAGGTCGTGCAGTTCTACACGCAGACCAAGACGGTCACGGCGCGCTGGTTCGACGACGACACCGTCAACGACGGCGTCAACACGACGATCAGCCTGCGCTGAACGCGACCCGAGCGCACGGAAACGGAGACGACATCATGAAAATAGGCTTTATCGGACTCGGCAACATGGGCGCGCCGATGGCGCGCAACCTGCTGAAAGCGGGCCACGCGGTCAACGTATTCGACCTCAGCGCGCAAGCCGTGCAGGGGCTCGTCGATGCGGGCGCGAAGGCGGCCGGCTCGCCGAAAGCGGCCGTGACCGACGTGGAATGCGTGATTACGATGCTGCCGGCAGCCGCGCATGTGCGCAGCGTGCTGAGTGCGGAAGACGGCGTGTTCTCGGGTATCGCGAAGGGCGTGACGATCATCGATTCGAGCACGATCGATCCCGCCAGCGTGAAGGCCTTCGCCGAACTCGCGGCGCAGCATGGCAACAGCTTCGTCGATGCGCCGGTATCGGGCGGCACCGGCGGTGCGGCGGCGGGCACGCTGACCTTCATGGTCGGCGGCAGTGCGAGCGCGTATGAACAGGTCAAGCCGGTGTTGTCGGCGATGGGCAAGAACATCGTGCATTGCGGCGACACCGGCACTGGCCAGGTCGCGAAGATCTGCAACAACCTCGTGCTCGGCATCACGATGGCGGGCGTGGCCGAGGCGATGTCGCTCGGCGAGGCGCTCGGCATCGACGCGAAAGTGCTGGGCGGCATCATCAATACATCGACGGGGCGCTGCTGGAGTTCGGACACGTATAACCCGATGCCCGGCGTGATCGACACCGCACCGTCGACGCGCGGCTACACCGGCGGATTCGGCACCGACCTGATGCTCAAGGACCTCGGTCTCGCCACCGACGCCGCGCGCGGCGCACGCCAGCCCGTCTATCTCGGCGCGCTCGCGCAGCAGCTTTATCAGACCATGAGCACGAAAGGCGCGGGACGTCTGGACTTTTCGGCGGTCATCAAGCTTTATCGTAACGAGGCCAAGGGGGGCGACGCGTGATGATCGAACTCGACTACGCACACGACGGCGCCGTTGCGCTGCTCACGCTCAAGCGGCCGCCCGCGAACGCGTGCACGCCTGAGGGCTTGCTGCAATTGCAGCAGAGCGTCGAACGGCTGAACGGCGAGCCGCGCGTGCGGGCGATCGTGATCACCGGCGATGGGCGGAAGTTTTTCAGCGCGGGCGCCGATCTGAACACGTTCGCCGACGGCGATCGCGAAGTCGCGCGCACCGCGGCGGCGCGCTTCGGCGCGGCGTTCGAGACGTTGCAGAATGCGCGGCCGGTGGTGATCGCGGCGATCAACGGTTATGCGATGGGCGGCGGACTGGAGTGCGCGCTCGTGTGCGATATCCGCATCGCCGAACCGCATGCGTTGCTGGCGCTGCCCGAGACCGCGGTCGGCCTGCTGCCTTGCGGGTGCGGCACGCAGACGCTGCCATGGCTGGTCGGCGAAGGCTGGGCCAAGCGCATCATCCTCACCGGCGAGCGGGTCGATGCGGCGACCGCGCTGCGCATCGGTCTGGTCGAAGAGGTGGTGGATCGGGGCGCGGCGCGCGATGCCGCGCTGACCATGGCCGCGCGCGTCGCGGGTCTGAGCCCGCAAGCGGTTGGCTTCAGCAAGACGCTGATTCATCAGGCGCGCAACGGCGTGCCTCGCTCGGCGGCCCTGGCGCTGGAACGCGAACGCTTCGTCGATCTGTTCGACGGCGCGGATCAGCGTGAAGGGGTCAACGCATTCCTCGAAAAGCGCAAGCCGCGCTGGCAAGCGGCGCAGCTTCAACCGGCGGAATCGGCTGCTCCCATGGGTCATGCCGCCCGCTTCCCGGCACAGGCCAGCTCATGAGCACCTCGCAAAGCGTCGCGCTCGAAACGGGCACGCAAGCGCAGCGCGAGATTCTGTTTCGCGTCGTCAACCGCGTCGCGATCATCACGCTAAACCGGCCGGCCGCGCTCAACGCGCTCTCGCACGCGATGGTGCGCGAACTCGCCGTGCTGATCGAGCATTGCCGCCACGACAGCGGCATCGTCGCGCTGGTGCTGAAAGGCGCCGGAACGAAGGGATTTTGCGCCGGCGGCGACGTGCGCGAAGTGCACCGGCTGGCGAAGAGCGGCGATCACCGCTGGCTTGCGTTCTTCGTCGATGAATACCGGCTCGACTACGCGCTGCACACGTTTCCAAAACCGGTGGTCGCGCTGCTCGACGGGATCGCGATGGGCGGCGGCATGGGGCTGGGTCAGGCGGCGCGGCTGCGCATCGTCACGGAGCGCAGCAGGATCGCGATGCCGGAGACGCGCATCGGCTTTCTGCCGGACGTCGGCGCAACGCGTTTTCTCGGTGTGATGCCGGCCGAGGTCGAGCTGTATGTCGGGCTGACCGGCGCGACACTGTCGGGCGCCGACGCGTTGCGCCTGCAACTGGCCGATCTGTGCGTGCCGGCCGACTGGCTCGCGAGCTTCGAGGAACGGTTGCAGCGCATGTCGCACGACGGTGATCTGATGGCCGCCTTGCGCGGCGTGTTCGAGCCGCCGTGCAACATCATCCCGCACGCGGCGCTGGCCGCGTTCACGCAGTTGATACTCAGGCATTTCGACCGGCGTTCGGGCGTCGAGAGGATCGCCGCGACCTTGCGCCACGACCTGGAGCGCGAGCCGTCGCGCGAGGTGAGGCAGTGGCTGCAAGCGACTTGCGACGCCATCACCGGCCACTCGCCGACGATGCTGTGCGTCACGCGCGAGGCGCTATTGCGCGGCCGGCAGATGACCTTGGCGGAATGCTTCAGGATGGAACTGGGCATCGTCAAACGGGTGATCGAGGAGGGCGACTTCTGCGAAGGGGTGAGGGCGCAGTTGATCGATAAGGATCAAAAGGCTCGCTGGGCGCCCGCGACGCTTGCGGAAGTGCGGGCCGAACGGGTCAGGCATTTTCTGGCCTCGCCGTGGAAGAGCGACGGGCATCCGCTCGCGGGGTTGGGGGTGGAGCAGGGGTGAGGTAGTGCGGGTTGTCCTCAGCGGGGTGTCCGCAGCCGCGCGTGTTGGCGGCGGGCATTCCTTGCAAAATGATGTGAAGAATTCCGTTGGTGGCATCCCGGAGAAAGGCGCGAGCAATCGCGCCTTTTTTTGCATTTTGCGTAATTCCTGCCGGGCGGAACGGGTGTCGCGCGAATCCGTGTCCTGTGCCGGTGCCGGTTTGCCTGCCAATCGTTCATCCGGCCCGATACATGGATATCACCGCGCGAGTTCGGCCGGGAACGAAGCGTGCTTAAGCAGTTGGGTTGTTCCAAAGCGGATCGCATGAAGCGAAGCGATCGACGAAACGACGCATGGCGGACATGCGGCGCTGGCGTCATCAGTTTGAAACTCAACCGTCTTAGGAAAGCGTGATGGACAAAAATCGTGTCGAAGGTGCAGCGAAGCAGCTGAAGGGCTCCGTCAAGGAGGCGATGGGCAAGGTCACGGGCAATCGCGTGAAGCAGGCCGAAGGGGCCGCTGAAAGGCTGGCCGGCACCCTGCAGGCGAAACTCGGCGAGTCCGCCGATGCCCTGCGCGGCCGCGTGAAAAGGTAGCGATCGGCTCGCCGATCGTCGCGGCATGGTCGCGGCACTCAACATCAATGTGCATGATGCAAAGCGAAAACGCACGAAGCGCCGGTCACCACCCGCGCGAGCGTGCTCACCTCTTCAAGGACAATCATGGCGAATTCAAACCAGTTCGACGGTACCGTCAATGAAGCGGCCGGCAAGGTGCAGGACGCGCTCGGCGGCCTGACCGGCGATCTCGGCTTGCAGGCCGAAGGCAAGCTCCGGCAGCAAGCCGGCCAGACGCAGGCAAAATACGGCGACAGCGTCGACCAGATTGCCGAAGCGACGCGCAATGATCCGCTCGGTGCGTTGCTGATCGCGGCCGGCGTGGGCTTTCTGCTCGGCAAGCTGTTGTAAATTCTTCGCGGGTCGCGCTGCAGGTGCGGTTGCGGCCACTCCGGCTGCGGCCCCGGCAGTAAAAGGTCAAGTGCTCCGGCGAGCCCGCCAGCAAAATTCGGCACGCGTCTCCAGCCTTGCGGCTGCCTCTTAACCGGTCCGATGTCCCCGTGCGTTCGAGGTGTCGGATCTCATCGTCTACTGCGAGGAAGCTTCATGCTGGGATTCGATGTCTGCACGGCCAGGAAAGTCTGGACCGCGTCCCTGATCGCGCTGGTGTTCTTCGTGATCTATGTCGCGTCGTCCACGGTGCTGGTGGTGGTGTTCGCGGTGTTCTTCAGCTATCTGATCTATCCGATGGTCGAACTCGTCGAGCGCGTCAGGCCGCGCCGCGTGCCGCGGGTGGCGTCGATTGCGCTGGTGTTTGTGGTGGTCGTCGCGGTCATCGCGGTGGTCGGCTCAATCTTCGGCGTGCAGTTGCAGGATCAGGCCACGCATCTGCTCGCGCAACTGCCCGGGTTGATGAAGTCCGATGTGCCCAGCCGTTTCCCCTTGCCGCATTTTCTCGAACCGTTGCGCGAACGGATCGTGGATTTCGTGCGCAGCCAGATCGAGACCGGTTCCGACAAAGCGGTGCCGGTGGCGCGCAGCGTCGGCCTCGGCGTGGTGCACGCGGCCGGCAATCTGATCTATCTGGTGCTGGTGCCGATTCTGAGCTTTCTGCTGATCAAGGAAGGCCCGCAGATGCGCGACGCACTCCTCGAACTGCTGACGAAGCGCCACCGCACGTTGTGGGCGGAGATCGTCACCGACCTGAACGTGCTGTTGTCGAAATACGTGCGGGCTTTGCTGTTTTTGTCGCTGGCGACGCTGATCTGCTATGGCGTCGTGTTTTCGCTGCTCGGCGTGCCCTACGCGTTTCTGCTCGCGGTCAGCGCGGGTTTGCTGGAATTCGTGCCGTTCGCCGGGCCGCTCGCCGCGGTCGCCATCACGCTGGTGGTCGCGGTGTTCAGCGGCTATGCGCATCTGCTCGGACTGGTGATTTTTATCGGACTGTACCGGCTGTTTCAGGACTACGTGCTCAATCCGTATCTGATGAGCGAAGGGGTCGAGGTGAGTCCGTTTCTCGTGATCGTCGGGCTGCTGGCAGGGGATCAGCTTGGCGGCGTCGCGGGGATTTTTCTCGCGGTGCCGGTGATCGCGACGTTGAAGATCATTCTTGGCAGAGCCAGGGTTTTTTACGCGAGCTCGCATGAGGAAGGCGAAACCGCGCGCCGTGCGTTGACCGGGAAAACCGACTGACGCATGCGACGCGCGCCGCTTCCCCAAACGCGCCGCCCGTCACACCGATTCAACTTTCGCCGACCACGTCGCTGCGCAGCACTTGCGCCGGCGGCGGTTCGCGCCGCGCTCCCCGCACACGCGACACCCAAAAAACACCCACCATCGCGACGGCGACCGCGACCCATCCGACTGTCCCATAGCCGACGATTCGTCCGCCCGGCGAATTGCCGAGCATCAATCCGCCGATCCACGCACCGCAGCCGGTGCCCAACGCCTGCAGCGCGCTGTTCGCGCTGAGAAACGCGCCGCGCCGCGCGGGTTCGGGCACGGTGGTGAGCAGCGCCTGCATCGGCACCATCCGTCCGGACATCAGCACCATGAAGCACGGAAAAAACATCACCATGCCGTAGAACGGCAGATCCGGCAGATGCGTGATGAACAGCACGGGCAGGAACGACAACAGCGTCGCGATCCGGAATACGCGCTGCGAGCCGAAGCGGTCGGCCAGTTTGCCGACCTGGCGCGCGGTGAAGAACGTCGCCGCGCCGCCCGCCATGTACAGCCACGAAAGCTGTTGTGGCGCGACGCCGTGATTGGCGACCAGCATCGGGGAAATGAACGGAATCACCAGCATGTGCGCGATCATCATCATGAAGGTGAGGGCGAACGCATTCAGATGACGCGGGTTGCTCAGAACGGCCCCCAAATCGGGCAGCACTTCGGCAGGCCTCGGCTGACGGCGGTTCAGATGCTCGGCGAGCGACGGCACCAGTCGCGAGCCCGCCATCCACACCAGCAGCGACAGCACCACCAGCAGGAAGAACGGCGCCGCCCAGTTGAAGCGCGCGCCGAGCATCACGCCGGCCGGCACGCCCGCAATCGCCGCGAGCGAGAACGCGGTCATGATCGTGCCGGTCGTGGCGCCGCGGCGCTGCACCGGAATCACGTCGCCGACGATCGCCATGATCACCGAGCCGAGCACGCCGCCGGTGATGCCCGCGAACGCCCGCGCGGCCAGCAGCAGCGCAAAGCTGTTGGCGAGCGCGCACGCGAGGTTCGACAGCGCGAACAGCGCATACACGCACAGCAGCAGACGGCGCCGGTCGAAGCGGTCGATATAGGTCGCGGCGAACAGCCGCGAGAGCCCCGAACACCACGAATATGCCGACACCGCCGTCGCGAACGCGGCCGGTGTTGGTCCGGGAACCATAAATCTTTAACTTGGGCAGCAGAAAAGTGCCGATTCTTCATCTTTTTTGCTGTGTTTTTTGAACTGGCTTTGGCCAGCAGTCAGCAGATAAGTCGGTAATATTGGTGAAAGGAATATTACTTACAGAGGGACGTTGCGGAGCGGATTGGTAGCCAGCGCGGCAGGGACAGAGTCGATTCCAGCAGACTTCAGATAACTCAGGGAAATCGTTTGTGCTGCACTGTCGGACCCTCTCCCATCAAGCCCTGCAACAGCAATGGCTCGATCGAGGGGCAAAGCCTTGGAGGATGTTCGCGACAAAGCTTGGATCCCAGCGAACACCCAGCGCTATACGAGCATCTGCCAGCTTTCTACCTGAAGCGCCTGAGCAAGCGCATCCAGCGTGTCCAGCGTTACCGTGATCTTCTTGCTTTCGATTTTGTAAACATAGTTCCGTACGAGGCCGGCGGCTGCGGCAGTTTCCTCTTGGGCGAGACCAAGCCGTGAGCGGAGCTTTTTCAGATTCTGTGCGACCAGTTCGTCTAGCGAGCGCTCGCTGTAGCCAACCGCGGAGCGGCTTGAGGAAGGCGCCAAGAGAAGGCAGGGATCGATATCCAGCGCGATTGCCAGTCGGTTGACCGTGTCTAGTCGGACGTTGACAGCCTTCGTTTCGATATTCGGAACGGTGTTCCGTCCCAGCCCGGCGGCGCGAGCGAGCTCCACCTGTGAGACGCCAAGGCGCGTCCGGTGGTTTTCGACGTTTTGTGCAAACAGGGCTCGGGCTGGTATGACGGCTAGCATAGAGCCCAAGACTCTATTTAAGTGTCACATCTTCGTCTACATCCAAAAACGGTGCATCCAAATATTGTGTATTTAAGGCGGAGGTGGCGGTGGAAATCATCTTCGATGTCGCTCATGGGGAGCGGGCGCCGACCACCACTTCGAATTCGATTTCCCGTAATAAAGCATTCCAACAATCATCGAGCGGACTCTGGTAAGCGCCCGGTCGTTTGGTCAGGACCTTTATCGATACGCGTGCGGTATTACCGATAGGTTTGTCGCGGCACGAAGTCGGTGCTGGAATATGTGGATTTTTGGTAGCCGGTACTTAAGCGGAGGAGCGCGAGCCTTATCAAGACGCTATAGCGGTCGTGGCCGGTCTCGCTGAAGTATTGAGCGGAAGAGTGCTGTGTCTCGCACCACGGGGACTTGAACTTCGACACATCCCATGAGGTGGACTTCGTCCCGGCGCGTCTACCGGCTGAGGCTTCACCCTGACCTGAGCGGTTCCGCGCGGGCTAGCCGTTGGGACGCTTGGCAGAGGGCTGGGGCCGTTGCAATCAACTAAACAGCCATCGGCCGATTTAAACAGCGCGAGCCCTTTTTAACCAATCGTGCCGATTGACCTGAACACCTTAAAAGGCTGTGCTTTTTGCCTCGCTATACGAAGAGTGCTGCGAGTAAGCAACCGGGCAATTCCCAAAGGGGAGGGGGCTTCGCTCAACGGCAATGCGACTGTACGGACAGCCGTCGTTCAGTTTCGGCTCCATTGCGGTTCCGGCTGGCGAATTGCTCACGATTCGCCTCCAGTTGGGTTCGGTGCAGGTCTATTGGCTCGCTGACGTGAGCGACCCCGAGGTTTGGGCAGCCATCGACACGTGG
>NZ_JAQQEU010000062.1:0-41816 GCF_046026895.1 Paraburkholderia sediminicola
AAACCGTGAGCAACGCTTCGCGAGCATCGAAGACATATCGGACTTCGTGACCTTCGAACTCAAGGAGTGCCGCGAGCGCTTCTACGCTGTCGCGATTGTCGTCAACCAGCAAAATTCGTTTGGGCATGGGGTACTCAATAGCTACGGGGAATGGCGGCCGTCGTCGGATTGCCACGAGCCTGTTCACTGAAAGGGCGCCGTGGTTCGTGGGCGAATTCGAGTGTACGCCTTCCGTGCTTTCGGCTGGCGGGTCATGACGGGGGTGGTTGCACCCGAAACCAAAATCTACTGAGCCGTGCTGGTTCAAATCACGGGTGCTGCCGCCGGACGATCTACAGAGAAACCCCAGGGCTCCCTCAAGAACTGCTGCCCAGTGCCGTTATTGCGTGAAGACCGCCTTCGGTTTGAATGTTCCGAAGGTTCAGCCGGGCCGGTGTATGCTAGCCGGTCCGCAAAAAGGCCTCTTCAGCCGCATTCAAGGTGGCCAGATAGCAGGGCGCGTCGTCAGCGTCCCTGGCTGGAAAGTTGAGTGGGGTATTCAAGTCATCTTCGTACGACGGAGACACCGTGATTCGACATGGTCTTGGCGGGTTGTTGCTGGCGCTATGCTGCATCGGCAATGCGATGGCGGCTGGCCCCGACTGTTCGCGTTCCTTTACGCTAGCTTTACACGATCACGGTCTGCTCTATTCCGTCGACACGGACAGCGGAATCGACAAGGACTTTGCCGACGAACTGACTCGCCGCAGCGGTTGCCAGATCAGAGTCAGCCTGATGTCGCGGGCCCGGATCTGGAAGCTGATCGAGTCCGGCGCACTTGATTTCAGCCTGTCGGGCATCGCCAACGACGAGCGCAATCAGTACGCGGATTTCGCCTGGTACTTCAGCAACAAATACTATCTGCTGGTGCGCAAAGACGCCGGAATCCGCCGTCTGGGCGATTTCGAGCACAACGATCAGTTTCAGCTCGGCGTGATCCGCAGCTTCCGCTACAGCGAGTCGGCCAACCGGCTGGTCGATACGCTGTCGGCTGAAAATCGTGTGAGCCAGGCCGGCGGTCTGGAGCCCCTGTATCAGGCGCTGATTCTGCGGCGCGTGCAGGGCATGATCATCGAGCCTTTCGACTACCCTGCAATCGACGAAAAGAAAATCCGCGACGTGACCAGCATCGTGGAGTTCGACGACCCCGCCATACCGCATGGCCTGATCATGTCGAAGAAGGCGCTGCCGCCCGCCGAACGGGAAAAGTGGCGCGCTCTCGTGAATGCAATGCGCGCGGACGGCACGGTTCTGCGAATCTTCGAGAAGTATTTCAAACCTGACCTTGCCCAATCGATGGTCAATTTCCAGACGCCGCCGTGAACTGGACGCGCCTCGTCCTGCTGCCGCTCCTCGTCCTGTCCGCGTCACTCAGCGTGACGTGGACGCTTTGGGACCATGAGCGGCAAGCTGCCCGTCATGAACTCCTGAGCCAGTTCGACTTCTCGCTGGGCGATGCCGTCAGCCGGATCGAGCAGCGTATGGGCACGTATGAACTGATGCTGCGCGGCGTGCAAAGCCTGTTCGCCGCCCGCGGGGAATTCGACCGCGAGCAGTTTCGCGCCTATGTCGAGACGCTCAATCTCGACTCCAACTTCTCCGGCATCCAGGCCATCGGCATCGTCGCGTGGGTGCCGGGCGCGCAAAAGGTCGTGCATATCGCCGATATGCGCCGGCAAGGTGCGCCCGGTTACACGATCAACCCGGAAGGCTCGCGCGAAAACTACGCGCCCATCATCCAGCGTGAGCCGTATATCGGCATCAATCGGGCGCCGCCGGGTTTCGATGCGTGGGCCGACCCGGTGCGGCGGCGCGCGATGGAGCAGGCGCGCGACTCCGGCATGGCGACCCTATCCGGCAAGGTCCGTCTGGCAGTGGATGCCGAAACCGGCGCGCGGCCCGGTTTCGTCATGTACCTGCCGATCTATGCGCGAGGTCAGCCGCAAGAAAGCGTCGCCCAGCGCCGCGCGCATCTGGTGGGCTGGGTCTTCGCGTCTTTCCGGATGCACGACGTCATCGCCAGTCTGTACGGCGAGCAACCACCCGGTCTGACGATCGCCATCTACGATGGCGTCGAACCGTCGCCCGCCGCGCTGTTGCACAAGACACCCGAGGTGCCCGGCCATCATCTGGCTGCGAACATGTCGGCCAACGAATATCTGGTCGTCGGCGGACATGACTGGACGCTCACGATGACTGCCCAGGACGACTTCAACGCGCGTTTCGGCCGTAACGCAGGGTTCCTGATCGCCAGCATCGGCACGGGCCTCAGCCTGCTGCTGGCACTGCTCACCTGGCTGATGATGACCGGCCGCGGGCGCGCCATGCGGCTTGCCTCGGCGATGACCAAAGAGTTGCGCGAGAACGAGGAGAAATTCCGCGCGATTGCCGACTGCACCGTCAACTGGGAAATCTGGTGGGGACCCGACGGCAAGCCGCGCTGGATCAACTCTGCGGTGGAGAAGTACATCGGCTATACGGTCGACGAGTGCATGGCGCTGGCGGATTTTGCCGGCACGGTGATCTGTCCGGAGGATATTGCGCGCGTGGCACCCGAGTTCGAGAGGGCGCTCCAGGGCTTTCGCGGCGACGACCTCGAATTTCGCTGCCGCCGCAAGGACGGTTCGCTGACGTGGCTTTCGGCCTCCTGGGTTCCGATCACCGATGCCAAAGGCGCTTTCATCGGCTTTCGCACGAGCGGCCGCGACATTACCGAGCGCAAACAGATCGAGGCTGAGCTTCGAATTGCCGCCGTCGCATTCGACTCGATGGAGCCGATGATGATCACCGACACCAGCGGCACGATCCTGCGCGTGAACTCGGCGTTCACCGAATGCACGGGCTATACGGCCGGCGAGATCGTCGGCCGGACACCGCGAGCGCTACGCTCGGATCGTCACGACGCGGCGTTCTTCAAGGCGATGTGGAAAGCGATTCATCGTGCCGGCGGATGGCAAGGGGAGGTATGGGATCGTCGCAAGAATGGCGAGGTGTACCCGAAATGGCTGACGATCTCCGCGGTAATGGGCGAGGATAAGGTCGTCAGCCACTATGTGATCACGCATCACGACATTACCGAACGCAAGATTGCCGAAGAGCGGATCAAGGAATTGGCCTTCTTCGATGCGCTGACCCGATTGCCGAATCGCACCCTGCTACTGGATCGGCTGAAGCAGGCGATCACGGCCAGCGCCCGGAATGAAGCCTGCGGCGCTTTGCTGTTCATCGACCTGGACCACTTCAAGACGTTGAACGATACGCTGGGTCACGACAAAGGCGATCTGCTGTTGCAGCAAGTCGCGCAGCGTCTGGCGGCAAGCGTGCTCGAAAACGACACGGTGGCGAGGGTAGGGGGTGACGAGTTCGTGGTGGTGCTGGGCAATCTGCATAAAAACCGCCAGGAAGCGGCTAGCCAGACCGAAGCGATGGCCGAAAAAATCATCACCGTTCTGGGCCATCCTTATCAGCTTGGCGAGATCGAATACCGCAGTACGGCGAGTATCGGCGCGACCGTGTTCATGGGGCACCAGGCGTCGATGGACGAGTTGCTGAAGCAGGCCGATCTTGCGATGTACAAGTCCAAGGAAAGAGGACGCAATGCCGTGCGTTTCTTCGATCCCGACATGCAGACCGTGGTGGTGGAGCGCGCTGCGCTGGAGGCGGGATTGCGCAATGCCATCGAGGATAGTCAATTCCTGCTTCACTACCAGGCGCAGATTGACGGCAGCCGCATAACGGGCGCCGAAGCACTGGTGCGCTGGCGGCATCCCACGCGCGGTATCGTGCCTCCCGCCGACTTTATTCCGCTGGCTGAAGAGACGGGACTCATCCTTGCGTTGGGAAGCTGGGTTCTGGAGGCAGCCTGTGCGCAATTGGCGCGCTGGGCAACGCAGCCGGAAATGGCGGATCTCTCGATTGCGGTGAATGTCAGTGTTCAGCAGTTTCGCGAACCTGATTTCGTGGGCAAGGTACTCGCGATCATTCGTCGAACCGGCGCGAGACCGGACAGGTTGAAGCTGGAGTTGACGGAAAGCGTATTGGTGGACAACGTGCAGGACATCATCCAGAAAATGGGCGCGCTCAAAGCGAAGGGCGTCGTCTTTTCGCTGGATGACTTTGGTATTGGTTATTCGTCGCTCTCCTATTTGAAGCTTTTGCCTTTGGATCAGTTGAAGATCGACCGGTCATTCGTGCGGGATGTGCTCGTGGATCCCAATGACGCGGTGATCGCGAAGGCCATTGTGGCGCTTGCGCGCAGTCTTGGTTTGGGGGTGATTGCCGAAGGCGTCGAGACTGGCGAGCAGCGGGACTTTCTCGCTGCGGCGGGATGTCATGCCTATCAGGGCTACTATTTCTGCCGCCCGGTGCCTGTTGAGGATTTTGAGGCGATGTTGGCGAGAGTTGATGCCGGGCAGTGTGTGGCCGAGTGATTGAAGGTTGACGGGTGCCGAGGGCATGCGAGTCCCTTTCGGACAACAGCCATTCGTTCGGCGCCAATCCCGTCGTTCAGGCAACGGATGAGCGTGACGGCGCATGATGAAAGCGTTACCGCCCTTACATCGCCGCCGGCACAAACTACACTGGGAGATGGATCGGCCGTGCTGATCTCCGGCGCGACACGCGCGGCATTTCGCTCGTCGCGTCGAGTTGGGTTCATTCAGCTGTCACGGAGGAATAGCATGTGCCCGGTATTCGTCGATGTAGCGGAACAAACACGCTTGAATGACTCGCGCGAGTCGCACGTACCGTGGAAGAAGTGGGGGCCTTACCTTAGCGAGCGGCAGTGGGGCACGGTGCGTGAAGACTACAGTGATAACGGCGATGCGTGGAACTACTTCACCCATGACCACTCGCGTTCACGCGCCTACAAGTGGGGCGAGGACGGGCTCGGCGGTCTGTGCGACGACCAGCAGCGGTTGTGCTTCGCACTCGCGCTGTGGAACGAGCATGATGCGATATTGAAGGAGCGCCTCTTCGGCCTCACCAACAGCGAGGGCAATCATGGCGAGGACGTGAAGGAGTATTACTTCTATATCGACAGTACGCCCACGCACTCGTACATGAAGTACCTCTATAAATATCCGCAGCGGGAATATCCATACCTGGATCTGGTCGAGACCAACCGCAAAAGATCGCGCGAGGAGATGGAATACGAACTGCTCGACACCGGCATCTTCGACGATGACCGCTATTTCGACGTGTTCGTGGAATACGCGAAGGCGGCTCCGGAAGACATCCTCGTGCGGATTACCGTGCACAACCGCGGACCGGAGGCGGCACGGCTGCGTGTGCTGCCGACGCTCTGGTTCCGCAACACATGGTCGTGGGGCGAGGACGACCGCAAGCCGTCCCTGCACGACGCGGGTGCTGGCGTCATCCGGGCCGCACATCATGATCTGGGCGAATACTGGCTCCACTGCGAAGGCGCGCCGCAGACGCTCTTCACCGAAAACGAAAGCAATGCGCAGCGCCTGTGGGGTCAGCCCAACGCGTCACCCTACGTCAAGGATGCGTTTCACGCCTACGTCATCTCGGAACAGAGCGACGCCGTAAATCCCGAGAGAACCGGGACCAAGGCCGCGGCCCATTACACGTGCGACGTACCCGCCGGCGGCAGCGCGATCATCCGCTTGCGCCTCGCGCCATCCAGACTCGATGACGCCTTCGGGGCCTTCGAGCAGGTCTTCGATAGCCGCATTGCCGATGCGAACGAGTTCTACGAGCGCATCACGCCCAGGTCGTTGACTGAAGACCAGCGCCGGGTGCATCGCCAGGCGCTGGCGGGCATGATGTGGGGCAAGCAGTACTACTACTTCGATCTCGAACTCTGGCTGCGCGAGCATCACAGTCATCCGTTGCTCGACTCCGCGCGGCGCGATGTGCGCAACATGGAGTGGTTCCACATGCTGAACGCCGACGTGATCTCCATGCCGGACAAGTGGGAGTATCCGTGGTACGCGGCCTGGGACCTGGCCTTCCACACGATCGCGCTGGCGCAGGTCGATTTCGATTTTGCGAAGGAGCAGCTGCTGCTGATGCTGCGCAGCCTGTACGTGCACCCGAGCGGTCAGATTCCAGCCTACGAGTGGAATTTCAGCGATGTGAATCCGCCGGTGCATGCCGCCGCCACGCTCTGGCTGTACAAGTACGAGAAGGAACTGGGACGAGCCGACCCGCGTTTCCTGGAGCGCTCGTTTCAGGGGTTGATGCTCAATTTCAACTGGTGGGTGAATCGCAAGGACCCGTCGGGCCGCAACGTGTTCGCCGGCGGCTTTCTCGGTCTCGACAACATCGGCGTGTTCGACCGCAGCGCGGAACTCCCTACCGGCGGATCGCTGGAGCAGGCGGACGGCACGGCATGGATGGCGTTCTACTGCCAGACCATGCTGGAGATGGCGATCAATCTGACTGACTACGACCCGCTTTACGAGGAGGTCGCCTTCAAGTTCGTTCAGCATTTCATGTGGATCGCCTATGCGATGGACCGACGCGGCGAACACGAGGACGAGATGTGGGACGAGCATGATGGCTTTTTCTATGATCTGCTGCGGCTCCCCGACGGCACGACGACGCGCCTGAAGATAAGGTCGCTGGTGGGGCTGCTGCCGCTGTGCGCGTCGACGGTGTTCGAAGCACACTCGCTCGCGCGATATCCGAAGCTGGTGGAACTGATCGCGCAGTTTCGCAAACGCTACCCCGAACTGATCGCGCAGGTTGCCCCGACCGACGCCGGCTTCACCGGCTACAACGAACGCAGGCTTCTGTCGATCCTGAACAAACGCAAGCTCGAACGGGTGCTCGGCTACATGCTCGACGAGAAGGAGTTCCTGGGGCCGCACGGCATCCGTTCGCTTTCCCTGTATCACCTGGACCATCCGTATGTGATTCAGGTCGGCGGACAGGAGTACAAGGTGCAATACCTGCCGGCCGAATCGAATACGGGCATGTTCGGCGGCAATTCCAACTGGCGCGGGCCGGTGTGGATGCCGGTCAATTTGCTGATCGTCCGCGCGCTGGTGAACCTGTACACTTTTTTCGGCGACGATTTCAAGGTCGAATGCCCGACCGGCTCCGGGCAGCACATGACGCTCTTCGAAGTCGCGCAGGAAATCGTCCGTCGCCTGACCGGCACATTCCTGCGCAATGCGGACGGCAAACGACCGGTCTACGGAGGAACGGAAAAATTCCAGAACGATCCGCACTGGCGCGACCTGATCCTGTTTTACGAGTACTTCCACGGTGACAACGGCGCGGGCCTTGGAGCCAGTCACCAGACCGGCTGGACGGGTCTGGTCGCTCCGCTGCTCGACCTGTTCGGGCGCGTCGACGCCCGGACCGTGCTGGAAACGGATCGTGGGCGCGTGATGGCGCGGGTCGTCCGGGAACAGGTGGGCGGAGAAGACACCGGTGAGCAATGAGGAAAGCAGAATGGCCGACGTACGCTACCCGGTGCTGTACCAGATCAACACCCGCGTCTGGCTGACCGGCTTGTCGCGTGCGCTTGGCCGGCGCGCGACACTCGACGATATTCCGGATGCCGAACTGGATCGCCTCGCCGCGCTGGGCTTCGACTGGGTCTGGTTGCTGAGCGTCTGGCAGACCGGCCCGGCGGCCCAGGCCATCTCGCGCGCGCATGCCGGATGGCGCCGCGAATTCGCCGAGACGCTGCCGGACCTCACGGACGACGACATCGCCGGCTCCGGGTTCGCCATCCGCAGCTACACGGTTCATCGCGAGCTGGGCGGCGCCGAGGCGCTCGCCCGCTTGCGGCAGCGCCTGCAGCAACGCGGACTGAAGCTGATGCTCGACTTCGTGCCGAATCACATGGCGCCGGATCACGACTGGATCGACGCGCATCCGGACTACTTCGTGCACGGCAGCGAGGCGGACCTGGCTCGCTCACCGCGCAACTACTGCAGGGTGCAGACGAGTAACGGGCCGCTGATACTCGCGCACGGCCGGGATCCGTATTTCGACGGCTGGCCCGACACGCTGCAGCTCGACTACGGCAATCCGGCGTTGCAGCAGGCGATGATCGGCGAACTGAAGAGAATCGCCGGGCAATGCGACGGCCTGCGCTGCGACATGGCCATGCTGGTCTTGCCCGAGGTGTTCGAACGGACCTGGGGCATCCGCGCCGAGCCCTTCTGGCCGAAGGCGACCGAAGCTGTGCGACGCGAGCATCCGCACTTCCTGTTCATGGCGGAAGTGTATTGGGACCTCGAATGGACGATGCAGCAGCAGGGTTTCGATTATGCGTACGACAAGCAGATGTACGATCGCTTGCGCGATGCGAGCGCACGGCCGGTGCGCGAGCACTTGCATGCCGGGCTCGACTATCAGCAGAAGCTGGCCCGCTTCCTGGAGAACCACGACGAGCCGCGGGCCGCGGCGAGCTTCGAACCCGGCAAACACGAAGCGGGCGCCATCATCACGTTTCTGTCGCCGGGCTTGCGCTTCTTTCACCAGGGCCAGTTCGAAGGCTGCAGAAAACGGATTTCGCCGCACCTGGTGCGGGCGCCCGAGGAGCCCGTCGACGCAAGCTTGCAAGGGTTCTACGAAAACCTGATGGCGGTGCTGCGGCAGCCGGTCTTTCGGGAAGGCACGTGGAGCCTGGTCGAAACCGCGCCGGCGTGGGAGGGCAACTGGACCTCGGATTGTTTCATCACGTGGACCTGGCAACGCGACGACGGTGAACGGTGGCTCGTGGTGGTCAACTACGCGGGCAATCAGAGTCAGTGCTATGTCCGAATCCCGTTTGCCGATGTGATCGGCAGCAAGGTGCGGCTCAGGGACACGATGGGGCCGGCGGCTTTTGAGCGCGACGGCGATGACCTCGTTTCGCGCGGTTTTTATCTGGATCTGCCGCCTTGGGGCTATCACGTCTTCGAACTGACTGCGTGTTGAATACAGGGCCGCCGCCTTCGGCCGCCGATGCTGCATTCTGCATCCCGGCCGCCGACGGCGCGCGCAACAGCATCATGACGTCGCGCCACCGACAAGGTAGGACACCATCCCGACCGATCCTGCTTACGTTCCTTCGGGGCGAATCGATAGCGCGTTCGTGACAGACACGACCCCCGGGAACCATTGCAAGATTGCTGGAGTTGGCGTATTGCATGGAGTCTTTCGAATTAAACAAAGGCGCGCGTCGACTGGCTTTTTTAGCCGTATATCTCGACTGCCAATCAAGAGACCGCGAGAAGCGGTGTCGCGCTGCGCGGGGTTGTTATGGAATTTTTCCATAATTCGAAAGTCGCGCATCAATTTGGTGTCTTGTTACCTGTGCCGACGGTTGAAATAAACAACCGGTTCGTTTCAGGTCATTTAGAAATAAAAACAGTGCTGCGTTTGGGCAGGTTATTCGCGTCACAGAGAGCGTTGATCGCTCGTCAGCGAAGGCCGAGCATTTTGATGAAGTCGATGCCCGGCGCGTTTTTCACTCTATTCGGCGAGAGCAATACGGTCGTGACGGTCGTGGTCGTGTCGATCGGAATAGGGTGATTATTTGGAATTCCCGAATACCCCATTCGCCACTTGCCCCGTACCGCCCGCCCGCACTTGCGAATATCTTTGCCCCGTCGACACCCGATATCACAATGCCGCCCCGACGCGTCACAACACGTTTGTAATCCAACCACGATCGAGCGCAGCAAACGGCTTCACCACGGACATCGACAAACCCGCGCATCCAAAGCCGCGGATCATCGCAAGTTTTTGACTCAACAACCAACGGCGCAGCCAGCGCCAACACATGTCGTCCATCTGCACCCGAGGCCCGCTCGACGAAGTCCTCCGCGTGCGCCGGGCGGCCTATGGAGACACAGATGAAAACGAATGACTGGGACGTGGCCTACGAATGGAAGGCCGTGGTACTGCTGGCCCTCGGCTTCGGGCTGGTTGGGCTCGACCGGTGGCTGATTGCGCCGCTCTTTCCGTCCATCATGAAAGACCTGCATCTGAACGCGCAAGACGTCGGCAACTGCATTGGCATCCTCGGGCTTTCGTGGGGTATTTTCGCGGCGCTGATGGGCGGCATCTCCGACAAGATCGGCCGCCGCAAAGTACTGATCCCGGCGATCCTCGTCTTTTCTCTGCTGTCCGGTTTTTCCGGGCTCGCCGGCGGCCTCGCGAGCCTGCTCGCCGTGCGCGCGCTGATGGGCGTCGCCGAAGGCTCTTTCTGCCCGACGAGCTTCGCGGCCGCCGCGGACGCGTCGCATCCCAAACGTCGCGGCTTCAATCTCGGACTTCAGCAGAGCGGCTTCGCGCTATTCGGCCTCGCGCTCTCGCCAATCATCGCGACGCAGCTGCTCAACGTGATGACATGGCGCTGGGTGTTCGCATTGGTGTCGATTCCCGGGTTGATCCTGGGACTGCTGATGTTCCGCGTGATTCGCGAGCCGCAAGCCGCGCCGAAGCGCGCCGAGACGCGCCCGGAACGCGGCAACTGGCGTGACGTGCTGAAGAGCCGCAACATCCGCGTCGCGATGGTGGCGCTGTTCTGCGCGATGACCGGCGTGTTCGTGCTGGGCGCCATGCTGCCGTTATATCTCACCGAATATCTGGCTCTCGACACGCCGCGCATGGGCGTCGTGGTGTCGGCGATCGGCTTTGGCGGTTTCATCGGCCAGTTCGGCCTGCCGGGCCTGTCCGACCTGGTCGGCCGGCGCGTGGCGGGCATCGCCGGCTTCGCGGGCACCGCTGTCATGCTGTACCTGTTTCGCGGCATCGGAGCGCAGCCGGTCGAACTGTTCGCGGTGCTGTTCGTCGCTTCGTTCTTCACGCTCGGGCTCGTTTCGCTGCTGTCGGGGCCCGTTGCGACGGAGGCCGCGCCGGCCGGCATGATCTCGACTTCGATCGGCGTCGTCGTGGGAGCGGGCGAGATCTTTGGCGGCGGCGTGGCGCCGGCGTTGGCCGGTTTCGTCGCGACGCACTTCGGGATTGAGAACATTCTCTGGCTGCCGATCTGCGCGGTCGTGCTCGGCATCGGCGTGTGCCTGTTGCTCGAAGAAACCGCGCCGGCCAGACTGCGCCGGCGAATCCACCCGGCGATCGAACTGCCGGCGAGCGAGCAGCCCGAATGACGAGCCGACCTAGGCGCTCACGCGCGCGCCGGGTCGAACGCAGCAAGCAAGCGAAGCCGGCGGCCGTGCGCGCCGGCTTTGCGCATCGAGATGTTGTCTTCGCCGGCGAGCATCGACTGCGGCCACCCGGCCCTCCAGCAACACAAGCGCTCCCGCTTGCCGATCGTCGTCGCAATCAACGGTGCGATCCATCGGCATAATCCACCGGCACGCCCGACACCAGCCCGTATAAACTGGCATCCCGAACTGGCGGAGCAGGGAGCAGCATGGACCGTTTTCTGAGTATCGAAGCCTTCGTGAGGGTGGCGGAGACGAGCAGCTTCGCCGAGGCCGCGAGGCAGTTGGGCGTGACGAGTTCGGTCGTCACGACTCGCATCCAGCAGTTGGAGAAGTTCGTCAATGCGCCGCTCTTTCATCGCAGCACGCGGCACGTGCGTCTGTCTGAAGTGGGCGAGGCGTTCTATCGCGAATGCTCCGACGTCGTGGGGCGCGTCAACGAACTGACCGACCAGATGCGCGAGTTGCGCGCCACACCCACCGGCCGCCTGCGCATCCAGATGCTGCCGGGCTTCGCGCTCGGTCACTTCGGCGCGCCGCTCGCGGAATTCAACCGGCGCTATCCGGGCATCCAGCTCGACGTGATCGTCAACGACCGCGTGGTCGATCCGATCGAAGAGGGCTTCGATGTCGCGTTCCAGATCTTTCCGCCAATCGCGGAGTCGCTGATCGAGCGGCGGCTTTTCGCGGTGCGGCGGCTCTTCTGCGCGACGCCCGCGTATATCGACGGGCATGGCGCGCCGCAGCATCCGCGCGATCTGCTGCAGCACACCACGGCGCTCTATTCAGGCTACCCGTCACGCAACCGCTGGGTGATGACGCGAGGCGACGAAGTCGTGGAGATGGAACTGCCCGGGATGATCCGTTCGAACTCGGTGCATCTGCTGCGCGATTACGCGCTGACGGGCGGCGGCGTAGTGTGCCTGCCCACGCTGGTGGCGAGTGCGGCGCTGCTGGACGGCTCGCTCGTGCCGATCCTGACCGACTATGTACTTTCACCGCTGAGCTTCGCGGCCGTTTATCCGGCCACTCAGCGGCAGGCGTTGAAAGTGAAAGCGCTGGTCGAGTTTCTCGCCGATTACCTGGGCCCCGAGCCCGTGTGGGACCGGCCGCTGATCGAGCGCGGCTGGGTCAGCTAGCGCGATGATTATTTGCAAAGCACGAATGCTGTAATCGGCCGATCGCCGGTTGTCGTCATCCTGTAGCGGACCTAAAGTTCAATCCAACGACAGCTTCCAACAACAGGAGACAGCAATGACCGAGTCGTCATTTCATACCGTCTTAGGCTCGCTCGATGGTTACCGCAAGGGCGAGATCGAAATCACCAGCGGCGATGCCCGCCACTATGTGTTCTCCAACGTCTTCGAAGTCGCTTCGAGATCGGCGCCCTATGAAAAGGTCGTGGTCGGCAAGAACCTCGATTACGTGATCGAGGCGCTGCACACCGAAGGGCAATCGACGTGGTTCGCCTGCGCGCACGATGAGTTCGTGATCCTGATGGACGGCGAGGTCCGCATCGACTTCATCAAGCTCGACACGCCGCCGAAAAATGGTGCGGGCAGCATCGACGCGGGCTCGCACCCGGCTGGCCGCGCAATGGGCCATGTCGTGTTGCGCCGCGGCCATCAGGCGCTGCTGCCAGCCGGCTGCGCATACCGCTTCAGCGCGCAGACAACCGGCGTGGCGCTCGTGCAGACCATGTTCGGCGAGCTCTCGGTGCAGAAGTGGGCCGACATCTGTTTGCACTGATCCGCACACGAACTGATCATCCGCTTAACTACGGCGATCATCTTTCAAGGGACCGGAGTAAGTGCTAGGGCATGGGACCGGAGTAGGCGCTAAAGCGCCAACTCCGGATCGACACGCTAAAGCGCCAACTCCCGTCGACATACAACATGCATGGGACGGGAGTAAGCGCTAAAGCGCCAACTCCCGTCGACACCGGAGACAAGACATGGCGACTCTCGACAACATCAAGCACCCAACCGGCTTTGCCGCCGACACCGTGCGCGCGAGCGAGCCCGATCCCGTGACCGGCTATCGCCGCTACACGCTCGGCGCGTTCGAGTTCCTGCGCGACGAGTACTTCGTCAAGATCAACTGGCCGGCCAAAGGCCAGAGCCGCACCCATGCGGTCCCCGCCGACGCGTTCCTGCGCGCGATGATGCGCGACGTCGCATGGGGCTTTTTCTACGGCTGGGTGAACTTCGATCACGTGTTCGGCACGCGCAATCACTACGGCAAGGTCGACGTGTATGCGGGCTCGTTCAACGGCATCATGAAGGAAGCGGGCGTCGACTATATGGAGTCGTTCGAAACCCCGACGATCATGGCGACCTTCAAGGCGATCCTGCACGACTGGACCAACGAAGGCTTCGACCCGTTCGCGGCGCCGGAAGAAACGGGCACCGCGTTCGGCCGCAAGCATGGCGACAACGATGCGGCCATCGAACGCACGCGCATCGCGACGCGACGCATGCCGGGCCTCGCAGGCGACTCGCCGCTGCGCGACGACCTGCCGGTCAACCGCGCGTTTGCCGATGTCGTGCAGGACGAGCCGGAAGTGCACGTCGAGCCCGGCTTCGAAGGCCAGCTGCACGCGTTCAATCTGTTCAAGTATCTGTCGCGCTCCGACGTGACGTGGAATCCGTCGGTCACGTCCGTATGCGGTCAGAGCCTGTTCTGTCCGACCACCGAGGAATACATCCTGCCGGTCTTTCATGGCAACGACCGCGTCGAGTGGTTCCTGCAACTGTCCGACGAAATCGTCTGGGACATCGGCGACAAGAACACCGGCGCGCCCCGTGCCCGCATCACGATGCGGGCGGGCGACATCTGCGCGATGCCGGCCGACATCCGCCATCAGGGCTATTCGACCAAGCGCTCGATGCTGCTGGTGTGGGAAAACGCCACGCCCAACCTGCCCAAGCGCTATGAAAGCGGCGAACTGAAACCGTATCCGGTCGACTTCTGAGCGATCGACTTCCGAAGCGCCGCGCCCGCATTTACCGAGGACCATTCATGCAAACCCAACTGTTCATCGACGGCCGCTTCACGGACGCCGTCGAAGGCGGCACGATCGACGTGCTCAATCCGCACGACGGCTCGCTGATCACGAAGATCGCCGCCGCCACGGCCGCCGATGTCGACCTGGCCGTCGCCGCCGCGACCCGCGCGTTCCCGAAGTGGGCGGCCATGCCCGCCGCCGAACGCGGCCTGCTGCTGCTGCGCCTCGCCGACGCGATCGAGGCGAATGCCGAGGAACTCGCGCAGCTCGAATCGCTCGACACCGGCCACCCGATCCGCGACTCGCGCGCGCTCGACGTGCCGCGCACGGCCGCCTGCTTCCGCTATTTCGGCGGCATGGCCGACAAGCTGCAAGGCTCGGTGATTCCCGTCGAAGCCGGTTTTCTCAACTACGTGCAGCGCGCGCCGATCGGCGTGGTCGGGCAGATCGTGCCGTGGAATTTCCCGCTGATGTTCACGAGCTGGAAGATGGGCCCGGCGCTGGCGGCCGGCAACACGGTCGTGCTCAAGCCTTCGGAGATCACGCCGCTGTCGACGCTGCGCATCGTCGAGCTGATGGCCGAGGTCGGCTTTCCGGCGGGCGTCGTCAACATCGTCCCGGGCTACGGTCATACGGCCGGGCAGCGGCTTGCGGAGCACGAGGGCGTCGGCAAAATCGCGTTCACCGGTTCGACGGCGACGGGGCGGCGCATCGTCGAGGCGTCGCGGGGCAACCTCAAGCGTGTGCAACTGGAACTGGGCGGCAAGGGCGCCAACATCGTGTTCGACGACGCGAATCTCGACGCCGCCATCAACGGCGCCGCGTGGGCGATCTTCCACAACCAGGGCCAGGCGTGCATCGCCGGCTCGCGCCTGATCCTGCACGAGCGCATCGCCGATGCGTTCCTCGAACGTTTCGTTGCGCTGGCCGCGTCGATCCGCGTCGGCAACCCGCTCGATCCCGACACCGAGATGGGGCCGCTCACGTCGCAGCAGCATCAGGAACGCGTGCTGGCTTTCGTCGACGTGGCGCGGGGGCAGGGCGGCCGTGTGCTGACCGGCGGCGCCGCGCCGCAAGACGCGGCGCTCGCGAACGGCTACTACGTGCGCCCCACGGTGGTCGAGGCCGCGGGCCCGAACGACCGCGTCGCGCAGGAAGAAGTGTTCGGCCCGTTCGTGACGGTGCTGCGTTTTCGCACCGACGACGAAGCGCTGGCGATCGCCAACGGCACTGCATACGGACTCGGCAGCGGCCTGTGGACCCGCGATCTGTCGCGCGCGCATCGCGTCGCCGGGCAGATCGAGGCGGGCATGTGCTGGATCAATTGCTACAAGCGCGTCAATCCGGGCAGCCCCTTCGGCGGCGTGGGGCAGTCGGGCTATGGGCGGGAGATGGGCTTCGAGGCGATGCACGACTATACGGAAGCGCGCTCGGTCTGGGTCAACGTGGACGGCAACGTGCCGCCTCACTTCAAACGCTGAGGCCCACCATGGAGCACTTCGTCTATCAGGGGACGCCGTCGCGCGTGGTGTTCGGGTGGGGCGCGCTGGCGACGCTGCCGGCGGAAGTCGAGCGGCTCGGAGCCCGGCGCGCGCTGATTCTCGCAACGCCCGAGCAGCGGCCATTGGCCGACGAGGTGATGCGCGTGCTCGGCGCGCGCGCGGCGGCCGTGCATGCGCAGGCCGTGATGCATGTGCCCGTGGAAGTGGCCCGCGCCGCGCGCGACGCCGCGTTGGCGCTCGACGCCGACTGCTGCGTGGCCGTGGGCGGCGGCTCGACCGTGGGTCTCGGCAAGGCGATCGCACTCGAATCGTCGCTGCCGATCGTCGCCGTGCCGACGACCTACGCGGGCTCCGAGATGACGCCGATCTACGGCTTGACCGAAGGCCGTCTGAAGCGCACCGGCCGCGATGCGCGCGTGCTGCCGCGCACGGTGATCTACGATCCGTCGCTGACGCTTTCGCTGCCGGCGGCCATTTCGGCGGCGTCGGGCGTGAACGCGATGGCGCATGCGGTGGAAGCGCTGTATGCCGAGGACGCCAACCCCGTCATCAGTCTGATGGCCGAGGAATCGATCCGCGCGCTGGGCGAAGCGCTGCCGGTCATCGTGCGCACACCCGACGACGCGGCGATGCGCAGCCGCGCGCTGTACGGCGCGTGGCTCGCCGGCACCTGTCTGGGGGCGGTGGGCATGGCGCTGCATCACAAGCTTTGCCACACGCTGGGCGGCACGTTCAATCTGCCGCACGCGCAAACGCACGCGGTGATGCTGCCGCATACCGCGCACTATAACCACGCGGCCGCGCCCGATGCGCTCTCGCGTGTGGCGCGCGCGCTCGGCGGCAAGGACGCGGCCGAAGCCGGTCCGCTCCTGTTCGAACTGAACCGCGCACTCGGCATTCCGGCGGCGCTCGCGCAGATCGGCATGCCGGAACAAGGACTCGACGAAGCGGCGGACCTCGCGTGCCAGAATCCGTATGCGAATCCGCGTGCCGTCGAGCGCCACGCGATTCGCGCGTTGCTGCAGCGCGCGTGGCAAGGGGCGGCGCCGGCCTGAGCGCCGTCGCGAACAAGATTGGAGGAAGACATGTCGACCAACGACAAAGACGCCGGGCAGGTACTGACGGAGCAGGTGGTGGCGAGCTTCGCCGCCACGCCCGACCCACGGCTGCGCACGCTGATGCAAAGCCTCGTGCGGCACCTGCACGCTTTCGTGAATGAAGTCGAGCCGACCGAGGCGGAATGGATGGCGGCGATCCGCTTCCTGACCGACACCGGCAAGATGTGCGACGACCTCGTGCGCCAGGAGTTCATCCTGCTGTCGGACACGCTCGGCGTCTCGATGCTCGTCGACGCGATCAATCACCGTTACGCGACCGGCGCGACCGACACCACCGTGTTCGGGCCGTTCTACATTCGCGGGATGCCCGAGCGGGCCTATGGCGAAAGCATTGCGTTCAGTCCCGGCACGCCGGCGCTCGTGCATGGCCGCGTGCTGTCCACGGACGGCACGCCGATCGAAGGCGCGGTGCTCGACGTGTGGCAGACCGCCGAAAACGGCATGTACTCCGGACAGGACACCGCGCAGCCGCACGGCAACCTGCGCGGGCGTTTCCGTAGCGACGCGCAAGGCCGCTACGCGATCTCCACGATCGTCCCGGTGAGCTATCCGATTCCGACCGACGGCCCGGTCGGCCGGATGCTCGACGCGACGGGGCGGCATCCGTGGCGCCCCGCGCATCTGCACTTCATGATCGACGCGCCGCAGCACCGCAAGCTCGTCACGCATCTGTTCGACGAGGCCGATCCGTATCTGAAGTCGGACGCGGTGTTCGGCGTCAAGCCTTCGCTGATGGTCGCCTATCGCGAACGCGCGGCGGACCACGAGCTGGCGCGCAGATTCGGCTTTGACGGGCCGTTTCGCGAGGCGCGCTATGACTTCGTACTCGACCTCGAAGGGAGCTGAAGACGATGGGACGTTACTTCGCGGTGTTCGCCACCGACAAACCCGGTATGCGCGACGTGCGCGAACGGGTCCGCCCGGTTCATCGGAGCTGGCTGCGCAGCGCCGCGCATCGCGGCGTGCTCGTGCGGCTCGGCGGTCCAACGCTCGCGCCGCAGTGCGATGCGATGAACGGGACCTTGCTGGTCGTCGAGGCGGAGGGCATCGACGAGGTCATGGACTTCGTGAGCCGCGATCCGTACATGCAGGCGGGTTTGTTCGACCGGGTCGAGATCCGTCCGTGGGACTGGAGCCTGGGCAATCCCGAGCGGAGAGTTTGAGCGATGAGCGGGATGCAGTTGTGCCGTCTTGCCGATGTTCCGGACGGGGGCGCGCGGGTCGTCGACGTAACGCCCGCTGACGCGCCGGTCATCGTCGTGCGGCGGGGCGCACGGGTGTGGGCTTACGCGAACCGCTGTCCGCATTTTTCGGTGCCGCTCGACTTCGAGCCCGGCGAGGTCTCCTGCTACCGGGCGCAGGTGCTGATGTGCGCGCATCACAGCGCGCTGTTTCGCTTCGAGGACGGGCATTGCATCGAGGGGCCGTGCGCGGGTGCGAATCTGGATGCGGTGAAGGTCGAGGTCGATGCGAATGCCTGGGTTGTCCTCGTGCGGTAAAGAGCCGCCGCACCGGCGAGTCGGCGCGACAGCCGGGTGCTCGATCCATGCGGGCTTGCTATGCTGTCGTTCGCACTTTGCGGGTTTTCGCCAGAGCCGCGTGCTGCCGAAGACCCGCTCATCAAGCCGGATCGAATCGAGGATCGCCGCATGAACATGGAACAACTGCTGGAGCGCGCGGGCGTCGCGCGGGACAAGGCCTATGCGCCATATTCGAACTTCAAGGTCGGCGCCGCCCTGCTGACGCGCGACGGCCGCGTATTCGACGGCTGCAACGTCGAAAATGCGGCGTATGGCCTGTGCAATTGCGCGGAACGCACCGCATTTTTCAGCGCGATTGCGGCGGGCTACCGGCGCGACCAGTTCGCGGCGCTCGCCGTGGTCGGCGATACGGACGGCCCGATCGCGCCGTGCGGCGCGTGCCGCCAGGTGATCCTCGAACTCGGCGGCCCCGGCTTGCCGATCCGCCTCGGCAATCTGCGCGGCGCGACACGCGACACGACCGCGCGTGAACAACTGCCGGACGCGTTCTACCTATGACTGCGAGCAAGCACAAGGTCATCTACGATACCGATCCCGGCGTCGACGATGCCATGGCGCTGGTCTTTCAGGCGCTGCATCCGGACATCGAACTGCTCGGTCTGACGAGCGTGTTCGGCAACGCGACGATCGAAACCACGACCCGCAACGCGCGCTATCTGGCCGGACGTTTCGCGCCTGGCGTGGCGGTCGCGCGGGGCGCGGCGGCGCCGCTTAAACGCAGCGCGCCCGAACCGCTCGCGCAGATTCATGGCGACAACGGCCTCGGCAACATCACGCTCGCTATCGTGGGCGAAGCGGTGAGCGAAGCGGCGCACGAAGCGGCGGACGCAGCGGCCGACAAAGCGGTCGACGCAGCGCCGCTCGACGCGCGCCCCGCGCACCGGTTCATCATCGACACGGTGCGCGCGCATCCCGGCGAAGTCACACTGCTCGCCGTCGGTCCGCTCACCAACCTCGCGCTCGCGCTCGCCGACGATCCTCAGATCGCGTCGCTCGTCAAACAGGTGGTGATCATGGGCGGCGCGTTCGGCACGGGCGGCGTGCTCGGCAACGTGACGCCCGCTGCGGAGGCCAACATGCTGGGCGACCCCGACGCGGCCGACCGCGTGATCGGGGCGGCGTGGCCGGTGGCGATCGTCGGTCTCGACGTCACGCAGCCCACCATCATGAGCCGCGACTACCTCGCGTCGCTGCGCGATCGCGGCGGCGCGGCGGGCCAGTTCGTGTGGGACGTGTCGCGGCATTACGAGGCGTTTCATCAGGAAAGCGCGCAACTGCGGGGCATCTATACGCACGATTCGTCGGCGGTCGCGTACCTGCTGGCGCCGCATCTTTATACGACGCGCAGCGGTCCCGTGCGTGTGTTGACGGAAGGCATCGCGGTGGGTCAGACCATCCAGAAGCCTTCGACGCTGCCCGTGCCCGCGCCGGATTGGGACCATCGCCCCGCCTGCACGGTGTGTGTCGGCGTGGATGTGGCAGGCATGCTGGCGCTCTATGAACGCACCATTTGCGGCACGCCCGGCTCTAGTTGACGAGCGGGTTTTGACAGGCCGGAGCCGGGCGCGGACATGAACAGCGCCGAGAGGACGCGAAGCATTGCAGGCTGACGCGCTCGCACCGGTTGCCGCGCTCGCGCCAACTCAAGCTGCGTTCAGGCCGACCCAAGCCGCGACGCTGCATTGCAGCACGCCCCGTCCCGGCGCACGCGTCCAATGCCGATCGCCATTCTTTGCTACATTTCTGCACACGCACTGCGTACGCGGCCCCGCAACTCTTCGCTGCTGTGCGCGGCGCGCGTGACTGAAATTCATCAAGAGGCCAAAGATGCGAATTCTGGTAGTAGGGGCGGGTGCGGTCGGTGGTTACTTCGGCGGGCGTCTCGCGGCGGCGGGTCAGGACGTGACCTTCCTCGTGCGCGCGGGCCGGGCCGAAAAGCTCGAGCGCGAGGGGCTCGTCATCAGCAGCCCGCGAGGCGACTTCACGCTGAGCGAGGTCAAGACGATTCTCGCGGGCGTGAGCGCCGAACCGTTTGATCTGGTGCTGCTCAGCTGCAAAGCCTACAGTCTCGACGACGCAATCGACTCCTTTGCACCGCTGGTCGGCGAATCGACGCTGATCCTGCCGATGCTCAACGGCATGCGCCACATCGACGTGCTCACCGCGAAGTTCGGGGCGTCGCGCGTGCTGGGCGGCCAATGCGTGATCGCTGCGACGCTCAACGCTCAACAGCACGTCGTGCATCTGAACGACATGCATACGATCACCTTCGGCGAGTTGGCGGGCGGCACGTCGGAGCGTGTCCAGGCCATTGCGGACGCGATGGCCGGCGCGAGTTTCGACGTGTCGGTCAGCGACAACATTCTGCTGCGCATGTGGGAGAAATGGGTCTTCCTGGCCACGCTGGCGGCGAGCACGTGCTTGATGCGCGGTTCGGTCGGCGATATTCTGGCTGCGCCCGACGGCAAACGCGTGATCGAGAATCTGCTGGGCGAGTGCCGCGCGGTGGCCGAGCACAACGGCTTCACGATGGGCTCGGACTTCGACGCGCGGGCCACGCAGACGCTGTTCACGCCTACGCCGCTCACCGCGTCCATGCTGCGCGACGTGGAAAACCACGCGCATACCGAGGCGGATCACATTCTCGGCGACCTGATCTCGCGCGGCGGCGACGCGCAAAAGGGCGAGCACGGTCTGTCGCTGCTGCGCATCGCCCATAGCCATCTGAAGACGTATGAAGCACGGCAAACCCGCACGTCCTGAGTGAGCGATTGCCGGCGCCGGCGCGGGAACGAAGGGGATCGAGAAGGACCGCCATCGCAGTCTAACGACCGGAGGTTAAGCATGCCCGCTCCAACCGGCTCGGTGCCTGCGCTCAGTGCCGCTTCGGCGACGATCTTCTCGATCGGCATCGTCTTTCTCGGCTACTGGGGCTTGTATGAGCCGACCAAGTGGCGCGTCGCCGACATCGTCGTGTTCGTGGCCGCGCTGACCGGCTTTGCCTGCCTCGGGCTCGTGCCGTGGATGGCGACGAGCCCCGTCGAGCCGGAAAACAGCGATGCCCGGATTCGTATCGCGCGGCATCTGTTTCTCACAGGCGTGATCGCGATCTGGTTCGCGGTGGCGACTTCGGTGATTTTCTAGCCGGATGTTTGCGCTTGCCGCGACCCAGCGGCTCGCGAGCCGACGTGCAGGATTCCTGACCTAGCGCAAGACAGACGCCGCCCGCTTTCGCCATGCTTGCGCGCGTCTGTCACGAGACGCCCCTTATCGCCGATATCGGCTCCGCTCGCCGCGGGCAACGGTAAGCTTACGTCCATCACTCGTATTCCCGAAAAACCATTTCCCGGATATCCGAAGTAGCCACCCGAATGGACATTCATATCGCGGTCGAAGGGCATCACGATCTGTCCGGACAGATATATCGGCAACTGCGCGCTGGCATTCTCGAAGGGCGTCTCGCGGGCGGCACGCGCTTGCCGTCCACGCGCGATCTCGCGACGCAACTGGGCGTATCGCGCAAGACCACACTCGATGTCTTCGAGCGCCTGCTCTCCGAGGGCTATCTGAGCGCGCGGGCCGGTTCGGGGACCTTCGTCGCCGACGGTCTGGACCGCCTGCCGGTGGAGCGCTCCGCGCATGCGCGGGCCGCCGGGCCGTCGCGCGAACGGCCCCAGGCCAAAGCGTCCGCCGCGCGCGCCCAGCCGCTGTGGGAGCAGATGCCCGAGAGCTTGCCGCTGCCGCGCCCTTCGGTGGCGTCGCCGTACGATTTCGTCGGCGGCGCGACCGACAAGGCGCTGTTCCCGTTCGACGTCTGGCGCCGTTGCGTGAATCACGCGCTGCGCGCGCAGGCGCGCGGACCGGGCACGTATCGCGACGCGGCCGGCGAGCAGGAGCTGCGCCTCGCGATTTCGCGCTACCTCGCGTTCAACCGGGCGGTATCGAGCAATTGGGAAGACGTGATCGTGACGCAAGGCGCGCAGCACGCGCTCGATCTGATGGCGCGCATCACATTGCGGCCAGGCGAAATCGCCGCGCTCGAAGACCCCGGCTATCCGCCCGCGCATGCATGCTTCACGGCCACCGGCGCGCGCGTCGTGCCGGTGCCGGTGGACCGCGAAGGGCTGATCGTCGGCAAGCTGCCGGACAAGGCGCGGCTTGTCTACGTGACGCCGTCGCATCAGTTTCCGCTCGGCATGCCGATGAGCCTCGAACGCCGCGTCGAACTGCTGGAATGGGCGCAAAAGCGCGGCGCGGTGATCATCGAGGACGACTACGACTGCGAGTACCGCTTCGAAGGCAGGCCGATGGAACCGCTGAAAAGTCTCGATCGCGCGGGACTCGTCGCCTACGTGGGTACCTTTTCGAAGACGATCTTCCCGGAGTTGCGGGTCGGCTACGTGGTGCCTCCGGCGTCGCTCTACGGGCCGCTCTTCAAGGCGCGTCAGATCGCCGACTGGCACGGCTGCACGCTCACGCAAACCGCGCTCGCGTCCTTCATGCTCAACGGCGACTTCGCCAAGCATCTGCGGCGCATGCATAAGATCTACGCGGCGCGGCGCGCGATGCTGCTCGACCATCTGCGCGGCGACCTCGCGCGCTGGTTCGAGCCGATCGTGCCGACCGCGGGCATCCATATGGCCGCGCGATTGCGCGCGCCGTTGACCGAGCAGGCGGTGGTGAGCGCGGCGCGCGAAGCGTCGATCGGGCTGTATGGTCTCGCGCCGTTTCATCGGCGTGCGCAGCCGCAGCCTGGGCTGATGTTCGGCTACGGCAGCATCGCGGTCGAACAGATCGACGCGGCGCTCACGAAGCTGGCGGGCATCCTGCCGCGTGTGGCGCGATGACGGCTGGCGTCGATTCGCCGGAGCCGGGCTCGACGCTTGTGTCTATCGGCTGCGTGAGCGGCGCCGGGTTGACCAACGCGCTCGTGATGAACCGCAGCTGTCGCCGCGACTCTCACGCGACTCATCCGCAACGCGTCCGTTGACGAAAAGTGCCTGTATTCAGGCATCGAAACGAACTGTAACGTGCGTTACGTGTTGGTGTTGCCGACCTCGTCCCCACAGGTTTACCCGCTAAAACAAGCATCAAAATGTGTTGCGGAGTCTGCGCCGCGCAACAAACCTTTGCCGAGATACATAAAAGAGTCGCGCAAATCGCATTGGCGCTTGTAGAATCCGGCGTTGAAGCGTGCACATGCCGTGTGCGCTTCGAGCAATTCACTGACCACAACAGGTAGGAGAAACATGCCGACTTCCGCAAAAAAGGTGGCCAAGAAGGCTGCTGCCCCGGTACCGACCAAGAAGGTTGCTGCAAAGAAAGTCCCTGCGAAGAAAGCCGTCGCAGCTAAGAAGGTCGCCGTGAAGGCGTCCAGCGCACCGTCGCCGATCAAGGACACCTTCACGAAGGCCTCGTTGGCTGCTCACGTCGCTGAACGCGCCGCTGTTGAACCGAAGACCGCCAAGGCCGTGCTGGCCGCGCTCGAAGACACGATCCTCGGCGCAGTGCACAAGAAGGGCGCTGGCGAATTCACGCTGTCGGGTCTTCTGAAGATCGTCGTGCAAGCTGTGCCGGCAAAGAAGAAGCGCTTCGGCAAAGACCCGTTCTCGGGTGAAGAGCGTTGGTTCCCGGCCAAGCCGGCCAGCGTGCGCATCAAGGCACGTGCGCTGAAGAAGCTGAAAGACGCTGCAGCAGGCTGATCGCGCATCACGCGTCGCCGTGGTGCGCTCAGCGCCGTGTTTTAGCCATGGTTGAAGTTTGAGCGGATCCGCAGTGCAGGTTGTCCGAATCCCCGTGGGTGTGAATCCACGGGGATTTTTTTGCGCGCTCGCAGGTTGCGAAGCACGCGTGCGTTCATCGCGGTGCCGCTCATGCACCGTACTAGCGCATCGTGAGCCGCCGCAGTACGATGACAGCGCAGCCATGCCGTCCGGGATATGCTGTTAGCGTGCATGCAACGTGTCTCACGCACCAAAAGCTCAATGGCATAGCGTTTGCTTGATTGAGGTCGAACACCGAATGCGCAGCGCATTCGCCTTCTATCCGACAACAAGAGCGGGGCGTGACATGCGATGCTATGACGAGATGCGTCATCATGACGATGCCGTGCGGCCACACTATGCTCGTTTCGAGCGATGGTTGGTCCAGCAGGGCAACGAGGCGATCGCGCGCAAACGTGCGGAAGCCGACCTGCTGTTTCGCCGGGTCGGCATCACCTTCGCGGTGAACGGCGATCTGTCCGGTACCGAGCGGCTGATTCCTTTCGACCTGATCCCGCGCATCATTCCGCGCGGCGAATGGCAGACTCTCGAAGCCGGTTTGCGCCAGCGGGTGCAGGCGCTCAATCTGTTCATCCACGACGTCTATCACGATCGCAACATCGTACGCGCGGGCATCGTGCCGGCCGAGCAGGTTTATACCAATGCGCAGTACCGGCCGGAGATGCAGGGCGTGAATGTGCCGCTCGGTGTTTACGCGCATATTGCTGGTGTCGATGTGGTGCGCGCCGGCGACGCAGGCGAGTTCTACGTGCTCGAAGACAACCTGCGCGTGCCGTCGGGCGTCTCCTATATGCTGGAAAACCGCAAGATGATGATGCGGCTTTTCCCGGAGCTGTTCGTGCAGAACCGCATCGCGCCGGTCGCGCACTATCCCGATCTGCTGCTCGATACGCTGCGCTCGGTCGCACCCGAAGGCGTCGACGATCCGGTCGTGGTGGTGCTCACGCCTGGCATGTACAACTCCGCGTATTTCGAGCACACGTTCCTCGCGCAGCAGATGGGCGTGGAACTGGTGGAAGGCAAGGACCTGTTCGTTGACGACAACTATGTGTTCATGCGCACCACGCAGGGGCCGAAACGGGTCGACGTGATCTACCGCCGTGTCGACGACGACTTTCTCGATCCGCTCGCCTTCCGCAACGACTCGGCGCTCGGCGTGCCGGGTTTGCTGACTGCGTATCGCGCCGGGCGAGTGGCGCTCGCGAACGCGATGGGTACCGGCATCGCCGACGACAAATCGATCTACCCGTACGTGCCGGACATGATCGAGTTCTACCTCGGCGAAAAGCCGATCCTCAACAACGTGCCCACGTTCCAGTGCCGCAAGCCCGACGACCTCGCCTACACGCTCGCGCATCTGCCGGAGCTGGTCGTCAAGGAAGTGCATGGCGCGGGCGGCTACGGGATGCTGGTGGGACCGGCGTCGATGCAAGCCGAAATCGAAGCGTTCCGCGAACGTCTGATCGCGCGGCCGGCCGGCTACATCGCGCAGCCCACGCTCGCGCTGTCCGCGTGTCCGACGTTCGTCGCAGCGGGCATCGCGCCGCGCCATATCGACCTGCGTCCGTTCGTGCTGTCGGGCAAGACCGTCACGATGGTGGCCGGCGGCCTCACGCGTGTCGCGCTGCAGGAGGGTTCGCTGGTCGTCAACTCGTCGCAGGGAGGCGGGACCAAAGATACCTGGATGGTCGACTGACGCAGTTGCCGGTGCGCTCGGCTGGGCCGCTCATCGAGCGCTCGGGCCAGCGCGTTCGCAACCCAGCGCGCCGCGGCGGCCCGCAATCCGCCGCCGGCGCACACGGATAACCAGCGCGGGCCTTTCTCTTCGACGCAGGCCCGCGTCATCAGATACGGAACGCCGTCATGCTAAGCCGCACCGCCGATCACCTTTTCTGGATGGCCCGCTACATGGAGCGCGCGGAGAACACCGCCCGCATGCTCGACATCAATCTGAAGGCGCTGCTGTTGCCACAGACGCCGGAACAGGAGGCGCGCGCGCAGCGTTCGGTGCTGCGCATCTCCGAACTCGAATCCGCGTTCGCGCAGCGCTACGACGAGCCGACGCGCGAACACGTGCTCGATTTCATGGTGGCGGACGCGAACAATCCGTCGAGCATCCATTCGTGTCTGCAGGCGGCGCGCGAAAACGCCCGCGCCGTGCGCGGCACGCTGACCACCGAATGGTGGGAGACCATCAACGACACGTGGCTCGAATTCAACGAGCGTGTGTCGTCAGGCCAGGCCGCGAACAATCCGGGGTCGCTGTTCGAATGGGTGAAGTTCCGCTCGCATCTGTCGCGCGGCGTGACGATCGGCACCGCGCTGCAGGACGACGCGTTCTTCTTCACGCAACTCGGCACCTACCTCGAACGCGCCGACAACACCGCGCGGATACTCGACGTGCGCTTCGCGGACGTCGAACCGAATTCGCGCGATGCCGCGCGCCAGCTCGAAGACTTCTATTACTGGACTTCGATTCTGAGTTCGGTGTCGGCGCTCGAAATCTACCGCAAGGTGTATCGCGACGTCGTCACGCCCGCGCGCGTGGTCGAACTGATGATCCTGAACCAGCAAATGCCGCGCTCGCTGCTCGCCTCGCTCGAAGGCGTGTGCGCGAATCTGGCGATGCTGCGCACCTCGGGCTCGAACCAGTGCGAACGCTTTGCCGGCAAGTTGCGCGCGGAGCTTGTCTATTCCGACATCCGGCAGATTTTCGAAGCCGGGCTGCACGCCTATCTGACACAGTTCCTGGCTCGCGTGTTCGAGCTGGGCAATCTGGTCGCGCGCACCTATCTGATGCTGCCAGTCGCCTGACGGAGTTTTTTTATGTACCTGACGATCCGCCACGACACGTCCTATCGCTACGAAGCGACGGTCCATTATTCGATCCAGCAATTGCGTCTGACGCCCTCGAGCGGCGCGTCGCAGGTGGTGCGCCGCTGGAGCATCGACGCGCCGGGCAAGCTAGACGCGACCTTCGATGCGTACGGCAACATCCTGCACACGCTGGTCATCAACAAGCCGCATAGCGAAATCCGTCTGCATGTGGCTGGCGAGGTGGACACGATCCCGCTCGTCGACGGTCTGCTGCGCGACGCGGTCGGCCCGATTCCCCTCGAGCATTTCACCTGCTCGACGCGCCTGACCGAGGCCGATGCGGCGGTCCGCGAGCTGGCCGAGTCGGTGCCGAGTCTCGCGAGTTCGGCCAATCTGATCACGCTGTCCGAGCAGATCGTGCAGCGCGTGCAGTACAACCCGGGCGTCACCGAAGTCACCAGCACGGCCGCGCAGGCGCTCGCGCTCGGCAACGGTGTGTGCCAGGACCATGCGCATCTGATGCTGGCGTGCTGCCGCTTGCGCGGCATTCCGGCGCGCTATGTGAGCGGCTATATCGAACCCGGCGATGTTCCGCACGGCGCAAGCCATGCGTGGGTCGACGTCTGGCTCGACGGCAAGGGCTGGATTTCGATCGACGTCACGCACGCCGCGTTTGCCAGCGAGATCTACTGCCGGCTCGCCGTGGCGCGCGACTATGAAGCGGCCGCGCCGGTGCGTGGACGGCGTATCGGCGGGCTTGAAGAGCAATTGAAGGTGTCGGTGTCGGTCAGCGCGCAATTGCCTCAGTAGAGAGCTCGTAGCGCGTTTCGCGGACCGCGTGCGGGACGGCTCGCTCATCGACGCAGGCGGCGGGCGCGGGCCCGCGCATTCCTTCAGACGGGGCCGCAAAAGCCGCAATACAGCAAGGCGCGGGACAGAAGAGCATGCGCGCGGCATTACAATAGCGCCGTTGAGTTGCTTTTCGCGGGTACCTTATGACCTACTGCGTAGCGATGGCCGTCGATGAAGGACTCGTGTTCCTGTCGGACACGCGCACCAATGCGGGCGTCGATCACATCAGCACCGCGCGCAAGATGTCGGTGTTCGAGCAACCGGGCGAGCGCATGCTCGTACTGCTGGGCGCCGGCAATCTGTCGCTCACGCAAGCGGTGCTGCACGAGCTGTCCGAGCCGACCGACGTCGCGTTGCCCACGCTCTGGAGCGCCCCCACGATGGCCGATGCGGCACGCGTGGTCGGCCGCGCGGTGCGCTGCGTGCATCAGCGCGAAGCGCAGCCGCTGCAGGAATTCGGCGTCGACTTCAATTGCAGCTTCATTCTCGGCGGACAGATCGCGGGCAACCGGCCGCGCCTGTTCATGATCTACTCGGCGGGCAACTTCATCGAAGCCTCGGCGGCGAACCCGTATTTCCAGATCGGCGAGGCGAAGTACGGCAAGCCGATCATCGACCGTGTGCTGACGCCGTCCACGCCGCTCGACGAAGCCGCCAAGTGCGCGCTGATCTCGATGGATTCGACGTTGCGCTCGAACCTGTCGGTGGGCTTACCGCTCGATCTGCTGGTCTACGAGAAGGACGCGCTGCGAGTCACGCGTTTCGTGTCGATCGACCGCGACAACGCGTACTTCGAGATGATCCACAGCACGTGGGGCGAGCAGTTGCGCCAGGTGTTCGGCGCGATTCCCGATCCGGACTGGCAGGACGCGTCCAACGTGCCGTCGATGCAAAGCGAACGGGGGCTGGTGCTGCATCGCGCGCCGGTGGGCGCCGATGGCATCGAGCATGAACTCGACGCGAAACCTGCGCAGACGCTGGCGCAGGCGGACAAGGGGAAGGTGCAGCGGCGCTAGGGCGGCTGTTACCGCTACGAAGGCCGCCGCCGAATCCGGTCACGGATTTCGCGGCGGTTTTTTTTGTCGCCGCCGTCTGTCACACCCGCCGTGCGACAAAACCTCAAGACGAAAAAAAACCAGCCATCGGCATTGCCTCTGGCTGGCTTTTTACTATGTCGCTTTCAGCTACGCAGCAAGTTCCGATCAGAACTTGTGACGCATACCGAGGCTGACCATGACCTGGTTGCTGGTGCTCGACTGGTTGCCGTAGGAACCGATCGAAGCCGTAGCCGCCACGAGGCCGCCGCCCGCTCCCGGTACACGCTGTTCGCCGCTTGCATGCTGATATGCGCCAATCAGGTAGAAGTCCGTGCGCTTCGAGACCGAGTAATCGCCGCCCAGCGACACCTGGTTATACGACGCGGACGAGTCGCCGTGCGCCTTCGTGTAGGCGTAGCCAATACCCAGCAGCGCTGCCGGCGTGAGCTGATAGCCCAAATAGGCGCGGCCCACTTCGTACTTCTGGGTCTGACCGAAGGTCGAACTTCCGTCATGGTAGTACTGCGCGTTGCTGTAGCTCAGGTTGCCCGTCCACGGACCGGTAACGTACTGAACAGCCACCGAAGCGATACCGATCGCGCTCGCCGACGCGTACGCGGCGTTGACGCCAGCGTTGGCCGGGAAGTTGGTGTCGAACGTGCCGGTCGTCGTCGAGCTATTCCAGCCGCCATTGCGGGTAGCCGGGTTGCTTGCATTGCTGGTGTGCAGGTAGCCAGCAGCGACGCTGAACGGACCCGTTGCATACGTTGCCGCGCCTGCCCACGTCTGGCCGGAACCCGCCGCGCCTGCGACGCCGCCCACCCCGTACAGACCTTCCAACTGGAAGCCGCCCCACACTGGCGAGACGTACTTGACGGAGTTGTTGACGCGGAAGCTGTTGTCGTTATTGTCGACGTCGCCCGGCGTAGTGAACGTGCTGCCGAAGTAGTTGTCAGCCGTCAGCGGCTGGACCATGTCGACCAGCGGGTCGTACTGACGGCCGGCCGTCATGGTACCCCACGAGTCACCGGTCAGGCCGACATAGGCCTGGCGACCGAACATGAGGCCGCCTTGACCCAGCTTGCCGTTGTTGACGTCAAAACCGTTTTCCAACTGGAAGATTGCCTTCAGGCCACCGCCCAGGTCTTCCGCGCCCTTCAGGCCGAAACGGGGGGCCTGAATGTTGCCGCCGAACAGTTGCACCAAGCTACCACCATGGGGGGTGGCGTTGTTTACGTATTGGATCGATTCATCGATCAGGCCATACAGGGTCACGCTGCTCTGAGCATGTGCCACGCCGGTGACGCCCAGCAGCGCCAGCGAGAGGGTAGACAGTGCGATTCGTTTCATCCATTTCTCCACGCAGATGATTAGTCGTTGTTGCGAAAAGGAGAATAGCTCACTGCGCGTATCGGTAAGAACCGGAAAAAAAAGAGTGTCGCCAAAAACTGACAAACCACGCAAAGCCTTGTATTTAAAGCCCGTTATTGATTGTTTCAGTTTGCGCAATAGTAATTGGTGGACTACGCATTATTGTTGTTTTGTTGACAGTGGCAGTGGGGTTGACTGCAGTTTTGGCACTAATTTGAAGGTAATTTGTAATCAAGTCGTCTAATGTTCTGGACCATTCCGCGAAAAGTCGGCCAAGCCGGCAACGAGGACTTTTCACGGCCGGCTAGACAGAAGCGATGCGTTGTGAGCACAGCAGGCGCAACCTATTGGTCGAAAGGGTGCAACCATTGCCCGCGGGTTCGAAGCTTAGGTTGCGGCGGCGGACAGCGCGCAGCGGTCGGCACTTTCAGCGGCGCTCGGCGCGCTCTTCGCCGCGGTCCTCGGCCGCGGCGCGTTCGTCGCTATTGCGGCGCGCCGCCGTGACTGCGGCGAGGCCCGCCACCGCGGCAAGCACCACCGACGTCCACGGGTTCCGCCTGACATAGCGATCGGCGGCCTTGGCCTGGCGGCGGGTTTCGGCCAGCGCGAATGCCGCGAGACGGGTGGCTTGAGCTTCGGCATTCACGACGCCACGCGCCACTCTGACGGCGGTCGAGCGCGCGGAAGCCAGGTTGCGCGCTTGCACCCCGAGAGTCCCTGTCGCGCGCATCGGGGTGGAAGACGCGTCGGGCGAGTCGGCGGCGTGACGGTCGGCACGCGCTTGCACATACCCCGCGACCGTCGACGCCGCGAGCACCGACGCGAGCTTCGCGCGGCTGCCCGGGGGCCCGCCCCCCTGCATGCCCCAGCTGCCGCGCGGATCGTGCAGACGTCCGCGGGCCGCCGAAAATTCCGCGCCGAGCAGCAGCACGGCGGCCGAGAAGTACAGCCACATCAGCAGCACCGCGAGCGAGCCGGCCGCGCCGAACGAAGTCGCCATGCCCGCGTGCGCCAGATATAAAGCGAACAGTTTCTTGCCCGCCGAAAACAGCACCGCCGCGACGATCCCGCCGACCAGCGCATCGCGCCAGCGCACGCTGGCGTCCGGCAGGAACTTGAGCAGCCCGGCAAAGGCGAACGCCAGCACCAGCAGGCCGACCCCGAGTTGCAGCAGGTTGCCGATCACCACGTAGGGTGAATCGCCCCACAGCCAGTTGCCGACAAAGGTGATGACCGTATCGAGCACCAGCGAGACGATCAGCAGAAAGGCGACGCCCAGCACCAGTCCGAACGAGATCAGGCGTACCCGCACCAGCGCGATCACGCTCGAGGTGCGCGGCCCGGTGTAAGGCCACACCTGGTTGAGCGCGCTATTGAGCGACGAGAAGGTGGCCGACGCGCCGATCGCCAGCGCCGAGAACGAAATGATCGCCGCGATGCCGCCGGCGCTGCCGTTGTGATGCGCGTTCTCGACGATGGTCTGCACACCCACGGCGGCCTGGTTGCCGAGCAGTCCGTTGATGTGGTGGTACAGCTCGCCGCGCGCGGCGGCCGCGCCGAAGAACCATCCGGCCACCGCGATCACCATGACCAGCGTCGGGGCGAGCGAGAACGCTGCATAGAAGGCGATGCTGGCGGCCATGGCTGCACAGCGGTCCTCGGAGAACTGCTTGAACGCGCCGATCGCCCAGTTGGCCTGCTTGCGGGCCACATGCTGGAGGTTATCCGCGGAAAGGCTGTCGATGTCCATGGTCGTCTTTCTCAATCGAGTGCCGGCGTGGGATTTGCGTTGGTCGAGCCGGTGAGGCGGCCCCGGCGCAGTGTTCGCATCAAGCCTTTCGCAAACCTTGTGCCTGTGACTATACAAGTGAACCGTGCAAACAAACGGCGCAAAAGAACCGCGCAGCCAGGCGCTGCTCGACTCGACCGATGCCGCGCGCCGCGCCACCGTCCGCGCAGTGTGCCGTTAGAATGCCAGGGGATCCTCACACACCTTGCTCACCATGCACTCGCACGAACTCGTACAGCAGCTGGATGTCATTGCCGCGGAACAATTGGGCGCGCACTTGCCTGCCCATGTCGTCGAAGAGTTGCCGGCTCACGGCGTGACGGTTTTCGCCGTCACCGACGACGCGTCGGACACCGCCGCATTCAGCGCGCGTTATGGCTTCGGTCTGGAAGACTGCGCGAACACCATCGTGGTGCGCTATAAGAAAGAGGGCGCCGAGCATTACGCGGCGCTGGTCTCGCTGGGTTCGCGGCGGCTCGACATCAACGGCGCGGTGAAGGCCGCGCTGGGCGCGCAGCGGCTTTCGTTCGCCAAGCGGGAACAGGCGGTCGAGCACAGCGGCATGGAGTTCGGCGGCATCACCGCGTTCGGCTTGCCGGCCGACTGGCGCGTTCTGGTCGACGCCGCGGTGATGGAGCGCGCGCAGATCGTAATGGGCGCGGGCGTGCGCGCGGCGAAGCTGCTGCTTGCGCCCGGCGTGCTGCGGCAATGGCCGCGATGCGAAATCGCGTCGCTGACGCTGCCGCTGGAGTAACGCGCAGCGAGCGTTCCCCGCGAACCGCCGGACTGGCCCCGCGCGCCTCCACGCACGCAGCTCGCCGCGGCCGGCACGATGCCGCTCGCCGACGCGCAACGCGCGGCGATGGACGACCTGCGCGCGATGCGCTACGACGGCGCCGGCGGCTACCTCGTGCTCGAGGACAGCCACGCCCGGGTGCTGATGCACGGCACGCGCTCCGACCTCGTCGGCAAGGACATGACGGGCGTCACCGACCCGGACGGCCGCCATGTGTTCAAGGAAGGTTCGGAGCAAACCCAGCGCGAAGGCGAAGCGTTCGTGCATCTGCAATTCCCGAAACCGGGTTCCAGCGAACTCGCGCCGAAGATCAACTACATGCGGCTCTACAAGCCGTGGGACTGGACCATCGTCACCGGCGTCTACACCGATGACATCGACAGCGCGTTTTACACGGCGCTCGCGCAGTACGCCGGCGCGTCGCTGATTCTGAGCTTGCTGGTGTCGCTCGTGATCGGCGTGATCCTGCGCAGCATCCTGCGGCAACTCGGCGGCGAACCGGCCTACGCGGCGCAGATCGCGTCGCGCATCGCCGACGGCGACCTCGACGTGGCCGTCGCGACCAGGTCCGGCGACGAAACCAGTCTGCTCGCCGCCATGCAGCGCATGCAGCTGCGCCTTGCGCAAGCGATCACGCAGATTCGCGGCGGCGCGACGCTGATCGCGACGGTGTCCAACGAGATCGCCGCCGGCAACGCGGACCTGTCGCGCCGCACCGAGCAGCAGGCGAGCGCGCTCGGTGAAACGGCGTCGAGCATGGAGCAGATCACCGCGACCGTGAAGCAGAACGCCGACAACGCGAAGCAGGCCAGCCAGCTCGCGCACCACGCCTCGGAAACGGCGGCGCGCGGCGGCGACGTGGTCGGCCAGGTGGTTGAGACGATGCGCGGCATCTCGCAGTCCTCGCATCGGATCGGCGACATCATCGGCGTGATCGAAGGGATTGCGTTTCAGACCAACATCCTGGCGTTGAACGCGGCGGTCTAGGCGGCGCGTGCCGGCGAGGAGGGCCGCGGCTTCGCGGTGGTGGCGGGCGAGGTGCGCACGCTCGCGCAACGCAGCGCGGCGGCCGCGAAGGAGATCAAGGCGCTGATCGAAGAGTCGGCGGCCCAGATCGCGGACGGTTCGCAATACGTGGGTCGCGCCGGCGAAACCATGCAGGAAGTCGTGCTGGCGGTGCGCCGCGTAACCGACATCATGGGCGAAATCAGCGCCGCGTCAGTGGAGCAAAGCTCGGGTATCGAGCAGGTCAACATCGCGGTGGCGAGCATGGATCAGACGACGCAGCAGAACGCGGCGCTGGTGGAAGAAGCGAGCGCTTCCGCCGACGTGGTGAAGGCGCAGACCGGTCAGCTCTCCGCAGCGATTGCCGTGTTCACGTTGCCACAGCAGCGCTGAATCACCTTCACGCGAAGCCCATCCCCGCGCGGCTCAGCAGGCGCTGATTGCGCTCCGACAGATTCTTCATGCGCAGTTGCTTGCCGGCTTTGCGATAGCGCTCGGCCAGTCCCTGCAACGCCGCCAGCGCCGAATGATCCGCGAGCAGCAGGTGGCTGCAATCGATCGTGACGCGCTCCGGATCATCGAGCGGATCGAACAGCTCGTGAAAGCGCGTGGTCGAGGCGAAGAAGAGCGTGCCGCGCGGCACATAGGTTTTGTCGCCGGCGCGGTCCTCGACGTGCGCGTGAATTTCGCGCGCATGCTGCCACGCGAAACTGAGCGCGGCGATCACGATGCCGCACATCACGGCGATCGCCAGATCGGAGAACACGGTGATGAGGGTGACCGCGACGATCACCAGCGCGTCGTTGCGCGGCACCTTGCCCAGTACGCGCAGCGAACCCCATGCGAAGGTTTGCTGCGCCACCACGAACATCACGCCGACCAGCGCCGCGAGCGGAATCCGCTCGATCAGCGGCGACAGGAACAGGATGTACATCAGGATCATCACGCCGCTGACGATGCCCGACAGCCGCGACCGGCCACCCGAATTCAGGTTGATCATGGTCTGGCCGATCATCGCGCAGCCGCCCATTCCGCCGAACAGTCCCGAGGCGATATTCGCCGCGCCGAGCGCGAGGCATTCGCGATTCGGCTGACCGCGCGTTTCGGTGATCTCGTCGGTCAGATTGAAGATGAGCAGCGTTTCGAGCAGACCGACGATCGCCATCAGCACCGCGTAGGGCAGCACCACGTGCACGGTGTCCAGGTTCAGCGGCACGGCCGGCAGGTGCAGCGTGGGCAAGCCGCCCGCGATGTGCGCCATGTCGCCGAGCGTTCGCGTGGGCAGATGCAGCAGCTGCGTGAAGAGGCCCACACCGACGATCGCCACCAGCGCGGGCGGCGCGGCGCGCGTGAGCCTCGGTAGCACGTAGACGATCGCCATGGTCAGCGCGACGAGCCCGCACATCCACGCCAGTGCGCCGCCGTGCAGCCATTGTTCGCCTTGCGGCGTGCTCTGTCTGAAGTGCGCGAGCTGCGCGGTGGCGATGACGATCGCGAGGCCGTTGACGAAGCCGAGCATCACCGGATGCGGGACCATGCGGATCAGCTTGCCCAGGCGCAACGCGCCGAACAGCACCATCAGGATGCCGCTGAGGACCACCGTGGCGAGCAGGTATTGCGCGCCGTGCTGCACGACCAGCGCCACGATGACCACCGCCATCGATCCGGCGGCTCCGGAAATCATGCCTGGGCGTCCGCCGAACAGGGCCGTGGCGGTGCAGATAAAGAACGCGCCGAACAGACCCATCAACGGATTCAGGTGGGCGACCAGCGCGAAGGCGATGCATTCTGGCACCAATGCGAACGACGAGGTCAGGCCTGCGAGCACATTGCTCTTGATGCCGGCCAGCTTGGCGAGCCGGCCGTGAGTGGAACTAGCGGTGGTCATCTTCAACGAAATGGGGAGTGGGGAGCGCGTGGGGCAAGCGGCGTATGTCGCCCTGCGCAGAGATGCTTCGACCGGCCCTGGCTGAAACGATGGCCGGAGAACCGCAAAAGGGACGGATTTTACAGCAGTGCGGCCGATGCCGCCGGCGCGCCGTCACGCACGCCGCTGGGGCGGCGACGCCGTGACGGCAAACGCGCGGGTTCTTCAGATGACTGTCAGATGATCAGACGCGAAACCTTGGTCCCTTCGAGCGACACGCCAGCCATCAGGCCGCCGTTCGTCAGCACGAATGCTTCGACGGGACTCGTCGCGGTGGACGTGTCGACCGCGCCGTTCGCGCCGACCTTCAGCACGGCGACGGTGGCATCCGCGCCCGCCGCCCATCCCTGGCTGTGGAGGAATGTGTCCAATGCTTCCTGCGTCATGAACAGGAACACGAGAGCCTTGGACTGCGCGCCGATCTGCAAACCGAACGAGCCGGCGACGGTGCTGTAGTAACCGGTCGTCTGGCCGTTCATGCGTAGCGCCCCTTCGCCGTACTGGCCGCCGATCCAGAACCCCGCCGAGATCACCGATGGAAACACGAGGACGCCGCGCGCCTTTGCGACCAGTTCGCGCGAGCCGTTGACGTTTTCGTAGAGGCGCGAGAGCGTCGAGTCGACGCCTGCGTTGATCGTGTCGCGCTTGCCGGCGTTGGCAGCGGGCGACGCGCTGGAGGAAGGCGAAGTCGTCGTGCAACCGGCGAGGCCGAGGCCTGCAGCGGCCAAAGCAGCGCTGCCGGTGAGGATGAACTGTCGTCTGCGCATGATGGTTTTTCCTTTTAAGTTATAGAGGTGGGCGGGGATGTACATGAGTTCGAGTCGTTCTATCCGCTCCCGTTCACACGCGGGCCGTCATGTCGGGATGCCGGCAGGCCCGTATGGCAATGACCAGTTAGCAGATAGCGTGCCCGAGTGCGCCGCCTGCGCAGCGGCGGCGGGCTTTGGACGATATGAGCGGGGAACCGCGCGGCACGGCCGCGCGATTGAACTGACCGAAGTCAGATTAAGCAGCTGGACGAATGTTCTGGTTGCAACGGAAAAGATTGTGCGGATCGTAGCGGCCTTTTACCGCGACGAGCCGTTCGTAGTTCGGCCCGTATGCATCGGCGACGCGGCCGCCTTCTTCCTGCGTCATGAAGTTCACGTACACGCTGCCGAGCGCGAACGGCGCGGCCGCATCGAAGAACGCGCGCGCCCACGCGATGCAGCGCTCGTCGTCGGCGGCATCGTCCCAGCGGCCATGCACGTTCATCGCGTACTGCGTATCGCGGCTCGAATAAGCGGTGGCCGCGACCGGCACACGTTGTGTTTGCGCGCCGATCTGTCCGAAGAAGATCTCGCATTGCGGCGAGGGCAGATTGCCGATCGCCTGGAGCAGCGCGTCAATCATGCCGTCCTCGATGCCGGCGAGATTGTGCGACTTCCAGTAATTGCGCGCGCCTGGCGTGAGCAGTGGATCGAACGCCTGTTGCCATGCCACGTAAGGCATCGGGCCGAGATGTTCGCCGAGCGGCGTCCCATAGCGGCGCACCGGTTCCACCACGGACGGCCCGTTTTCAATCGGGCCGCAATAGCACATCGCGAAGATGAGCACCGGCTTGCCGTGCACTTCGGGCGGCAGGAACGGCAACGGCGGCGCGAGCCGTGCGACCGCCCAGACGGCGAGTTCGTCGGGGCGTTCGTCGGCGCGGTATTTGATCAGCGCGTCCTTCGCCTGTTCGAGCGGCAGCACGACGAGGCCGCCGTAGATGAGCGGGCCGACCTGATGCAGCTGGAACTCGAATAGCGTGACGACGCCGAAGTTGCCGCCGCCGCCGCGAATCGCCCAGAACAGATCTTCGTGAGCATCGGCGCTGACGTGCAGCAACTCGCCGTCGGCGGTGACGATGTCCGCTGACAGCAGATTGTCGATCGTCATGCCGTACTTGCGGCTGAGCCAGCCGAAGCCGCCGCCGAGCGTCAGGCCCGCGACCCCAGTGGTCGAGTTGATGCCGAGCGGCGTGGCGAGCCCGAAGGCTTGCGCCTCGTGATCGAAATCGTGGAGCGTCGCGCCCGGCTCGACATATGCGCGCTTCGCCGCCGGGTCGATACGCACGGATTTCATCGAGGACAGATCGAGCACGAGACCGTCATCGCACAGCGCGCTGCCGCCAATGTTGTGACCGCCGCCGCGAATCGCCAGCGGCAGTCCGTTGTCGCGCGCGAACGCGACGCCGCGGCGCACGTCGGCGGCGCCCGCGCAACGCAGGATCATCGCCGGATGCCGATCGATCATCGCGTTCCAGATGCTGCGCGCCTGATCGAAGCTCGCGTCGCCGGGGTGCAGCAGCTGGCCCCGGATCGTGGATTTCAAGTCATCGACTGCGCTGCTGGAAACATTGACCATGGCTTACCTCGTTGGAGAGTGGCGGGCGTTCTCAGAACACTATTCACTTAGGTAAACGCAGATGAAAGCGTATTGAGAGGTTGGTGTGCGTCCAGTAAACGGGGCTGCCCCGTCTTGTCAAACAAAGGTTTACCCGCGCTCGCCACTGCGTTCGCGCAAGCGCTGGCGCGACAGGCATCAGCGGGCGGCCGCGGCTGCGATGATGCGGGCCCGGGCCGTGGATGGTGGAAATACTTCGGGAAAAATTCGCACGGCGAAGTGTTGGTTTGCGCCGCGCTGATGGTTGCGCGACGACACTTTGCGCGATGCCCGCGTGCTGATGCCCCCAACGCGCGGGCCCATGCACGGGCAATGTGCAGATCAATGTGCGGGTCGACGCGCGGGCGGTCAGCCCTTCACGAGACCCCCGTCGACGATCAGATTCTGGCCCGTGACCGCGCGCGCCCATGGCGACAGAAAGAACAACACGGCGTCGGCGAATTCCTCGGGCGTCGTGACGCGGCGCACTGGCGTGGAACTGGCGATCAGGTCGAACACGAATTCCGGCGTCGCCGCGCTCGCGTCGGTGGTGCGCAGCAGACCGCCCGACACCATGTTGACCGTGATGCCGTCGGGGCCGAGGTCGTGCGCGGCGGTACGCGTCAACGACAGCAGCGCCGCCTTGGCGGCAGTGTAGTCGTGATAGGGGACCACGGGATTCTGAAACAGGTTGGTGCCGACGTTGACAATGCGGCCGAACCCTCGCGCGCGCATGCCGGGCGCGGCTGCTTGCAGCGTGTTGAGTGCGCCCTTGAGCGAGCCGTCGAGTTGCTGCTGGAAACGCGACCAGTCGATGGAGTCAATCGGCGGGCGCGCGTCGCCGTCGAACTGGAAGTCGGCCAGCGCGTTGTTCACGACCGAAGCGATGGGCCGGCGAGTTTGCGCCTGCGCTGCTTCGAACAGGCGCGCGACGGCGGCGCGGTTGGTGACATCTGCCTGGAGCGGCAGTACACGCTCGCCGAGTTCTTCTTTCAGCGCGAGCGCCAGGGATTCGCTCTTGTGGTAGTTCACGACCACGCTCGCGCCTTCGCGCACCAATGCGCGCGTGATCGCTGCGCCGAGTCCGCGGGCGCCGCCCGTCACCAGCACCCATTGTTCGGGAAGAAGCATCTGTGTTCCTGTTGTCGATGAAGTTGCGATGTTTCTATTGTCGCCCGATTCGCGTTTTGCGTGCTCTGTGAGGCAACGCACGAAGTTAGGAATAGCGCCTGGGTGGTCGTGTGTCGGAGTGGCGATGACTTCGAGTCAGGCTCTTGTGGGTGTCGAGCGGCGAGTGGTTGACGACTCGTCGAATCGATGACGGATGCTGTGGAAAGGCGAGCCCCTTTGAACAAGTCTGTTTGATTGCGCTCACTCGGCTTGGACAGTTGAGCGTTTGTGTGCGGCGTAACACTTAAAAAGAGCCGCCGGCTACGTCATTGCCCTAAGTGTTTGAGAAAACCCGCGTTGGGAAGTGTTGCCGGTTATCTGATTTATCCGGTCACGAGGCCCGGCAAATTCGAATAAATAATAGTTCGGACTGCAGAGGTAAATATGGGAGTTTCCGGTGTTTGACGCACTCTTCGATCCTTGTCAATTCGGCTATCCGTGCGCGGCAATGATCCGCGATATCGCATTGCGTGGGCTAACGCACGGTCACCGCATGACGCTGCGCATAACTTCAACGTCCATCAGGCCTTGCTGTGCCGTTCTATCGACGAGGTTCGCGCGCAGCCAGTTGTTTCTCTCGGATCACGCCAAATCGGACCGGGATTTTCCGCGCGAGAGAAGCCATAGACGAGGCGTTTTTTGCATCGCGTGAGGCAGCGCCGACTGGGCTTTGAATTTTTCTTTTAACGGGGAACAGAGATTCGCTCGTTATCCGGGCCGGTCACTCTAGATGAATAGTTAGGAGAATGAAATGAAAAAGCAAAACGGGGATGGGCGGGTGCTGGGGACGCGCAAGGCGGTATTGGCCGTTGCAGTGAGTCTGTATACGGCGATGGCGGGCGCTCAAATCAATCCGGCGCCGTCCGCCGCACCGTTGGCGAGTTCCACGCTCGTGCTTGCACAGGCCTCGTCGGGTGGCTGCCCGGCCTCCGGCGCTCCTGGTTGCAGGCCGCAAAACGATGGCTTGTATACGATTGGCCGCGGCGGACTCGCCGCGGCAAGTGTGGGAACGACGTCGAATGCGGGGTCGCAAGGCGGCAATGGCAGCTCGTCGGCGGGGTCGGGGAGCAGTGGCGGTGTGACCAACTCCGGCTCGGGTGGTGGGCTTGGGTCGGGTAGCACGGGTAGCGATGGAGGCGGGAAGGGCGGCGGATCGGGCGATGGCGGGGCAGGTAAGGGCGGCTCGGGTGACGGTGGGTCGGGGACGGGAGGCGACGGCGGTAGCGGTGATGATGGTGGTGATGGTGGTGGTCATGGGCACGGCCATGGCCATGGCGATGGCGATGGCGACGGTGGCCATGGAGATGGCGGTCATCATGGCGATGGTGGCCATGGCCATGGTGGCGATGGCGACGGTGGCCATGGAGATGGCGGTCATCATGGCGATGGCGGCCATGGCCATGGTGGCGATGGCGACGGTGGCCACGGTCAAAGCGGCCACGGCGATGGCGACGGTGGCCATGGAGATGGCGGTCATCATGGCGATGGCGGTCACGGCCATGGTAGCGATGGCGACGGTGGCCATGGAGATGGCGGTCATCATGGCGATGGTGGCCATGGCCATGGTGGTGATGGCGACGGCGGCCACGGTCAAAGCGGCAAAGGCGATGGCGGTCATGGCGACGGCGGCCACGGTGATGGTGGCCATGGAGATGGTGGCCATGGAGATGGTGGTCATCATGGCGATGGCGGTCATGGCCATGGGGGTGATGGCGACGGCGGCCACGGTCAAAGCGGCCACGGCGATGGTGGTCATGGAGACGGTGGCCAAGGCGACGGCGGTCACGGCCAAAGCGGCCACGGCGATGGCGGTCATGGCGACGGCGGTCACGGCCAAAGTGGCCACGGCGATGGTGGTCATGGAGACGGTGGCCACGGCGATGGCGGTCATGGCGACGGCGGTCACGGCCAAAGTGGCCACGGCGATGGTGGTCATGGCGACGGCGGTCACGGTCAAAGCGGCCACGGCGAAGGTGGCCATGGAGACGGTGGCCAAGGCGATGGTGGTCATGGCGACGGCGGTCACGGTCAAAGCGGCCACGGCGAAGGCGGCCATGGAGACGGTGGCCAAGGTGATGGTGGTCACGGCGACAGCGGTCACGGTCAAAGCGGCCACGGCGAAGGTAGTCATGGAAACGGTGGCCAAGGTGATGGTGGTCACGGCGACAGCGGTCACGGTCAAAGCAGCCACGGCGAAGGTAGTCATGGAAACGGTGGCCAAGGTGATGGCGGTCATGGCGACAGCGGTCATGGTCAAAGCGGTCACGGCGATGGCGGTCAGGGTGCTGGCGGCAACGGTCAAAGCGGTCATGGCGAAGGCAGCCACGGCGGCAGCGGTTCGGGCAACGGTGGCTCCGGCAACGGCGGTCACGGCGGTGGTGCTTCGGGCAACGGTGGCTCCGGCAACGGCGGTCACGGCGGCGGCGGCTCCGGCAACGGTGGTCCCGGAGGCGGCGGCAACGGTGGCGGTTCGGGCAACGGTGGCTCCGGCAACGGCGGTCACGGCGGCGGCGGC
>NZ_JAQQEU010000063.1:0-41816 GCF_046026895.1 Paraburkholderia sediminicola
CGCGCCCCCCCAAACGCCACCTGATGCTTCAATTCGACATCGCGTCCGCGGATCGACGAAGCAATCGCCGCCTCGCAGACTTCGAGATTCGCGACACCCCAGTGACCGTCGTGCACTGCGGCCACGCGTTGGCAAATCGCGTCATGAAATTCGGCCATCACGCGCGCGCGCGGCGAGGGACTCGCGGGCAGCGGCAGATCGGTGCGGCCCGCATCCGTATAGACGATCAGGCCTTGCGGCGACTGGCGAAGCTCGCCGCGCTCGCAACTGACGATCGTGAGCCCGAAGTGGGGCTGATGCGGCGCGTCGCCGGGAATCGCATGTTTCGCGCGCGCCTGTTTGGCGAGCAATTCCTCTTCGGGCGTGCGCGGGCGCCGCGCGCCGGCCGCTTGCGTGGACGCATCGGCGGCGGGACGTCCCGGGCTCATGAAGCCCCATTCGCCGACGCCTTCGCACAACTCGGTGCTGAAGAAGTGGCCGTAGCCGTTGTAGATCGCCGTGGCAGCGGCGCCATCCGCGAAATCGACGAACACCGTATGCGCGCCAATCGCGCTGCGCTCCGGGTCCCAGTCGAACGTTCTGGCGCGCACGCTGCGCGCGAGGCCGCCGCACAACAGCCGGATGATGTCGAATTGATGCGAGCCCTGCCGCATCGTCACGCCGCCGCCTTGCTGCGTGTCGAGTTCGTCGGCGCGGCGCGGGCGGTAGATCCAGTCGGTGAAGCACCACGTATTGACCATGCGCACGCGGCCCAGCTCGCCACGGTCGATCAGTTCGCGCATCGCATGGATCGGCGCATCGTAGCTATGCGAATGACCGACGAGCAGCACGACGCCGGCGGCATAGGCGGCAGCGGTCATCGCGCGCGCGTCGTCGAGATTCGCGGCCATCGGCTTTTCGACGAGCACATGCTTGCGCGCGCCGCAGGCGAGCAGCACGTGCGCGCGATGCAGCGCGGTCGGCGAGGCGACGTAGATCGCATCGACGTCCGCATGCTCGAGCAGCGCTTCGAGACGTTCATAGGCGGCGACACCGAATTCGTCGACAGCGGCTCGTCGCACTGTTTCGGCGGGATCGACGATCGCCGTCAGCGCGAAGCCGCGATGCGCGTGAATGGCGGGCACGAACGCGCGTCCGGCCGTGCCGAAACCGACGATGCCGATGCGCACGGCGCGCTCGTGTGCCGCGATGCTCATGACGCGTCGCCGTTCAACGCTTCGCCCGGCCAGTTCGCGCTGCCTTTCGATGTACGGCTCGCGGACGTATCGTCGTCGCCGCGGCCTGCCGCGATGTCGTCGCCGGCGAGGTTCTCGATCATCGCGAGCAGCGTGCGGCGAGTGGCGGCAATGTCTTCCGTGGAGATGCCGGCCAGCGCGATGCGGTTCACGTCGACGGCCTTGGGCACGAGCAGCGCGCGCAGGCTCGCGCCTTTCGGGGTCAGGAAAATGCGCACCTGCTTGCGGTTGTCGGGCAGCTTCTGGCGCGTCAGGTATCCAAGCGATTCCATCGTCTTTAGCGCGGAAAAAGTCGTGGGTTCGGCCACGCCCGCCTGTTCACTCAACTGGCGCTGCGTAAGACCGTCGGTTTGCCACAGGATGCGCAGGAACGTCCAATGTCCGTACTGCACCGCATGTTCTCGCAGCCTCGCCTGCAACGAACGCGAGAAGCCGCGCGCGGTGTCTTTCACGAGATGCGCCATCCGTTCTTCGGGCAGTGCTTCGCGCCAGTGGCGCAGCGTGCCCGGCATCGGTTCGCGCGGATTCTTTTCACTTTTGCTCATGCAATCACCTGGGTCGGTGCATGTGCGTGCACATGCGTTTTATAAATTAGGTGGCTAAGTTTATCGTGTCAAGCGTGCAAAGTCAGCAGACGCCTCGCCGCGATTTTTTTGCGCACGCTAAAAGCCACGCCGGATAAGGGCTTGATGGGGTGCCGAAAGGGCCTGCGAAGAGCTCTCGGTGTTTTCCATTATTGAAGCTTAGGTACCTAAGTATGATATTTCTTTCGAAGAGCGCCGCGGCCAACGTCGGAGCGCCGTGCAGCGTCGAATCGATCAACCGGCTTCATTGCAACCCAGGGAATGTGAAGACCATGCTGACCGCAGAACAGAACGAAAGCCTCACGCGAGTAGGTCCCGGAACGCCGATGGGCAATCTGATGCGCCGCTACTGGCAGCCGATCGGCGCCGCGTCGGAGCTGGACAACCGCTGGACCAGACGCGTGCGTCTGCTTGGAGAGGATCTGGTGTTGTTCAGGAATCGCCAGGGCAAGGTGGGCCTGATCGCGGAGCAGTGTCCGCATCGCCGCGCGTCGTTTGCGCACGGCATTCCGACCGAAGACGGCATCCGCTGCCCGTATCACGGCTGGGAGTTCGACGTGCAAGGCAAGTGTCTGAGCCAGCCGAACGAGCCCGACAACTGTGCGTTCCGCGACAAGGTCGCAACGGACGCTTATCCGGTCGAGGAACTCGGCGGCCTGCTGTTCGCGTACATGGGCCCCGAGCCGCGCCCCCTGTTGCCGCGTTTCGACGGTTTCGTCGCGCAAGGCGCGATCCGCATGATGGGCCGCGCGCTGTTGCCGGTGAACTGGCTGCAGATCATGGAGAACTCGCTCGACCCGATTCATACCGAGTGGCTGCATGGTCATCACTACGAGTTCCTGAAAGAGCAGGAAGGCGTGAAGGTCGCGATCAGCGCGAAACACGAAAAGATCGCGTTCAACGAATTCGAGTTCGGCATCACCAAGCATCGGCTGCTCGCCGGGCATTCGGAAGATTCGGACGATTGGCGCATCGGTCATCCGATCGTGTTTCCGAACATGCTGGCGGTCGGCAATGGCGACGAAGCATCGCGCTACTACTCGTTCCAGATCCGCGTGCCCGTCGACGACGAGCACACGCTGCACCTCTGGTACAACGCGTACATGCCGCCGCTGGGCGCCGACGTGCCGAAGCATCTGACCGACAAGGTGCACGTGTATGACGTGCCGTTCAAAGACGAGCACGGCGAATTCATCGTCGATAACGTCGACGGGCAGGACATGATGGCGTGGGTCACGCAGGGCGCGATCGCCGATCGCACGCGCGAGAACCTCGGCTCCACCGACCAGGGCATCGCGATCTACCGGCGCGTTCTGCGCCGCGAAATGAAGAAGGTCGAGCAGGGCCAGGACCCGATGGGCATCGTTCGCGATCCCGCGCGCAACGTGTGCATCGATCTGCCGAACGAGCGCAAGAAACATCACAACAGCGACGGCTTCGCGAGCTTCATGCTGCGCACGCACGCGAAGTATTCGCCGATCGCGCAGGACGTCGTGCGGCTATTCGATGGGCAGCGCACGGAGGAAGAGACAACGCAGTAACGCGCGTCATCGCAGTGTGCGGGTGACGCGGCAATGGACCGCCGCGTATCGCGTACGGTCACGAGCAGCAGGCAGGCCTGAACAGAAGTCCGGCGGCACAGCCGGACACGAACCGGAGACACCCCATGGATACGAGCGGTTCAGTGGCGCAAGGTTGGTTCTGCGGGAGGGCTTCCTGATGGGCGCCGCGGCGATTCATGCACTATCGCTGGTACTCGACCCGCTGCGGCTCGCGATCATGCTGGGCGGCGTCGTGCTCGGGCTGGCGCTCGGTGTCGTGCCGGGGCTTGGCGGAATCGTCGGACTCGCGCTGCTGATTCCGTTCACCTATCACCTCGACGGCTATACCGCGTTCGCGCTGCTGCTCGGCATGGCCGCCGTGACGACGGTGTCGGACTTCATTCCCGCGGTGCTGTTCGGCGTGCCGGGTACGGTCGGCGCGGCGGCCACCGTGCTCGACGGTCATCCGCTCGCGAGGCGCGGCGAAGCGAAACGTGCGTTCGGCGCGGGCTATGCGTCGTCGCTCGCGGGTGGGATTTTCGGCGCGTTGCTGCTGGCGGTCGCGATTCCTGTGCTGCGTATCGTCGTGCTCTATATCGGCTCGGCCGAGCTGCTCGCGTTGTGCATCTTCGGTCTGTCGATGGTGGCCGTGCTGAGCGGCAAGGCGCCGATCAAGGGGCTGGCCGTCGCGTCGTTCGGGCTGATGCTGTCGCTGATCGGCTCCGATCCGCAGACGGGCACGCTGCGCTGGACGTTCGGCTCGCTGTATCTGTGGGACCACCTGCCGCTCGTGCCGGTCACGCTCGGTATTTTCGCGTTGCCCGAACTGGCCGAGATGGCGATCGAGCGTTCGAGTATTTCGCGCGCAGACGGCGCAATCGCGGGCAAGCCGAGCACGCAGTGGGACGGCGTACGCGACGCGGCGCGCCACTGGTGGCTGATTCTGCGTTGCAGCGGTTTGGGCGCGCTGCTTGGCGCGGTGCCCGGAATCGGCTCGGCGGTGATCGACTGGATGGCGTACGGTCACGCGATTCGCACCGAGAAGAACCCCGAAAATTTCGGCAAGGGCGACATCCGCGGGGTCATCGCTTCCGAGAGTTCGAACAACGCGAAAGAAGGCGGCCATCTGATTCCGACCATCGCGTTCGGCATGCCGGCGGGTGCATCGATGGCGTTGCTGCTGAGCGCTTTCATCATGCACGGCTTTACGCCGGGCCCCGAAATGCTGACCAGGCATCTCGACGTCACCTACGCGATCATCTGGACGCTGACGATCTCGCACGTGATGGGCGCAATCATCTGCCTGTCGGGCAGCGGACTGTTCTCGCGGCTCGCGACGGTGCGCGTCGGCGTGCTGATCCCGCTCGTGCTCGGCATTATCTTTCTCGGCGCGTTCAACGCCAGCCAGAGCTGGGGCGATCTGTGCTCGATGGTGCTGTTCGGTTTCATCGGCTGGGTGATGCGGCGGCTGAACTGGCCGCGTCCGCCGCTGATTCTCGGCCTCGTGCTCGGCAGCATCTTCGAGCGCTATTACTTCATTTCGAACGAGATCTACGGCATCCATCTGTTCACGCGCCCGATCGTCGTCGTGGTGTTGCTCGCCGCGCTGTGGGTCGTGCTTGGACCGTCGATCAAGGGTCTGCGCCATGCCGCAAAACAGGGGCGGCTGGCGTCGGGCGCGCGGTTTCGCATCAGGCGTCTCGATCATCAGTCGCTGTTCACGATCGTATTGATCTGCACGGTGATCGCGGCAATCTGGACCGCGTCCGACTGGGCCTTCGGCGCGAAGCTGATGCCGATGACGGCCGCCTGCGCCGCGCTGTTCTTCTCGTGCCTCGTGCTGATCGAGCAGGTGGTCGCACGCGATGTGTCGAGGGGCGGGCGGGAGTTCGTGCCGAACGTGGTGCCGGCTGCGGCGGTGGGCGCGATGGGCGTCGAGGCGCACGCCGTGCCGACTGCACCGTCTGCATCCGCGAACGCGCCCGCATTGACGCGGATGGGATCGTCGGCGGCGGACCCGGCGCAGGCGCGCTTCGCATCGTCAGCAGGCGAGCCTGAAATCGAATCGGCGTTACCCGTCGCGACGGTTCGCGCGCGCGGCTTCCGGTTCTTCCTTGCGATTGGCGGCGCGCTCGCGCTGGCGTCGCTGGTCGGTCTCCTGCCGGCGCTGCTGGTGATGATGCTGCTGCTCGCACGCTTCGAATTCGGCGAGCGCTGGCGCATTGCGATCGTGCTTTCGGTTTCGATGACCGTCGCACTGTGGCTCGTGTTCGACCTGATCTTCTCGACGCCGTGGCCGCCCTCGCTGCTCGGCGATCTGGTGCCGCAGCTGCGGGCGATGGGGGGGCTCGTATGACACGCGAGGTGGCGAACGTCTCGTTGGCCTCGCGGGTCGACGGCATACGGTTCAACAGAAACACACCAGTGCCTGCAAAGCGCGTGCGCCGAAGCCGGCCGATACTGAAGGAGACAATCCGATGAAACGCTTCTCGCGGCAGCACCTCCGATCCCGGCCATCGCGCGCTCCGGCCGCTGCGGACATGAAGACCACGCGCGCCGCACTGTTGCGCCGCGCACGCGCGGCGGCATTCGCGTTCGTCGCTGCCGCATGCTATCTGCCCCCGAGCGGCTACGCGGCGGACAATCTCGGAAGCTTTTACAGCGGCCGCAACGTCAACCTGACGATCGGCTATTCGGTCGGCGGCGGCTACGACACATATGCGCGCCTGCTCGGCAAATACATCGGCAACTATCTGCCCGGCAAGCCGACGATCACGCCGCAGAGCATGCCGGGTGCGGGCAGCCTGAAGGCCATCAACTATCTGTACAGCGTCGCGCCGAAAGACGGTACGACATTCGGCACGTTCGGCCGCACCATGCCGGAAGAGCCGCTTCTCGGCGACGCGAATTTCGATGCCCGCAAGCTGACGTGGCTCGGCAGCATCACGAGCGACGTGAGCCTGTGCATTACGTGGAATACGTCGCAGATCAAGACGTTTCAGGACCTCGTCCACAAGGAATCGCGCATGGGCGGTCAGGGCGCGGGCTCCGATCCCGACGTAATGGCCTCGACGATCAGGACGCTGTTCAATTCGAAGCTGAAGATCGTCACGGGCTACCCAGGCAGCAACGAAACGGCGCTCGCGATGGAACGCGGCGAGATCGACGGCGAATGCGGCGTGTCGTGGAGCACGATCCAGGTGCGTCATCCCGACTGGATCCGCGACAAGAAGATCAACATTCTCGTGCAGGTCGCGCTCGAAAAGCATCCTGATCTGCCGAACGTGCCGCTTCTGATCGATCTCGCACCCGATGACGAGACGCGTCAGGTGCTCAAGGTGATCGTCGCGAGTCAGGCGTTCGCGCGCCCGTTCGCGGCGCCTCCGGGACTGCCGCCGGAGCGCGCGGCTGCATTGCGCAGCGCGTTTGCGCAGACGATGAAAGACCCCGCGTTTCTCGCCGAAGCGAAGCGGCTCGGACTCGAAGTGCGGCCCGTGCCGCCCGAGCGTATCGATCAGCTGCTCGACGAACTCTATAAAACACCGCCCGCGCTGCTCGCCAAGGCGAAGGCAGCCGTGGGGGGCCGCTTCTGACCACCGGGCGGCCGCGCTCGACGAGCGTGGCCGCCGTCACTCCTGAAAGGCGCAAGAGCACACCATGAACGCAGACGAAGCCAAGCAGAAACTGATCGACGCCGGCCGCATTCTCGAAGCGGAAGGACAGGGCGACCTGACGCGCGGACACGTATCGGTCCGCGTGCCGGGCGACCCGGACCACTTTTTCATGAAGCCCCATAGTCATGGGTTCGACGAGATCACGCCGGAGAACATCGTCGTGTGCAATCTCGACGGCGAGAAGGTGGGCGGCGCAGGCCGGCGCCATAGCGAAGTCTTCATTCATTCGGAGATCTTCAAGGCGCGGCCCGATGTGATGAGCGTGATTCATTCGCACCCGACGCACGCCGTTGCGCTGTCCGCGACGGGACAGCCGCTGAAAATGATCAGCCAGCCGAGCTGCCATTTCGCCGATGGGGTGCCGTACTACACCGACACGATGAACCTGATCCGCACGCAGGACATGGGCGCGGGTGTCGCGCGCGCGCTTGGATCCAGCAAGGCGGTGTTGATGCGCAATCACGGCGTGGCGGTGACGGGGCGCTCGATCGACGAGGCGGTCGTGCTTGCGCTGCTGCTCGAAGACGCCTGCAAGATCCAGTTGATGACCGAGGCCGCGGGCGGCGTCGGCGAATGTTTCTCCGACGAAGATATCCAGCGCCTGCACGACACGGTCACGCGCCCCGAACAGTTCTCCGTGAACTTCGAATTTCTGCGCCGCAAGGTGCAACGCAGCCTCGCTGCATGCTGATTTTTTTACTGCCATCCAGGTTACCTGAATATGAACGGAAAACTCAATCTCTCGATCGCCACCGGCGACTACGACCGCACACGCCCTCTCATTTCAGGGCAGGTGCAGATCGACGGTGTCGATCCTGTTTTCATGACGCTGTCGCCGGAAGAGATGTTCTTTCGCGCGTTCCGTAACGAGGAATTCGATATCAGCGAACTCTCTTTCTCCAGCTATACGGTGAAGCACGCGGAAGGCACGTGTCCGTATATCGCCGTGCCGGTGTTCCTGTCGCGCGCGTTCCGTCATACGTCGATATATGTGCGCACGGATCGCATCAAGCGTCCGGAAGATCTGAAGGGTAAGCGCATCGGCATTCCCGAGTATCAGCTGACGGCGAATGTCTGGGCGCGCGCGGTGCTGCAGGACGATTTCGGCGTGAGGCCGGAAGACGTGACGTGGGTGCGCGGCGGTATCGACGAGCCGGGGCGGCCCGAGAAGATCAAGCTGCAGTTGCCGTCGGATGTGCGCCTCGAAGCCGCGCCCGAAGGCGACACGATCTCCGCGATGCTGGATCGCGGTGACATCGATGCGTTCATGGCGCCGCGGCCGCCTTCGTGCGCGGGCAAGAATCCACATGTCGGCTGGCTCTTTCCCGATCCGACCGAAGCCGCGAAGGACTATTACCGGCGCACCAACGTCTATCCGATCATGCACGTGGTCGGCATTCGCAAGACGCTCGCGCAGGCGCATCCGTGGCTGCCCGTGGCCGTGCTGAAGGCGTTCGAGGAGTCCAAGCGCATCGCGCTCGACAAACTTTCGGATACGTCGGCGACGAAAGTGACGCTGCCGTTCGTCGAGGAACAGTTGAAGGCCGCGCGTGAGCTGCTCGGCGACGATCATTGGCCGTACGGCATTGCGCCGAACCGCACGACGCTCGAGACTTTCCTGCGGCATCACCATTCGCAGGGTCTGTCGAAGCGTCTGTTGACGGTTGAGGAGATCTTCCATCCGGCGACGTACGAGACCGCGAAGATCTGAGCGCGAGTCCATAGCGTTGCATGAGATGGCGGGCGGCGGCGTTGCGTTCAGGCGCACGCCGTCGCTTCTTGCGTTGGCATGCCGCGTGATGGATTTTTGCCAACCATTTAGCGGATTTGCTTCGGGCGGGACCGATTTATGAGTGCTCCACCAGTCGACCAGATGAACGGTCCCGTCATCGAGCGGCCTGCCGCGCGCATGCGGCCGACGTCCGGCGCGCTCTTCACTGCGTTCTTTCTTATCGGGCTCACCGGTTTCGGCGGCGTACTGCCGTGGGCAAGACGGATGCTCGTCGAGAAGCGCGGCTGGCTGAGCGATCGCGAATTCACGGAACTGTTGCCGCTCGCGCAGTTGCTGCCCGGCCCCAACGTGTCGAACATCGCGACGATTCTGGGGCGGCAGTTCTACGGTGCAATGGGCGCGGCGCTTGCCGTTGGCGGTCTCTATCTGGCGCCGACGATCGTCACGATCGCGCTCGGGTATGCGTACGCCCGCTGGGGCAATGCGGCGATCACGATACGGCTGTTCGCGGGCTTGATGCCGGTCGCAACGGGGCTCGTGATCGCGACGGTGCTCAAGCTGATCGTCAGTCTGCCGCGCGACGTTCGCAACCTCGCGCTGGTACTCGCGACGTTCCTCGCGATCGGCGTGTTCAAGCTGCCATTGCTGCTGGTGCTGGCGGTTCTCGGTCCCGTCGGCGCATGGCAGATGTATCGCGCGGCGAGTCGCGCGCCGCGTGCGGACGATGGAGCAGGCCAATGAACGAACTGTGGGCGACACTCGCCGACCTCGCGGTGCATAACGCCGTGTGGTCGCTGCTTGCGGTGGGCGGGATGAACGCGACGCTCGCGGACATACAACGATACGCGGTCGACACGCGTCACTGGGTGACCGCCCAGCAGTTCGTCACATTCTTCTCGATCACGCAGGCCGCGCCCGGACCGAACGGCATGGCCGTCGCGCTGATCGGCTTTCAGGCAGCGGGACTCGCGGGCGCGCTCGTGACCACCGTGGCGAAGATCGTGCCGTCGGCGCTCGTCGCGTATTTCGTCAGCGACTGGGTCGAGCAGCGCAATCACTCGCGCATCGTGACAGCGATCCGGCGCGGGTTGGCGCCCGTGACGGTTGGTCTGTTGACGTCGGCGGCGTATGTGTTCGCGCGCGAAACGGATGTGAACATGATTCGCGTATTGGCGACGCTCGTTACCGTTGTCGTTGTCAGTTGGACCCGCGTCAACCCCATCTGGCTAGTGATGCTCGGTGGTGTGGTGGGTGTTGTTGGGGTTATGCGGTAGGGCCTGTGTACACTCCGTTGTCGTACTGCCGGGAGCGCCGTTTCTCTTCCGCTTGCAACTCGTCGCACAGGCCCGTTAGCCCCACCCAATGACCTACTTGCCATCGGGTTGGGCACCCCTGCAACCACTCGGTCTGATCAAGGAGGATCAGACCGCGTTGGGTCAATTTCTGGCGGAGTTGCTCGATAGTCTCCGTGGCTGATCTCTGCGGTTCATTGCAGGTGTTGGCCTCCGTTGATCGCAATGTTGGCTCCAGTCACGAAGCCCGCTTCGGGCGAGCACAGGTACAGCACGAGTGCGGCGACTTCGTCGGGCTGTCCAAGCCGGCCGACCGGAATCTGCGGAATGATCTTCGCCTCGCGGATTTCCTCGGGCACCGCCATCACCATCTTCGTCGCGATATAGCCCGGAGAGATCGTGTTGACGGTGACGCCTTTCTTCGCCACCTCAAGCGCCAGCGATTTCGTGAAGCCATGCACGCCGGCCTTCGCCGCGGCATAGTTGGTCTGACCGAACCCGCCCTTGGAGCCGATGATCGACGACACGTTGATGATGCGGCCCCAGCCACGCTCTACCATGCTGTCGCACACCGGCTTCGTCATGTTGAACACCGAATCGAGGTTGGTCCGGATGACCGCGTCCCAATTGACCTTGTCGAGCTTTTTGAAGCTGGCGTCGCGCGTAATGCCGGCGTTGTTGATCAGGATGTCGACCGGTCCGACTTCAGCGCTGATTCGCGCCATGCATTTTTCGCAGGAGTCGTAGTCGGCGACGTCGACCGCGTATGCACGGAATCGTCGACCCTGTGCTTCCATCCGTGCGAGCCACTCGTTCGCACCGGTGTTGCTCGGCGAACAGGTGACCACGACCACATACCCGGCATCGTGCAGCTTGATACTGATCGCTTCGCCAAGGCCGCCCATTCCACCCGTCACCACCGCGTTCTGCTTTGCCATCGAATCGTCCTCGCAAAAGCTGGCGTCATGCTCATCTTGAGCAATATGGCCTTCAATCAAGAAGTGGATGTGCTGAAAACTGGAACCCCTTGCCCATAAGGAATCCTTCATACAAGGGAAAACGCATGGGAGGCATCGCTGCCCACGTCAGTCCTATCGCTTCGCGCCCTCCGCTATGGGAGCCGGCGCGGGATCGCTTCGCTCGCCCTTTGACGCCGGGAGGTGGGCTCCGCAGATGTCTAGCGCATCCGGGCGACGGCCTTGAGAATGGAATCGCCGTCGCTTGTGACATGAGGACGTGAGCGTCCTGACGTCAGGTTTTCCCGTGAGATGAGTTGCCGCTCGAACAGCGTGTCGAGTTCGGCCCGGCCTAGATCAATCTGATCCGGCGCGGACTTGATGAGCATTAAGGTGGCGAATTCATGGGGACTCAGCATATTGTCTCCTCGATTTAGTCTGTCTGTGGGGGAAGTATTGGCTATCCTCTCCAGCGCGTATACCCGGAAAATATTCCTGCCGGTTCCGTAAAGCGATCATGCGAGAAATCGAATCACGGAGACGCCATCATAACGGCTCAATTTTCGAATGCAATATGTGGAATGCCTTTATTGATCTCGTCTTTTTGTCTGCTGAATAGCTTTGTAACACGTGGCTGCGCGGTACCGCTCATAACGCAAATGAGTACGCCAGCGGGAGCCCGGCTGGCAGGGGCAATGAACCATATGAACTACAGCCAGGTTTGAATAGACCGCTTAAATAATGGTGCAATTCATTCGACCAAATTTGATTGAGTTCATATTTGAATAGTGTATTTAAAGGTCGGCGTTTTCCTGGGAAGGCGGCTAACTCCAGGTCAAAATTGCGAAATATTTATTACAGCACGCATGAATTTTTCGAGTCTTCTGAATTTCAATCAGCGCAAGGACTCGACAACCGTCACATCTGTGCCGCTGTCGTACGAGGTCGTGCCGGGTCGATCTAGCGATCGTGCGGCGACGGATGCTGAACAAACGCGCGATACGCGATCCCACAACGGATTTCCTGACCGACTGCTCAACGTTGCCGGTTCCGAGCCCCCCATTGACGGCATTTTTATGCGCCAGGCCAGATCTTTTTCGGCGCCTTGATGCTTCATTTGTTGAAATGAAAGCGTGCAAACGATATCAAAGGGCAGTGACATGTTACGTTTGCTGATTCCGGTCGTCCATTGTGAAGGTGCGCCGAAGGCCGCGCGCCCTGGAGCCTTGCGCCTGCCGCAGAAGCGCGCGATGCGGTGCGCGTTGAAACAGACGTGCGCAATCCATGACGGCTCGGGCGTCCCCTATCACCGGACACGCGTATTCGGCCCGGTGAGAGAGACGATCGCAGCGCGCGCCGCTGCGAAACAATCGGACGTCGTGATAGCGGACGCACGGCAACGGAGATGCTGTTGGCGCTCGATACGCCGCAACCCGCGCCTCATCTAATCGCGGTTTATCGAGGCCAGCGCTCTTGCATCCAAGGTTTCACCCGACTTCCGGGAAGGCGCTATGACAGCGCATTCCTGAGTAAGCCAGCGGTTTCCAAGCGTGCGTTTCCCAAGTGGTCACCGCGCCTCGAGTTGCGTCGTCGTGATGCGGCTCGCGCGGCTTGACGCGTGGAGGCATCGCAAGCCTCTAGCGAATCGCAATTTTCCGTTATTCGCATCGATATTGACATTGGATCCGCACAGCTCATCCGCATGATCGCCAGGGGGCAGATGAGAGGCAGCGGGATCGGGCTGGCTGCCGCCTGATCGGCCAAAGCCAGCGGTTTTCTCCTTATGATCGACAAGCAAAGGAACTCGATGAAGAAGGATTTCAAAAAGCTGTTGTTGTGCAGTGTGTTGGGCACCGCAATGGTTGCGACGGTGAATACAGCCGTCAGCGCGACAGCGGACACCAAACCGCCAATCAAGATTGGCTATGTCGAAGGTTGGGATGACAGCATCGCAACGTCGAACGTGGCCGCACGCATTATAGAGAAGCGACTGGGCTATCCGGTTCAACTCGTGCCTGCGGCAGCAGGTGTCATGTGGCAGGGCGTCGCGCGGGGCGATCTTGACGCGACGCTGTCAGCATGGCTGCCGACGACACATGGCGCGTACTGGGAACAGTTCAAAGGGAAGGTGACCGACCTTGGCATCAATTTCCGGGATGCGAAGATTGGTTTGGTCGTGCCTGCGAGCGTGCCCGAGAATAGCGTTGCCGATCTCGAAGCGCACAAAGCGGATTTCAACGGTCGTATCGTGGGGATCGATGCAGGTGCGGGCGTGATGAAGAAAGCCGACGACGCCATCAAGGCTTACAACCTCAGCCTGACGTTGATACCGAGCTCGGGCAGCGCGATGACGGCGGAACTCGCTCGGCGGGTGAATGGGGGCAAGCCGGTTGTAGTGACTGGCTGGGCGCCGCACTGGATGTTCGCCAAGTGGAAGCTCAAATTTCTAAGCGATCCCAAGAAGGTATTTGGCGGCGCCGAGCATGTTGATAGCGTGATCAACCCGCAACTAGAGACGAAGGCCGCGCCTGTGGTTGCGTTTCTTAAGAAATTCCAGTGGAAACCGGGTGAGATCGATAGCGTCATGCTGGCGACTGAGAATGGCAGCAAACCTACGGTTGCGGCCGGTGCGTGGATTGCGGCGCACGCCGATCGCGTGGATAGCTGGGTGGCTGAGGCGCAATGACCTTTTAGCTGGTTTCGTGGCTCCTACGTGATGCTGGTGGAAAGATTCACCTGCTTTCTTTGCGTGTTTCTCGCATTCGCGCTGATAGGGATAGACGTACGTTCCGTTCAAATCATGGTGATTTGGTCCAAAGAATCCCTATTGATCAATCGCTTGTGCAGTCACCGTTTGCGCGAAAGCCGCCGAACGGCCGAGCCTTGCTGAAAGCGCGCTCTGCGCGCGACTACCGCCCTGATTTGCACGGCGAGTACGAAAAGCCACGGAGGCAACAATGTGCAGGCCGGCGCCTGCACCACAAGGACATGAATTCAATGGATTCCCCAAAAGTCGTGGTCGAAGGTCTCTGCAAGGTTTTTGGAAACAATCCCAACGCGGCTGCGGACTTGCTCGCGCGCGGTGTCACCAAGGACGAGATATTCGCCAGAACCGGCCAGGTGATCGGCGTCCACAACATATCTTTCGACGTGCAGGAAGGTGAGATCTTCGTGTTGATGGGCCTGTCCGGTTCAGGCAAGTCCACGCTGATCCGCTTGATCAACCGGCTCGTCGAGCCGACGGCGGGCAAGGTCATCATCGACGGCCGCGACATCGCCGCGGTGCGACGTTCGGAACTCACGTCGCTGCGCCGTACCGACATGAGCATGGTGTTCCAGTCGTTCGCGCTGATGCCGCAACGCACGGTGCTGTCGAATGCCGCGTTCGGGCTGGAGGTGGCCGGCGTGGGCCGCAAGGAGCGCGAAAAGCGCGCGCTCGACGTGCTCGAGCAGGTGGGCCTTGCGACGTTCGCGCAAAAGCTGCCGTCCGAATTGTCCGGCGGCATGCAGCAGCGTGTCGGCCTCGCACGCGCGCTGGCGGTCAATCCTTCGCTGATGATCATGGACGAGGCATTCTCCGCGCTCGATCCGCTCAAGCGCAAGGAAATGCAGAACGTGCTGCTCGAACTACAAAGGAACCAGCAGCGCACGATCATGTTCGTGTCGCACGACCTCGAAGAGGCGCTGCGCATCGGCAACCGGATCGCGATCATGAAAGGCGGCCGCGTAGTGCAGATCGGCACGCCTCAGGAGATCATCAGCGACCCGGCCGACGACTACGTGCGCGCGTTCTTCGAAGGCGTCGACACAAGCCGCTATATGACCGCCGGTGACTTGATGCAGACCGATAACGTGCCGCTTGTGCGCAACCTGGACGCATCGAGTGTCGCGGCGTCGCTAAACGGCAGCGCCAAATATGCGTTCGTGCTGGACGCAGAGCGGCGTATTCGCGGCTTCGTGACTCGCGATGCGATCGGCAATGCGTCGCCGTCGATTCGCAAGGTCGAATGTCTGTCGCGCGCCGCGACACTCGATCATGTTGTGTCGCGCGTCTGCGCGAGCGCGACCGCGCTGCCGGTGGTCGACGACGAAGACCGCTATTGCGGTTCCGTCGATCAGGCTGTCGTTCTAAAAGTTCTTATGCGCAATCGGGGTTCCCATGTCTGAGATGATTCCACTTGGCCGCTGGGTCGATCAATCGGTTCACTACCTGCTCGATCACGATGCCAATACGTTCGATGCGATCGGCAAGGCGATCGAGAGTTTCGCCGCGCTGATCGAGCACGGCCTGCAGGCCATTCCGATGTGGGCGCTGATGGCGTTCTTCATCGGGATCGGTCTGTGGCGCGTGGGCTGGCGTTTCGCGTTCTTCGCGATGTTGTCGCTGCTGCTTATCCATGCAACCGGCTTTTGGGATCAAACGGTCGTCACGCTCGGTCTGACGCTTTCGTCGACGTTGCTCAGCCTCGTGTTCGGCATTCCGCTCGGCGTCTGGACCGCGAAGAACAGGCATGTTTCGACGATCGTGCGGCCGCTTCTCGACCTGATGCAGACGATGCCGGCGTTCGTCTACCTGATTCCGGCCGCGATGCTGTTCGGCCTTGGCCGCGTGCCCGGCATCCTGTCGACGGTCATCTTCGCGATGCCGCCCGCGGTGCGGCTGACGAGCCTCGGTATCCGCCATGTGAACCGCGAGATCGTCGAAGCAGGGCAGGCGTTCGGCTGCACGCCGTGGCAACTGCTGTACAAGGTGCAGTTTCCCAACGCGTTGCCGTCGATCATGCAGGGAGTGAATCAGACAATCATGCTGGCGCTATCGATGGTGATCATCGCGTCGATGGTCGGCGCGGGCGGTCTCGGCAACGATGTGCTGGCCAGTATCCAGCGTCTGGATATCGGCCTCGGCTTCGAAAGCGGTTTGTCGGTGGTGCTGCTCGCGATCATTCTGGACCGTATCACGGAGAGCTTCGGCCGCTCACCCGGCACGGCCAGCGCGCCGCGCTTCGCAGGCCTGCGCAGCGTGATGCGCGTACGACGGGAGCGGCCGGTCGCACAAAGCTGAACAGGCGCAGAGCAGCACGCCGCCGCGAAAACCACCAACTTTCGCAACCGCCAGACCCACCGTAAGCATCATGGAGAGTGAAGTGACGTCAGCCACGAAAGAATTGCCGTTGCCGAGCCTTGCGCATTTTGGCTTTCTCACGCTGCCCGGCTTTTCGATGATCGCGTTCACGAGCGCAGTCGAGGTGCTGCGCATGGCGAATTACGTCGACGGCGCGCAGCACTATCGATGGTCGATCCTTACGCCCGATGGCGTGCCAGTGCGCGCCAGCAACGGCATCACGCTCAAGCCGGCGTGCACGCTTGAAGAAGCGGGCAAGCCGGATGTGCTAATCGTCTGCGGCGGCACACAGATCCGCAGTGCGGTGGATAGCCGCGTCAAGGGGTTGCTCGTCGATGTCGCACAGCAGGGCGTACCACTCGGTGGCATCTGCACCGGCGCGTATGCGCTGATGTCGGCGGGGTTGCTCGACGATTATCGCTGCACCGTGGATTGGGAAGACCTGTCCGTGCTGCGCAAGGAATTTCCGCACGTGCATTTTGCAGACGAACTGTTCGTGATCGACCGCGATCGCCTGACGTGCGCCGGCGGTACCGCACCGCTTGATTTGATGCTCGATCTCGTCGACAGCCGGCTCGGACGGAACGTCGCCGCGCAGGTATTGCTCGAGTTGAAATCGTTCGGGCGACGCGCCGGCCGCGGAGCCGGGTGTCATGCGGCCGGTGGCTTCGTTGGTGGAACGAGGGGATGACACAGCCGACGGCGTGCGCAGTGGTGGACGGCCCAACTTCCGTCCGACCGGTTGATTGGAAGCAGCCATGCGACGCCGCTGTGCACGGAGAACCGGGTTTTGTCGCGACAAGGATGTCGGGGCAAGATGGGAGCCGACATTGGCTTGAACTGAAGCGCGGAATGATTGCGCCAGCTGCACGATCTCGCCATCGACGTCGGCCTTTGTGAACTCGCGCTGCTTCTTCGTGCCGGGTCGGCGCTGGTCAGACTGGACCGCCTCTCCACGATTTGTGCGCGATGGCGGGTCCGATTCAGCTCACCCAGACAGGCGCGGCGGCTTCTTGGCTGATGCAGCTTCGGTGGCCGCTGTTTGCGGGGAATCCACAGCCCGGCCTCACGCATCCGGCGCCGCACGGTTTCCTTCGCGAGCACCAGCCCGTGACACTCGCGTAGCTTCTCGCACGCCAGCGTCGGCCCAAAATCGGCATAGCGTTCGCGCACCGGTGCCGCCCGCAGATCCACCGGCAGTTCGCGATTGCTGGGCTGTCCACGCCGTGCTGAACGAGCCCGGCCGGTCCGGCGGCCACGGTCCGCTCCGCCCGGGCGAAGCGGACGCTGGGCGTCGGCGCATTGCTCCGCCCGGCGGCATCTTGTCGAATCGAATTGGAGTGGCTCGTCAATTGACGAAAGGGCGATCTGCGACCTGAAGGTACGCAAAGCGGCCCTGGCACCGTGAGCAGTCCGCTCGACCGATCGGGTACTTCCGGCGCAATCAGATATTTACTCTCCGCCCTCGCGAACCGGTAGCACGGTCTTGTACTGCACGCGCCGCAAGGTGATCGACGTGCTGACGTCGCGAACACCCTCGATGGTCGCGAGCCGCGTCATCACGAAACGCTCGATTCCCGCCATGTCGCTGGCCACCACACGCACGATGTAATCGAACGCGCCGGTCATCAGATAGCACTCCATCACCTCCTCGCAACCCAGCAGGGCGCGCTCGAAGGCAGCCAGCTTGGCCGCAGATTTTTCAATTGCGACCGATACGTAGGCGGTGACCGGGAATCCCACCTTCTCCTGGTCCAGAAGTGACACATATTTTGTAATGATGCCCGCCTCTTCGAGCAGACGAATGCGCCGGTAGAGCGGCGAAAGCGAAATGCCAAGCGATTCAGCGAGGTCCGCGGCCTTGACATGAGCGTCACGCTGCAGCCCCTGCAAGATATCAACGTCGATCCGGTCTAATTTCATTGGCTCATCGTCTCAAATAAACGCGGAAATGTGCCCAATGTTGCCACACTGTGTTAATTCATTGGCTCATTTTGGCACGTACGATCGGCGCAGACTACCTAAAATTTCTCACATGACATGTCGTGTCATGGCGCAGTAGCGCAGCGTTGCCTGGTTCGGCATTGCGCCGCTCGCCCATGCTTCCCGCTTGCTGATGTACGAGGCAAGCGTCGCCGATCTGAAACGAGCAGAGAATGCAATTGAAAGGAGCAAACGTGACTTTTTCTAATGGGCAACTGGCTGGCAAAGTAGCGCTCGTGACCGGGGGCTCGCGCGGGATAGGCGCGGCCATCGCAAGGCGGCTCGCAAGCGATGGCGCGGCCGTGTCGATCACCTATTCGAACTCGAGTGACGACGCGGATCGCGTCATCGAGGACATCGAACGCGCCGGGGGACGAGGTGTGGCAATTCGCGCGGATTGTGCCGACGCGGAAGCGGTAAAAGCCGCGGTCGGGTCGACCTCGAAACGCTTCGGGGGACTGGATATTCTCGTGAACAATGCCGCGATGTTCCGCCGCGGCCTGATCGACGACTTCCCACTGGAAGATATCGACCGGATGCTGGCCATCAACGTCAGGAGCCTGCTTGTCGCCATTCAGGAATCGCTCCGCTTCATGGAAAAAGGTGGGAGGATCATCAACATCGGCAGCATCAGCAGCGACTACATGCCGATTCCGGGCGTGTCCGTCTACGCCGCGACGAAAGGTGCGGTAACCAGCATGACGCGTGCGCTGGCAAGGGATCTTGGCAGTCGGGAAATTACGATCAATAACGTCCAGCCCGGACGGATCGATACGGTGATGAACCCGGCCAACGGTCCGATGGCCGACCAGATCCGGGGTTCCATTGCATTGGGCCGGTACGGATCAGGCGACGATATTGCGGGGCTGGTCGCCTGGCTGGCAAGCCCCGATGCGGCATTCATTACGGGCACCAGTCTGAAGGTCGATGGGGGCACAAGTGCTTGACTGATGCTTCGGGCCCGAAGCTGGCACGCAGTGTCGAGAGCGCATATCGCCACGTTTGCGGACGAAATATGGCGGGTCACCGAAGAGCAGTTTCGGCCCCTGATCAGCAATCCGAGACGAGATCAACCACCTTCTGGTGCCCGAGCGCAGTCCAGGCCCGCTGCCCGAGCAACAGACCTCGAAGACGAGGACTCACATCCTACGCTGCGAGTACAAGGTCGATTTCGAAAGGGTAAAGGTAAAGCGGGTATGCGGCGAACGTCACGGCGTGAACCAATCTCCACGCGCCACTTCAACGTCAGATGACGCCTTCCATTCGGCAGATTCGCGGCGGCGAATGTCGTCTGCGGGTCGATAGTGCTATCGACCGAGTCGTTCCGTCTGGTTGCGGACGCTCGAACGGGCTATCCTGAGGAATGCTTATGGCTGGTGCCTACCTTTGGCGACAGCGATCCGTCGTGGTTGGGGTTGCCGAAGGCACATTGTTCGACAATCTGTCGTGGACCGTTGCCGATAGTCGTTGCCGCTGCCGTATTGAGGGCGTTGTCAAGTTGCGGGATCGGTCGCGTAAGATGGCGCGATGAAGAAATCGAAATCGCTCTATCACGGTCACCATTTTCCAGCAGCGGTCATCAGTTGCGCCGTGCGCTGGTATTTCCGTTTTCAATTGAGCTTGCGCGACATCGAGGAACTGCTCTTCGAGCGCGGCGCAATCGTGACATATGACACGATCCGGTGCGGGTGCGATAAGTTTGGCAAGGGCTTTGCACCGAGTGAAAGCAGCGCGACGAAAGCCGGGTAGCATATGGCACCTCGACGAGATGTTCGTCACCCTGCGTGGCGAACCTTACCTACTGTGGCGTGCGGTGGACGGGCATGGCGTCGAGCTTGACATTCTGGTGCAAAAGCGACGCGATAAGGCCGCCGCCAAACGCTTCTTCAAGCGCGTGCTGCGCTCGGACCCGGTGCCGTGCAAGATCGTCACCGATCAATTGCGCAGCTATCCGGCGGCAAAAGCCGAGATTCCGGAACTTGCGAACTTGAAGCACCTGTTCGTCAAAGCTGCAGCCCGACTCAACAACCGCGCAGAGAACAGCCATCAACTGACACGCGAACGCGAGCGTTGCATGCGCGGCTTTCGCGACCCGGAAACGCACATAGAAATTCCTCTCGTCCTTCGGCTGATCCGGCAACACTTCGCGCTCAAGCGGCATCTGCTGCGCGCTTCACTCTATCGCAAACACCTCGCAGCGCGATTCGTTGCGTGGTGCGAAATCACAGAAGTCACCCCAAATCCATCCTGCGCTTTCTGAGGGATGTTCTTTCCCGCCGTCTCCCCGCCTGGGTCACGACAAGTTGACAAAGCCGTAGAAACGCTTAGTCAAGGGTGCTCACACCGCTGCCATGAAGAATACGGCGCCTTGCTCCTTCCGCATCAGCGTGGTTGCTCCGCGCGCGTAAGCTTTCGCAATGTCGCCGAGTGATGCCGCAATTAGCTGATTATTGAAGATGCCAAGCGCATGCCGAGCTGTGCATCCGAAATGTCGTTCATCAGCCATGCGCCGCTGCCGATTTGTGTCATAGCAGGGCATGCGGCCTCGATGTCAGGCAAGAGGTGAGCGTGGTTCCGGAGGTGACAGAGCTCCTCGGCGACGAGCAATTGTCGACCGGGATTCTCCGGCTGCTCGTGTGAACCATATCCTCGACGAAACCCGTCCAGACTGGCATACGCCTGTAGGAGCAACGCCTGAGTCATGGGCTCGTGCGCGGCACGGTTGAATGTCAACCTCGCCCATGCCGTCACTTTCCGAAACGCCGTCATTTCGTTTCCCTAACGGACGAATTTTCGAAATAGAAGCCCTCAAAGCATCACCCATCCGTCGCGTCCAAACTCAATTGCGCCTGCGCGACGCCAGCGCGCCGAGGCTAGAAACTCAGGGTTTCGTGTGCCCTGACGATGTCGCCCGCCACCGTCTCGATCTGTTCGCGTTTGAGCATGGCCTGTGAGCGCAGCAGCTGATACGCATCTTCTTCAGACATGCCGCGCGAGTCCATTACGATCCGCGTGGCGTGCTGGATCACCCGAACCTTCGCCTGCTTCTGCTCAAGCCGCTCGATGTATCGCTCACGTGCGCGGGATGCCTTGAATTGCGTGAGCGCGACGGCGATGGCGGTCAATAACCCAAACGAGCGGACCGGCGACGGGATCGTAGCGAACGCATTCAACCGCAGCACCGCTTCGATGGTGATTGGATTTTCGTAGGTCACAACCGGAATTACCGGCGGTGACGTACTGGTTCCGAGCCACGGATAATCGACTGACAGCGTCTCAGGACGCATCGCCATGACGACGAGGCCGGTGTCGCAAGGCAGGCTATCGAGGCGCGGCCAACATACCTCCACGTCGCAACCGATGCGCTGAAGCTGCGCGAGCAACTCTTCGCCATCCTGATCCAGCGGATGAATCACGACGACTTTCAGCGAACGCAGGTCGCGCAGGATCGCCGGCGTCTGCGCGGTCCGCTTCATCGATCCGCTCCCGCGCGCGCGAGCTCAGGATGCGCGTGCGCGGTCCACGCTGGCGTGCTGTGAGAGACGACGTAGGGATCCGCCTTCACGCGTTCAGGCGCGCGCTCGATGATATCGAAACGGCCATGCGCGTCGACCCGGCCGATCAACGGATGCAGGTATGTGTGGTTATTGTGCTCGTCGATACGCACGCGGCCTTGCGGCGCGTCGAATTCGAGTCCGGGCAACACGCGCAGCAATAGCGTCGGGTCGTCGGAGCCGACGCGGCGGATCGCATCCGCGAGCAGATGCATCTGGAAATAGGAGGCTTCCCAGCACATGTTGGTCGGCTGATCGTCGCCGAAGCGAGCCTGATAGCGGGCGACGGCGCCGAGGTTTGCGGCTGTATCCACACTCTGGAAGTACGCGGCTGAGGTGATGTGTCCTTGTGCGAGGTCGTTTCCCATTACCGCGATTTCGGCTTCACTGGTCATGTGGCTGGCGATAGGCGTGCGGTACGGATCGAGCCCGACCTGCGCAAACGCACGGTACAGATGGGGAATGCCTTCGCCCACTACCGTGGAGAAAATGAAGTCGGGTGCGAGTTGCTTGATCCGCTCTGCGGCATCCAGATAACTTTCCCACGGCGCATCGAGCGACAGGTAAGTTTCGTCCACCTTTTCTCCGCCGCGTTCGAGGATCAGATCGCTCATCACGCGATTCGACTCGTATGGGCACACGTAGTCTGAACCGATCATGCTCACGCGTGAGCCGAACTGCGTGAGCATGAAACCGGCGAGCGGCAGGGTGTTCTGATTGGGCGCTGCGCCAGTGTAGATTACATTGCGGCTGTATTCGAAGCCTTCATACGGCGTCGCATAGAAGAGCAGCGCGTTGTGCCGTTCGACAATCGGAATGACCGCCTTGCGCGTGCTGGACATATAACAGCCGACGATGACCCGAACCCGGTGTTCGAGAATCAGTTGTTCGGCGAGGTCGGCATAACGCCGCGGCTGGCATTGCGGATCTAGACAGACGAGTTCGATCTCGCGGCCAGACACGCCGCCTGCGCGATTGATCTCCTCCGTCGCAAGCATGGTGGCTTGCAGTTGAGTGAGCTCCGCAGCCGAGGTTACGCCTGAGCGTGAATACAGGACGCCAATTCTGATTGGGTCCGAGATACGGCCGGCATTAATACGAGTCATTCGTCAAAACCGATGGTCGCTACGTTTGGGGAGTACGCTGTTTGTGCGTGTGGCACGCGGCTGGTGCGCACGCGCACTGTCTTTGTGCGGCGCTGAGCCAGTGAACCGCGCAGACTGCTTTTATTTATGATGCCTGCGGCTTTGACCGGAACGCAACTGATCATTTCGCATTCGCTTTCACCAAAGGGTTTTTGCGGCATGTATCCCGGCCGGCTGAAGAATCTGGCATAGCCATTGCTTATAGAAGCATGCTGACCCGCCGTACATAACGGGGACCCACAGCATTCTTTTCGCTGTTCGAGACAAAGGCGTCTTGAGCGGCACCGGCCAAAAAAGCCCGAAACCAGCTTGTCTGGTTTCGGGCTTTTTGCGTTTGCGATTTCTAATCCATGTCGGAGTGAAGCAAATGAAAAGACGTACCTTCCTGTCGGCAGTCGGTTCCGGATTGGTGACCGCTGCGGGCACTGCGCTACCTAAAGCTGCGTTTGCCGCGGGACCCAGCGATCCGATCAAGCTCGGCTTGCTGTTTTCGCAATCGGGCACGATGGCCAACGGCGAGTCGCTGCTAAAAGATACGGCACTGATGACGATCGATCAGATCAACGCCAAGGGCGGCGTGCTCGGGCGCAAGCTTCAGGGCGTCGTCGTCGATCCGGCGTCGGATTGGCCCATGTATGCGCAGCTCTCGAAGCAACTGATCCTGCGCGATCAATGCGCGGCGCTGTTCGGCTGCTGGACGTCGGTGTCGCGCAAGTCCGTGTTGCCCGTGGTCGAGTCGCAGGACAGTTTGCTGTTCTATCCGCTTCACTTCGAAGGCGAAGAGCAGTCGAAGAACGTTGTCTATCTGAATTCGCCGCCGAGCAGCTCGGTGCTCCCGGCGATCGATTACCTGATGAGTGACCAGGGCGGCGGCGCCAAGCGCTTCTATATGATCGGCAGCGACTACGTCTGGCCACGCACGATCAACAAGATGCTCAAGGGCTATCTGAAGACCAAGAACGTTCCGGACTCGGCATGGCGCGAACATTACGTTCCATTCGGACAGTCGAACTTCCAGACCATCGTGCGCGACATCAAGGACTTCGCCGCGCAACCGGGCGGCCAGGCTATCGTCGTGATGACCGTGGTGGGCGATTCGATTCCGGCAATGTTCAAGGAAGCGATCAATCAGGGCGTGCGCGCAACCGATATTCCAATTCTTGGCCTGGATGTGGTCGACAGCGATCTGGAGGGTCTCGATACGAAGCCGCTGGTCGGCCACCTCAGTTGCTGGTGCTACTTCCAGAACGTCGATACACCGCAGAACCGCCAGTTCAAGGGCGACTGGAAGAACTACGTCAGCGCGCATAACCTGAAGCATCGGCCGGACATGGTGATCGACCCGATGGTGTCGACCTACCTCGGTATCAATCTGTGGGCGCAGGCTGCCACGAAAGCGCACTCCACCAGCACGGACGCGGTGCGCAAGGCGCTCGCAGGTCAGTCGATGGTCGATCCGGCAGGCTACACGGTGAAGATGGATGCTTCCACGCAGTACTTGTGGCGTGGCGACATGATCGGATCGATCAACGCGACACAGGGCTTCGACATTTTGTGGAAGTCGAAAGACATCGAGAAGCCGGTAGCGTTCAGCCCGTTCATCGGCAAGGCTTGACCGTCCCTGTCGCATAGTCAGCAGTTGTGGGATCGGCATACGCAAGGATGCCGGTCCCGTAGCGGGATCGAATGGAAACACCCATGATCAATTTCAGGCAGATCTTTTTCGCGATCGCTTGTCTGGCGCTTGCCTGGGCCACTACCGCAAGCGCCGCGCCGGGCCGCGCTGCGATGCTCACGTCGTTCTGCTCGACGAACGGCGATAAGGCCGCTGCACTAGAGCAACTTGTCGAAACCGGCGTGTCGGACGACACGCGTGAGCGTGCGTGGGCGCGTCAGATCGTCGATGCGATTCGTAACGGCGCGCTGATGTGCCGCGCCGACGGTCAGGCGACACTGCAGGGAAATCCTGCGCTCGACGCCACAACCCTCCAACCGCGCGCCGACGCGCCGGCGGATTCGCCCTATGTGCCGAGCATCGTGATGATGCGCAGGCTCGCGGTGGCGTCGGCGGAAATGGACTTGTTCTCGCCGCAGCGGGACACTCGCGCGACGGCTGCGCGGCAAGTCGACAAGTTCTATGCATTGCTCGATCCCGCTGTCGTCGCCCGTGCGGTCAAGGCGCAGCATGACCCGGATATCGCGACCATTCTCACGCTGGCTCTGGCTAAGCGCGGTCTGAGCAGCAATGTGAAGGCTGACCGCCTGGCGGCGATCAAGGCTGTGGCCGAGGTGCCGAGCGAAACCGCGCGAACCGCGCTGGCGAACTTTGCGGCGCAGGATTCTGTGCGTTCGGATCCCGACGTGCTGGCTGCCGTGCAAGACGCGATTCGCCACATGGACACGTGGCTGTCGCTCGGCAAAGGCTTGTCGATTCTGTTTAGCGGCTTGAGCTATGCCGGCGTGTTGTTGCTGACTGCGCTCGGCCTGTCGATCGTGTTCGGCCTGATGGGCGTGATCAATCTCGCGCATGGCGAATTCATCATGATCGGCGCGTACGCGACGTATCTCGTCGAACGTTTCATGCAGGCCTACCTGCCGGGCTGGTTCGACGCCTACATTTTCGTTGCGATTCCCGTGGCGTTCGTGATCTGCTCAGCGTGCGGCATGTTGCTGGAATTCTTCGTCATCCGGTTTCTGTATCGCCGGCCGCTGGAGACCCTGCTTGCCACGTGGGCGGTCAGCATCGCGTTGATCAAGCTGATTCAGGTGATGTTCGGCTCGCAGAACGTCGAGTTCATCACGCCCGGTTTTCTCAACGGCGGCATGCAGGTCGCGCCCGGCTTTTTCGTGACCTACAACCGCGTGTTTGCGATCGTGCTCGCCGTGTTGATCTTCGCCGCGACTTTTGCCGTGGTCCGCTTCACGAAGCTCGGATTGCTGATGCGCGCCACCACGCAGCTGCGCGACATGGCGCGCTGCCTCGGCGTGCCCGCCGAGCGTGTCGATCGCATCGCGTTCGGTCTGGGTGCGGGCCTCGCGGGACTGGCCGGCGTAGTGTTGACGCAGATCGCCAGCGTCAATCCGTCGATGGGCACGGGCTTCGTGGTCGACTCTTTCATGGTGGTGGTATTAGGCGGTGCGGGCAGTCTCGCCGGGACAGTCGTCTCGTCGCTCGCGCTCGGCGAAATCAACCAGTTTATCGAACCGTTCTACGGTGCAGTTGCCGCCAAGGTGGCCGTGCTTCTGCTCATCGTGCTGATCATCCAGAAGCGCCCGCAAGGACTCTTTGCATTGAAGACCCGCGTATGAACACGTTTCCCGATCCGCGTACCGGCAGGAGATTCACCCTGTCGGCATTCGCAACCAAATGGGTGGGCCAGACCGTGGAGGTCGGCATTGTCCCGGTGCTGGTCCTGGTGGCGCTCTATCTGCCTTTTGCGTATTTTGTGATTCCGGAGTCGAATGCGCTGCATCTGTCGCTGTTCGGCATCAACCTGATCGGACAGATCATGTGTTTCGCGCTGCTCGCGCTGGCGCTCGATCTGGTCTGGGGTTATGCGGGCATCCTGAGCCTCGGGCACGGCATCTTCTTCGGCATAGGCGGCTATATGATGGCCATCTATCTGTTGAACGGCGCCTACGCCGAAACGCACGTATTGCCGGATTTCATGCAATACATGGGTGCAAGCGACTTTCCCGCCGTATGGAAGATGCTCTCGCGGCTCGATGTGACGATTCTCGCCACGATCGTCGTCACCGCGCTGGTCGCCGGCGCGTTCGGCTTCGTCACGTTCCGCTCGCGCATCAACGGCGTGTATCTGTCGATCATCACGCAGGCGCTCACGTATGCGCTGATGCTGCTGTTGTTCATCAACGACGTGGGCCTCGGCGGCAACAACGGCATGACCGGCTTCACGAGCCTCGCGGGCCGCAAGCTTGCCGATACGTCCACACAGATCGGCCTCGCGGTGTGTTCGTGCCTGCTGCTGGTGGTGGCCTATGTCGGTGTGCGCTTTCTCGCGCGCTCCAGTTTTGGCCGGGCGCTAATCGCGGTGCGCGACGACGAAGCGCGGATGCGCTTTCTCGGCTACCGCACGCATACGCTGAAGCTCTTCGCATGGTGTCTGTCGGCGGTCCTCGCGGCGTTTGCCGGAATGCTGTACGTGCCGCAGGTCGGCATCGTCAACCCGACTATCGTTTCACCGCAACTGTCGGTTGAGATTGCCGTGTGGGTGGCCATCGGTGGGCGCGGCACCCTGATCGGCGCAATCGTCGGCGCGATCGTGGTCAACGGACTCAAGTTCTGGCTGACCGCGCAACTGCCGGCGGTGTGGCCGTTCATTCTTGCCGCCGTCACGCTCGTGATCGTTGTCTATTTCAGCAACGGCGTGTGGGGCACGCTCAAGGCCGCCGGCAGCGAAAGCAAGGGAGGCGGCCAATGAACCACCCACAACCGGCCACGGCCATCTACATCAGCGGCCTGTCTGTCACGTTTTCCGGCTTCGCGGCGATCACCAATCTGTCGATGGAGTTCCGTTACGGCGAGATCCGCGCCATCATCGGTCCGAACGGTGCGGGCAAGACGACCTTGATGGACGTCATCACGGGAAAGACCCGGCCGTCCGGCGGCGAGGTCTTTCTGAACAAGGTCACGAACCTCGCGACGCTCGACGAAACGTCCATCGCTCGCCTGGGCATCGGCCGCAAGTTCCAGAAGCCGAGCGTGTTCGAAGCGTTGCGGGTTCGCGAAAACCTCGAACTGGCGATTCGCAACGGTCGCGGCTATGCGGAAATGGTTCGCTCGCGCCTCGGCGCACAACAGAACCGGCGCATCGACGAAGTGCTCGAGACGATCGGTCTCGCGCATGAAGGGCAGCGGATGGCCGGCACGCTGTCGCACGGCCAGAAGCAGTGGCTCGAAATCGGCATGCTGCTTGTCGCCGATCCGCAAGTGATTCTGCTCGACGAACCGGTTGCCGGCATGACCGATCACGAAACTGCACGCACCGCCGAATTGATCGCGCGGCTCAAGTCGCCCGAGCGGGCGGTGGTGGTGATCGAGCACGACATGGATTTTGTCGGCGAGATCGCGGACCTCGTCAGCGTGTTGCATGAAGGGCAGTTGCTCGGCGAGGGATCGATGGAGAGGGTGCGCAACGATCCACGCGTGATTCAGGTTTATCTCGGACGGTGAACATGCTGAAGATTTCCGCACTCAATCAGTTTTACGGCAGCAGCCACACGTTGCGCGACGTGTCGCTGAACGTGGCCGAAGGCGCCTGCACTGTCGTACTCGGCCGAAACGGCGTCGGCAAGACGACCTTGCTGAAGTGCCTCGTCGGATTGCTGCCGGTCAAAGGCGGTGAAATCGAACTGGCGGGCCAGCCGCTGACGCGCACGCCGTCACATCGACGCGTGCTCGCGGGTCTCGGCTACGTACCGCAAGGACGCGAGATTTTTCCGCAACTCAGCGTCGAAGAAAACCTGCGCATCGGCGCTTACGCGGGCGAACGCAATCAGACCGCCAAGGGCAAGCAATTTTCCTTTGACGATGTCTTTCATACCTTTCCAGTGCTCAAGACGATGCGTCGGCGCATTGCAGGCAATCTGTCCGGCGGACAGCAGCAGCAGCTTGCGATTGGCCGGGCGCTTCTGACCAATCCCAAGCTGCTGATTCTCGATGAACCGACCGAGGGCATCCAGCCGTCGATCGTGATGGAGATCGAGGCGGTGATCCGTTCGCTGAAAGGATCGCTGTCGATCCTGCTGGTAGAACAATTTTTCGATTTCGCGCAGGCGGTGGCCGACGACTATGTCGTGTTGGTACGCGGCCAGGTCGTGTCGGCGGGGCATGGGGACCAGATGGAAGCCAATAACGTCAGAGCACTAATTTCAGTGTGATGCGACGTCAGCATTGCGCCCATTCATTTCGATAACCCACATTTGAGCAGGAACACAGGATGAACTGGCTTGAGCAATCGATCATGCACACGCGCGGCGTCGCACGCGGCCAAGTCCGCGAAACGCATGAACTCAGCGAATCCCGTCAGGGCGTATTTCACTACACCATCGGACCGTACTCCACACCGGTGATGAACATTGCCCCGGGCGACCGAGTTGTGGTTCAGACACGCGATGCATTTGACGGCAAGATTCTCACGGAGCAGGATCTGCCGAGTCAGAAGCTGCGGGTGCCGTTTCTGAATCCGCAAAGCGGACCCGTCATGATCGAAGGCGCGGAGAAGGGCGACGTGGTGGCGGTGTACATCGAATCGATGTTGCCGCGCGGCGACAATCCGCGCGGCACCTGCTGCCTGATTCCGCGCTTCGGCGCGCTGACCGGCACGGAATACACCGCAACGCTCAATGAGCCGCTGCCCGAGATCACCCGCAAGATCGACGTGGACGAAGAAGGCGTCTACTGGAGCAAGCGCGTCACGCTGCCGTACAAGCCGCATATCGGCACACTGAGCCTGTCGCCGGAAATCGACTCGATCAATTCGCTCACACCGGACAACCACGGCGGCAATATGGACGTGCCCGACATGGGTCCGGGCAGCATCACTTATCTGCCAGTGCGCTCCGCCGGTGCGCGGCTCTTTATCGGTGACGCGCACGCCTGCCAGGGCGACGGCGAAGTGTGCGGCACCGCCGTCGAATACTCCAGCACGACCACGATCCACGTCGATCTGATCAAGGGCTGGCACATCGAATGGCCGCGCCTCGAAACCGATGAGTTGCTGATGGCGATCGGCAGCGCGCGCCCGCTTGAAGACGCGACGCGCATCGCGTACCACGAACTGGTGCTGTGGATGGAAAAGGAATACGGCTTCGACCGCTGGGATGCCTACATGATGCTCAGCCAGTGCGGCAAGGTGCGGCTGGGCAATTTCGTCGATCCGAAGTATTCGGTCGGCGCGGCGATCAGCAAGAAATATCTCGCACCGGCTAACTAGGGAGACACCGCCATGGATTTGAAACTCAAAGGCCTGAAGGCACTTGTAACCGGTGGCACCAAGGGTATCGGCCGCGCCATTGCGCAAACGCTGGCAGCCGAAGGCGCGGACGTCGCGCTTTGCGCCCGTGATGGTGCCACCGTGGAACAGACGGTGGCCGGCATCGTGCAGGTCACGGGTGGCGCTGTCAAGGTGTGCGGCGCCTCGGTCGACGTTTCGGATGGTCCGGCGTTACAGGCCTGGACACGTGACGCTGCCGCGCAACTGGGCGGCATCGACATCGTCGTCGCCAATGTGAGCGCGCTGTCGATCGGCAACGATCTCGGATCGTGGCGCAAGGAGTTCGAAACCGACTTGATGGGTACGGTCAACCTGGTCGACGCCGCGATGCCTTTTCTCGAAGCGAGCAAGGCCGCCTCGATCATCGCGATATCGAGTGTGTCCGGCCGTGAAATCGACTTTGCCGCCGGCCCTTACGGGACCTTCAAAGCGGCGCTGATCCACTACATGCAAGGTCTCGCGTACCACCTCGCGCCGAAGGGCATCCGGGCAAACGCCGTGTCGCCGGGCAACGTCTATTTCGAAGGTGGAGTGTGGGATCACATCGAACATAACGATCCGAAGCTGTTCGCGGAAGCACTCGCGTTGAATCCCAGCGGACGCATGGCGCGCCCGCAGGAGATCGCGAACGCGGTCGCGTTCGTCGCGAGCCCGGCGGCGAGCTTCGTGAGTGGGGCGAATCTGGTAGTGGATGGCGCGCTCACGCGCGGGGTGCAGCTCTAAGTGCCGAGAAGCTGCGTCACGCAGGTCGATTCGAAAAAAACAAGGGGCCTTGGCGATAATGAAAGAATTTATTCCCTTCTGACTACCGGCCGCTCAACCGGCGCGGCGACCCGCTGCCGGTATCACTCTCGATGGCGAATCTGCGGGCGATAGGTGGCGCGCATTCGGCATCGATAATTGAACGCGTTCAATCACGTATTGCGGGGCCGCCGTCCTGATATCTACTGAGACGGGCGATCAATCGTCAGCGTTCACCCCTCGCGGTGCTTATACGTCCGTATAAGCGGGGTACCCTAATGCGGCATTGGGATATCCAACCGTAGAGTAGATTCGCCCTCGGGCTCGGCCTAATCTTCTCTCATCGCTACACCCTCGCTGTTACATCAGCGGGAAGCTCGCGGTTCGGCCCCCCGACATGGCGCTTCTGGATGCCCGCCCGACCGATTTCCTCGTTGGCGCCTTCAAGGAACCATCGTGTCACATGTTCTTCATAGCTGGATCCCTATCCAAAGCAACTCATACGACGGGTACGCGATCGTGCGGTGGCCCGGCAGGACCGTTTATCGCCGTACGGTGGTCGGCTTCTCCTCAATACGTATGCAATGGCCGCACAGTCAGAACCTGTTTGACCGCCACCTTTGTTCAACGACTGTTTCACTCTCTCCTGAAGAGGGGCGCGATCTTGAACGCTGAACACAATGCGAATTTGCACATGCTTCCTCCGGGCCCCGACGATGCATTCAACCCAGTCGAGGTCGGGCCCGCAGACGAGGCTGCGAGTCTTGCTTCACTGACTCTGCGACGCGTACTGCTGAATACCGATCCCGGCGTCATATTGTGCAGCGCGCCGGAGCGGCCCGCAGACACGGGTCGCGCGTGCTTACATGCAAGGGCGGAACGATGAAGTGGACCGCGGATACCTTAGCGATCCTGCGCGATTTGCGCTCACTGAAAGTTGTTGTGATTCATCCACAGGATCAGGATGGCGACGAGCTTCTCGCGCAACTCCACCGCATTGGGTGCGACGTGGAGGTCTGCTGGCCGACACTCGACAGCTTGCCCTTCGGAACCGGGCTAGTGCTGATGGCGCTGCGCGCCGAAACCCGCTCGGTCAATTTCCCGTGGCTCGGAACCAGCATGTCGCCTCCTGTGATTCCGGTGGTGACCTCCGAAGATCCGATCACCGTCGAAGCGGTGCTGCGCCTGAACGCGCTGGCGGTGATACCGTCGCCGGTGCGCTCATTCGGATTGATGACCGCGATTGCGGTGGCGTTGACGCAATGTCAGGCTTTGCGAATGCGCGATCGATACATTGAACGGCTCGAGAAGAAGCAAGCGAGCGTTCGGGTGATCCAGCAGGCCACGCAACTCGTGATGGAAAGGCGCGGCGTATCGGAAGAACACGCGTATCAGTTGCTACGCTCAAAGGCGATGCTCAAGCGCGAGCAGATCGAGGTGGTAGCAAGCGAGATCGTCAAGGCGCACGAAACGCTGACTCTTTAGCCCACAAGAATCGTCTCCCCTGCGCAAGCTCACGCCGCAGACACAGGCCCGCGCCACGCGCCCGCGGCCGTTGTCTCTTTGCTATCCACGCCCGACAAACGGCATCTTGCTAGCCATAACGGTCATGAACTGCACGTTCGCATCGAGTGGCAAATCGGCCATATAAAGGACCGCGCCAGCGACGTGCTCGACATCCATCAGCGGTTCGACGGCAATTTCGCCGTTGGCCTGTGGCACTCCCTTTGCCATGCGTGCCGCGAGGTCGGTGAGAGCGTTGCCGATGTCGATCTGTCCGCAGGCGATGTCGTACTTGCGTCCGTCAAGTGATGTCGATTTGGTCAGGCCGGTGATCGCGTGCTTGGTGGCCGTATAGGCGATACTGTTCGGACGTGGTGCGTGCGCGGAGATCGAGCCGTTGTTGATGATACGTCCGCCGCGCGGCAGTTGCGTTTTCATCAGCGCGACGGCAGCGCGCGTGCAGAGGAAGGCACCCGTCAGATTCGTGTTCACGACGGCGTGCCAGTCGTCCAGGCTGAGTTCGTCGATATCGACGGCCGGTGCGCCGCGGCCGGCATTGTTGAAGAGAAGATCGAGGCGGTTGTAGCGTTGTCGTATCGCGTCGAAGAGGGCGGCGACACTAGCGGCGTCGGTGACGTCGGTGGGAACAGCAAGTGCCTCTTGGCCGAGTTGCTGCGCCTCGTCGGCTAGCGCCTCGAGGGGTGCTTTGTTTCGTCCAGCGAGTACCACACGGTAGCCGTGCTGAAACAGCTTGCGAGCGGTGGCGCGTCCGATACCGCTGCCTGCTCCAGTGATCAATGCGATCTTGCCGACTTCTGAACTCATGAGACGAACCTCCATGTATCAATACGATGCACATACGATCAACACGCGCAATACAGTAGTCGCGAGTTCTATCGCAATGGTGAAAAGCTGGATGAGAAAGCCTATTTTGTCTGGAAACGCTGGGCAGCGTATGGCCAGCCCAGTCGCGTCCATTCACAACAATAGGTAGCGATTAGTTGCTGGCGATTTCGTGGCTGGATAGCAATTCGATTGCCCTGCACAGAGCCGAGTGGTCGAGCTTGCTCATGCCGTTCGCGGCGCAAGCGTTCATCAGTTCCTGCGCGGACGCAGTATGAGGCAAGGAAACGCCAAGCGCCTTGGCGCCCTGCAAGGCGAGGTTGAGGTCCTTCTGGTGCAGCTCGATGCGGAAGCCCGGATCAAATGTCCGCTTGATCATCCGCTCGCCGTGCACTTCAAGAATCCGCGACGCTGCGAATCCGCCCATCAGTGCCTGGCGCACTTTCACCGGATCCGCGCCAGCCTTCGAGGCAAAGAGCAACGCTTCTGACACCGCCTGAATATTCAGGGCGACGATGATCTGATTCGCCACCTTGGTGGTCTGGCCATCGCCGTTACCGCCGACGAGCGTGATGTTCTTGCCCATCAGTTCAAACAAAGGCTTGACCTTGTCGAACACCGCCTGCGACCCGCCGACCATGATCGTCAGCGACGCGGCCTTCGCACCCACTTCGCCACCCGATACCGGAGCATCGAGATACTGGCATCCGAGTTCGTTGATCTTTCTGGCGAACTCCTTCGTCGCAATCGGCGAAATCGAACTCATGTCGACCACGATCTGGTTCGCACGGAGTCCGCTTGCTACGCCGTTTTCCCCAAAGAGCACTGACTCCACGTGTGGGGTATCGGGCACCATCAGGATAACAATGTCGGCTTGCTGTGCCACCGCGTTGCCGGACTCGCAGAGCGTCGCGCCATTCTCGATCAAACCCGACGGCGCGGGGTTCCGATCATGCACAAAGAGTTGATGGCCGCCTTGCTGCAGATTGGCGGCCATCGGCGCACCCATGACACCCAGACCGATGAATCCAACTTTTGCCATAACTTCCTCTTCAATGAGTTCTTCTTGAATCGTTGACAGCGGCGACAAGCTATTACTCCGCGGAGCGCAATACTTCGGGGTTGATACAGGTCTGCGGCTTCTCGCCTTTCAGAACGCTGATGACGTTTTCCGTCGCGATCTTACCCATCGCAAGTCGCGTCTCAATCGTCGCGGAAGCGATGTGCGGTACGACAAGCACGTTATCCAGGCTGCTCAATCCTGGCTCGAGTTCGGGTTCGCGCTCGAACACGTCGAGGCCGGCCCCCCAAATTACCTGGTCGCGCAGCGCGGCAACCAGTGCCTTTTCATCGACCAGCGGACCGCGGGCTGCATTGATCAGGATGGCTGTGCGCTTCATCTTCGCAAGCTCAGCCGCGCCGATGTAATGCTGCGTTTCCGGCAGAAGCGGCAGGTGCAACGACAGATAATCCGACTCGCGCAGGAGCGTTTCCTTGTCGACGAATGTCGCGCCGACCTGACGTTCGATTTCGGGATTGCGCTGTGCGTCGGTGTAGATCACCTTCATGTCGAAGGCGGCCGCCTTGCGCGGAAATTTCGATCCGATCCGACCCATGCCTGCGACACCCAGAGTCTTGTTGTCGACGTCCTGGCCGATAAATGCCATCGGCGCCCATCCCTGCCACTTGTCCGCACGCACGAAGCGTTCGGACTCAGAGATGCGCCGTGCCGTCGCAAGCAATAGCGCCCATGCATGGGTTGCCGTGGCGTCGTCAAGCACACCCGGCGTATTGGTCATGATCATGCCGCGTTGGGTCGCCGCCTGCAGGTCGAAGTTGTTGAAGCCTACCGCGTAGTTCGCGAAGATCTTGCATTGCGGGCCGGCGGCATCGAGCACTTCGCCGTCGATTGTGTCGGTCAGTAGGGTGATCACGGCGTCCCGACCCTGTACTGCTTTCAGCAGTTCATCCCGCGTGAGTGCCCGATCATGTGGATTGACCTCGACGTCGTGAAACTGCCGCAGATCGTCAATTGTCTCTTGCGAGATCATGCGTGTCACATAAACGTTAAACCGTTTCATTGATTGTTCTCTTGTTAAAGCACGATACAACACTGCAAAAAGATTACCCGCGCATACCTCATGGCGCGTCGCCCTGCAAGCTGCATGGAGTCCCGAAGCGGGCAAGTTCGTCGGCGAGAGCCTGATCTTCGGCCGGCGTGAGGCCACTGATACCGATCGCCCCGATCACGGTGCCCTGCGCGTCGCTTAGCACCGCACCGCCGGGCAACGCAGTCAACAATGGATCGCAGAAATAGCTGATGGGAATTTCCTCGCGGCGCAGCCGCGCATGGAATGCCTCCGTTGTCACACCCAGACGGGTAGACGTGTAAGCCTTCTGGTGCGCTAACTGAATGCTGCGCACGGGAGCATCGTCCATCCGGAAAAATGCAATGAGGAAGCCGTGGCTATCACACACGGAAATGCACACCGGCTTGCCAAATTGCTGGCGCACTTTATCGACGGCGCGTGCGAGCAGTGCCTGCGCCAACTGGAGGTTCAAATGGCTCAATAGGTTCGCCTGGTCTTTGTGGGTTGAGGATCCGGTCGGAAATGAATGGTTAAAGTCCATCGCGTCACTCCGCTGCCCGCCGCTCCGGACAGTGGGCAGCGCCGTGTTTTGGGCCGGGCGCTCGAAGGCACGCGCGGCGACTCCATTCAGCTTACCAACGATTCGGTGCTTGACAGTGCGCGCGACCCGCAGCCGCACCCCGAGCCATGCTGATGCGTGTACACCGCGCGTTCGTTGACTCGGCGTTCGGCACTCCCGGACGACGACATCAATGCCAGCGCAGGCATGGCCAGCATGCGCTGTGCGATAGCGCTACATGTTGGGCAAGCACAGGTCGCGTCGCGTTCAGCGACAGGACGCATGACGGAGAACGTGCCACAGGTTTCACAACGATAGGGATAAATCGGCATTGGCCTTCTTTCCTCTTTCTTCGAAATCAATAAATGATTTGCGCGATTACCGACCGCGTCGTCGGCCACGGAATGTTCACCATGCCCGCACCGACCGGTGCCAGCATCGTGACCGGGCAGTCCGGTCTCGATGCCTTGTGACGGTGCCGGTCAGCCTCGCACAGAATCCGCGGCCCGATGCCGTTCCCTCAACGCTTGGGCAAGTACTTTTTGTCGACCTTGCAGATATAGGTGTATTTCGGATTCACCATCTGGGTACAGCGCGCTTCCGCGATCTGGCCGAGCAGCATGTAGGCTTCGGCACCGGAAATGCCGTAGCCTTCTTCCAGCCAATAGACCATTTCCTCGAACGCGATACGCAGCGCGTCGTCGAGCGGCCGCGCGCAGCCGACGGTACAGATGTGCGTCGGCGTCTCGATGCGCGGCCAGGTCATGCGGCTCGGCGCGCGGACGAGATCGACCTTGAGCTTCAGGTGGCCACGAATTTCGATCGCGCCCATGCCGTTGCACTCGGCGTCGCCCTGCAATGCGTGCACGTCGCCGAAATACAGGTACGCGCCTTCATGGAACACCGGAAACATAATGCGATTGCCGTTCGTGACTTCCTGGATGTCCAGGTTGCCACCGTGGGTACCGTTGTCGACGGTGAGCGTGCCGCCCGCCACCGGGGCCACGCCGATCACGCCGATCATCGGCTTGGCTTCCAGCTTGAGCGAGTCGCTCCAGTGAACGATGCCATTTTCGACGACGACGTTGCGATTCTGGATGCCGAATTCCTTCTTACGGACCCAATCCGGAAAAATCCCGATGCCCGGCCACAGCGCGGTATAACCGAGGCCGTGCACGCCAACTTCAAGGACGTCGATCACGACCATATCGCCAGGCTTCGCGCCGCGCAGGCGCACAGGCCCGGTGGCCGGATTGACGAACGGGAGCTTCACTTTCGACTCGTCCAGCTTTTCGTCGAGCTGCGTAATCAGGTGGCCGCCGATGTTCAATTCGGTTTCGACCTCGAAGGTCTCGCCCGGCGAGACTTCGGCAATGAAACCATCGCTAGCCGTCAGTGCGTACTTCAGGTCATCCTTACGGATGATCTGGTGAGGTGTGGATAGTGTGCTCATAGGATGCTGCCTACTCCTTCGGGGGTTGCTAAATGCCTCCGGCCGGCAACGTCGCGGCGGATGGCTTAAATCAATCGAACTTGTGCCAGGGCATGAGGAAGCGCTCTAGCCGACCGACGAGAAACGACAGGAAGAGCGCGAGCGCGATGGTCACCACCACGCCGGCGAATACCTTGGGAATGATGTAGAGGCTACCGGCCTTGAAGATCGCATGGCCGAGCCCATCGTCTGACGACATGAATTCGCCCACAATGGCACCAATCAACGCAAAGCCGACCGTGAGCCTGAAGCCCGCGAAGATGTCGCGCAGCGAGGCGGGGATCACCAGCTTGCGGAAAGTCTGCGGCTTGGTCGCGCCGAGCGTGCGCATCTGATTGATCTGATCGTCATCGACGCTGGTCGCCCCCTTGTACGCGGTGACCAGCGCCACCACCACGACGGACAACGTCGACATGGCGAGTTTCGACCCCAGCCCGGTACCGAACCAGATGATCACGATAGGCGCGAGTGCGACGATCGGAATCGAGCCCAGCGCAACGATGAACGGCTGCATGACCTTCGAGACGAAGCGTGAATACCATAGCGACAATCCGAGCACGGTGCCGATGACATTGCCGAGCAGAAATCCGAGCAGCGTTTCCATGCCAGTCACGCCGGCGTCGTGTACGAGACTGCCGTCCTGCTGCATCTTTACCAGGTAACTCCAGATCTGGCTGGGCGAACCGAACAGGAAGGCCAGCGCCTGACTCGACGTCGCAACTTGCCACAGGGCGAGCAGTGCGGCGAGTAGCGCGAGTTGGCAGGCAGCCACGACGAGCTTGCCGCGGCAGCGGCGAATCAGCCTGCGCCATTTGAGGGATGCCGGGGCATACGGGGGTGCCGGAGAGCGGGTTTCTTGCACGCGGGTTCCTTTTCAACGTTCGCCCATACGCACGTCGAGCTGAGACCAGATCTCGCGTACGTGGGCGGTGAAGCCCGCAGCGTCGCGGGCGGCCATCATGTCGTTGCGGTCGCAATCCAGGTGGACCTCGTGGATGGCCTTGATGCGGGACGGACGGTGGGTGAGGACGATCACACGGTCCGACAACGAGACCGCCTCCTCGACGTCGTGTGTGATCAGCAGAACCGAGCGACCCTGACCCCTGACTAGCCGGGCCATGTCGCTTTCCAGCACCAGTTTCGTCTGGAAATCGAGCGCGGCGAACGGCTCGTCGAGCAGCATCACTTCGGGGTCGGTCACCAGCGTGCGCGCAAGTGCAACGCGCGCACGCATGCCGCCCGATAAAGCCGACGGGTAGTAGTTGTAGTACGGAGCAAGTCCGACCTTGCCGAGCATCGCATGCGCCTTTTTCTCGCGATGCGCGCGCGACATCCCGGTCAGTTCGAGGCCAAGCGTGACGTTGGCCAACACGTTGCGCCACGGCATCAGCATGTCCTTCTGCAACATGTAGCCGATGCCCTTGGGGACGTCGCCCAGCGCCTGACCGTGCCACAGCACCGCGCCGCGCGTCGGCTGCGTAAGACCGCTCATCAGGTTCAGCAGCGTGGTCTTGCCGCAACCGGACGGGCCCACCAGGCTGACAATTTCTCCAGCGCGCAGGCTGAAGGAAATGTCGCCGATGACCTGATTCAACTCGCCTTCATCTTCGCCATACGATTTGCCGACCCCGCGCGCAACCAGCGGGGCGTGCGGGGGGGCGGTCCCCCCCGCCTGCGCCGCAGGCACTCCTGCGCCCGCTACATTCATTTGGACACCGCCACCGTTACGCCCGCGCCCGCCGCAGCGGTCTTGGCGGCCTTGTTAGAAAAGGTGTTGTCGATCACGTCGCTATAGGCCAGCGTCCCTTGTACGTTGCCCAGGTACTTCTGCATTGATATCAGCTTGTCCCACTGCTGCCGGTCGACCGGCAGCGTCTGCGCCGGGATCTTGTACTGCAACTCCATGTCGATTGCCTTGTTCACCACGTCGGGCGGCAGGTCCGGGAACTCCGCACGGGCAACCTCCTTCGCATAGTCGGGCTTGGCATACGTAAGACGCGCGGCTTCTTCCAGCGCGTCCACGAGCGACTGCACGACCTCGGGATGGGCCTTGGCATACTCGGGCAGCACCATGATCCCCGTATTGCAGAACGGACCCATGTAACTTGAGAAGTCGAATACCACTTTCGCCCCTTGCGCCATTGCAGCCGCCACCATCGGCTGCTGCGCGAACGCGATGTCGGCACGACCCGCCAGCATGGCACCGATTTCCGTGCCTGGGGTGACTTCGACGATCTTCGCGTCCGTGCCGACTTTCAGGCCATTGTCCTGCAGCAGTTTCTTCGTGACGCTGTACTCGGTATTCGGATCAGGCGACGTGACTAAGGTCAACCCCTTGAAGGCTTTGGGATCGGTGATACGCGCCACGGTCTTCGATACGCCAAAGTAATGAGCACGCTGCACCAGCGTCCCGACGACCATGCCCGGTCCGCCGCGCTCGCGAGACATCTCCACCATGGTCGGATCGCCGACGGCAAACTGCGCGGTCTTGCCGAGCACCGCGGCGAAAGCCTGCGTGTCCCCACCGGCTGCGCTCAGGTGTATGGTCAGCCCGTGCTTCTCGAACAGCTTCGCGTGCTGTGCAACGTAGAGGTCGATGTAACCGAGGTTATGTACGGCTTCTGAAAATTCGATGGGTTGCAGCGGCGCCGCGGAAGCGGAGTGAGCGAACCCGAACGCGCTGAGCGTAGCGAGCAGAACACGCCCAAGCTGGGGCACAACACTGATAGCAGAGCCCGAACCGACTGCGGAAAATGTACGTCTTTTCATTGCTTCCAACTCCGACAATAATGGGATCGCAAACGAAAAAGGTCCGGCATCAGACGCGCTGATGTCGGACCTTTTTGGCCGGTGTTATCCAAGACGCCTTTGTCTCGGACAACGGGAGTGCTGTTTGATGCTCGTCGCGTACGGCGAACCCAGCGTGGCTTATTAAGCAACGGCTATGCCAGTTTGCGCCGGACAATACGTGCGGGTTCCTCGATCCTTGCGGACCCCCCAAATCGAAGTGGGATCACTCACATTTCACGCAGAGCAAAAGGAGCAATGTGAACGACCTGCGGATGCACCGGCTGCGCACCATTTCGCGTCACAGCACGCCATTGGTGCAATGTTGCACAGGCAAATAGCATTCGATATCTTTAGGAAAGCCCATCCAGCGTGGGCGTCTTGCCGGGCTCTGTCGCGCTAAACACGTCACAACCAGCGGTGCTGGTTCCATTACGCCGATCTCCGGATTATTCCGACAGTCGCCTGCGATGCGGCGCTGCTGGTCGCGAACCCGCTGTAGGCATCGGCATAATCCTGGTCAGTTGAGCGATGCTTTCTTCTCCCCACTGGGAGAAGGAGGCAACTCATGTCACATCCATCTCGGGTCCGTATTGCCGGACCGCTCACCTCATTTGCAGATGGCTTCGCCGCCGAGTTAAGCAAGCAAGGCTACCGTCCCAATGCCGCGGCGAATCAGCTGCAGGTTCTTGCACATCTGAGCCGGTGGCTTGCTTGCAGACGACTGGATGCAACGACTCTCACCGCCTCGGTCCTCGACGAATTCCTGGATGCGCGACGCGCGCAAGGCTACACGTTGTGGCTATCAACCAAGGCATTGGCCCCGCTGGTCAGCTACCTCAGAAGCATTGGGATCGAGGTGGCGAGCGTTCAAGCGGCGCTGAGTCCCAGCGAAGTACTGCTCTCGCGCTATCGCCAATACCTGCTCGATGTGCGCGGGCTTGTGCCGACTAGCGCTCGTGGATATGTCGACATGGTGCGTCCGTTTGTCGCGAAGAGAGTCGTCGATGGCGAACTCGATTGGACGAACTTGCGGCCGAAGCACGTGTTTGAATTTGTGCTTGCCGCCGGCCACGGCCGGTCTATCGGTTCAGCGAAGCTCTCTGTAACGGCACTGCGCTCGTTGTTGACATACTTGCATATCGAAGGTCTCATCGCGCAGCCGCTGGACAAGGTAGTCCCCTCCGTTGCTGGCTGGCGCCAGGCGGGGTTGCCGCGCGCACTGGAGGCGGGCGATGTGCAAAGCTTGCTGGCGGCCTGCGATCGGCGGACCGGTAGCGGCCGTCGCGATTACGCGATGCTGATGTTGCTCGCGCGTCTGGGCTTGCGTGCCGGAGAGGTGCGTATGCTCAATCTTGACGACATCGACTGGCGCGCGGGCGAACTCATGGTGAGAGGCAAAGGCCATTACATCGAACGCCTTCCGTTGCCTGCGGATGTCGGCCAGGCATTGGCAGCGTATCTGCAACGTGGCCGACCCGATACCGCACAGGGCCGTACCGTGTTCGTGCGTACGCGAGCCCCTCACCGTGCGCTTTCATCCGCCGGTGTCACAGAAGCGGTGGGCGCCGCGGCGTCACGCGCGGGCCTCGCTGACGTGAGTGCCCATCGACTGCGTCACACACTTGCAACCCAGATGGTGTGTGCGGGTGTATCGCTTCCCGAGGTCGCCCAGGTGCTGCGCCATCGTCGCCTGATGACCACGGCAATCTATGCCAAGGTCGACCGGGAGGGGTTGCGCCTGCTCGCCCGCGCGTGGCCAGGAGGTGCGTCATGAGCGAATTACATGGTGCGCTGGCTGAGTATCTGAGCTTGCGCCGCTCGCTGGGCTACAAGTTGCGGCGGCCGGAGAAGCTGCTGCATCAATTCATTGTTTTCTTCTCGGCCACAGGAGCACCGGCAATTACCACGCAACAAGCTTTGACGTGGGCATGCCAACCGAAGGACGGCGGCAACAACTGGTGGGC
>NZ_JAQQEU010000064.1:0-41680 GCF_046026895.1 Paraburkholderia sediminicola
AAGGCTCTTTTTCGTTTCGTCAACAAGATTTTTTCGCTTTCGCTTAAAACTTGCTGACGCCACAGCCGCTGGTTTCCGCCGCGGCCCCCGTTCGCAAACGAGAGGCCGAATCATAGGTGAGCTTCGTCCTTGTGACAAGCATTTGGTGAGGTCTTTTTGGCGGCTCACTTACGGGTCGAGTTCACAAGGGCGTCCACCGGAACCGCCGCGGCCATCGCGGCATAGCCGGCATCGCTGGGATGGATGTGGTCGCCGCTGTCGAAAGCGCGTTGCAAGCGGTCCGGCTGGACCCGGTCCCTCAGCGCCGCGTCGAAATCCACGACGCCATCGAAAGCGTGACTGGTGCGGATCCACTGGTTGACGGCTAGACGGATGCTCTCCCGCTCCGGCGGCAATGACGCCGGCGTCAACGTTGCGCCAAACACCTTCACGCCGGCGTGCCGCGCGGCGGAGATCACCCGCTGGTAGCCGGCAATCAGATCGGCGGCAGTGACCGAGGTATGCGGAAAGTCGCAATCGAGACCGCTACGGACCGGCATCGCCGCGAAGTTGATGTCGTTGATGCCGATCAACAGGATCGCCGTCTTGACGCCGGGCCGCCGGAGAACGTCGCGTTCGAAGCGGCTCGCGAGCGCATCGCCGTAGCATGGGGAATCGCTCAACAGTCGATTGCCGCTGATGCCGAGATTGACGATCGCGGTCGTACGATCGCCGGAGCCGGCTAGCCGCCGGGCCAGCGCGTCCGGCCAACGACGATTCTGGTTCAAGCTGGAACGCATGCCGTCGGTGATCGAATCGCCGATCGCCGCAACCGCCGCCGATGAAGAAGCCGCCTCCACCGATAACCCGGTCACCCAGACATACTGTGTAAACCGGCCGCGAAAAGCTTCCGCGGAGGCGTCCGCTGCATGGTTGCCCGGCGTGGAAACATAGTTGACTTGGTTCGAAACGCGGTGCCATGCCGCAATCCGCTGTTCCGGTCCCATAAAAGCGCTGATTGCGTACGGCGCGCCTTCTGCGACATCCATCGCAACCGGGTCGCTGTCCAACTCCGCGCCGGCCGGAATGCTGACGGCGCTCTTGCCGCCAAAAGTCACGCGTGCCGCGCCGTCACCGGCCGCGGCGCCGCCGCCCGTCGAACGCGCGATCCGCAAGTCTTCAATGACAAGCGGCACTTTGCCGTATTCGTTGCTCAGGTGGACGCGAACAGATTTTCCGGACAGCGTCGGATAGACGATCTGCCGCACGGTGCGCCCGGCCACTTCCGGCGCACGGTACAACGGCGGCAAGTCGGACCGCTGCGGGATGGGTTGCAGCGCCGTCGCCCAGGCGGCGACCCAGTACGGAGGGGCGTCGGCAGCGAAAACCGCTGGGGAAATAGAAAATTGGACAAGCAGCGCCGTGCCACATGCGGCAGCGAGAGAGCGAATGGTCATTCGGGTAATGGGTTCGAGGCCAAACGCGCATTGTGCCCGATCACAACATCAACAGCCGGTGGCCGCGACCGGCCGCCCCTGCCCAAATCAGGCCGCCTGCGCGCCAGTCATATTCAACGCAAGCGCTTCAGCGACCTCGATCCCGTCGATGGCTGCCGAATAGATGCCGCCGGCGTATCCCGCACCCTCGCCCGCCGGATACAACCCTTCGACGTTCATGCTCTGATAGTCATCCCGGCGACGCACGCGAATCGGCGACGACGTTCGCGTTTCCACCCCAGTGAGCACCGCGTCATGCATCGCAAACCCCGCGATTTTCTTGTCCATCTGCGGCAGCGCTTCGCGAATTGCCTCGATCACGTAATCGGGCAGCGCGGTGCTGAGGTCGGTCGGATGCACACCGGGCTTGTAGGACGGCACGACCGAACCCAGCGACGTGGACGGCCGCCCGGCAATAAAGTCACCAACCAGCTGGCCTGGCGCCATATAGTTGGCACCGCCCAGTTCGAACGCCCGCTCTTCCCATTTACGCTGGAAAGCGATGCCGGCGAGCGGACCGCCCGGATAGTCGTCCGGTGTAATGCCGACCACAATCCCCGCATTGGCATTGCGCTCTGCCCGGGAATACTGGCTCATCCCATTGGTGACTACGCGCCCGGGCTCCGAAGTCGCCGCCACCACGGTGCCGCCCGGACACATGCAGAAGCTATAAACCGCGCGTCCGTTGCTGCAGTGATGCACCACCTTATAGTCGGCGGCGCCAAGCTGTTTATGACCGGCAAATTTGCCGAAACGGCTACGATCGATCAAACCCTGCGGATGCTCGATCCGGAAGCCGAGCGAAAACGGCTTCGCCTCGAGATAGACGCCGCGGTCATGCAGCATCTGGAAGGTGTCGCGCGCGCTGTGACCGACCGCCAGCACGACATGATCGCAGCGCAACGTCTCGCCGGTCGACAGCTTCAATCCGCGCACCTTACCCCCGTCGATGTCGATATCCTCGACGCGGGTCTCGAACCGCACCTCGCCGCCCAGCTCGTAAATGGTCGCGCGCATCTTTTCGACCATGCTGACCAGCCGGAACGTGCCGATATGCGGCCGGCTCAGATACAGAATGTCCTCCGGCGCGCCGGCACGGACGAATTCGTCGAGCACCTTGCGGCCGTAGTGCTTCGGGTCCTTGATCTGGCTATATAGCTTGCCGTCCGAGAACGTGCCGGCGCCACCCTCGCCGAACTGCACGTTCGACTCCGGATTTAGCACCGACTTGCGCCACAGCCCGAAAGTGTCTTTGGTGCGCTCGCGCACGGCCTTACCGCGCTCCAGGATGATCGGCCGGAAGCCCATCTGCGCGAGGATCAAGCCGGCGAACAGCCCACACGGACCCATGCCGATCACGACCGGCCGCGGCGTGGCCAATTGCGCGGGCGCCCTGGCGACGAAGCGGTACGTCATGTCAGGCGTCACGCCGCAGTGCGGCACGTCGGCGAGCCGCTTGAGCGCCGCCGCTTCATCCGTTACCTCGACGTCCACGATGTAAGTGAGCTTGATGTCGGCGCGTTTGCGCGCGTCGTGCGCGCGGCGAAACACGGTGTATCGGATAAGCCCGTCCCCGGCCACACCGAGTTCCGCGAGGCGCGCGCGGACGGCGGCTTCGAGGGCGCTGTCGGGATGATCGAGCGGGAGTTTGATTTCGCTTAGACGTAACATGAGTACCGGGATGCAGGTGGGCCGCAAATCGCGGCCAATTCGCAATTTTATAGGTTAAGCGTCAGCAAGGGGCGCAGACGCCGACGAATCCGCCGTCGCAACGACCCGGAAGCAGCCCCGTCTAGCCCCTATCGACGCGATCGACCACGGTCAAAAAATTTATTAACCGACCGGTCGGTTGGTTTATACTACGCAAACCCAGACAACTTCCGCAGAGAGCGTCCCCATGTACACGCAATCCCTGGATATTCCCGGCAATGTCGCCCCGCTCGATGCGGACGCAAGTTCGCCCGCACAGGCACAGTTCCATGCGGTGATGGCCGCCGACGGCAAGATCGAGGCTCAGGACTGGATGCCTGACGCGTACCGCAAGACGCTGGTGCGGCAAATTTCGCAGCACGCGCATTCGGAAATCGTCGGCATGTTGCCGGAGGGCAACTGGATCACGCGCGCACCGAGCCTGAAACGCAAAGCGATTCTGCTCGCCAAAGTTCAGGACGAAGCCGGTCACGGCCTCTATCTGTATAGCGCTGCCGAAACGCTCGGCGTGTCGCGCGATCAACTGATCGCCGCACTGCATTCCGGCAAGGCCAAATATTCGAGCATCTTCAATTACCCGACGCCCACGTGGGCCGACGTCGGCGTGATCGGCTGGCTGGTCGACGGCGCAGCGATCATGAACCAGATCCCGCTGTGCCGTTGCACCTACGGCCCGTATGCCCGCGCGATGATCCGTATCTGCAAGGAAGAGTCGTTTCACCAGCGCCAGGGTTTCGACGCGCTGATGTCGATGATGTCCGGCACCGAAGCGCAGCGTGAGCTGGTCCAGCAAGCGGTGAATCGCTGGTGGTGGCCGGTGCTGATGATGTTCGGCCCGAGCGACAAGGACTCGATCCATAGCAGTCAGTCGTCGAAATGGGGCATCAAGCGCATTTCCAACGACGACCTGCGCCAGAAATTCGTCGACGCCACCGTCGACCAGGCCAAGGTTCTCGGCGTCACGCTGCCCGATCCCGACCTCAAATGGAACGAGGCGCGCGGCCACTACGACTACGGCGACATCGACTGGGAAGAATTCTGGCGTGTCGTAAACGGCGACGGCCCCTGCAATCGCGAACGCCTCGCCACCCGAGTCAAAGCACATAACGAGGGCGCCTGGGTACGCGAAGCTGCGCTCGCCCACGCCGAAAAGCAGCGCCAGCGCGCACAACAGCACGCCGCCTGACCACCAGGGCGCGCCAGGAAGAAACAGCACCCGTCTTTCATGGGACCGGAGTAAGCGCTATAGCGCTAACTCCGGTCGACCGCAAGGATTGCATGGGACCGGAGTAAGCGCTAAAGCGCTAACTCCGGTCGACCGCAAGGATTGCATGGGACCGGAGTAAGCGCTAAAGCGCTAACTCCGGTCGACACAGGAGATCAGCAATGAACAAGGAATGGCCGATTTGGGAAGTCTTCGTGCGCAGCAAGCAGGGACTCGACCATAAACACTGCGGCAGTCTGCACGCCGCCGACGCGCCGATGGCGCTGCGCATGGCGCGCGACGTCTACACGCGCCGCCAGGAAGGCGTGAGCATCTGGGTGGTGCCGTCGTCGGCAATCACGGCGTCCGCTCCGGAGGACAAGGCCGAACTGTTCGAACCGGCCGGCGACAAGATCTACCGCCATCCGACGTTCTACACGCTCCCCGACGAAGTCAACCACATGTAAGCGCGGCCATGGACATCACCCCCCAACATCTCCAATACGTGCTGCGCCTCGCGGATACCGCGCTGATCCTCGGTCAGCGTAATACGGAGTGGTGCGGCCACGGCCCGATCCTCGAAGAGGACATCGCATTGTCGAACATGAGCCTCGATCTGATCGGCCAGGCGCGCCTGCTGTACACGCACGCCGCGTCGCTCGAACAGCAGCTCACCGGCAGGAGCCGTACAGAAGACGACTACGCGTACTTTCGCGCCGAACGCGAGTTCGCCAACTACACGCTGGCCGAGTTGCCGCATTTCGGGCCGCTGTGCGGCACCGCGCAAGCCGAGAAGGATTACGCGGTCACGATCGTGCGCAATTTTCTGTACTCGACGTTGATGGCGCATCTCTGGACCGCGCTGACGACATCCACCGACGAGCAACTGGCGGCCATCGCGTCGAAGTCGATCAAGGAAACCAGCTATCACGTGCATCACGCGCGCGAGTGGCTGATCCGTTTCGGCGACGGGACCGAGGAATCGCACCCCCGCGCACAAGACGCGCTGAACTACCTGCTGCCATACACGCGCGAGTTTTTCAGCACGGACAGCGTGGAAGAGACGATCGCCGCGGCCGGCATTGGTCCACGCACGTCCGATCTGGAGGCGGCATGGCTCGACGACGTGCGCGCCACGCTCGACGAAGCCACGCTGACGCTGCCCGAAGCGGTCAAGCACATCACGACCGGCAAACACGGCGAACATTCCGAGCACATGGGCTTCGTGCTGGCTGAAATGCAGAGCCTCGCACGCCAGCATCCCGGCGCCAACTGGTAATCCGACGATGACGACTTCGACTGCCACACACACGACCGACGCCGCGCTTGAACACGCATGGGCTGTACTCGAAACGGTGCCCGACCCGGAGATCCCGGTGGTGTCGATCCGTGAGCTCGGGATTCTGCGCGACGTGCGTCGCGCCGCCGACGGCACGCTCGAAGTCGTGATCACGCCGACCTATTCCGGTTGTCCCGCGATGTCGCAGATTGCCGAGGATGTCGCGCACGCGCTCGACGTGGCGGAACTCAAGCCGTATCGGATCGCCACCGTGCTCGCACCGGCGTGGACCACAGACTGGATGACCGCCGAGGCCCGCGAGAAGCTGCGTGCCTACGGCATCGCGCCGCCGACGGGCAGTTGCGGTTCGGCAGGGCCGTCGCAGGAAAAAGTGCTGCGCTTCATGCCGCGGGCGCTGCCGGCGCCGTCCTGTCCCCGTTGCGGCTCCGCGCATACCGAGCGTGTCGCGCAATTCGGCTCGACCGCCTGCAAGGCCTTGTACCGCTGTCTCGATTGCCACGAACCCTTCGACTACTTCAAACCATACTGATATGGCCACCCCGCAATTTCACCCGCTGCGTATCCGCGAAGTGCGGCCCGAAACCGCCGACGCGGTCTCGGTCGCCTTTGAAGTCCCGGTCGAGCTGCGCGACCAGTATCGCTTCACGCAAGGCCAGTTCGTCACGCTGAAGACGCACATCGACGGCGAGGAAACGCGCCGCTCATATTCGATCTGCGTCGGCGTCACGGACTACGATCGCGACGGCGAACTGCGCATCGGCATCAAGCGCGTGCGTGGCGGGCGCTTCTCGAATTTCGCGTTCGACACGCTGCAGCCCGGCCACACGATCGACGTGATGACGCCGGACGGTCGCTTTTTCACCCATCTGAACGCCGAGCAAGGTCAGCAGTACCTTGCGTTTTCGGGCGGCTCGGGCATCACGCCCGTGCTGGCGATCATCAAGACGACGCTCGAGGTCGAGCCGCGCAGCACCTTCACGCTCGTGTACGGCAACCGTAGTGTCGATCAGATCATGTTCGCGGAAGAGCTCGAAGATCTGAAGAACCGCTTCATGAACCGCTTCGTGCTCTATCACGTGCTCTCCGACGATCTGCAGGACGTCGAGCTATTCAACGGAGTGCTCGATCAGCAAAAGTGCGCGGCCTTCATCGACAACCTGTTGCCCGCCGACGCGATCGACGAAGCCTTCATCTGTGGCCCGGGCCCGATGATGGACGCCGCCGAAGCCGCATTGAAGGCCGCCGGCGTGCCGCCCGAAAAAGTGCACGTGGAGCGCTTCGGCTCGCCGTTGCCGCAAGCGGGCGTGCCGCCGGTCGAGATCACGGAAGACACGCCGGCCGCGGACCTCGAAATCGTGCTCGACGGAAAACGGCGCAAGCTGCGTCTGCCGTATCAGGGCGTGAGCGTGCTCGATGTGGGCCTGCGAGCCGGCCTCGCGCTGCCCTACGCGTGCAAGGGCGGCGTTTGCTGCACCTGCCGTGCGAAGGTGCTCGAAGGCGAAGTGAAGATGGAAAAGAACTACACGCTCGAAGAACACGAAATTCGCGACGGTTTCGTGTTGACGTGCCAATGCCATCCGCTCAGCGACCGCGTGGTGGTGAGCTACGACGAACGCTGAGCCGCCCGCGCCGGTTGTCCTGGCGTCACACTGGCAACGCTTTCGGCGGCATCGCGATCCGCTTACACTAGGGGCCGCTCGCGATCGGAATTCGGTTCCGGTCGCCGAGCGGCCCCTTTTGTCATTGCACTGCAAGCCACCGCCAATGAGCACGATTCACCTTACTAACGGCGATGTCGCCGCCGAGTCATTGCGCGCCGCGCTCCACGCTGCGGGCCGCGACGATGACGTGTATGCGCTGCGCGACGATCTGGCGGTCGGCCCTTTACGCGGCATCGACGAGGTGGCGGACGTGCGCGCGGACTTCTGGGATCGCGTCAGCACGGATACCCGGCGTGATTTCCAGCGGGAATTCCGCGACCAGGCAACGGCGCTCGACAATATCGGACGCGGCGAATCGAATCTGGTGGTCTGGCACGCAGAAAGCGCAGCCGATCAATTGATGCTGCGCCGCGTGTGCTACCACCTGCGCAACAGCCCGCAGCGCCTGAACGAGGTCCGCCTGTCGATTCGCGACCTCACCGATCCGGGCGCATGGGCGCACAGCCGGCGGGATCGCGCGACGTCGGTCGGCATGTTTGCGCCTGCGGTGTTGCAGGCGCATTTGCCGGACGCCGCGCCGATTTCCGTGCTGCGCATCAGCCGGCTGGCGCTCGAATGGCAGGAAGTCAAACAGGCGAACGGCGAGACGCGGCGCTGGCGCGACAACACTTTCACGAGCGGCAGTTTTGCCGAACTGGACGCGCAGCTTCTCGAACACGCGACCGAACACTGGCAGCCCGCGGCGCGCGTCGCCGCCGAGTTGACGGCCGCCGAACTCGGGTTTCTGGTCAGCGACATCGTGTTGCTATGGCGTCTGCGCGAAATGGCCGCGAGCCGGCGCATCAGATTACGCGGCGACGTCAGCGCATGGCGCACGTTGGAGCTGTGCGCGGCGCTTGCGCCCTGCGCAAACTAATAACACTACAAAACGACGACTATGGCCCGCACTCGAGCCCCCGACCACGAAACTCAACGCGAGCAGATTCTCGAACTGGCGGCGGCAAAATTCGCCCAGACCAGCTATCCCAGCACTTCGATGGCCGATCTGGCCGCCGCGAGCGGCACGTCGAAAGCACGCCTGTACCACTACTACGCGAGCAAGGAAGCGATCCTGTTCGACTTGCTGGACCGCTACACGAAACGGCTGATGCTGATCATCGCCGAAGTGGAAGGCGCGAGTCAGCGGCGCGGCCTCAGCGAGCGGGAGACCTTCGCCGAGCTGATCCGGGCCTTTCTGTCCGAGTATGAAACGTCCCATAGCCGGCACGTCGCGCTGTTGAACGACGTCAAATATCTGGTCGACACCCAGCGGGAAGTAATCCTGAACCGCCAGCGCGATGTCGTCGCGGCTTTCGCGCGACAGCTGTCGCGCGCTTATCCGGAGCGCGCGACCCGCGAAAATCAGACGGCTCTCACCATGATGGTGTTCGGCATGATCAACTGGACGTTCACCTGGCTCAAGCCGGACGGTCGGATGGGTTACCGCGAATTCGCCGAACAGGTGGTCGGCATGGTGGAACATGGGCTAAGGCCGGTGCGCTCAAATGACGCAGAGCAACAATAGAATGCCCCGCCGCGTTGGCGTTTACTGACATAGAGCGCCACATCGAGAACGTTCGTTCAATTTTTATTATTGTTAAAAATCAATTAATTAAAAACAGGGCGTGAAGGTTTTAGGCATTCTCTTCAAATTTTGATACGGGTTTTCCCTAGTGATCGATTGCGGTTTCCGTTAAAATCGCTTTTGCGGTGCAGCACGCCGCTCGACTAAAAGGAGAACCCGACCATGAACCTGATGCACCCACACGCCGCCCGGCCGATCGTCCCGCACGATGGCTTGTCGCAGCCAACTGGTCACGCACCAGCTCTGGTCCGTGAACTCACCGTTGTCGACCGTGAACGGTTGTTGACCCACTTCCTCGCGCTCGACGAAAACGACCGCCTGCTGCGCTTCGGCCAGGTCGTGCCGAACCACGTGATCGAAAACTACGTCCGGGCGATCGACTTCAAGCGCGACACAGTTTTCGGCGTGTTCGGCTACAACCTGGAACTCACCGGCGTCGGCCACCTTGCCTATCTGCCTGCTGAAGGCGACAAGCGCACGGCCGAATTCGGCGTGTCGGTGCTGGAAAGTGTTCGCGGCCAGGGTATCGGCTCGAAGCTCTTCGAGCGCGCCGCGATCCGCAGCCGCAACACGCACGTCACGATGCTTTACATGCACTGCCTGTCGCGCAACTCGACGATGATGCATATCGCGAAGAAGGCCGGCATGAAGATCGAATACGCGTATGGCGAAGCCGACGCTTATCTGACGCTCCCGCCGGCGGACCAATCGAGCATCATTGCTGAGATGCTGCAAGAGCAGGCCGCCGTATTCGACTATGCGCTCAAGCGCCAGGCGCGCCAGGCGTCGAAGTTGTTCGAATCATTCATGCCAACGGCCGTTGCAGCCTGAAAGAAACGCTACGGGGAAATGATGAAGGGCAGCCATGAGGCTGCCCTTTTTCTTTGCTCCCTGCCCGCCCCCGCGCCGGTGCTCACACGATCGGCAACGCGGTCGTCTCCTTGATCTTTTCCAGCGAGAAACTGGTTTTCACGTCGATCACCGACGGATGGTGCAGCAACTGATCCTGCATGAAGCGCGAAAAGTGAGCCATGTCCTCCACCTGGACGCGCAGCAGGTAGTCCATCTCGCCGGTCATCGCGTGGCACGCGACCACCTCCGGCCAGGTCTGAACCGCCGCGCGAAACAGATCTGCGTGCGTGGCTTCGCCCGAACGTGGACTGAGCGCCCAACCGCCCCCCTTCTCCAGCCGCACATTGACATAGGCGAGCAGGTCGAGTCCGAGCCGCTTAGCATCGAGCAGCGCGACATAGCCGCGAATCACGCCGCTTTCTTCCAGCCGACGAATCCGCCGTAGGCACGGACTCGGCGACAGATTGATACGCTCGGCGATCTCCTGATTGGAGAGCCGTCCATTCTCCTGAAGGATTGCCAGAATGCGCCTGTCGATCGCGTCAATCTCTGCATTCGCCATCTTCTGCCGTCCGTTGTGAAATTTGAGCTAGAAAACAGCGCAATCGTATCGGTACGCGATTAAATTCGCAAGTTTTCGGCGCAGGCCGGACTTTAAACTTTGCGTCATCAAGCCGCACCTAATCGCCATCCCGCTCGCGCTATCGCCCGCGCACAACAGGAGACACATATGCAGGTTTCAACTTGGGAAAACCCGGTCGGCACCGACGGCTTCGAATTCATCGAATACACCGCACCGGACCCGAAAGCGCTTGGCAAGCTGTTCGAACAGATGGGCTTCACCGCTGTCGCGCGGCATCGTCATAAAAACGTGACGCTGTATCGCCAGGGCGAGATCAACTTCATCGTCAACGGGGAACAGGATTCCTTCGCGCAACGCTTCGCGCGTTTGCACGGTCCGTCGATCTGCGCGATCGCGTTCCGCGTCCAGGACGCGGCCAAGGCCTACAAGCAGGCGTTGGAAAAAGGCGCGTGGGGCTTCGACAACAAGACCGGCCCGATGGAACTGAACATCCCGGCGATCAAGGGCATCGGCGATTCGCTGATCTACTTCGTCGACCGCTGGCGCGGCAAGAACGGCGCCGAGCCGAGCAGCATCGGCAACATCGACATTTACGATGTCGACTTCGAACCCATTGCGGGCGCGAACCCGAACCCGGTCGGCCACGGTCTGACTTACATCGACCACCTGACGCACAACGTCCATCGCGGCCGCATGCAGGAATGGGCGGAGTTCTACGAGCGCCTGTTCAACTTCCGCGAGGTGCGTTACTTCGATATCGAGGGCAAGGTGACGGGCGTGAAGTCGAAGGCCATGACCTCGCCATGCGGAAAGATCCGCATTCCCATCAACGAAGAAGGCTCGGAGACCGCCGGCCAGATTCAGGAATATCTGGACGCGTATCACGGCGAAGGGATTCAGCACATCGCGCTCGGCACTCAGGACATCTATCGCACGGTGGACGGTTTGCGCGCGGCGAACATTTCGCTGCTCGACACGATCGACACTTACTACGAACTGGTCGACCGCCGCGTGCCGAATCACGCTGAGCCGCTCGAAGAACTGCGCAAGCGCAAGATTCTGATCGACGGCGCGCCGGACGACCTGTTGCTGCAGATCTTCACCGAAAACCAGATCGGTCCGATCTTCTTCGAGATCATTCAGCGCAAGGGCAACCAGGGCTTCGGCGAGGGCAACTTCAAGGCGCTGTTCGAATCGATTGAACTGGATCAGATTCGCCGCGGCGTGGTGCAGGACAAAGTCTGACGAGAAGCGGCCGCCGGTTGCGCGGAAACTTGGCGCCATGAAACCAAAATGAAAAAGGCGAGGATCGCAAGATCCTCGCCCTTTTCATTGACGCCGTTGCCTCGAATAGAACCAACGACCGGTTATCAACCGACGTACCGCCTCAGCGGCACATCACGAATTCTGGCTTTCCTCGTCCGACTTGGTGGCACGCGAGACGCGCTCCATGGCAATGCGTGCGGGCGCGACCTGCGCTGTCCGGGTAACGGCGTTGGAGAAGGCCCCTGGGCTGCCCGGGTCCGAGCGCACCGGCGCGCTCATGGCGAAAAATGCGGCAGAGACCATCAGGAAAGTCTGGATGTTTCTGGTGTTCATGCGTACTCCTTTTCTAACTGCCCTGTTGTCGTGAAGCTCCGCCGAATGCGGAGCGTTGCGTAGACATTGCTCACAGGTGCCGGGTTAGACAGGGATTTACCCTACGGTTCCACGAATTTTTAGCTTTTACAGCTTGTTACAGAGCCCTCGTCAGGCAATCCACAAGCCGCACGGCAACCCGCTTCGGTTTGCGCGCAAAGCTGCCGCAGCCCAACCTTTTCAACGCACTGCGGCGGGTTTCCACCAGTGCTACCATCACTTAAAACACGTCAATATGACGGCCCCGGCCCAACGCATTCACAAGATGCTACGGCCCAACAAAGTTTTGGCGATCCCAAACTGAGTGGAGGAGTACACATAATGAATGCCCCGCTAGACGCAGGTCAGCGAGCCTCGCTTGAAGCCGCGTTGTCTTCCGTCACGCTCGACGACAAATACACGCTCGAACGCGGCCGCGCGTACATGAGCGGCATCCAGGCGCTGGTGCGTCTGCCTATGCTGCAACAGGAACGCGACCAGGCCGCCGGGCTCAATACCGCCGGCTTCATCTCCGGCTACCGTGGATCGCCACTCGGCGGACTCGACCAGTCGCTGTGGAAGGCTAAGAAGCATCTCGCCGCGCATCAGGTCGTATTCCAGCCCGGCGTCAACGAAGACCTCGCGGCCACCGCCGTGTGGGGTTCGCAACAGGTCAATCTGTATCCCAGCGCCAAATACGACGGCGTGTTCTCGATGTGGTACGGCAAAGGCCCTGGCGTCGACCGTTCCGGCGACGTCTTCAAGCACGGCAACTCGGCCGGTTCGTCGCGGAACGGCGGCGTTCTCGTGCTCGCCGGCGATGACCACGCAGCCAAATCCTCGACGCTCGCCCATCAGTCGGAGCACATCTTTAAGGCGTGCGGCTTGCCGGTCCTGTTCCCGTCGAACGTGCAGGAATATCTCGACTTCGGTTTGCATGGCTGGGCGATGAGCCGCTATTCCGGCCTATGGGTAGCAATGAAGTGCGTGACCGACGTGGTCGAGTCGTCTGCTTCGGTGGACATCGATCCGCACCGCACGCAGATCATCCTGCCGGAAGACTTCGCGATGCCCGAAGGCGGCCTGAATATCCGCTGGCCCGATCCGCCGCTGGTGCAGGAAGCGCGTCTGCTCGACTACAAGTGGTACGCCGCCCTTGCCTACGTGCGCGCCAACAAACTCGACCGCGTCGAAATCGATTCGCCGCATGCGCGCTTCGGCATCATGACCGGCGGCAAAGCCTATCTCGACGTGCGTCAGGCGTTGACCGACCTCGGTCTCGACGACGAAACCTGTGCGCGCATCGGCATCCGGCTGTACAAGGTCGGCTGTGTATGGCCGCTCGAAGCGCAAGGCGCTCAGGCCTTCGCGCGCGGTCTCGACGAAATTCTGGTGGTCGAGGAAAAACGCCAGATTCTCGAATACGCGATCAAGGAAGAGTTGTACAACTGGCCCGACGCGCAGCGTCCGCGCGTGTTCGGCAAGTTCGACGAGAAGGACGGCGCAGGCGGCGAATGGTCGGTGCCGATGGGCAACTGGCTGCTGCCGGCGCACTACGAACTCTCGCCGGCGATCATCGCCAAGGCAATCGCGACGCGGCTCGACAAGTTCGATCTCCCGTCGGACGTGCGCGCCCGCATCGCGATGCGCATCGCCGTGATCGAAGCGAAGGAAAAGGCGCTCGCGCGCCCGCGCGTGGAAGCCGAGCGCAAGCCGTGGTTCTGCTCGGGCTGCCCGCACAACACGTCGACCAATGTGCCGGAAGGCTCGCGCGCGATGGCCGGCATCGGCTGCCATTACATGACGGTGTGGATGGACCGCAGCACCAGCACCTTCAGCCAGATGGGCGGCGAAGGGGTCGCGTGGATCGGCCAGGCGCCGTTCACCAATGACAAGCATGTGTTCGCCAATCTCGGCGACGGCACCTACTTCCATTCGGGGCTGCTGGCGATTCGCGCGGCGATCGCCTCGAAGGCGAACATCACCTACAAGCTGCTCTACAACGACGCGGTCGCGATGACGGGCGGTCAACCGGTCGACGGCGTGCTGACGGTGCCGCAGATCACGCATCAGTTGGCCGCCGAAGGTGCGTCGAAAATCGTGATCGTCACCGACGAGCCGGAGAAGTATTCGGCCAACGTCGGCCTCGCGCCGGGCATCGACATCCATCATCGAGACAAGCTCGACGAGGTGCAGCGCCAACTGCGCGAAATCTCCGGCACCACGATCCTGATCTACGACCAGACCTGCGCGACCGAGAAGCGCCGTCGCAGGAAACGCGGCACGTATCCGGACCCGGCGCGGCGCATCGTCATCAACGAGGCCGTGTGTGAAGGCTGCGGCGATTGCTCGGTGAAGTCGAACTGCCTGTCGGTCGAGCCGCTCGACACCGAGTACGGCACCAAACGCCAGATCAATCAGTCGACCTGCAACAAGGATTATTCGTGCGTGAACGGCTTCTGTCCGAGCTTCGTCTCCGTTGAAGGCGGCCAGTTGCGCAAGCCGAAGGCGGCCTCGGGCGTCGCAGGCGACGCGATGCCGCCGGTGCCGGAACCGGATCTGCCGCCAATCGACCGTCCGTATGGCGTGCTGGTCACGGGTGTCGGCGGCACGGGCGTCGTGACGATCGGCGCGCTGCTCGGCATGGCCGCGCATCTGGAGAACAAGGGCGTCACCGTGCTCGACGTCACCGGCCTCGCGCAAAAAGGCGGCGCCGTGATGAGCCACGTGCAGATCGCGACGCATCCGGCCGACATCCACGCGACCCGCATCGCGATGGGCGAAGCGAGCCTCGTGATCGGCTGCGATGCGATCGTCACCGCGAGCGACGAATGCGTGTCGCGGATGCAGGCGGGCCGCACGCGAGTGGTGCTGAACAGTGCGCATACGCCGACTGCCGAGCTCATCAAGAATCCGAACTGGCGCTTTCCGGGCAGCAGCACGGAAGCCGACGTGCGCGCCGGCGCGGGCGACGAGAACGTCGATACGGTCGACGCGAATCACTTCGCGGTCGCGCTGCTCGGCGACGCGATCTACACGAATCCGTTCGTGCTCGGTTACGCATGGCAGCGCGGCTGGGTGCCGTTGACGTATCAGTCGCTGATGCGCGCGATCGAGTTGAACGACGTGCAGATCGAGAAGAACCGCGCGGCATTCGAATGGGGCCGCCGCGCCGCGCACGATCTGGCTGCGGTGCGCAAGCTCGCGCAGGCTCCGGGACGAGGCGCCGCAGCGGATACGGCGGGCAGCAAGATCATCGCGCTGCACACGCCAAAGGCGCTCGACACGCTGATCGACAAACGTGCCGACTACCTCGCCGCGTGGCAAAACCGCGCGTATGCCGAGCGTTACCGCGCACTGGTGTCGCAAGTCCGCGCAGCGGAATCGGCGCTCGATTCGATCGACGGCCAGTTGCCGTTGACCGAAGCAGTCGCGAAGAACCTGCACAAGCTGATGGCGTACAAGGACGAGTACGAAGTCGCCCGGCTGTATAGCGACCCAGCGTTCGTCGAAAAGCTGAAGGGAAGTTTCGAAGGGGACTGGAAGCTGCACATCCACCTCGCGCCGCCGACGTTCTCGAAAAAGGACGCTCAGGGCCATCTGGTGAAAAAGAAGTACGGCCCCTGGGTTTTCAGCGCGATGCAGGTGCTCGCCAGATTCAAGTTCCTGCGCGGCACGGCGTTCGACGTCTTTGGCAAGACCGAGGAGCGTCGTACGGAACGCGCATTGATCGTCGAGTATGAAGCGCTGGTGCGCGAACTGATCGGCGGGCTGAGCGCGCAAAACCGTGAGCTGGCGCTAGAACTGGCGAATCTGCCGGACGGCATCCGCGGTTATGGGCACGTGAAGGAAAACAACCTGAAGGGCGTGCGGATCAAGTGGAACGAGTTGCTGACGCGCTGGCGTTCGCCAGAGGCGGGCAAGACGCAACACGCGGCGTAAAAAGCGCTGTGAAACGGCAAAGCGGCTGTCCTCTCACGGACAGCCGCTTTTTTTCCAGCTATAAAAAAACGCCACGGAATCACTTCCGTGGCGTTCTCTCGTTGGCTGACGGCGCACGCGTTGAGGCAGCGCCGCGTCAACCTCAACCCATCCGCACTACTTCGCGTTCGCGTGCTTGCGTGCGTTTGCCGAAGCCACTGCCGTCATATTGATGATCCGGCGCACGGTCGCTGCCGGCGTCAGGATGTGCACCGGCTTTTCCGCACCCAGCAGGAACGGACCCACCGTCACGCCTTCGCCGCCGACCATCTTCAGCAGGTTGTACGCGATGTTCGCCGCTTCGACATTCGGCATGATCAGCAGGTTCGCTTCACCGGTGAGCGTCGTGCCCGGGAACGCAGCTTTGCGGACGACTTCCGACAATGCCGCGTCGCCGTGCATTTCACCATCGATCTCGAGCGCCGGCGCACGTTCGGTAATCAGCTTGCGAGCCGCGGCCATCCGTTGCGACGAGGACGACGGCGCGCTGCCGAAGTTCGAATTCGACAGCAGCGCGACCTTCGGCGTGATACCGAACTTCTCGATTTCGCGCGCAGCCAGCATCGTCATGTCGGAGAGCTGTTCGGCGGTCGGCGTTTCATTCACGTAGGTGTCGCAGATGAACAGATTGCGGCCCGGCAGCATCAGCAGGTTCATCGCGGCGAAGGTCTCCACGTTGTCCGCCTTGCCAAGTACCTGTTCGATGAAGTCCAGATGCATGTGGTACTGGCCGATCATCCCGCAGATCATGCCGTCCGCGTCGCCGAGATGCACGAGGATCGCGCCGATCAGCGTATTGAACTTGCGCATCGCGGCCTTCGCGACGTCGGGCGTCACGCCCTGGCGCGCGCCGAGTTCGTGATATGCCTGCCAGCTCTTCTGATAGCGCGGATCGTCTTCCGGATTGACGATCTCGACGTCCTCGCCGCACTTGAGCTTCGAGCCCATCTTCTTCAGACGCATCTCGATCACCGACGGACGGCCGACCAGAATCGGCCTGGCGATCTTTTCCAGCAGCACGAATTGCGCGGCGCGCAGCACGCGCTCGTCTTCACCTTCGGCGAACACGATGCGCGCCGGCTCCGACTTCGCCGCGGCGAACACTGGACGCATCACCATGCCGGTGCGATACACCGTGGTGCCGAGTTCTTCGCGGTACGCGTCCATGTCTTTGATCGGACGGGTCGCGACGCCCGAGTCCATCGCCGCCTGGGCTACAGCCGGCGCGATCTTGATGATCAGGCGCGGATCGAACGGCTTCGGAATCAGGTATTCCGGACCGAATTCCAGCGAGTGGCCTTCGTAGGCTTTCGCGACTTCATCGCCCTGATCCGTTTCTTCGGCCAGTTCGGCAATCGCGCGCACGCACGCGAGCTTCATTTCTTCGGTGATCGTGGTCGCGCCGACATCCAGCGCGCCGCGGAAGATGAACGGGAAGCACAGCACGTTGTTGACCTGGTTCGGGTAGTCCGAACGGCCGGTCGCGATGATGCAGTCCGGGCGAACCTTGCGCGCTTCTTCCGGGCGGATTTCCGGCTCCGGATTCGCCAGCGCGAGAATCAGCGGCTGGGTGCCCATTTCAGCGACCATTTCCGGCTTCAGCACGCCAGCGCTCGAGCAGCCGAGGAATACATCGGCGCCGCGAATCGCGTCAGCGAGCGTGCGCGCTTCGGTGTTCGCCGCGTAGCGTTCCTTCGACGGATCGAGGTTGCCCCGGCCTTCGTAGATCACGCCCTTGGAATCGGTGACGAGAATGTTCTGCTTCGACAGACCCAGGTTCACCAGCAGATCCAGACACGCAATGGCAGCCGCGCCCGCGCCCGAACACACCAGCTTCACTTCATCGAGCTTCTTGCCGACCACTTTGAGGCCGTTCAGGATCGCCGCCGACGCGATGATCGCAGTGCCGTGCTGATCGTCGTGGAAAACGGGAATCTTCATGCGCTCGCGCAGCTTCTTCTCGATGTAGAAGCACTCGGGCGCCTTGATGTCTTCGAGATTGATGCCGCCCAGCGTGGGCTCGAGCATCGCGATGGCTTCGACCAGCTTGTCCGGATCGGATTCGGACAGTTCGATGTCGAACACGTCGATGCCGGCGAACTTCTTGAACAGACAACCCTTGCCTTCCATCACCGGCTTCGCCGCGAGCGGGCCGATGTTGCCTAGGCCCAGCACGGCCGTGCCGTTCGTGATGACGCCGACCAGGTTGCCGCGCGAGGTGTACTTCTGCGCGTCGAGCGGTTCGTCGTAGATCGCCATACAGGCTGCGGCGACACCCGGCGAATACGCGAGCGACAGATCGAGCTGATTCGATAGCGGCTTGGTGGGCGTAACCGAAATCTTGCCGGGTTTCGGATTCTGGTGGTATGCGAGAGCGCTTTGCTTAAGTTGTTCGTCCATTTTTTGGCCTGCGAGACGTAAGTAATTGGGCCCGGCACACCGCACAGCTATGTTCGCCTGCCTCGGTCGAATGAAGCACCGGCCGACGCGGTTTTGCGCATACACCGGTTGGGGCGCGGCGTTGAATCGCGACGGCAAGCAGGACGATGCGATGACAATGCGGAGTGCTTCGCGGGCCGGTTAGTGTACACCCCGCATGCGTCGATGCACTGAGTGGTTAACAGGACTCGCCATCGGCGAAACAGGAGCCTGCGTTGTTGCATTGCGGCATCGCAAGCGGCGTTGTGCCGTTTGTCATACGCGAGTCACGCGCAAGCGATAGGCCAGGTTTGCGCGCTCATTGGAGCTCGGCGCCGCGGCGTTCAGGGATGAGAAACAGTGTCGCGAAAATGTCGAGCAGATAGATCGACGCGAGCAGCGCGAGCGCAGCGCCGAACGAATAGCGCGCGGCCAAAGCGCCGACCGCCACTGGCCCGAAACCGCCGACCGCCCGGCCGACATTGAACAGCACGTTCTGCGCGGTGGCGCGCGCATGGGTCGGATACAGCTCGGAGATCAGTGCCCCGTACCCGCCGATCATCCCGTTGACGAACACGCCCATCGCCGCGCCGCCGATCAGCAGCGCCGTCGGCGTGCTCAGGTGTGCGTAGACGAATACCATCACCACCGCGCCGGCCTGGTAGAACAGAAAAGCCGGCTTGCGGCCGAAGCGGTCGGCGGCGATGCCGAACAGCCAGATGCCGCAGGTCATGCCGAGAATCGTCGCCGCGGTCCACACGCCGGATTGGGTCAGCGAATAGCCGAAGGTTTGCGACAGATAGCTCGGCAGCCAGATCATCAGGCCGTAATAGCCGAAGTTCTGCACCGAGCAGAGAATCGCCACGCCGATGCTCGCGCGCGTGGTGCGGCCGTCAGCCACCAGCAATCTGAATGGCAGCTTGCGCATACCGCGCGTCACGCGTTCGTTGAACAGCGCAGGCTCCTCGACGCGGCGCCGCACGAAAAACGACACGACCGCGGGCAGCAATCCGAGCGCGAACATGCCGCGCCAGCCGATCACCGGCAACAACAGCGGCGTCAGCAATGCGGCGGCCAGCACCCCGAGCTGCCAGCCGAGCCCGACATACGACGACGCGCGCGCCCGCTGCGACGCCGGCCACGCCTCAGCCACCAGCGTCATGCCGATGCCGAATTCGCCGCCCAGTCCGATGCCGGCGATGGTCCGATAGATCAGCAGGTCCGTGTAGCCCTGCGCCAGCGCGCACAGCCCGGTGAACACGGCGAAGATCAGGATCGTCCAGGTCAGCATCCGTACGCGCCCGAGATAGTCGCTCAGCACGCCGAAAATCACACCACCGGCGACCGCGCCGATCAGCGTCCACGTGACGAGCGAGCCTGCTTGCGTCGAACTCAGATGCAGGTCGGCGGCGATGACCGGCAGCATGAAACCGAGAATCAGCAGATCGAAGCCGTCCATCGCGTAGCCGAGCACCGACGCGAGCAACGCGCGGCCCGCGTAGCCATTTTTGGCGGATGCACGGGTGTCGGTGGCGGGAGAAGCGGCGGTCATTGAAAGCATTCCGTAGGTGAGTTGGGCGGGCAGCGGGCGGCGGCGCCCGGAGAAATTCGCGTGAGTGTAAAGGCGCCCCTGGCTCCTCACAAGCCAGCCAAAAGTGCGTCACGCTGCCTGCCCGAGCCCCGCACCGGCGCGGCCCAGGAAACCCGTCCAGCGCGGCCGCTATGCCCGCCATTCGCGATAGCCGCGCACGACAGCCTCGTCCGAAGGGTCGGTTTCGGGTAAAATATCGGCCTACGCGCGCAGCAAAAACCGGCCTTTGTCCACTAAACGGCGCCACTGACCGGCAGCGTATTCCGCCCAACATGGCGCGGCATACCCCGCTTGCTGCGCCACCGGGCCCCGCGCCCGCTTCTCCTCGCTCACACCCAAGGATCCGCCCATGACAGGCTTCGATCGCCAGACGATCTCCGACACGACCGCTAAAATGCTGCTGGAAGTACAGGCAGTGCACTTCAACGCGGAGAAACCGTACATTTTCACGTCCGGCTGGGCGAGCCCGGTTTATATCGACTGCCGCAAGCTGATTTCGTATCCGCGCGTGCGCCGTGGCCTGATGGAAATGGCCGAGACCACCATCCTGCGCGATGTCGGCTATGAGCAGATCGACGCGGTCGCCGGCGGCGAAACTGCAGGCATTCCGTTCGCGGCCTGGCTGTCCGATCGCCTGATGGTGCCGATGCAATACGTGCGCAAGAAGCCGAAGGGTTTCGGCCGTAACGCGCAGATCGAAGGCCTGCTGACCGAAGGTCAACGCGTGCTGCTGGTCGAGGACCTGACCACGGACAGCCGCAGCAAGATCAACTTCATCAACGCGCTGCGCACCGCCGGCGCCACGGTGAACCACTGCTTCGTGCTGTTCCACTACAACATCTTCAAGGAAAGCGTGTCGGTGCTGAAAGACATCGATGTCGATCTGCACGCGCTGGCCACCTGGTGGGACGTGTTGCGCGTCGCCAAGGAAAACAAGTACTTCGACACCAAGACGCTGGACGAAGTGGAAAAATTCCTGCACGCACCGGCTGAATGGTCGGCGGCGCATGGTGGCGCAACCTCGACGCCGCAGTAAGCGCAGCCGCTTTTAGCGGATTGATTTGAAAAAGCCGCCTGTCTTCACGACTGGCGGCTTTTTTTCCGCCCCGGCATGTGTCCGGCATGCGGGCGACGCGACGTCAAGCCATGTCGCCCGCGTGATCCGGCGAACGCGACGACAGATTCAGCAAACCGTTGCTCTGCGCGTACTGGAATAGTTCGGAGTCGCGATCGATGCCCAGCTTGCGCATGGCCGTATTCTTCTGCGTGCTGATGGTCTTGATGCTGCGGTTCAGTTGCTCCGAGATTTCCTTGATCGTCATGCCCGACACGAACAGACGCACGACTTCGAGTTCGCGCCTGGACAACATCACTTCGTCGCCCTTGCCGCCGGAATTCATGCGCAGAGCATCAAGCGACGCCTTGACCGACGGACTCATGTATTCGAGCTTGCGGCTCACATGCTGCACGGCAAGCCCTATGTGGCTCAGATCGTCCGACTTATTGACGACCGAGGTCGCGCCGAGCTCGCTCAGCCGCTTGAGCAACGCAGCGTTCTCCAGCATGGTAAGCACGACGATCGGAAGGTCGGGAAAATTGCGGCGCAAATAGCCAATCAGTTGCAGGCCGTCGCCGTATTGGCCGCCGGGCATTGCCAGATCCGTAACGAGCACGTCGCAAGCCGCGGTTTGCAGCATCTTCACCAGTTCAGTGGACTGCCGCGCGCGTCCGACGATCTGCAGACCGGGAAATTTGAGCAGTGCGTGTTCCGCGCCGAACAGGATGACCGGATGGTCGTCGGCGACCACGACCCTGATTGGAACTTGCATCGCTCTCCTCTCGATTGATGAGCCACTCTCCACGACTTCTACCATGTCTTTCTATGCTGGATGTTGAAACGAATGGGAAGCGCGGGCCAGGGTCGCGCGGACAATTCCTCTGACTATAGCCGATTTCCCCCTGCAAATCCTCGGTATGGCAACAATGATGCATCGCATTGCTAATGTTAGACTTGGTCCAACCTTGGGGCTCAATTAAGGACAATAACCATCGCGAGGACACGCGCCTCGCGCCCTGATAGGAGAACCGGCATATGCGCTCGCGTTGCCTGGTCGTTTCGCTTGCTTTACTGTCGTGCCGTAAGTTGTTGTTCACCTGCGCGATGCTCGCTCTTGCGCTATTTACAGCGCATAGTCCGCACGCGTTTGCAGAAGGCACGTTCACGCTAACCAGCGCCAGTTTCCATCCGGGTGGCACCGTCGATGACGCGCAAGTTTTTAATCTGGACGACTGCAAAGGCGGCAATCGATCGCCGCAATTGACGTGGCGCGACGCGCCGGCCGGCACGCGCAGCTTCGCCATCACCATGTTCGATCAGGATGCGCCCGGACGCGGCTGGTGGCACTGGGCGGTCGCCGGCATTCCGGCGAAGGTCGACAGCTTGCCGGAAAACGCGAGCGCCTCCGGCTTCCTGTCGAAACTCGGCGCGGTGCAGGCGCGCAACGACTTCGATACCGACGGCTACGGCGGCCCTTGTCCGCCGCCGGGCAAACCGCATCGCTACATCATCACCGTGTATGCGCTCGGCACCGCCGACCTGCGTCTCGCGCAAGGGCGTCCGGCGCTGATGTTCGATCACGAGATCGGCACCGCCGCGCTCGGCAGCGCGAAGATGGTGGTCAGTTACGGGCGGTAGCTTCGGCCGTCGAGCCCATTCAAGGACACACATCGGCGTGGCGTGCGGCTTGCACCACATTGCGATTCGCGCGGAATTCCTGTCATCACGCTAATGTGCGGCGAAGCGCTGTGCGCAATGCGAGTCGGTGCGGCGCCGCTGCACCTGCACACCATTGCCGCGCCTGATCCATCCTGATTCACGTCCAAAGGGGAGTGTCATGTCGAAGATCGTCATCGTTTATCACAGCGGCTACGGCCACACGAAGAAAGTCGCCGAAGCCGTAGTCGCCGGCATCCTCGAAGCTGGCGCCGAGGCGCGGCTCATGCCGGTCAGCGACATCGACGACGCCGGCTGGGCCGAACTGGCCGCGGCCGACGCGATCGTCTTCGGTGCGCCGACCTACATGGGTGGCCCGTCGGCCGACTTCAAAAAATTCGCCGATGCGAGTTCGAAGCCGTGGTTCGGCCAGGCGTGGAAGGACAAGATCGCGGCCGGCTTCACCAACTCGGCGACCATGAACGGCGACAAGTTCTCGACGATCCAGTACTTCGTCACGCTGGCGATGCAGCACAGCATGATCTGGGCGGGCACTGGCATGATGCCGTCGAATACCAAGGCAGCGACCCGCAACGATCTGAACTATGTGGGCGGCTTCACGGGACTGCTCACGCAGTCGCCCGCCGACGCGTCGCCGGAAGAGGCGCCGCCTGAGGGCGATCTGGAAACGGCGCGGATGTTCGGCGCACGCGTCGCGGGCGTCACGGCGCGGTGGATTGCCAGTCGCGGGTAGTGCGGGGCTGGTTGTCGCGAACCTGGTCGCATCAGCTTGTATCTGCCGTGCATCAGGTCACGCCGGTGTCACTTTCAGCGCGCATCGTCGCTTTTTCATCCCGTTTTGCGCGCCGCCGGCCATGAGGTCTTAAAATAGCGTTCCGGCGCGGCGTCGCGCCCCCGTCTTTTGCAAGCGAGTGAGATCGAGATGAGCACGAAAGTTTTTGTCGACGGACAGGAAGGCACGACCGGCCTGAAGATTTTTGAATACCTGTCGCAACGCGCCGACGTGGAGATCCTGCGCATCGAGGAAGCGAAGCGCAAAGACCTCGAAGAGCGCCGCCGTCTCATCAATGCGTCGGACGTCACGTTCCTGTGCCTGCCGGATGTCGCTTCGCGCGAATCCGCTTCGCTGGTCGACAACGATCGCACCGTGCTGATCGACGCGAGCACCGCGTTCCGCACTTCCGCCGACTGGGCCTACGGTCTGCCCGAACTGGCGCGCTCGCAGCGTGAGCGCCTGCGCACGGCCACGCGCATCGCCGTGCCGGGCTGCCACGCGTCGGCCTTCGTGCTCGCCATGCGTCCCCTCGTCGAAGCCGGTGTGGTGGCGCCCGACTTCGCCGCGCACGCTTATTCGATCACCGGCTACAGCGGCGGCGGCAAGAAGATGATTGCCGACTACGAAGCCGGCGGCAACGACAAGCTCAGGAGCCCGCGTCCTTATGCGCTCGGCCTTACCCACAAGCATCTGCCGGAAATGGCCGCGCACACGGGTCTGACCTCGGCGCCAGTGTTCACGCCGATCGTCGGCGACTTCTACAAGGGTCTCGCGGTCACCACGTTCTTCTCCCCGAAACAGCTGGCAAAAAAGGCGACGCCGCAAGACGTGCAGGCGCTGTTTGCCGAGTACTACGCGGGCGAAGCGTTCGTGCGCGTCGCGCCGTTCGACGCCGAAGCCAATCTGGACAGCGGCTTCTTCGACGTGCAGGCGAACAACGACACCAACCGCGTCGACCTGTTCGTGTTCGGCAACGAAGAGCGCTTCGTGACCGTCGCGCGTCTGGACAACCTGGGCAAGGGAGCATCGGGCGCGGCGATCCAATGCATGAACCTCGCCATCGGCGCGGAAGAAGAAAGCGGCTTGAAACGCTAAGCCCATTTTCCAATACGGCAACGCCGGCGACCCGACGCAGGGGTCCGCCGGCTTTGTTTTTTCCGGATGGCGTTGAAGATCGTCGGCGCGGGAAAATTCGGGGCAAAAAAAAGCCCGCCTATGTGGGCGGGCTGAATCCATATCAGAGGAGACATGGAGGAGACAAGAGGTACTATAGCAAAGAGTTTGGTGCGCCGCAACATACAAATTAGGGTTGACCCTCACTGTTGCTTTCAGGCAACAGTCACATTTGAACGTCGTCTCTTTCCATTGCTGACCTGAACCGGCCCTTTGCGGGCTGTTCGCCTAGTGGCGCACCAGCGCCATCATCGCGCCGAAACCGATGAATACCCCGCCCGTCAGTCGATTGAACATCCGCGCCACATTGCGACTCTTCAACCGGACACCGATGCGCGTGCCAAAACCCGCGTACACCAGATACCAGCTCACCTCGATCGCTGCGAAGGTGGCGACCAGGACGCCGAACTGCGGCAGCTTGGGCTGCGCGGGATTGATGAATTGGGGCAGCAATGCGGCCGCGAACAGGATGGCCTTGGGGTTGCTGCCCGCCACCAGAAAGCCGTTGCGAAACAGCGCGAAGCGCGAACGCGCGGGTTTCGCGGCGAGATCGTCGATGCTGCCAGCGGCGGATTCTTCACCCGGAGCGCGCCATGCCTTGATGCCCAGGTAGACGAGGTAAGCGGCGCCGATCATGCGCAGTGCGTTGAACATGGCCGGCCACGCCGCGAGAAACACGCCGAGACCCGCCGCCGACACCGCCAGCATCAGCACCAGCGCCGACAGGCAGCCTGCCATCGTCGCGCTGGAGCGGCGCAAGCCGTGCTGGGCGCCGTGGGTCATCACGAGCAGCATGTTCGGTCCGGGAATCGCGGAGACGACGAAGACAGTGGCAACGAACAGCCACCAGGTATGTAGAGTCATTGGAATCGAAACGGGTTTGGGATCGGGCGGCTATTATGCCCGGCCTGTTCGGTTCGCGGCGGCGAGCTGCGCCTGCGGGCGGCGGTGGCGTCCGGGATTGGCGGCCGTGGCGCCGGGTAGACTCTGAGTGCGAGGAGATTTGCCGGGTTGGTCGGGTAAAGCGTGAGCAGCGTGGAAGCGCGTCAACATCGCGACACCGGCTCAACAGCCCGGGCCCGCCGTGAGCCGTGAGCCGTGAGCCGTGAGCCGTGAGCCGTGAGCCGTGAGCCGTGAGCCGTGAGCCGGGGCCGAGGGCCACGAGCCACGACCAAATCAGTCCATCAGCGTCCACTCCGAACTCGACCCCGCCCCCTCCGGCATCCCTTACTTACCGCCCAGCCCGCCGCGCAGCCACCTGCCCCAGCACCGCGAAATCCTTCTCGCCGTCGCCGTGTGCCACCGCTTCGATCAGACTGTCGCGCACGACGCTGGCGATCGGCATCGGGGTTGTCACCGCATCGGCTGCGGCCAGCGCGAGGCGCAGATCCTTCAGCCCGAGACGCGCCTTGAACAGCGCCGGCTCGAAGCGCTGCTCCGCGATCATCTTGCCATAGCCCGAATAGACCGGCCCCGGGAACAGCCCGCTCGTGATGACATCGAGAAAATCCTGCATCGCGAGACCATGCCCCGTGACCAGCGAAGCCGCTTCGCCGAGCGTCTCGACGGCGGCGCCCAGCATAAAATTCGCCGCTAGCTTCATCACGTTTGCCTGCTGCGGCAGCGAGCCGATGCGCCAGGTCTTCTGGCCGATCACGTCGAAAATCGGCTGAACCCGGTCGATCGACTCGGCCGGGCCACCCGCCACGATCGTCAGCTTGCCCGCGGCCGCCACATCGGGGCGCCCCAGCACCGGCGCGGCGACGTAATGGACGCCGCGCGACGCGTGCGCCGTCGCCAGTTCCTCGGCCAACGTCACCGAGATGGTCGCCATGTTCACGTGGATCAGCCCGCGCGGGGCATGCTCCAGCAGCGGCGCGGTGATGACCTCGCGCAGCGCGCTATCGTCGGCCAGCATCGAGAACACCGCGTCGCCGGCAAACGCTTCGGCCGGGGTGCCGACGACCCGCGCGCCGAGTTTGGCGAGCGGCTGCGCCCGTTCCGGCGAGCGGTTCCACACCCGCACCTGATGCCCGGCTTTCAAAATGTTTGCAACCATCGCGGCGCCCATCTCGCCGAGACCGATAAAACCGATGTCCATCTGTCGCTCCGTCTTCTAAAGAACTGGCAGTAAAGCACACCCATGCGACATGTGCAGGACAGCGCGCAACAAAACACGGTGCGATACTGGTGCGATGGTCACCGCGACATTCCGCTTCTACGAGGAGCTGAACGATTTTCTCGCCCGGCCGCTGCGGCGGCGGGCGTTCAGTTATGCCTGCGCGGCCGACGCCACCGCCAAGCACATGATCGAGGCGCTCGGCGTGCCGCATACCGAGGTCGAACTGATTCTGGTGAACGGCGAGTCGGTCGGTTTCGACCACCCGCTGGCGGATGGCGACCGCGTCGCCGTCTATCCGAAGTTCGAAGCGCTCGACATTCAGCCGCTGTTGCGCGTGCGCGAACGGCCGCTGCGCGTGGTGCGTTTCATCGCCGATGCGCACCTTGGCGGACTTGCGCCGCTGCTGCGGCTGGCCGGCTTCGATACGCTTTACGACAATCACTTCCCCGACGCCGATATCGAGGCGCTCGCCGCCGCGCAGCAGCGCATCGTGCTGACCCGCGATCGCGAACTGTTGAAACGCCGCAGCATCACGCACGGGTGCTACGTCCGCATGCTGCGGCCGCGCGAGCAATTGCGCGAAGTGTTCGAACGGCTCGATCTGGCGGGCAGCGCGCAGCCGTTCCGACTATGCCTGATGTGCAATGCGCCGCTACGGCGCATCGGCAAGGAGGAAGTCGGCACCCGCGCGCCGGATGGCGTGCTCGAGCGTCATAACCAGTTCGTCACCTGCGACGTGTGCCGGCGCGTGTTCTGGGAAGGCACGCACTGGCAACGGATGCGCGCGCTGATGGACAGCGTGGCAGCCGCGCCGGACCGCTCCGGCTGAGCGTCGCTCGCCGCTCGGATTGCCTCTTGCGCGACGCGTACAATGCGGGATTACTTATCTGGCAGAGGCCTTCCGTATGTCGATGAAAAAAACCGACCTTGAAAAGAACAAGGCGCTCAAGCTGAACAACGCAATGAAACTGGCAACCGCGGATCGCTTCGGCAAAAGCGCGGCCGCCGACCCGAAGCTCGATCGTCGTGAACAGCGCAAGCTCGATCAGGCGCAAGGCCTGGTCGCCTTCGCGTGCAAGCTCAATATCGAACTGGTCGAAGAACTGAAAACGCGCGCCGCCTCGCATCCCGAGGGCATGACCGGGCTGCTGAACGAAGTGATCAAGCGTGGCCTCGCCGGCTGATCCGCGCGCCGCAAAAAACCGCCGTTCCATGCAAAAAGGCCAGAGCTGATGCTCTGGCCTTTTTACTGGCAACGCCCTGTTCTACTCCCGCGCCGCCGTGGCAGACTCGCGGCGAATGGCGACGAAGGGAAGCGGCTCGCCCGAAGAATCGGGCTTCAGCTTAGTTTTGCGTGCCCTTGTCGTTCGTGCCAGCGGCCGAAGCTGCTGCCGAAACCGGAGCGCGCTTGCCGTGCGTCTTCAGTTCCTTGGTGTGGTGCTTCTTCGGTGCGCTAGCTGCTGCGGCGGCCGGCGCTGCAGCGCCCGATGCCTGTGCGAAAGCTTGAACGGAGACCAGCGCGATCGATGCGGCTGCGAGCGAGACAATAACTTTTTTCATGTGTTGTTCCCCAAACCTGACGACTGAGTCAATGTGAATGAATAAACTGCATGGTAAAGCAGGCTGGGCCTCAGGCGCCTTCCCGCTCTCCGCGGGAGAGTATTACCTGGCGTAGGCGGTTTGTCATGCGCAAAACTCGATATGTATTTTCCGGGAGACAACGCCCCTTTCGTCACACTTTTAATCATTAAGCATCCCGTACTAGGTATATTCCCTAGGTCGATATCAGACGAAATTGCGCAGCTCCATGCCGGTCGCGCAACGACACCGCGACACCACGCCGCGATTCGCGGCGTGGTTGTGCCGACGGTCGCCGCCTGCCCGCGTATCATGTTGCGATCCCAAACCGGTGGCCGAGCACACTCGAACCCGATCCGCCCCGTGTAGCACGCCGCGCCGTCGCGTCGCGCGGTTGGAAGCGCGTCGCGCGAATCACCGAACCAGAAAATTCAAAGCCTTTGAATTCCGATACCCGCCAACACCTGCGCGCCAATCTGCTGATGCTGATTGCCGCGATGATCTGGGGCTCCGCATTCGTCGCGCAACGTTTGAGTCTCGCGACGATCGGACCGTTTCTGTTCACCGGCCTGCGCTTCCTCCTCGGCGCACTGGTCGTGCTGACGATGCTCGTCTGCGTGCGCCCCTCCGCGCTTGCCGAACTGACGAAGCGCGAACCCGGCGGAGCACGTGAGCTGCTGGGTGCCGGCGCGCTGCTCGGCGCGGTGCTGGCCGTATCGATCTCGCTGCAGCAGGTCGGATTGCAATACACGAAAGTCGCCAATGCCGGATTCATCAGTTCCCTCTACGTGGTCATCGTGCCGCTACTCGGCGTGCTGTTCAGGCATCGCACGGGACTCGCGACCTGGCTCGGCGCATCGCTCGCGGCGATCGGCATGTATTTTCTGAGCGTCGACGAACACTTTTCGATGCTGTACGGCGACTGGTATCAGCTCGCCGGCGCACTCGTGATTTCCGTGCAGATGATGCTGGTGGGGCGCTTCGCGCTGCGGCACGACACGCTGATGCTGGCTCTCGTGCAATTCGTGACGTGCGGTGTGGTGTGCCTCGCCGTGGGGCTCGTCATCGAACCTATCAGTCTCGCCGCGCTGACGCGCGCAGCACCGACGATCTTGTACGGCGGGGCGCTGTCTGTCGGCGTCGCCTATACGATTCAGGTGGTCGCGCAAAGATACGCGGCGCCGTCGCATGCGGCGGTGATCTTCAGCATGGAAGGGGTGTTCGCCGCGCTGGCGGGGTGGCTGGTGCTCGACGAAACGCTGAGCGCGCGCTCGCTATTCGGATGCGCGCTGATGCTGGCGGGTTTGATCGTGTGTCAGGTGATGCCGGGCTGGCGACGCGGACGCGACCGCGTGTCCCACGCGTCGTGACTCCGTAGCCCATCGTCCCGTTCCTTGGCGCGCGAGTTGTCTGCGCGTCGTTCGGCTGCCTCTGCGCGCTACGCCGCGCGCGGGTAGGCAAAGAAACTGGGCGTACGCGAGGTACTGCGGGTATCGGCGGTTGGCGGAAACACGCACCAGCAACCGTCGTCGTGGCGAAAGAAGAACAAGCTCCGTGAGCCCGTCCCGTTGGACGAAGTCTCGACGCGCACATAGCGCCGGCCCCCGTGCCGGGTGCGGCTGAATTCAGTGACGTGCAGCGCATCCGACACCGCCGGCGCGAGCCACTTTTCAACCAGAAAGCGCAGCGACTGCTCGCTCGCGGATCTCATGATTCGCTCCTGACTGGCTTGTGCTGCCGAGTGTCGCGCGTGGACTCCGTGTTGTCGTCGCTGTCGGCGGCTTCCGCTTCACTTTCAGCGGAAGCGAGGGCGATCGCCCGATTGGTAGCCGCCGCCCGCAACGTGCTGCAATGGGTTGCGTGCCGGATATCCGAGAGAAGCCGGACAAGCTGTCGTGCTGATCTGCGTTTCATACATCCCCCGCACTGCACCAATAACTTCAGAAAACACTTTAACTCTATGCCTGGATCGGGCGTTGCTGAAATGTTTTTGACTAAATAGCAACAGTTGCGCTTGCAAAAAGAGAGACGCAATCTTTGTACCTTCCAGCTTCAATGTGCGCGTGCGAGGGCCGACAGTCTGTGCGCTGGCGAGCGCTTCGCACCTTGTGAAGTCATCGCGAACGGCCTGTGGAGAACTAGTCTGGCGCTCCGAGTTATCCACATTTATCTCTGAATAACTTCGGGATAGCGTAGGGCGCAGCCTGTGTGCGGAATCTTGATAAGGCGGGGTGCCGAGAACGCCGGGTCAAAGTTATCCCGGCTTTGTAGTTCTTGTGCAGAATCGTTGCGCAGGGTTATGGGTTTCGCATCATGTTGATGCGAAGGAACATTTGGGAGTTATCCACCGAACGGGTTAACCCTTGTTAACTACTACATATGTATACATCTGAAGTAAAAGACATAGGATAAGTGCCGCTACGCGCAGAGACGCAGGCTGATCAGCACTTGATCAGCCGTCAAGCCAACTTCTCGAAGACACCTCACGGCGCCACTCCGCTTGCAGGCTGGACGGCGGCAGCCGCCTGATTGATCGCGTCCGGCAGGCTGGGCACGAGCGCCGGGGTGGTCACTTCCACCGGCCCAGGCAACAACCGCGTTTCGATCCGATTGTTTGCGACCGGCTGCGTACGTACCACGGTTTGCAAGTAATGATCGACCAGTCCGAAGAAACGGTCGTAGAACTTGCCCGACGGAATCGTCTCGCTCGAGATCTTGACCATCGCATCGCTATTCGAGCGGATCGGCAGCGAGAGCGAGCCCAGCACGCTGAGTCCGACACTGGCCGACGTATCGCTTTTCTTCAGCGCGAAACCGTTCTGCACGGCATTGACGTAAACGATGCTCGTATCGCTCGCCTCTTCACCCGGCGTGCACACCACGTGAAATTCAACGACGACATGGGTATCGCTGGTCGGCTGGAAATTCTTGGTTCCGTCGACGGTGTCCGGGCGCAGCATCGTCGTCAAGTAGCCTTGGCTCAACAATGCACGGCGCGCGGCTTCGCAGCTGTCGGTGGTGCTCGAATTGAAATTGCGTGCGTAAGGGCTGGCGCCGGTTTCGAACAATTCCTGCTGGAATTTCGGCTGCGGTGTGCTGCTGCACGCGGCGAGGGTCAGCAGCCCGCACAGGGCTGCGGTCGTGATTCTTGAAAACGAGTTCAACATGGTCGATCGCAAGGGGCGCTGCGGGAGCGCGAATGGAAATGCATTGTAGAGCGGGTGGCCAGGTGTGCGTGGAAAGCAGGCAGCAAACACCTTACGCGCCATGACGAGCAATTACCGCGTCGAAAGCATCGCCACTGGCAAAAAGAAGGAAAACGCGCAAGCCCGCGCCGAGTTTAGTGTGCCGCCGTGGACAAGGCCGCCGACGACGCGCCGCTCGCCGCTGCACTATTGCCCACCGGCACGGTAAAGAAGTTGGTCCAGTAGCGGCGTGCGGCGCAGCGATCGGCCTCGCATAGACCGGCGCGCGCATCCGGATGCGCGCCCGCGTCTTGCTGCGACACGGCTGCGGCAAAGTCGTCGACGCGCAAGCTCACCTTTTGCGCGTATGCCTGCGATCCACCGTAGCTCTTGAGCGCTGCGTTCAGGTCGCCATTGGCCGAGCGCATATAGCCATACAGGATGGCAGAACCCGCTTCGATGTTCGCGGTGGGTTCGGTGAGGTCCTTGACGTTCCTCAGCAGCCCGCGATGAGCTTGCGGCACCACCTGCATCAGCCCGGTCGCGCCGTTGGCCCCCTTGGCCTTTTCCTTGAAGCGGGATTCGATCGAAATGATGGCCAGCAGAAGCGCCGGCGGGAGAGAGTATTTGGAAGCGGCGGACTGCACCGCGTCGGAAATCTCTTGAGCTTTTTCCTTCGCCAGACCGAACTTGTGCGTCAGATAGGCGGACATGCGGTCGGTGTTTTCGTCGGCCGTCGCGGTTCGCATCAGGCCGAGCGAAAGCAAGATCAGGCAAAGTAACCGGCTCATAACGGAAGACGGAAAAAAGGGAGGGTTCGCGCATTATAGCGCCGCCTCGTCCAGAGGCTCCTGTTGACCGGAATTTCTCTTTTGAAATCAAGGCCAACGGGAATCCTGCACGCTTTACCTTGAACGCTTCGCGTTCAGGTCGTAGTCGTCGTTGAGCGTGGTGAGGAAGGCCGCGACATCGTCGATATCGTGCTCGGACCAGACGGGGAGCTCGCCGGTCTTGCGCGTGAGCGGCTCGTCCGTCGTGTCCACGTTCACGCGTAAAGCGAGCGGCAAGTCGTAGAACTTGTTGACTTTGGCGTGTGCATCCTTCGGATACCACTTCGCCGGATTGGTATCGCGCTGCACGTAGAAACGCAGCGCGTCCTTCAGTGTGTGGAAGCGGCTGTTAGGGAAAAACGCCTGACGGGTCGCGGTATTGCGCAGCGAGGCCGACTTGAAAAGTCCGCAGTTGGTTTTGTCGCTCGACTGATCGGTGCGGATCGGCCCGCACAAATCCCGTCGAAGTACTTCGGATCGGTATTCACGCGCAGCTCGGCATTGGGTGGCACGCCGAGCGCCTGGAAGTGAAATCGGTGAACAACGGATGGGCGACGTTAACGCCGGGCTGGTCGATGTGACATGACGCGCAATTGCCGCCCGCGGAGTCGTCGAACAGTCTTTTGCCTCGCAATTTTTGTGCCGTTAGTTGCAATTTTCCATCGAGGTAGTCATCGAACTTGCTGGTGTACGGACGGAAACTCGGGTCCTCCAGCTCGAAGCGTTCGATCGCATACATCGCCTGCGTGAACGCCTTGGTGGGGTCGGCAAAGATGTTCTGGCCGAACACTTCCTTGAAGCGCGCCGCGTACGGCGTGCGCGGCAGCTTGGCGAGCACCGTGGCGGGATCCTTGTTCGCCATCTCGTTCGGATTGAAGAGCGGGAAGCTCGCCTGGTCGTGCAGCTTATTGAAGCGGCCGTCCCAGCCGAAGCCGCCCATCGGCGCGTTGTCCGTTCGCTGAGCCGTTCGGACAGGCTCACCGCCTGTGGGTGACTCCAGATCGGCGTGCGGTTGAGCACGGACCGCAGGCTCGGCACGGCGCGCGTGCCTTGCGAGCGCATGTCCACCCCGCCGAGCTGCGCCGCGAGGCCATTGGGCGGCCCATACGCGTGCGACGGGCTGTGACAGCTGGCGCACGACATCCTGCCCGAGGCCGATTACGACGGATCGAAGAACATGAGCTTGCCGAGCGCAGCGGCGTCGCTATAGGTCGTCGGCGCCGCATCGACAGGCGCCGCTGCCGCGGCCTGCATACCTGATAGCAGCGCCGCACTGAGCAGAACAGCGAGCACCGCGCGCCGAAGCGCGCGGTGGACCGAGTTGCAGAAGACAGCTTCGAATCGCTGCACAGGTTCGTGAAAATGTCGCTGCCGAAGCCGACCAGACCGGCCTGCCCTGCATACCCGAGATGATCAAGCTGGAAGATGTCTTCGATGCTCTTGAGCCTCGAGTAGTGGTTGTACTGCACCGTCGACACCGTGCCCGGCTTGATGAACTTCGAGATCATGACCGCACCGGTCTGGTCGCCGCCGAAGCTTTGCTTGGTCAGGTTGATCGTCATGCCCCGGTAGGCGAGCGACGAGGTTTGCGGGAAGGCGTCGAGATTCGGGCCAGACTGCTGGCTACAGCAGGTGGTGTCCGCGAAGATCAGATCTTCCTCCTTGGCCGACGCAGTGACGGTCGCGTAGCTGCTTTCGTCGAAGTTGATGATCAGCAGCCCGTCCTTCTGGAACGCCGGCGACGCGGTGATGACAGGCACCCATTTCTTGAGGAACGCGTCGGCGCTCGTCGGGCCGCCCGGCTGACCATTCACGCAAGGCGCATCGTGGCCGTCGTCGCAGATGTTCGGCGTGATCAGGTTGAAGTTCGCTGTCGTGTCGATCGACTTCAGGTCGGTCGTTGGTCAGGTTGTTGAGATTGACCACGTTCTTCGCGCAATCCGGCGAATCGATGATCGAGTGGAAATACTCGAACCGGTCGTGGCGCGTCGCGTAGTGATCGCCGAGCGGCACGGCTGCGCTCGGCGCTTCCTGGGTGTTGGTGAGATCGGTCGTCGGGTGACCGCAGGTTGCCGCTTCGCGTGCGTGGCCGGTTGAAGCCGCCCCGATTTGAGACAATGAGCGCCGCCCGCGCGTGCCGGGTGTAGCCTTGACGTTTCGCGCATGCGCCGATCCATTGAACAAGAGATGTTTTCAGGTATGAGCAAGACCGCTTTTATTCCCAGCGTGCCCGGCACGTCGGAGAACGATTTCGCAGTATTGGCGACGTCGAAGCTGGCCGGCTACCGGCGTTTTTTCGGCGTGTTGAAAGTGGTGCGGACCACCGACGGCCGCGTGCTTTTTCCTTTCGACGGCGCACCCGAACTCGGTCCGTACGCGACCAAGCTGGAAGCGGTCGCGGCAGCCCAGGTGTATGGCGAGCACATCGTGACCAGCGACCTCGCGCGTCCGGAGTTGTAGACCCGGGCGTGCGGAAGCTGTTGGCCAGCGACCTTCCGCTCGATGAGTTGAAAGTCGGCGACAGCATACGCGCCGAGTTTGTTTCGGCTGTGGCGGTGGAATTGGTGAGGGATTGCGTCAGCAAAAAAAACAGAGCCCGGTCTGGATGGACCGGGCTCTGTTTCTTTCCAGCGTTAAAGCTGTCGGGATGCGGTGGTTGTGGCAGCGACGAGAGAGAAAGCGGACGGCAAGCTATTCAAACGAGCCAGCTGAAACAGCACAATCATAGTCGTGAATTTCGGTACACAACAGTTGGGAATTCTGCAGGGTCAGAGCCGCGACACCTCCACCAGCTTAGCTTTGCAGCCAATTTGATTGAGACTGCAACGAGGTTTTGCCTGCGAAGAAATATCCAAAATTCCCCCTCTATTTTCCTCGGAGGTTTTGCGTGACGCGAAGGGTATCTCAAGCAAAAGTTGGGAAATTACACCTGCGTCTGCCCCACGGTGAGCCGCGTCGTCAGCACGTGGTCAGCTAACGCAGCGCCCGATGTTCAGTCGATTGCGCGCCGGCAGTGATGCCACCCTCTTGGTGAGTGACGTCACGTTTGTCGTCTGTGCTAAATGACGAATCGCCTTCGTCGCCGGCAGAACCGGCGCCACCTCTGACAAAGGTCTCAGTGCACGCAGGCCATTATCTGGCGCATGACCTCATGTCTGCGATACCATTTGTGGGAGCGCACCCTGAGTCGGCCAACATTCAGGCTCTGCAAACGCCTCCGTCGGCCGAGTCGTCGAATGTGCCGCTAGCGCTCGCTACGAGCTTGATGATGCCTCTGTCCGTCACGGCACGCACGACGAAGGTCTGCCCGCCCCACTGTGTTCCGCAGGACTGCGTCCCTATAGCGAACTTCCTGGTTTGACCGAAAGCTGACGCGCCGGTTACGGATTCTGTAATCCGCGTCTCATTGCGAACCTGTCTTGCCTTGCGACGGGGTTGCATGCGGGTCTGAGCGAAAACGAAGAGGCAGGCGCAACACATATGCGGTCAAACCAGAAACGGTTCGCCCGTCGCGGGTCAAACCGTTTCTCACCTAGGCCAGCCTTGACGGCGCCGGACGCTTAGTCGTGCGAGTGCTCGTTATGGTGAGGCTGAGAATGGTGAGGCTGAGCATGGTGCCGCACCGGGGCGTGCCGGCTGTCGCGGTGCGTATCAGCGAACGACACTGCGGGGGCTGCGAACGAGGATACGATGAGGAAAGCAAGAGTCTTCTTGAAAACGAGTTTCATGTAAATCCAGGCGGAAGTTAGGGAGTGTCAGATTAGAAGAGCGATGCAATGCCTCGAATCACTGCGATGCAAATACATTTTAACGTATCATCGATTTCGCATCGAGTTTGCTTCTGCCAGCGCTTCGCGGGCGAACGTAAGATTTGTACTTCCATGATTACGGTCGCTCCCTTCTTGCGAATCTTTCCGTTGCTGCAGGGACCGTACATCTGGCGAGGAATGTTCGACATGTCAGGCTCGTTAGCTGGAACGACCTCTTGCATGTGAAGTTGCTTCGACATGAGCCCGGCTGCAGATGGCGGTGCGCGGCGTGTGCGCACTTTCACTGTGTGGGGCGCGACCTGCCGACGAGTTGCCAGTTTGTGTGACCGCACGCGCTTGCTTAATTACTGTCGACTAGGCCCTTTGACGGCTCAGTGGTGCTCCGGGAACAGTGCCGCTTGCACCATCGACGGGGGCGCAGAGCGCTTATCGACCAGGAATTCGTTGCGGTCCTTGCCGGCAATCCAGGCGGGCGCTCGCCCACGGCCGCTCCACGTTGAGCCGCTTACCGGGTCGCGGTACTTTGCTGAAGACCTGGCTGGCTGCGCGCTTGGCTCGCGCCCCAAGAGCTCATCGGGTGTGATTCCATACTCGTGCATCTTCTGCACGATTTCCCGCAGCACGTGCTGCGTCTCTCGTTCTTTGGCTTCCGCCAACTGTCTATCCAACGCCTCCCGCTGCGTCCGCAACTGAGCGATTTCAACGCTTTCATATGCCATGGCTTTCTTGGAAATGCGCCTGTTTTCAGCGACTGTTAGAATTGGTTCTTGAATTTTACAATAGCATCAAATGACCGGCCCTCGTTGTCGCCGCCCTCAAGAATGACCGAATAGATACCCGACACCGTGACGGTCTCGCCGGGTTTAAAGATGTCTGCAATGATCCCTCCTTGCGTGCGCCTCTCATTACTCGGGCGAATCTTCATCCGCTTCTTCGCCGTCCTCCGACACAATGCGGCTGGTTCCACCCGTCGCCGGTGGGTCGCTGGCGGGGAAAGTGTCTTCAACAGCCTTATCGACATCCTTGTCGGAGTTTTCACTTGTGCGGTCCGGTTCCTTCGGGGTGGCCATGTCGGTCTCCGGTTGCGTTGAACATGACTGAGGCGAGCAATGAGTATTCCGCTATTCCGTATTCGCGCGGTATTGTCGTAACGACCGTCGCCAAACGAGCTGACATCCTGCATCGGCCTTTTGTTTCCCGTATTGCGGCGGTCTTCGCGACGCCTGATAGTCGACGTGGCGGGCCACCGTTGCGCACAAGGTGCTCCCCTTACCGTTCAGGAGGAGTTCCGTGTCGACGCGCGGAATGGAGCCGTCCTGGAAAACAAGGCGGTGCCCAACACTGACTGATGCAGTACCGTTCGTAGCCGAACTCGGGTGTGGACGGGCGGCAAGTCGACGCTGCTCGCCCGCGGATGCACAGGTATCAAGACGCGAGTCAAGGTAACGCTGCCAGCAGTCGGTCAGCGGTGTTTTGCCTTCGTATCTGGTCGGAGAGAGTACCCAACCGACGTTTGTCGCATCGAGAGCAACGGCGGACAAATCGAGCACCGTCAGGTTTGGATATCCGCGTACACGTCAATAATCTGCGAGCGTCGATTCACCTCCGCCGACATCGATAACGGCAGCGCTCTTGTCCGGCGCCGACCATTGGCGCAGGCTGAACGCAATATTGTCGCTGCAGCGTCAATGCAGTAGCGACCGGCTCCATATCAGCCACTGGTCAAATCCGCCAGGCGCCAGCATTTAAGCCTGGACTAGCGTAAAAAGCCGCCTGCCAGATAGCGGGCGAAGTGCGGCGCGAATATTCACTACCGCTCCGGTATTCCGCGCCCTATAACCTAGTTGCAGGGCGCTTATTACGTGTCGGGGGTCCACAAAATCCGTTGACATTGCCAGTTGGCACGCCACCTTGCGCCCCCGGGACCTCGGCTCGGCGCACTGCTTTCCTCGTTTTGCTAACGACCTGAAAGGTTCGCCTCGGGCAACTGGCCCGCAGATGCGAAGGACACTTCGCGTGCCCGATTATGCCGTGTGCACGCACGTGAATAGCGAATCGCATGATTGGAATTCAACGCAATTCAAGGAGCTAACATGAAATCAAAATTGATGGTCGCTTCTGCTGCCGGGTTGCTTGTCATGGGAGGACTTGCTCATTCCCAAAGCACAACGCAGATACCACAACCCCCCCCACAGGAAAACGCCGCGACTCAGAGTGCTTCCTCTGCCGGTCCAGGGATGGAAGCATACGGCGGCATGCCTGCTACAAGCGTACAAAGCGGCGCAAGACATGCCAGGCCGTGCAGGGTGGACCCGCAATGCAACATTTTTTTCGGAGGGAGCTAAAAATCTGCTGAGGGCGCGCGAGCCAGAAATGGAAGGCAACTGACTGAGCAACGTAATCTTTGTGCCGTTGCGGACCCACGAGGTCATCACGTGCAGGCTTCCGTGCGGCCCTTCAGCACCTATTCTGCCAGCGCTAATCAGCTACACACGTATTTAGCGGCGCAGCACCCACATCCACACGGTCGCACTCGGTCGCGGCAGTCTCGCGTCGATTCACCGACAACATTGCTCGCCGACGGTGCAGGGGGCCTTGCTACTCGGGGGGCGGAAGTGAAGCCGCAAGTATCCCGAGGTGGTCGTCCGGAAACTTGCTCACCACGCGAGGCGTCAAGATGAACGTACAGGCGATGGTAAGGGCAAGTGCGCTTTGCCTATTGACGGCAGCCGGTGCCGCGTATTCACAGGACGCGCAGCAAACTCCGTCTGCGCAAATGAATCAGTCGGCCAGACAGCAGCAAGGTGCGGCGCCGACAGAGGAACAGGTGCGCGACACCTCGGTGGGTGGCATGCCGATGTCCAGAACGCAAACGGGTGAGCGAACACTATACGGTGCGCCCTTTAGTGCTGGGACCTTCTGCGATATTTACCACGGAAATTAACCGGGCCACGGTGCCTGGTGCCGACCGGAAAGAGGTGACGAGATGAAAGTGCAACTTTTCGCTGTAATCAGTGCGGTATCTATGCTCGCTGCGGGCGCCGCTCATTCGCAGGACACGCAACCTTCGGGCACCGCCGGCCCGTCAGCTTCCCAGCAGCCCATGACAACTGCCCAGCCGGCTACAAATATGGACCGCAGCCCTGACCCGGGATACGGACCCGAGCCTGGCAGAAGCAGCAGCAGCGGCAGAGCCAGAAACGGTGCGCCGTGCGTGGTGGGCCTGTCCTGCGATATCTACCAGGGCAGCTAGCAGACCTGACCGATGCGCGGGGAGGACACTATGGAAGAAAATGAGCCCGGGGATTCGTAGACCTCGTCGCGCCATGGGCTGTCGGGTGGTGCGACGCCGAAATGTGGTCGTGCATAGGAAGATTTACGGCTGCCAGTCGTTTTCTTACTACTCATGCCGACCACATACCATACTCGGATTGAGTCTGCCTGCATGTCGCCTAGGTTTTAGTCGTGAAAGTGTCAAGAATCTACGCGGCCTAAGCGAGGAAGAAGTGTCGTCGTCAACGTAGAACTTATCGCAAAAATGGGAGATTTTCGAAACCATGAAGACCGTTGTCGTTGCTGGTGCTGTCGGAGTAATTGGTCGCGGAGTCCTCGCTCATTACGAAGATAAAGATGTGAATCTGGTCGCTGTCTCGCGTCGAACGCCCGATTTTCCTTCGCGTGCGAAACACCTGCCGGTAGACCTTCTTGACCGTGATTCCTGTGAGGCACTACTTTCGCAGGTACCGGATGCGACGCATCTCGTATTCGCGGCTTATCAGGAGAAACCGACGCCTGCCGAGCTGGTCGAAGTAAATCTGCTGATGCTCAGGAACATGGTCGAGGTAATGGAGAAGCATGCTTCGAATCTCCAACATATCACTCTGATGCAAGGGGGCAAGGCGTATGGTGTACATCTTGGAGCGATGCCTCTCTCTCCTGCAAAGGAGAGTGACCCCCGGCATATGCCACCCAATTTCTATTATGACCAGGAGGACTTTCTTCGTGAGCGCTCGAAGGGGAAAGCCTGGTCTTGGACCGCTTTTCGCCCCGAGGGAGTTGCGGGGATAGCAGTCGGCAATCCGATGAACCTTTTGATGGTGATTGCCGTCTACGGAACGTTCGCGAAAGCTCTTGGGGTCCCCATGTCGTTCCCTGGGCCTCGCGCTGCTTACGACGCGCTGTATCAAGTAACGGACACCAGAATCCTCGCCCGAGCTGTCGATTGGGCTGGTGAAACGAAGGATTGCCAGGGAGAGGTCTACAACATCACCAACGGCGACTACTTCCGGTGGTCTCGCGTTTGGCCTCGGCTGGCCGAATTCTTTGATGTTTCCCCTGGTGAGCCATTCCCCATGTCACTGCAACAGATGATGGCGGACAAGGCCGGCTTGTGGAATCAGTTGGTACAGCAGCACGGCCTTCGTCCCTACGCCTACGAAGATATTGTGTCCTGGAAGTTTGGGGACATGATTTTCAAGTCGACGTTCGACAACATCACGAGCACTATCAAGGCGCGCAAGCACGGATTCCATGACTGCATCGACAGCGAAGAGATGTATCTCGAGATGTTGGAGGACCTCAGACGGCAGCGCTACATCCCCTGACGTCTGCGGGCAATCATCCGCGCTGTGCGGACCAACACCTACGACGTTGTACGTGGGAATGGTCAAACCTCTGATTCGGAATTGAACAATCCAAGAATGATGTCGCGGACCTAGGCGATGCGCGGATTGCGCATCGCCATCTTGTTCCAGGTCAGGAGGAGGTTGTTGGTAGGGGCGGCATGTCCAGGTGGAATTTCCACAAGTCGGCCGGAAACAAGTGCATCGGCGCACAGGTAATCCGGAAGGACGGTCCATCCATGACCTTCGATTGCGAGTTTCTCAACGATTTGCAAGTCTGGGATGGTGAACGGAGCTTGAAGTGTCGGAGCAATCTGAAAACATTGATGTCCAGACAACGCGAATCAACGGTACCTGCGCTTTCTGCACCACAAATCGACTGTGCCGTCGCCACGATTTCTTGCAGCAGATTGGCCCTCGGCCCTATCTGGGCCTTGGCAAGCCTAACTAGCGCACTGTTTTTCAGCGCATAGTCCGGCTGCCTTGCTCCCCGCCCGGCAAGTTCGTCTTTGTTGGGGTACGCGGTATTGCTTTCCATGAAGTCCAGAACAGCTTCTGACGTTGAAACGAAACTGCGAGACCGCAGCGGTAGACGTGATTTGCAATCGTTAGAAGACGACTGGCTTGTCAAGGATATTTGGACGGTCGCGACGCTTTGCTCCAGCCCGCGAATCTTGACCTATTTTACGCGGACCCTGCGGAGGTGACCGGAGAAGTCGCTTACCTCACTCAGACGCACGCTCATCGAGTAACGTTGGATGCTACGGGCGAACGTTCTACGGCCAGCAGCGCTCGTTGACAGGCTGCCGGCGAGGAGGCGGTCGACCCGCAAAAGCTGGCGACGTGAACCACCAAGTAATGTTCGCGGCAAGGAC
>NZ_JAQQEU010000065.1:0-41522 GCF_046026895.1 Paraburkholderia sediminicola
AAGACGTGCCGCGCGACATGATCGCCATTCGCTTCGGCCGGGATATGCGCTTTGCTGCGGTTGCATCGCCCGACTATCTGTCGTGTCACCCGGCTCCGAAGGCCCCTCACGATCTGGTGAATCATCGTTGCATCCGCTTCCGTTTCGAAAGCGGCACGCTGTACCGCTGGGATCTGACGCATCGGGGCAAGACGGCGAGCATTGATGTCGACGGCCCGATGACGCTCGGCAATATCAATCTGATGATCGAGGCGGCGCTGGCCGGGATCGGTATTGCGTGGGTGCCCGAGGAACTGGTCGAGGAGCCACTGGCGGCCGGGCGGCTGGTTCAGTTGTTGCCGGAATGGAGTCCTACGTTTCCGGGACTCTGTCTGTACTATCCGGCTAATCGTCACCAGCCTGCGGCTTTGAGATTGTTCGCGGATGCGGTGAGGTCCTGGGGCGAGCGTCGGGCCGCGGAAGATTCGACACAAAGCCGCGGCACGAACGGGGTCCGGGCGGCCGCGCGCGCCAAGGCGGCCGTCCGGCGGAGCTAGCGAGTGCTTACTCAGCATCTTTGAGATGCATCTCTGGAAAACGTTGAACCACGCGACTGCCGGGAAACCCTGCGCGCGATGATTGCCGACGGCCTTAACGGTATGCGCTCAAACGCGCGGCAGATCGTCAATGCATTTTTCGACATGATCGCCAGGGACATCCGTGTTGATCCCGTCGTGGCCGTCGGTGTGAGCGACAGACACAATTTTTGGCCCAAGATACCGTGTGCCGCCCAGCGTAAAAAGGGACCAAACAGCATCTCCCCGACGGATCGCGGCGACGACTTCTTCCACCTCGACAATCGACGGGGGGGACAGCCAGTCACGCGTCGACGGATCGACGGGAGCCCAGCGCACGTGGGTAAACCTGTCGTTCGCCGGGTTGATGCGAACGGCGTCTATAGCAAAAGTAGTCACATCTACCTCCATCGCCCTGACAAAGGGATTTCATCATTATGCGCCGCTTCTTTTGCCGGGGATCGGGAGGATCGATCGGGAGCGCCGTTATCAGCCCTTGCGGCATGTATCGCTATCGCCTGACGGACCGCCCCCCACTAACAGGCTCAACGTGCGAGCAACGATGGAAGGCGCGACCTGTGTCGAAGGACCGCAGTCAAAGCTGATCGATATATACGCGGGCATACGCGTCGGCGGCGTCTCGAGCCTGAGGCTCAGTGTCGAAGTATCCCGGGACGGCGTGCCCGTCCAAAATAGTCTCTTCGGTTCCGTCCCTGCCGAGTCTCAGTTCACCCTGCCATGGCGAACCATTTGTGCCCACCGGAGTGGCCGAGATCTCATACCAATAGTTGTGGTACTTCGCGCGCGGAGTCATGTCGCTCTCCCAGTTTCACCGATGATCATAGCAGCGAAGAAAGCGACAACCCGATCAATCTTGCCCGCCGTTCAGCAGCATCCGGATCTGGCGCTCCGGCGGCCGGCTGCCCGTCAAGGTCGGCGCAAGATGGGCGGGGGTGACTCCAGAGTTCCATCTTGAACAACTAGAACGCTGGTCAGCCGATGCCGGCACCCGAACCGCCTTCGAGAATCATGTCGACGCGCCGCTTGCCTTCGACATACCCCGCCTCTCGGGCCATTTCTTCACTGCGGAAAGTGGCGACAAGCTCCTGGAAGCGAATGCTCTGCCCAGCGAGGTGGGCATCGGAACCGTGGCGACAGATGTAGGCCGAGTAATGCCACAAGGTGGTCGGAGCCGGGGGACCGTATGCAAGGATCGGCAGGACCCAGACTTCGTATCCGTTGTGTTCGATCTTGTCCCACATGGCTGTCTCCATCGTGATTGTCGAGAAATCGCTGCACGCTGCCTAAGCGCCATGCTCGTCGCACCACTGGATGGCCCAACGCTGGGCCGCCTCGAAAGCGTCCGCGTCGGAGGGATAATCCCCGAGGGGGCCCGAATACTTCACCTCGGCGAAATCGCCACCCGCCGAGGCGCGCCGGTAGATCTTCGCGCGAGCGTAATAGTGGCCACCTTCGTCGAGAGGCGACGCGTCGATGTGGAACTCCTTGTAGTCAAACCGCATGGTCGTCTCCAAAAGTTTGCTCTACTCGTCCGGTAGTCACAAGCAGGACAGAGGAAAAAGAATCCCTGTTCATCGACTTCCGGTTCGACCTGATCAAAGTCGAACGTCACATTGCAGTTTCGACAGGTCCACACAGCGGCCTCCGTCGGTCTCCTTGAGGGATCCTAGCATGCAATACCTTATCGACACCGACCTCGCCGGCGAGCGTGGCGCGCACCTCAGCGACTGCGGGGCATACCGGTATCGCCTCTGGCGCGGATGGGATCGCAGCCTGCCGACGCTGGCCTTTCTGATGCTGAACCCGTCGACGGCCGACCACCTCACGGACGATCCCACCATCATGCGGTGTATGTCTCGCGCGGTCGCCGGCAAGTACGGCCGGCTCGAGGTGGTCAACCTCTTCCCGCTGCGCGCGACTAACCCGCACGAACTGCTCACTCACGCAGACCCGCTCGGACCTGGGCGGACAGCCGACGGCGCCGTCATGGCTGCGATCGAGCGGGCCCACATCGTGATTTGCGCGTGGGGAGCGCACCCGGCGGCCGCCGGGCGAGCCGCTGACCTGATGCGCCTCTTCGGGAGCGTCGGCTGGCGCAGCAGGCTATTTCATATCGGCCTGAATAAGGACGGCAGCCCGAAGCACCCGCTTTACATCGCCGCCAACACGCAGCCCAGACCCTTCGAATTCGCAGCATGATCGCATGCGGCACAACGTACCCTGGAAGTCACGCGCGGCGAGGATTACTTAGACGAACAGACAGGACGCGCCGGCGGACGCGACACGATGTGGCGCAACTTCATGGCCAGGGTTCTGATAAGACGGAGATGAAAGAGAAATTGACCGAGCACGACACGCGGGCGAAATACGCGACCGACGCGGAGACTTTGGAGCACGCCCGAGCGCTATTGGCGGTTGCCGACGGCACTTGACCGAGAATATTTACAGGCGGAAACCGGGACGTAAAGGCTTTGCGATAGCTCGCCAAAGGTACAGCGGACAAATCCGACAGCCTGGAAAGGCTTATGGGAAGGGTGGCGGAGAGACGGGGATTCGAACCCCGGATAGGTTATTAACCTATACACGCTTTCCAGGCGTGCGACTTAAACCGCTCATCCATCTCTCCGGCGGGGAGCCGAATTATAGCAAACTTCACGCCTTACGCCACACCCTCGCGCAAACGCGGCTAGGGATGCCGGATGTAGTCCACCAGCGCCCTCGCATAAGCGTCCGGTTTGCGGTCGATCAGACTCACGCCGATCGCCACAAGAAACCCCGCCGGCACGCCGAACACGCCCGAGCTGATCGGCTCGATGCCGAACCATCGCGCGCCGGTGAAACCCGTCATCTGCGTGAAGAACGGATACGTCGAAACGATGTAGTAGATGCACACCAGCAGCCCCGCCACCATGCCCGCGACGGCGCCGAGCCGCGTCGTGCGCTTCCAGAACACGCCGAGCACCAGCACCGGAAACAGGCTCGATGCCGCCAGCGAAAACGCCGCCCCCACCAGAAACAGAATATTCCCCGTATTCAGCGACGCCACATACGAGGCGAACAGCGCCACCCCCAGCAACAGAATCTTCGAGATCGTCACACGCCGCTGGCTCGACGCGTTGGGATCGACCATGTGGTAGTACACGTCGTGTGACAACGCATTGGCGATCGTCAGCAGCAAACCATCCGCGGTCGAAAGCGCCGCGGCCAGCGCGCCGGCCGCGATCAAGCCCGACATCACGTACGGCAGCCCCGCAATCTCCGGCGCGGCGAGCACGACCATATCGGGCTGCATCTGGATCTCGCTCCAACGCACGATCCCATCGCCATTCGTATCGGCGAGACTGATCAGAGTCGGCTCTACCCTGCGCCATTGCGTGAGCCATTGCGGCAGATCGGCAAAGTGATGGCCGACCAGGTTGCTCAGAATCTCGTACTTGATCAGCACCGCGAGCACCGGCACCGTCAGGTAGAACAGCGCGACGAAAAAGAGCGTCCAGCCGACCGAGCGCCGCGCGGACGCCACTGACGTGGTCGTGTTATAGCGCGTCAGAATATGCGGCAGGCTCGCGGTGCCGAGCGACAGACACAGCAGCAGCGAAAGAAAATTGCGCTCATGGATGCGCCGGTCTTCATCGTTGACAGCGGGAAACGGCTCATGCATCGGCACCGGCGCGGCCGCGCGCATCAGCATTTCGTCACGGCGCTGGGTCCAGACGATCTGCGCGGCGGCGGCGTCGCGCGGAAACTGTTCGAGCGCCCTTTCGCGCTCCTTGATTTCGCGCAGCGGGCCGTTGTGACGGCGCAGATCGGCGACTTCCTGCGCGAGCCGCTGCTTTTCGTCGACGAACGATTGCGGCAACGTGTCGAGCCGCCTCTGCATCAGCGTGGCGCGGCGTCGATAGTCGTCGCGCACGGTCTGTTCGAGCGGCTCGTCGCGCACCTGTTTCTCGAGGCTCTCCATGCGCTCCATCAAACGGCCGTAGCTGAATTGCGGCGCCCAGCCGAGGCCGTCCTTATGCGCGATCATCGACACCGGGATCAGGATCGCCGCGATCAGGATGATGTACTGCGCGACCTGGGTCCACGTGACGGCGCGCATGCCGCCCAGAAACGAACACACGAGGATGCCCGCGAGGCCGCAGAAAATGCCGACGGCGAAATCCACGCCGATAAAGCGCGTCCCGATCAGGCCGACGCCCTGGATCTGCGCGACCAGATAGACGAACGAGCACAGGACCGCGGCCAAGGCCGCGAGGCCGCGCACCGCGTTGCTCGAAAAGCGCGTGCCGAGAAAATCGGGAATCGTGTAGCGCGCGAGCTTGCGCACGTAGGGTGCAAGCAGAAACGCGACGAGGCAATAGCCGCCGGTCCAGCCCATCAGATACGCAAGACCGTCGTATCCGGTCGCATAGATCGACCCGGCCAGTCCGATGAACGACGCGGCCGACAGCCAGTCGGCCGCGGTCGCCATGCCGTTGAACGCAGAGGGCACACGCCGCCCCGCCACGTAGTATTCGACCAGATCGGAGGTGCGCGACAGCACGCCGATCACCGCGTACACCGCGATCGGCACGAACAGGAACACATAGCCGATCCACACGCCGGGGCCGTTCGTGCGCTCGATGCGCCACATCACATAGATGAACAGCAGGAAGCCGAGCGTATAGAGCGCGTAGGAGCGGATCAGACGGTGCGTGAGCTTCATCGGCTCAGCGTCCGCCGGTGGCCGGCGCAGCGGCGCTGGCGTTCGTGTCCGCGCTGGCATCGGCAGTCGCCCTGGCGCTGGCATCGGCATCGAATGCGCGTTGCAGGCGGCGGTCGGCGCGCTGCATCAGCACGATGTACACGATGATCAGCGCGAGGTAGATCAGGATCGCGCCTTGTGCGCCGAAGTAGAACGGCAACCTGAAGCCGCCGATACGCGCCGCTGCCATCGCCGGCGCGATCAGCGGCAACACGAACGAGACCACGAAGCCGACAGCCATCAGCGTCGCGATCAGCGCGAGATTGAAGCGCCAATACCGGCGATGCGCGAACGCCATCTCCGCCGAGACCGCGGGCGGTTCGGGCGCGGGATTGAGCGTAGCGTGGGAGTGGTGCGGCGCGGCCATGCGCCTATGTATCAAAAAGGCACCGGGCAGGCAATCGGGATTGACCGCGCGGTGGCCTTCATAGCGTGGCTCACGGGCCGAACTTTGCGTCAGATGAGGAGCGCATCGTTCGATGCGCCCTTGCTATGAACACAGTTGAACCGGCGCTCAGAGCGACTCGCCGAGCTGATCGAGAATCGCCGGGTTCTCCAGCGTGGACACGTCCTGAGTGATCTCTTCGCCCTTCGCGAGCGAGCGCAGCAGGCGGCGCATGATCTTGCCCGAACGCGTCTTCGGCAGATTCTCGCCGAAGCGGATGTCCTTCGGCTTCGCGATCGGCCCGATCTCCTTGGCGACCCAGTTCCGCAGTTCGTTGGCGAGCTTCAGCGCCTCGTCGCCTTCCGGACGCGCCCGCTTGAGCACGACGAACGCGCAGACGGCTTCGCCGGTGGTGGCGTCGGGCCGGCCTACCACGGCTGCCTCGGCGACGAGCGGATTCGACACCAGCGCCGACTCGATCTCCATCGTGCCGAGCCGGTGACCCGACACGTTCAGCACGTCGTCGATACGGCCCATGATCGTGAAGTAGCCGGTCTCCTTGTCGCGCACCGCGCCGTCGCCGGCGAGATAGAGCTTGCCGCCGAGTTCCTCGGGGAAGTAGCTCTTCTTGTAGCGGTCCGGGTCGCCCCACACGTTGCGCAGCATCGACGGCCACGGACGCTTCACTACCAGAATGCCGCCCTGCCCGTTCGGCACGTCCTGACCGGTTTCGTCGACGACCGCGGCCATGATGCCCGGCAGCGGCAGCGTGCATGAACCCGGCACGAGCGACGTGGCGCCCGGCAGCGGCGTGATCATGTGGCCACCGGTTTCGGTTTGCCACCACGTGTCGACGATCGGGCAACGGCCGCCGCCGACGTTCTCGTGATACCACACCCACGCTTCCGGATTGATCGGCTCGCCGACCGTGCCGATGATGCGCAGCGTCGACAGATCGTAGCTCTTCGGATGCACTTTCTGGTCGGCGTCGGCGGCCTTGATCAGCGAGCGGATCGCCGTGGGCGCCGTGTAGAAGAGCGACACCTTGTGCTTCGCGATCATCTCCCAGAAGCGCCCGGCGTTCGGGTAAGTCGGCACGCCTTCGAACACGACCTGCGTGCCGCCGAGCGTCAGCGGCCCATAGGTGATGTAGCTATGGCCGGTGATCCAGCCGATGTCGGCGGTACACCAGAACACGTCGGTGGGCTTCCAGTCGAAGGTCCACTTCAGGGTCTGCGCGGCCCACAGCAGATAGCCACCGGTGCTGTGCTGCACGCCCTTCGGCTTGCCGGTCGAACCGGACGTGTAGAGGATGAACAGCGGATGCTCGGCGCCGACCCACTCGGGCGCGCATTGATCCGATTCGGCCTGCGTGAGTTCGTGCATCCACAGGTCGCGGTCTTCGTTCCATGCGACCTTGCCGCCGGTGCGCCGATAGACGATCACGCTCTTGACCGCTTCGCAGCCGCCCATCGCGAGCGCTTCGTCGGCGATGTTCTTCAGCGGCAATGCCTTGCCGCCGCGCATCTGTTCGTCGGAGGTCACGAGCGCGACGGCGCCCACGTCCACCAGCCGCTCGTTGAGCGACTTCGACGAAAAGCCGCCGAACACCACCGAATGCGTGGCGCCAAGCCGCGCGCAAGCCTGCATCGCGACGATGGCTTCGATCGACATCGGCATATAGATCACCACGCGGTCGCCCTTCTTCACGCCGCGCTTCTTCAACGCGTTCGCGAAGCGCGACACGCGTTGCAGCAGATCCTGATAGGTGACGTTGGTGACGGTGCCGTCGTCGGCTTCGAACACGATCGCGACGCGCTCGCCATTGCCGGCTTCGACGTGGCGGTCGATGCTGTTATACGACGCGTTCAGCTGGCCGTCTTCGAACCACGTGTAGAACGGCGCGTTCGATTCGTCGAGCACCTTGGTAAAGGGCTTGCTCCAGCTCAGCGTCTCGCGGGCAAGGCGCCCCCAGAAGCCTTCGTAATCGCGCTCCGCTTCGGCGGCGAGAGCGTGGTACGCGTCCATGCCGGAGATCGCGGCACCCGCCGCTGCTTCAGCGGAGGGCGGGAAAACACGGTGTTCCTGAAGAACCGATTCAATCGCAGACATCGACAACCCCTTGGTGAAGATGAAACGTAAAATCTCGGCCGGCGCGCCGATGACGCGCCCTATCCGGTGGACGCCGCGGCAAGCGCAGCGCTGTCGCCAATTCTTGCGGCCCGCGCGCCGCGCAGCCGACCGCGGGTTTGCATCGCGCGGCGATGTGGCGCCGCAGCATGCGGGCGCGCGACAGGCCTGCCACTCTTGTGCCTAAACATAAGCGCTGCAACTTACCGGGCACTTACGCGAGCCGCATCGGCTTGCCAGCGAAAACCCTTAGCTGCTGCCTTGCTGCTGTGTTGCCATGACGCACGGCCAACGCACATGCGGCGCACTCAACCCTACGCGGCCCCAAGCGCGCATGCTACTCGTTACGCGAGTTTCATGTAGTCGAACCCACATACGATAAAAGCGGCGCATGCGTTGCAGCGTCGAGCGCCCTGCCGGCAGGCCTCGCGCCTTTACGCTGGCTCGCCCGGCCTCTTACAATGCTAACTGAACTAGCCGTCCGGATTCCAGCTTGAATCGCTACTCCCTGCTTCTCATTACCTCGATGCTGCTGGTCGGCAGCAATGTCGGAATCGGTAAATCGATCGTCGAGTTCGTCCCCGTCCCTCTGTTCGCGCTGCTGCGCTTCGTGATCGCGATGGCGGTGCTATGGCCTTTGCTGCGCGTGGCCAAGCTGCGCCGCGTCAAGCGCGACGAATGGATCAACCTCTTTCTGCAGGCCTTATTCGGCACCTTCGGGTTTACGCTGCTGATGCTCAACGGCGTGCACCGCACCAGCGCGGTGGCGGCCGGCGTGATCACCAGCACGATCCCCGCGGTCGTCGCGCTGCTCGCGTGGCTGATCCTCAAGGAGCGTCCCAACGGACGAGCGCTCGCGTCGATCGCGCTGGCGATCGTCGGCGTGGTCGTCATCAATCTCGCGCACGTGGAGCACAACGCGGGCGGCGCAACGTCGTTCACCGGCAACCTGATGGTGCTCGGCGCGGTGTGCTGCGAATCGCTCTACGTCATCCTGTCGCGCCGCCTCACGCAAACGCTGGCGCCCATCGACATCTGCGCGTACACACACCTGTTCGGCCTGCTGCTGATGCTGCCGCTCGGCGCGAGTGCGCTCGCGCACTTCGACTATCGCACGGTACCGTTCGGCGTCTGGACCCTGGTGCTGTGGTACGGGCTGTCGGCCAGCATCTTTTCGTTCTGGCTGTGGATGAAGGGCATCCGCCATGTGCCCGGCAGTCTCGCGGGCGTATTCAGCGCGGTGCTGCCGGTGGCCGCGGCGATCTACGGCATCACGTTTCTCGGCGAACGGCCCACGCTCGCGCACGGCTTCGCGCTCGCCTGCGTGATCGTGGGCATCGGGCTCGCCAGTCTGAAGACGAGGAGCGTGCCGCCCGTGGCGTCCTGAGCAAACCGCTCACAACGCCCGCGCCAGCCCCACGCGGCCGCCCTGCCCGCCGCGCCGCAGCAAATTCACCCGACGCTGTACAATAGCGCGCCTGACGCGAGCGTTTGCGGCCCTCCCGGCTGTCCATGGCGCCGTCTGCGCCTCGTTTGCGCGGGTTTGCGCAGACGATCCGCGTGCGCCACAGCCCGCCCGGGTCGCCGCGTTTAGTCCGTGTTCCATCACCTGCGTTTCATCTGACTCTTGCCTATGTCCGCTCCGCGACCCGACTCCGCCCGTCAGCGCCGCCCAATGCGTCCGCTGCCCGCCATCATCTTCATGAGCCGCTGGCTGCAATTGCCGCTCTACCTGGGCCTGATCGTCGCGCAGGCGGTCTACGTGGTGCTGTTCGTCAAGGAAGTCTGGCACCTGGTCACGGCGTCGATGACGCTCGACGAAACCAACATCATGCTGGTCGTGCTCGGCCTGATCGATGTCGTGATGATCTCGAACCTGCTGATCATGGTGATCATCGGCGGGTATGAAACCTTCGTGTCGCGCCTGGGCGTCGAAGGTCATCCGGACGAACCGGAATGGCTCGACCACGTGAACGCCGGCGTGCTGAAAGTCAAACTGTCGATGGCGCTGATCAGCATCTCGTCGATCCACTTGCTGAAGACCTTCATCAGCCCCGACCAGAATACGACCCACACGATCATGTGGCAGGTCATCATCCACGTGGCGTTCCTGGTGTCGGCGCTGGTGATGGCGCTGGTCGACCGCCTCACCACGCATACGCATCCCAAACATTTCGAAGAGCCCGCGGCGCTGCACGCCGTGGGTTCCATCAAAGGTTCCACTCCCCTGAAGGCGCACGACTGACCGCACCGCACCGCACCGCGCTGCGATCCGACCACAAGCGCCATTGTCCCCACTGAGCTAGCCATGACCGTCATCAAACAGGAAGATCTGATTCAGAGCATTGCTGATTCGCTTCAGTACATCAGCTATTACCATCCGCTCGACTACATCCAGGCCTTGGGCCGCGCTTACGAGCTCGAACAGAGCCCCGCCGCGAAAGACGCCATCGCGCAGATTCTCACCAACAGCCGCATGTGCGCGGAAGGCAAGCGCCCGATCTGCCAGGACACCGGCATCGTCACGGTGTTCGTGAAGGTCGGCATGGACGTGCGTTGGGATGGCGCGACGATGGGCGTCACCGAGATGATCAACGAAGGCGTGCGCCGCGGTTACCTGAACCCGGACAACGTGCTGCGCGCGTCGATCGTGAGCCCGCCGGAAGGCGCACGCAAGAACACGAAGGACAACACGCCGGCCGTGATCCACTACGAGATCGTGCCGGGCGACAAGGTCGACGTGCAGGTCGCGGCCAAGGGCGGCGGCTCGGAGAACAAGTCGAAGTTCGCGATGCTCAATCCGTCGGATTCGATCGTGGACTGGATTCTGAAGACCGTGCCGACCATGGGCGCGGGCTGGTGCCCGCCGGGCATGCTCGGCATCGGCATCGGCGGCACCGCCGAAAAAGCGATGGTGATGGCGAAGGAATCGCTGATGGACCCGATCGACATTCAGGACGTGATCGCACGCGGCCCGAAGGACTGGATCGAAGAACTGCGCGTCGAATTGCACGAGAAGGTCAATGCCCTCGGTATCGGCGCGCAAGGTCTCGGCGGCCTCGCCACCGTGCTCGACGTGAAGATCATGGCCGCGCCGACGCACGCCGCGTCCAAGCCGATCGCGATCATCCCGAACTGCGCCGCTACGCGTCACGCGCACTTCACGCTGGACGGCTCAGGCGTCGCCAGGCTCGAAGCGCCATCGCTCGACGCATGGCCGAAAGTGCAGTGGGAGCCGAACACGGAAACCAGTAAGCGTGTCGACCTGAACACGCTGACACCGGAAGAAGTTGCCGGTTGGAAGCCGGGCCAGACGCTGCTGCTGTCGGGCAAGATGTTGACGGGACGCGACGCCGCGCACAAGCGCATCGCCGACATGCTGGCGAAGGGCGAAAAGCTGCCGGTCGACTTCACCAACCGCGTGATCTACTACGTCGGCCCGGTCGATCCGGTGCGCGACGAAGCCGTCGGCCCGGCAGGCCCGACCACCGCGACGCGCATGGACAAGTTCACCGAGACGATGCTGTCGCAAACCGGTCTGATCTCGATGATCGGCAAGGCCGAGCGCGGACCGGTTGCGATCGAGGCGATCAAGAAGCACAGGGCCGCCTATCTGATGGCCGTCGGGGGCGCCGCCTATCTTGTGTCGAAGGCGATTCGCAGCGCGAAGGTGCTCGCGTTCGAAGACCTCGGCATGGAAGCGATCTACGAGTTCGACGTGCAGGACATGCCGGTGACGGTCGCGGTCGACTCGACCGGCACGTCCGTGCACCAGACTGGCCCGAAGGAATGGCAAGCAAAAATCGGCAAGATTCCAGTTGCGACGGTTTAATGATTCGCAATTAGCGTCTGTCATGTGAGTCGAAAAGCCGGGGCATGAGAACCCGGCTTTTTTATTGCTGCAGGCGGCACGGTGCGCGATACCTGAAACAATGCCGAAAGTTGCTTCTGAGTCCTTGGCTTTTTCAGGTATGGCGTTTATTGTTGTTGAAAAATCAAGGTCTCCCCTAAGGAAATGCCATGCAAGGCGACAAGAAAGTTATCGAGTATCTGAACTCGCAACTCAAAAACGAGCTGACCGCCATCAACCAGTACTTCCTGCACGCGCGGATGTACAAGCACTGGGGTCTCGATAAGCTCGGCAAGCATGAATACGACGAGTCGATCGGTGAAATGAAACATGCCGACTGGCTGATCGAACGCATTTTCATGCTCGACGGCCTGCCGAATCTGCAAGACCTGCACAAGCTGTTGATCGGCGAGGAAACCAAAGAAATCCTCGAATGCGATTTGAAGCTCGAACAGATTTCGCAGAACACCTGCAAAGAAGCAATCGTCTATTGCGAATCAGTCCGCGATTTCATCTCCCGCGAGATCTTCGTGAAGATTCTCGACGACACGGAAGAACACATCGACTGGCTCGAAACCCAGCTCGACCTGATCGACAAGGTCGGCATCCAGAACTATCAGCAAACGGCAATGGGCGACGTCGAGTCCTGATCGCCTGACGCTGAAGCGGCCCGCACGCACATGGGCTCGCCCGGATGCCCTGGCATCCGCGACGACCTGACCCGCGCGGGCGATATACTTGCGCACTTTCCCGTTTTCCCGGGTTTCCCTTGATTGGCGCGCCGCGCGTGCCCCTCTTGCGCCCTCTTCGCCTATGCCTGCACATGCACCGTCTCCGACTGTCCGGACATTCACCCCCGGCGCCGCTTCGTGTGCGCCGGTCGGCATTTTCGATTCGGGTCTGGGCGGGTTGTCGGTGTTAAGAGCGGTGCGGGCGCAACTGCCCGACGAAGCGATCCTGTATGTCGCCGACTCGCTTTACGCCCCCTACGGCGAGCGCGACGACGACTTCATCGCCGACCGCACGCTTGCCATCGGCGAATGGCTGGTCAAGCAAGGGGCGAAGGCGCTGGTGGTCGCCTGCAACACGGCGACCGCGCAATCCATCGCGCTGGTGCGCGAAAAGCTGCCCATTCCGCTAGTGGGCGTCGAGCCCGGCGTCAAACCTGCCGCGCTGCAGTCCAAAACGCGGGTGGCCGGCGTGCTCGCCACCCAGGTGACCTTGCGCAGCGCCCGCTTTCAGGCGCTACTCGAACGCTACGCCGCCGACTGCCGCTTTCTGTGCCAGCCAGGCCACGGTCTCGTGCAGGCCGTCGAGCGCTGCGATGTCGGCTCGGCCGAATTGCGCGCACTGCTGCACGGCTACCTGCAGCCCATGCTCGACGCGGGCGCCGACACGCTGGTGCTCGGTTGCACCCACTACCCGTTTCTCGATGCGGCGATCCGCGACATCGTCGGCGACCGGCTGAGTCTGATCGACACGAGTGTGGCCATTGCGCGTCAACTGGAGCGCGTGCTGGACCAGCACGGGCTGCGCGCCGTCCCGGACAGCGCGAACACGGTTGCGCCCCGTTTTTATTCAACCGGCGACGGCACCCATCAGCAGCAGCTTGCGGCAACGCTGCTGCACGTCGAAGCGGCCGTCGAGCGAGTGCGGATCGTGTCCCCGCGCACCGCGGGATCGGATCCCCAAGCCGCATAAAATGCGCAGCGGCGCCGTTCTGGCCCGCAAGCTGACGCGTTTTTGCGCATTCTCCAAGATTTCGAGCCCGTGCCGGCCGCATGCGCCGGCCTATCCCTTAGACGAAACCCTTCTAAGAGTCTGGTTTTGTTACAAAAAACCCTGCAGGACGCTTGCCAAACGACCCAAACAAAATGATAATAATTCGCATTAACGTTATCTATGACGCCTGCCATGATTGTCTGTGTCTGCAAATCTGTTTCTGACCGCACGATCCGTTCCTCCATCGCGGATGGCATCGACTCGTTCGACGAGCTTCAGTTTGAACTCGGCGTCGCCTCATGCTGCGGCAAGTGCGAAGAATCCGTGCGTGAGGTCATGATGCAAAGCGGCGTGTGCGCAAGCCGCTGCGGCGTCGTCGAGCATCACACGCAGGCCATCCCGCTGACTTTCTACGAACGCAAGGCCGCCTGAGGTCTGCTTTCACGGCGCGGCGCGAGCCGTGCCTCGGGGCGCCGCGCCCCGCCGTTTCACGCTGCCTCACGCGTTATCCCACTGCCGTCAGCAAGCCAGTATTCGTACCAGCCAGCTACCCGCTCAACTGTCAAAGGGAGTTCGAGATGGAATTGCTGATTGGTTTCGTGACTACTGTGTTCATTTCCCTGCTGATCTTCCGAACATGACGATGTCTTGTCCGACGCGCTGCCTCGACAGCGCGCCGCCGCGCTAATATGCCGGCCTTGCCTACCGTTTCAGCCGGCATCGTGCCGGCTTCGCCCCCTCGTACGAATTCCCGCGTGATGACCGCGACCGCCGTAGTAGCGGCGCTGCACGTTGCCGCGCTTGCCGTGATCATGACGCTGCGTCACGAACCCGTGCAGGCCACGCTCGAATCGCACGTGATGACCGCGCAGTTGCTGCCGCCGGCGCCGCTTGCCGCGCCCGTCGCCCTGCAATCCATCGCGCCGCCGCCCAAGCCGACGCCGCCGGTCCACACGAAGCCGAAAGTCCAGCCGAAGCCGACACCGGTTCCCAAGCCGACCCCTGCGCCATTGCCGCAGGCGGCCGCGCCGTCGCCGACGCCGGTCGCGGCGCCTGATCCCACGCCGCCCGCTGCGGCCGCACCAGCGGCGCCGCCCGCTGCGGCCGCGCCCGCGATCGGTCGCGAGACGATGGAAATCAGCGCGCCGAAGAACGTTTCGCACGTCGAGTGCAACATCGCCAAACCCGACTACCCGTCGCTGTCGAGGCGGCGCGGCGAAACCGGCACCGCCTATGTGAAGTTCGTGGTCAGCTTGAGCGGCAAGCTCGAGCGCATCGAATTGAAAAAAAGCAGCGGCTTCAGCCGCCTTGACGACGCCGCGCTCGCCGCGGTGCGTGCAAGCGCCTGCAAGCCCTATCTCGAGAACGGCCAGCCGGTTCGGGCCGCATACGCCCAGCCTTTCGACTTCAATCTGACCGATTGAGGCAGATTTCAAATAACAAGGAATTGCAATGCAAAACTACGGATTGGCGCACGTGTGGGCGCAAGGGGATTTCGTGACGCGCGGTATCGCGCTCGCCTTGTTGATCATGTCGGTGATGTCGTGGAGCGTGATCGTCATCAAGGGCTGGAACGTGATGCGCCTGAAGCGTCTCACGAAGAACGCCGAGCAGGCGTTCTGGCATTCGGACGATCTCGCCGAAGGCGTCAAGAAACTCGGCGCCGGCTCGTCGACCCCGCACGACAATCCGTTCCTCGCGCTCGCGCTGTCGGGCCAGGAAGCGGCCGATCACCATCACCAGACGCAACCGCATCTGCATGACCGCATGGACGTGTCGGACTGGGTCACGCGCTGCCTGAAGGACACCATGGATGAAAGCGTCGCGCGCATGCAGAGCGGCCTCGCAGTGCTCGCGTCGATCGGCAGCACGGCGCCGTTCGTCGGTCTGTTCGGCACCGTGTGGGGCATCTATCACGCGCTGCTGGCGATCGGCGCGAGCGGCCAGTCGTCGATCGACCAGGTCGCCGGCCCGGTCGGCGAAGCATTGATCATGACCGCATTCGGCCTGTTCGTCGCGATCCCCGCGGTGCTCGGCTACAACGCATTGACGCGCGCCAACAAGTCGGTCGTCGCCAAGCTGAGCCGCTTTGCGCATGGCCTGCACGCATTCTTCGTGACGGGCGCGCGCCTGTCGTCGTCCAGGCGCGGCGACGGCCTGCGTCTCGCAACCCGCGCGAACTGATCGACGAGGCACTCCGATGGCAATGAGCCCCTTCGCCGGCGACGATGACGACGGCCTGATGAACGAGATCAACATGACGCCGCTCGTCGACGTGATGTTGGTTCTCCTGATCGTCTTCATGGTGACGATTCCGGTGATTCGTCACGCGGTCAAAATCGATCTGCCGCATGCAAGCAGTCAGAAGGAAGATACCAAGCCCGCCCAGGTGACGGTTTCGATCGACGTCGACGGCAACGTGCTGTGGGATGACAAGAAAGTCGACGAAGCAGCGTTGAGCGCGAAGATTGCAGAGGCCGCGCAAGCGAGCCCGCAGCCTGAACTGCACCTCGATGCGGACCGCAAGCTGCCGTACGAGAAAGTGGCGCAGGTGATGTCGGCCGCGCAGGCCGGCGGCCTCACGAAGATCGGCTTCGTCACGCAGCCCAAGACGAGGTAACGCGGCATGCAAAAGCGCGGCGCATTAAGCAGCGCCTGCCGAAAAGCGCACAAAATCCCTTGAAACAAGGGCTAAAAGTAAAAGGCCTTCATCGTCAGATGAAGGCCTTTTTTTGTGCGCACACGGCGCCTTCGGGCGGCGGGTTCATTTGCCATCGTTCGATGATTGATTGCTCGTGTCTCCGCATGCGACAGCCGTGATCGACACGGACAGCGCGGTCAGCCCTATCAGGCCCGCTATGATAGCGGCCATGAGTTTCCGCATAAGAGACTCCTTAGCGAAGGGATTTCACTATAAGCCCGCCAGCGCGCGCATTCAAGCAAACCGCCATTGAAAGTACTCATGACAAGCCGTGCTTAAATGCTAAAAGCGATGCAGCAGCACGTGAGCCTGCTATGACGCAACCGCGAGCGACGCTTGCACCGTGGCGATATCCTCGCGGATGGGACACTCGCCCGTAATATGCTTGCCGTCGTCCGCATCGAGCATCTCGACCAGATAGTCGACGAACGCGCGCACGGCCGGCACCATCCCCTTGCGCGATACGAAGACCGCATACAGTTGCGGCGTCGGCAAGGTCCAGCCCGGCATCACCGGCGACAATTGCCCCGCACGCAGCGCGGCGCCATACATCATCTCCGGCAGCGCGGCGATGCCGACCCCGGCAAGCACGGCCTCGCGAATCGTCATCAGATCGGCGGTGACGAGCCGCGGCTCGTGCTCATGCGCGTGCCGCGTGCCGTCGGGCGAGATCAGGTTGAAGACATGGCGGCCGTCGCCGGTCGGCACGTCGAGCGTTTCGAAGCGGCTCAGATCGGTTGGCAGCAGCGGCGGCGCATTCTGCTGCAACAGGCTCGGCGCCCCCACCAGCATCTGCTGCGTGCGCCACAGCGGCCGCACGACGATATTGGCGTTTTCCGGCGGCTCGGAGCGCACGCGCAGCGCGACGTCGATCGAATCTTCGAACAGATCGACCACGCGGTTGGTCACGCGCATCACGACCCGCACCTCGGGGTAGCGATGCATGAACTCCGGCAGGATCGTCGACAGGATGGTCTGCGAGATCGTGACCGGCACGCTGACGCGCACGGTGCCGCGCGGCGACGAGCGCAGTTGCTGCACCACGTTGACCGCCGCCTGCGCCTCGCCGAGCATCGCCTGGCAATGCTGGTAGAACAGCTGGCCGGCTTCGGTCAGCGCGAGCTTGCGCGTGGACCTTTGCAGCAGACGCACGCCCAGCGACGCTTCCAGTTCGGTCAGGCGGCGCGACAAGCGCGACTTGGAGATGCCCAGCACCCGCTCGGCGGCGGAAAAACCGCCATGTTCGACGACCTGAGAAAAGTACATCAGGTCATTCAGGTTGTGTGAATCGATCTTCATCTCATCGTTCCAGTAATAGAACAATCCATTGCGTGACGGCGGCTGGCACCTCGAAAAACGGTCCCTATAATAGCTCCATGTTTCAAAAATGACGCTATTCCCCATTTTTCAAGGTGATATTGATGAGCACGACACGCACGATCGAACGCACGTTCCCCGCCGTTCGCACGACCGAAGGCGGCGGCTTTATCGTCAACCGCCCGTTTCCCACCCGAATGCTGATGGACTTCGATCCGTTCCTGCTGCTCGACGAAATGGGCCCGATCGACTACGCGCCGGGCGAGGCCAAAGGCGCGCCCGACCATCCGCATCGCGGCTTCGAGACAGTCACCTATGTGCTGGAAGGCCAGTTCGGCCACAAGGATTCGGCGGGCCATTCCGGCACCCTGCATGCAGGCGACGTGCAATGGATGACCGCCGGCGCGGGCGTCGTGCATAGCGAAATGCCGGACCCCTCGTTCGTGCGTACCGGCGGACGCGTGCACGGTCTGCAACTGTGGGTGAATTTGCCACGTCGCGACAAGATGATTGCGCCGCGCTACCAGGAAATACCGTCGTCGAGTATTCCGGTTGCTGTGTCCGGGGACGGCAAGGTGCGCGTCAAGGTGATCGCCGGCGAAGCGCTCGGCGTGAAGGCCGCGATCGAAACGCGCACGCCGATCCTGTATCAGCATTTCTCGCTGCAACCGGGCGCGACGATCCGTCAGCCGGTACCGGCCGACTATCGCGTGTTCGCCTACGGCTTGTCGGGCAAGGGCTTCTATGGCGAAGGCGAAGCGCGTCAGGAAATCGGCGCGCAGAAGATGGTCGTATTCCAGAACGATGGCGACGCGGTCACGCTTGCCGCCGGCGAAGAACCGCTCGACGTGCTATTGCTGGGCGGCGTACCGCTGAAGGAGCCCGTAGTGCGCTACGGCCCGTTCGTGATGAACACCGAAGACGAGATCCGCCAGGCTGTCATCGACTTTCAGGCCGGGCGCATGGGCGCAATCACGCACTGAATGGCCGACGCGGCAGGTGACGCGGTTTGCGGTGGGTGGATTGCCCGCATTAGCTCAACCGCGCCGGCAGCCGGCGCGAACCGGCTGCCGGCGGCACTCCCACTGTTTTCACCCTAGACCCGCATCCGCCGCAGGCGCGAAGGCGGGTAATTTCGTTCACAATAGCGGCTCATGCCGCGCCACACCGTTTCATCACGATGAACCGTGACGCGCGGCGTTTTTCCGTCCTGTTCAGGAGCGCGCATGGCAGAACCCACCGTCACCGCCCATATCGGTTCGACTAATTTTCAGGTCCTTTTCGACGACGGCAAGCACACATGGCTGGCCGACGAACCGGAGTCGATCGGCGGCGGCGATCGCGGCCCGACACCCGTTTCGCTCCTGCTGTCGAGTCTCGGCGCCTGCACGTCGATCACGCTGAAAATGTACGCCCAGCGCAAGGACTGGCCGCTCACGGATGTGCATGTGACGCTCGCACTCGAAACCGGCGACGCGGGCTCGACCATCGACCGCAAAATCGTGCTCCTGGGCGATCTGTCCGACGAACAGCGGGAACGGCTCTTGCAAATTGCCAATGCATGCCCGGTCCACAAGATCCTCACGCATTCGATCACGATCCGAACCGGCCTCGCCGCCGCGTAACGCGGCGATCGCCTGAAGCGCGCGCCCAGCCGACAGGCCCGCGCGTATTGCAACGCTTTCATAGGAAGCTGGCGTCTTGAATTTCGAACACCTTATCCAGATCAACGACCCGTTGAATCCCTTTGTCGACGCGATGACCCGCGACCAGTTGTGGGAGGGGCTCGTGCTGCGCGCCGAACAGCCGCAACTATTCGTGATGGGGCTCGACAGCTGCACGATTCTTTCGCGCGAAGGCAATGTCCTGGAACGGGAGCTGCACTATGGCCAGGCCACCGTGCGCGATCGCGTGACGCTGCAGGAAAGCCAGAGCGTGCGCTACGACATCCTGCCAACCGCGGACCACGTCGGCGGCTCGCTGACGATGACCATCGAGCAGCCCGACGAGTTGCAGCTGTTCCTGCGCTTCGAGTATGCGACCACGCTGCCTGTCTCTACCGATCAGGACGCGGTGCAGACGCAGGAAATCGTCAAGTCGGCGTATCGGGAGAACGATATCGACACGGTCCGCATGATCCGCCAATTCGTGCAGACGAAGCAGGAGCCCGGTTCGCTGCATTGAATCCCGCGCGGGCGCTCGGCCCACGCCGCCGGCTTTGCGTTGCTGCGCCGCCGGCCAGGACGGCCGTGCAAGCCGCGACCCCGCTGCCCGGCTCTCCAGTGGCAAGCCCCTCACCTATCAGAAGTCGAATCCGATGAATTTCCCTTCCTTGTAAATAGGAATAGTTATCATTTAGAATTAATCCATTGAATCGACGAACACCTAAAACCAATGACCGATCTCAGCCGCCCTTCCACACTTAGCCTGCGCCGCCCGGCGGCCGCGCTGACCAGCCGTCCGAAGTCGTCGTCGACGGCGAGCACCAGCGCAAAGCCAGCCGCGGAGCGCGTCAACGGTTCGGGCGAGACGTCGGAGCGGGTCGTGCGCAGCGACGCCTTGCTGCAGGGACATAGCCACGTCAGCATCGTGCATAACGGCGAAACCTACCAGTTGCGGGCAACGCGCTTGGGCAAGCTGATCCTGACGAAGTAAGAACGAATAGCAGTACCGGGTATTGTGGGGACCACCTCCTCGAGAGGTGTTGGGCATTAGCCAGCCACGACGGCTTGCACGTGAGAACTAGACCCCTTCGTGCAGACACCAAGCCAGCCGTCGCAGCCAGCCAGGCCGCTTTTTTGGTTCTCACCCGACGCGGATGCACGAAACCTCGTGGATCGCTGATGAAGAAAATGGAAAAGCCGTGGGATGTCGATACATCACCACGGCTTTCTGTTTGTGCGGCGCCCAGGTGTTTCAACAGCGGGGCACGCCGAAAAAGCGTTCTGACTTACTTCGAAGCCCAGCCCCAGAACATCAGCCACCACGCGCTATCGACCACGGCCAGCGCCGCGACGAACCACACCATCGCGAGGCCGCGCTGAACGAAGCGCTCGCTGTAGCGGCGCGTGATGAGCCAGGCAAGCCATGCGCTCCACAGATTCGCAATCACCAGAATCGTGATGCGCAGGTCCGACGCCCACCACAGCGGCACATGTTCAGCACGCAACAGCGACAGCGTGGTGGCCGACAACCCCAGGAACACGCCCGTGCCGGCGATCGGAATCAGCGCCTGCGTCAGATGATGCAGCCGCACCGTCCTGAAGCGCCCCAGCATGCGGGTCGCGCCCGTCAGCAACAGCAGCAGCGTGGTGCCGTACACCAGCGCCGTCGCGAGGATGTAGCCGATCACCATGGTGCCGTCGAGCCACGAAAACACGTCGTTCTGCTCGGGATAATGCGTGAACAGGAACCACGGCGCGTTGGTGTCGAGCGGCCAGGTGATGTCGTGATCGACCAGCCACGTGGCGAAGAACATCTTCAGGTCGATGAACCAGCGCGAAGCGGTCCAGTGGAATGCGCCGATCGCGATGCCGAGCAAGCCGTACAGGATCAACGCGGTATCCCACGCGTTCGCCTTCTTGTCGCCGAGCTGCACCACTTCCGACGACGGCGCACGCCACGTCAACGCGATCGCATCGCGGTGCCCGCTGCAACGGCCGCACATATGGCAGTCCGCCGCGCCCTTCATATTGCGCAGCGGCACGAGCGGCGCGCAATTGATCGGAATCACGCGATGCCCATGCTCGCCGTTCTTGTACGAACGGCGCCACGCGTCTTCATCGACTTTGTAGTGAAACGGCGCGAGGCGCGCCAGAAGCGAAAAAACCCCGTTGACGGGGCACAGGTACTTGCACCAGACGCGCTTCTCCCGTCCGTATAGCAAGCCGATGATGATCGCCGCGAAGGTCGAGCCGCCGAGCACCAGCAACACGGCTTTCGGATACTGATAGACGCTCACCATCTGGCCATAGATGGTCGTGATGCCGAACGCGACGAATGGCCAGCCGCCCCAGCGCATCCAGCGCGGAATCGCCCAGCCGCGGCCGAACTTGCTGGCGAATTCGGCGAGCGCGCCTTCCGGACACAGCACGCCGCACCAGACGCGGCCGAGCATCACCATCGACAGCAACACGAACGGCCACCAGATGCCCCAGAACACGAACTGCGCGGCGAGCGTCAGGTTGTTCCACAGATGCGCGGCATCGTCCGGCAGCGGCATCACCGCCGGCACGATGATCAGAAACGCGTACACCGCCACCACGACCCACTGGATGCCGCGGATCACGGCGCCATGACGCTGCATCCACTGCCCGGCCGCCGCGAGGCGTCCCGGGCGGGTCATCACGGTGCTCATGCTGCGCGCCCTGCCGCTTGATGCGCGGGCTTGCGATTCGCGCGGCGCAGCAGCAGATAGACGACCGCCCAATACACCGCGTAAGCGATCAGATTCATCAGCGCAGGATGAGCGCGATAGCCGGTGAGCGTCGCGACCAGCGAGCCGAAGGTGCTCGAGTCATCGAGGAGCGCCGACGAATTCCACAGCTGGTCGACGAGCGTCGGCAGGATTTCCTTGTCGATCAGCTTGTCGACGCCGGTTTGGAACAGGCCCGCGCCAAGGAACAACAGCATGATTTCGGTGACGCGGAAAAACAGCCGCCACGAGAAGATCTTGCCGCCCAGTTGTAGCAGGTAGAAGGTCAGGAACGCGAGAGCGAGGCCAATCACGACCGCGAGCATCTGGCTGCCGTCCACGTGGCCCGACTGGCCGAAGCCGAGGCCGTACAGGAAGATCACCGTTTCGCTGCCTTCACGCGCGATCGCGAGCGCCACCAGCAATGCGACGCCCCACCAGTTCGAGTCGCGCTGGCTCTTTGCCAGCGAGTGCTCCATGTCGCGCTTCAGGGACCGGCCGTGCTGTTTCATCCACAGGACCATCTGCACGATCAGCACGCAGGCGACCAGCACCATCGCGGTCTGGAAATAGTCCTGCGCGTCACCGGAGAGCACTTCGGTGAAACCGACCAGCGCCGCGCCGAGCGCCACCGCCGCGATCACACCGGCGGCGACGCCGCCCCACAGGTACGGCAAGCCACGGCGCGCATCGTCGTCGCCATTTTTCAACCACGCGTACAGGATGCCGACGACCAGCAAGGCTTCGACACTCTCCCGCCACACGATGAACAGAATCTGACCCATTCAAGCTCTCCCTTCAATACTTCCGCTGCCTGACGGCCTGAGCGAATGCAGCGCTCGTTGACAGCGCGCCCGCATGTCAGGCCATGACTTCGAGGCCGTCACTTCGCGACGATCACGCCCTGCGCCTGCTGATGGAAATCGTCGAAGAACTTGTATTCGCCCGGCTCCAGCGGAGCAATCACGACGAACGAATCCGCGCCCGGCGCCAGCACCTTCTCTTTGCGCAACTGCACGCTTTCGAATTCGGCCGCGCCTTTGCCGGTGTTGCGCACTTCGATCTTGATCCGCTGCCCGGCCGGCACTTCGATGCGCGCCGGGTTCAGCTTGCCGTCGTTCATTTCCAGCTTGAAGGTCGGCAGGTCGGCAGCGTGGGCCGCGCCCGCGAGCAACGCCGTGGCGGCAAACATCGCGATCTTTCGGTTAATTCTCATTAGCCTTTCCGGAAAACGCAGCGCGCCGACCTCGATCGTCCGCGCGCCGCCTGCTGCACATACTCGTTCGCCCCTGCGGCGCGATGCGGCCACGCGTTCATTCAGGCGTGACTGCGCCGCGTGAGAGGCGGCAACCGGCCGATCAGTAGCCGCCCTTCTTGCCGATACCGGCGAAGGTGAAGTCGTATTCGATCGTGACTGGCTTGAACCACGGACCCACGCCGGTTTCCTTGTCGACGTGACGGCCGAAAGCCATATGGCCCGTCTGCATCGGCGGTTCGACGATCAGCTTCAGGTGATATTTGCCCGGCCCTTGCAGCTTGACGTTGTCGCCGTAGTGCGGGCCGTCGTTGGCGACCATCGCCATCAGGTCGCCCTTCTGCGGCTGGTTCGAGCCGGCTTTCGTCAGCTCATAATGCACCTGCAGATACGGCATCCAGTCGCCCTCGGCGAACCCCGTCGGATTGTTTTTGACCGAGTGGATGTCGGCTTCGAGGTGGACGTCGGAATCCGACGCCTTGCGCATCATGCCTTCCGGTTCCATCGTGATCGGTTGCAGGTAGACCGCGCCGATTTCCATGCCGCTCTGAATGTGCTGCTTGCCGATCGGGTATTCCGCAGCCGCCGCCGAAAGAGCCGCCACGGCGGCCACCGCTGCGGCGCCGCCACGGACAAAAGAAGAAATCCGCATTGAAACTCCTTGTTTTTATCAGACTGGAATCGAATCCATTGGAACGGTGCGTGGCACATGCCGAGGCGAGCGCCCCGTCGCCTGCTGCAAGGCGATCGACCGGGCGTCATTTGGCTGCGCGAACCTTAAATGCGAACCATTCTCAATTTGAGCGGAGTTTATCATCGATCGCGAAGGGAAACAAATCCGCACGCACGCAAAGCCTTGTGGCAACAGGGTCTTAAGGCGGTTTTAAGGAAAGTGCGTGTGAGCGGTCGGGCGGCTCACGGGGAGCCGCGCGGCGACCTGGTGCGCGTCAATTGAAAAGAGCGCGGCGCATTGCCGCGCCGCGGGGGACGGGAGGCTTTAATCGACGCCGGAAACGTGATCGCCGACATTCGCGCCGAACACGCGCTGGCGCAGCAGCGCCAACTGGTCGCGGGTCTGCGCGGCCTTCTCGAATTCGAGATTCTTCGCGTGCTCCATCATCTGCTTTTCGAGGCGCTTGAGTTCCTTGGAGAGCTGCTTTTCCGACATGTCCTCGAATTTCGCGCGCGCTTGCTGCTCCTTCAGTTCGGCGCGCGCGTCGTCGACGTTGTACACGCCGTCGATGATGTCGCGAATACGCTTGACCACGCCGCGCGGCGTGATGCCGTTCGCGAGATTGAAGGCGATCTGCTTGGCGCGCCGCCGCTCGGTTTCGTCGATCGCGCGGCGCATCGAGTCCGTCACTTTGTCCGCGTACAGAATCGCCTTGCCGTTCACGTTGCGCGCCGCCCGGCCGATGGTCTGGATCAGCGAGCGCTCGGCGCGCAGAAAGCCTTCCTTGTCTGCGTCGAGAATCGCGACCAGCGACACTTCCGGGATATCCAGCCCCTCGCGCAAAAGGTTGATGCCGACCAGCACGTCGAAGGTGCCCAGCCGCAGATCCCGGATGATCTCGACCCGCTCCACCGTGTCGATGTCGCTATGCAGATAGCGCACCTTGACGCCGTGGTCGGCCAGAAACTCGGTCAGCTGTTCGGCCATCCGCTTGGTCAGCACGGTGACCAGCACGCGGTCGCCCACCTTCACGCGTTCATTGATCTCGCCGAGTATGTCGTCGACCTGGCTGCGCGCCGGCCGCACCTCGATCTGCGGATCGACGAGCCCGGTCGGGCGCACCAGCTGCTCGGCCACCTGCCCGGCAGTCTTCTTTTCGTAGTCCGCCGGCGTCGCGGACACGAACACGACTTGACGCATCTTGCGTTCGAACTCGTTGAACTTGAGCGGCCGGTTGTCGAGCGCCGACGGCAGACGGAAACCGTAGTCGACCAGATTTTCCTTACGCGCCCGGTCGCCGTTGTACATGCCGTTCAACTGGCCGATCAGCACGTGCGATTCGTCGAGCATCATGATCGCGTCCGGCGGCAGGTAGTCGACCAGGGTCGGCGGCGGCTCGCCCGGCGCCGCGCCGGAGAAGTGCCGCGAGTAGTTTTCGATGCCCTTGCAGAAGCCGAGCTCCTGCAGCATTTCCAGGTCGAAGCGGGTGCGCTGTTCGAGCCGTTGCGCTTCGACGAGCTTGCCGTCGCTATAAAAGAATTCGAGCCGCTCGCGCAATTCGCTCTTGATCGTTTCGACCGCCCGAATCACGGTATCGCGCGGTGTCACGTAGTGCGACGACGGATACACGGTGAAACGCGGAATCTTCTGCCGCACGCGGCCGGTGAGCGGATCGAACAGCTGCAGCGTGTCGACCTCGTCGTCGAACAATTCGACGCGCACCGCCATTTCGGCGTGCTCGGCCGGGAAGATATCGATCGTGTCGCCGCGTACGCGGAATGAGCCGCGCTGGAAGTCGGCCTCGTTGCGGTTGTACTGCATCGCGATCAGCCGCGCGATGACGTCGCGCTGGCCTAGCCTGTCGCCGGTGCGCAGCGTGAGAATCATCCGGTGATATTCGGACGGATTGCCGATACCGTAGATCGCGGACACCGTCGCCACGATCACCACGTCGCGCCGCTCCATCAGACTCTTGGTGGCCGACAGCCGCATCTGCTCGATGTGCTCGTTGATCGACGAGTCCTTCTCGATGAACAGGTCGCGCTGCGGCACATACGCTTCCGGCTGGTAGTAGTCGTAGTACGAGACGAAGTACTCGACCGCATTGCGCGGGAAGAACTCGCGGAATTCCGAATAAAGCTGCGCGGCGAGCGTCTTGTTCGGCGCGAACACGATAGCCGGGCGGCCGAGCCGCGCGATCGTGTTCGCCATCGTGAAGGTCTTGCCGGAGCCGGTCACGCCGAGCAGCGTCTGGAACGCGAGACCGTCCTCGACGCCTTCGACGAGCGTGTCGATCGCCGTCGGCTGGTCGCCGGCGGGCGGATACGGCTGATAGAGCTGGAACGGCGAGCCTTCGAACGTGACGAACTTGGATTCGTCGAGCGTATCTTCGGCTTCAGTCAGATGTTGTTCGGACATGGGGACGGCATCGGGCCTTGGGCAAAGGACCATTCTAACGGGTTGCGGGAAACGCGGATCGAGCGGGTCTGCGCGGGGTTTGGGCGCCTCGGGCCGGGCGGCGGGCCGGTTCGCCGGGCATCATGGGGCGCAATGTGCGCGTAACGTTATAGCCCTTTGCAGGAACGAGGCGGGCTTTCCGGACTCGCAATCAGAGCGCGTTGATGAATACGCGCGCCCTCCGCCCGGAGCCGGCCGGCGGCCTTCGCCAGGTTGCCGGCCCCAATCCGTTACTGGCAGGTGGCGTCGGGGTGCCTTTTTTTCAAGCAAATAATTCCCTGCCGTCGGCCTTCTGGTCCAAAAAACACCTGCGGATTCGTTACAATGCGAAGTTGCGCTCGCTCGCCGCTGTTCGCTGCCCGTTCGTGTTTGTGCGTGTTTTGCATCAAACGCTTCGGGCTGGGCCGCCCGCGTTCGGAGCCGCCTTCTTTTCACAACTGCTGCCCACCCACCATGTCTCTGTTCTCCGCCGTCGAACTTGCTCCCCGCGACCCGATTCTGGGCCTGAACGAAGCTTTCAACGCCGATACGCGCGCCACCAAGGTCAACCTGGGCGTTGGCGTGTACTTCAACGAAGAAGGCAAGATTCCGCTGCTGCGCGCCGTGCGCGAAGCTGAACAGGCCCGCATCGCAGCCGCGCTGCCGCGCGGCTATCTGCCGATCGAAGGCATTGCCGCTTACGATGCCGCCGTGCAGAAGCTGCTGCTCGGCAACGACTCGCCGCTGATCGCAGCGGGCCGCGTCGTCACGGCGCAGGCACTGGGCGGCACGGGCGCGCTGAAAATCGGCGCGGACTTCCTGAAGCGTCTGAACCCGACCGGCAAGGTCGCGATCAGCGACCCGAGCTGGGAAAATCACCGCGCGCTGTTCGAAGGCGCAGGCTTCGACGTCGAGTCGTACACGTATTACGACGCGCACACGCATGGCGTGAATTTCGAAGGCATGCTGAGCGCCCTGAACAACTATGCCGCAGGCACGGTCGTCGTGCTGCACGCTTGCTGCCATAACCCGACCGGCGTCGACCTGACTGTCGATCAATGGAGGCAGGTGGTCGAAGTCGTCAAGGCGCGCAATCTGGTGCCGTTCCTCGACATCGCCTACCAGGGCTTCGGCGACAACATCGAAGCGGACGCGGCTGCCGTGCGACTGTTCGCGGCATCGGAACTGAACGTGTTCGTCTCTTCGTCGTTCTCGAAGTCGTTCTCGCTGTACGGCGAGCGCGTCGGCGCGCTGTCGATCATCACCGCAAGCAAGGAAGAAGCCGCACGCGTGCTGTCGCAACTGAAGCGCGTGATCCGCACGAACTACTCGAACCCGCCGACACACGGTGGCGCGGTGGTCGCAGCGGTGCTCGCATCGCCCGAACTGCGCGCCACGTGGGAAGCGGAACTGGCCGAAATGCGCGACCGTATCCGCGCAATGCGCAACGGTCTGGTCGAACGCCTGAAGGCAAGCGGCGTGGATCGCGACTTCAGCTTCGTGAATGCACAGCGCGGCATGTTCTCGTACTCGGGCCTGGCGGCGCCGCAAGTGGACCGTCTGCGCGAAGAGTTCGGCATCTACGCCGTGAGTACCGGCCGCATCTGCGTGGCTGCGCTGAACACGCGCAACCTCGACGTGGTGGCTAACGCGATCGCTCACGTGTTGAAGTAATGCGTTGCGGAGCGCGGGAGTTCGCCGCGCGCTCCGTCTGCTGCAACTGCTGTTAGAACGAGAACGGCGCCCTTTCAGAAAGGGCGCCGTTTTTCATTTTGCCGCCACTGCAGTACTTCAGCGCGAATCGCGATGGATGTCGTGCGTGACGAAACCCGCATCGTTATCGGGCATGTCGAGCCAGTCGGGCTGTTCGAGCGAATGGCGAATGTCGTCCAGACCGCTTTGCCAGTGCTCGCGCATGGTCGACAGGCCGAACTGAAAATCCTTGTAGTGCCCTTCGTACTCCTTGTGCCGGTAGATCAGATGGATCACGTTGTAGCGCTTCGAACACGCGAGCTCTTCCGCCAGCTTGCAACATGGGTCTTCACGCTGGTCGGACGGCACGCGCTCCAGCACCTCGCGCAGCACGTGACGGAAGCGCTGCGAGCGTTGCAGCATGTCGGTCACGAGTCGCGTGCGGCTTGAATACTGGATGTCTTTCATGCGCCCCTGAACGTCGGTGAGGTTGTCCGGCACCGGTCCGATCGCGCTCCACAGATCGACCTGGAACGCGAGCGTGTCGCGACGCGGCGTGGACTGAATCACCTCGTAGAGCGGCGTATTCGACATCAAACCGCCGTCCCAATAGTACTGGCCGTCGATTTCGACCGCCGCAAAGCCTGGCGGCAATGCGCCCGACGCCATGAAGTGCTCGGGCCTCAGCGTGGTGTGCGTGTTGTCGAAGTACGCAAAATTGCCCGTGCCGCAATTGACCGCGCCCACCGACACGCGCATTTCACCCGAATTGATGCGGTCGAAATCGCAGAGCGCTTCGAGGGTTGCCTTCAGCGGCGCGGTGTCGTAGTAGCTGGCCGTTTGCGGTGGCCCGGACACCGTGGGCAATGGGGGCGGAAAACGCGGCACGAAAAAGCCCTTTTGCCCCTCGACGATCGCGCTCATCGCCTGAGTTGCCGTGAAGGCTTTGCGCAGAGCCTCGCCGGAATTGAAAAGCGCGTGCTCGATGAACGCCGGCAACGGCGGCCCGAACGCCGGTTGACAAATCGTCTCCCAGAACTGCAGCAAGCGCTCCACGCGCTTGCCAGGCGGATTGCCGGCGATGATGGCCGTGTTCAATGCGCCAATCGAAATGCCCGCCAGCCAGTTCGGCTCGATGCCGGCTTCGTAGAGCCCCTGAAAGACACCGGCCTGATACGCGCCTAGCGCACCGCCGCCCTGCAGCATCAGCGCGACGGTCTCGTAGTTGGGCAAATGGACGTGCCGGCCGGGTCGCGCGGCGGACGCCGGGCCGGCGCCCTCGCCTTCCCCGTCGCCGGGCGCACCGACGCGCGCCCGCTTGAGATTGCGTTGCCCCATGGGCACCTCCTTATTGCATATACCAGCCGTGGCTCACAATGAAGGACTGGCCGGTCAGTGCCGCCGTCGGGAAGGTGGACAGGAACAGCACCGTTTGCGCGACGTCTTCGACCGTGGTGAAAATGCCGTCGACCGTGCCGCCCAGCATCACGCGCTTGACGACCTCTTCTTCACTGATGCCGAGTTCCCTGGATTGCTCGGGAATCTGCTTGTCGACGAGCGGCGTACGCACGAAACCCGGACACACCACATGCGAGCGCACGTTGTGCTTCGCGCCTTCCTTGGCCAGTACGCGCGCGAGACCGAGCAGCGCATGCTTGGCCGTCACATAAGCGGACTTCAGCGGCGACGCTTCGTGCGAATGGACCGAGCCCATGTAGATCACGATGCCGCCGCGGTCGTCCTTGTACATGTGCTTGAGCGCGGCCTTGGTGGTGAGAAACGCGCCGTCCACGTGGATCGCCTGCATCTTCTTCCAGTCCGAGAACGAATAGTTTTCGATCGGATTGACGATCTGGATGCCGGCGTTGGAAATGAGAATGTCGATCGACCCGAGTTCCGCGGCGATCCTGTCAATGCCCTGATTCACGGCCTCTTCGCTCGTGACGTCCATCGCCACGCCGATTGCCTTGCCACCGCCTTTGGTGATTTGTTCAGCGACCGCGTTCGCGCCGTCCTGGTTCAGGTCGGCGATTGCGACCGCCGCGCCCGCCGCGGAAAGAGTCAGCGCGATCTGCTTGCCGATGCCGCTTGCCGCGCCGGTGACCACAGCAACCTTGCCATTCAGATTCGTGTTCAGAGACGACATCCAGAACCTCCATGCAGTTGATTGATGAGCAATGAAAACACAGGCCGCAAGCGTCGTGAAGCCGGCCAAACGGCATAGACCGTCCGGCGGATGCTGCACTGCGGCCAACGCTGCTATTGTGCATGAACCCTGTGAACTCCATAGGTAAAACGCACATCGCGCCATATCTCTTTAAACTGGACGCCTTCTGCGCAATCCCGTGGCACCACCAACAAGGAGGAATGCATGAATTATCGACGTCTGGGCCGTTCGGGCCTGCAAGTCAGCGAACTGTCCATCGGCTCGTGGGTCACCTATGGCAATCAGGTGGATCATCGCGCGGCGCGTGAATCGCTAGCGGCAGCGCGCGACGCGGGTGTCAACTTCTTCGACAACGCCGAGGTCTACGCCGGCGGCAAATCCGAAGAGATCATGGGCCAGGCGCTGAAGGAACTGGCGTGGTCGCGCGTGAGCTATGTGGTGTCGACGAAATTCTTCTGGGGGCTCACGGAAGCGCCGAACCAGTACCACACGCTGAACCGCAAATATCTGCTGAACGCGGTCGACGCGTCGCTCAAGCGTCTACAACTCGACTACGTGGACCTGGTGTTCTGCCATCGTCCCGATCCGAACACGCCCGTCGAGGAAACCGTCTGGGCGATGAGCGACATGATCACGCGCGGCAAGGCGCTGTACTGGGGCACGTCCGAATGGAGCGCCGATGAAATCCGCGCCGCTTACGAGATTGCGGAGCGGCACCATCTGCACAAGCCGATCATGGAACAGCCGCAGTACAACCTGTTCCACCGCAAACGCGTCGAGCAGGAATACAAGCGGCTTTACGAGGATATCGGCCTCGGGCTGACCACCTGGAGCCCGCTGGCGTCCGGCCTGCTCACCGGCAAATACCGCGACGGCGTGCCGTCCGATAGCCGTGCGCAGTTGCAAGGCTACGACTGGCTGCGCCAGCAGGTCACCGACGCCGCGAAGAACGAGGTGGTCGGCAAGCTAGGCGCGGTCGCCGACGAGTTGGGCTGCAGCGTCGGGCAGCTCGCGATCGCGTGGATTCTGAAGAATCCGAATGTCAGCACGGTGATTACCGGCGCGTCGCGGGTCGGGCAGATCAGCGAAAACATGAAGGCCGCCGACGTGGCTGCGCTGATCACGCCGGAGATCAAGCAGCGGATCGAGGAGATCGTCGGCGACGCCTTCGACTGAGCAGATTCGCGCCAGCGCGCGTAGCACGGCCGAGGCGGCGGCCCCGTGAAGCGGAACTTGCCGCGAACTCACGCCGAAGCGCAACGCGGCGTCGCGTACAATACGCGGCCGCGCTGCGCACCGGCGCCCTTTGCCCGTCGTGCCGCCGCATTGCACCCGCACCGCCGAATCCGCCTTGGACCGGCACGCCCTCTTTCAGCGTTTCCTCATCATGCTCAGCTACCGCCACGCCTTTCATGCAGGCAATCACGCCGACGTTCTGAAACACGCCGTCGTGTTGCAGCTACTGCGCTACCTCGGCCAGAAAGACAAAGCCTATTGGTATATCGACACGCATGCGGGCGCCGGTGTCTATTCGCTGAAGGAAGGCTACGCGACCAAGACCGGCGAATTCCAGACCGGCATCGCCAGACTGTGGGAGCGCAACGATCTGCCGCCGCTCGTCGCCGACTATGTCGAAGAAGTGAGCGCGCTCAATCCGGACGGCCAATTGCGCTTCTATCCCGGCTCGCCGTACATCGCGTGGCGGCAGTTGCGCGAACAGGACCGCATGCGTCTGTTCGAACTGCACACGACCGAAATCGACGTGCTGCGCCACAATTTTCGCGACGCGGGCCGCCGGGCGATGCTTTTCGCGGGCGACGGCTTCGACGGCATTCTCGCGCTGCTGCCTCCGGCGCCGCGCCGCGCGCTGGTGCTGCTCGATCCCTCGTATGAAGACAAACGCGATTACACGCGCACGCTGCGCTGCGTCGAGGAGAGTCTGAAGCGCTTTCCAACCGGCACTTATGCCGTGTGGTATCCGCAGGTGAAGCGCCCGGAATCGCAGCGCTTTCCCGATCAGTTGAAGAAGCTGCAGGAGCGTAACTGGCTCCACGTGAGCCTGACCGTCAGCAATCCGCCGGAGGACGGCTTTGGTCTCTTCGGCAGCGGCATGTTCATCCTGAATCCGCCGTACACGCTGGCGAAGATGCTCAAAGAGCAGATGCCCTGGCTCGTCAAAGCGCTCGGCGAGGACAAGGCGGCCGGGTTCAAGGTGGAGTATCGCGGCGATTGAGGCTTGGCGGTTGAGGCTTCCCTGGTGAGGCTTTCCGCGGGTTGGCAGTAACCACCGCGCTGCTCGCGGCGCACGAGCTTTGGTGCCCCACCCTGCCGCCGCCCATGCTCCGGGTTTAACGCGCATGCGGTGCGACAAGCGAATCGGCCGCGACCGTGCGCGCGTCTTCCGCCAAAGCACAGCGCACGACGCGCAACCGATCCTCCCAACCGCTGCGCATTCACATCATTTCAGTTGCGCAGCGGCCTTACGGGCGAAGTCGTTGGTATAGGTCGCGTTCAGGTCGATCTTTTTCGGATCGAGCCGGTTATCGAACGACGCCAGCGCACGCAACGATGTCGGCGGGCCGTCCTCCGGCATCAAACCATCCGGCGAATACGCGTCACGCACGTTGTGAAAGGCTTCGACGTAGAGCGCCGAGTCGTTGAGCAGATAGGCCGGCGGCACCATCTTCAGCAGATCGGCATCGCTCGCGGTTTGCAGCCAATGGTTGGCGCGTACGATCGCATTGGCGAGCGCCTGGGTCGTCTTCGGATTCTTCTGTATGAAGCTCTCCGACGCGTAGAGCGTCGCCGCGGGCATGGTCCCGCCGAACACCTCCTGCGTGCCCTTCACCGTGCGCGTATCGACCAGCACCTTGATTGCGCCGCTGCGGGTCAGTTTGGTCATCATCGGATCGACGTTTGACAGCGCGTCGATCTGGCCGCTGCTCACCGCCGCCAGCACCGTCGCGCCGCTGCCCACGCCGATCGCCGAAATTTCGCTGCGTTGCACACCGGCTTTGCGCAGCGCCACGGTAAGCACCAGATCCGTCGACGAGCCCGGCGCGCTCACGCCGACTTTCGCGCCCTTGAAGTCCGCCAGCGTCTTGATCTGATCGGCCTTCGACTTCAGCACCGCGACGACGATCTGCGGCGCGCGGCCCATCAGCACAAACGCGCGATAGTGTTGGCCCTTGGCGTGCATGAACAGCGTGTGCTCGTACGCCCCTGCGCCCACGTCGGCACTCCCGCCCACCACCGCTTCCAGCGCTTTCGATCCGCCCGCGAAATCTTCGAGCGTGACGTCGAGACCTTCGTCCTTGAAGTAGCCCAACTGCTTCGCGGTCAGTACGGGCAAATAGTAGAGGCCCGGCAAACCGCCGACGGCCATTGTCAGAGCGGGTTTCTCGGGCGTGTCCCTGGCGAGCGCGACGCCCGGCAACACCGCCAGCGCGAGTAGCGTCACAAAGGCGCTCGTCGCGCGCCGCGTCCAGTCAGTGGGCATTTGTTGTCTCCTTGTTTTCTATTCGTTCGAAGCGGTGACGCTGCGCGAGACGCGAGGCTCGGGCCACCGGAGGCCCAGCGCGAAACGATTGTCGTCGGACGGTTCTACGCGCGCCATGCGCCCAAACCCCAATGGCACTTGTCACGCAGGGATGAGGGGCGAGTACGATACGCGACCGCCGGCCAGAGCCTCTCGCGGGGGCAAAGGGTCAACGGCAGCCGCGCAACAGCGCGGCCAGCATTCGCGCCGAATCCGCTTATTGCGGAAGAGGCGTCGGACGAGGCTGCGGCCGTGGCGGCGAACCGCCGCCTACGGGCAGTTGAATATAAGGCGCGACCATGATCGGTGGCGACGATTCCGGTGCCAACTCGGTCGGCGCCGCGATGGGCTGGGCACCGGCGATCGGCTCCCAGGACAGCGGTCCGGTCTGGACCACCGAGCCGCTCTGGCCATTGTTGATACCGCCGTGCGAGTCGATGAGCACGGGCCTGCGGGCACTGTCCGGCGTGGCGAACGCGTTCGACGCGACGCAAACCGTCGTCAGCATGGCCGCAATGGCTGCGGCCAGAAGGAATTGGGGGGATTGGGGCGAGCGGACGCAGGGCATGGGCGGACCTGTCGGGTTTGAGAATGCCGGGGTTGCGCAGAAAACGTCTTACCTTACCCCGGCGTTATCCGCCAGGCTAGCCGATATTCGCCAGACATGAGCGGTGGACCCCGTTCGGTGGGAAATTTCAGAGTCCAGATGTGACAAAGCCCCGCATTTGACGGGGCTTCACATTGAGTGCGGTGGCCGCACGCCGATGGTGGGCGGCCCCACTCGAAACAGCTGAAACTTACAGCGAGTAGCCGTTGATTTCGAGCGAGCGGATACGCTGTTCGAGCTGAACGATATCCGACGACGATGCGAGGTAGGCTTCGCGACGGCTAGGTTCTGCGGTTTCAAACCAGGTGCTCAGCGTTTCAAGAAGGTGTGCAAACATGATGTTCTCCAAGGATCAGATTGAATCCCCGGTGACTTGGACATCAGGGATTTCCCGTAAAAGGGTTAACCCGCATTATAGCCCTGAGGTGCGACCTTGGAAGTGAAATGCCTGCATGATGTGCATTCCGTTTCGGAATGGTGCATGTTCACGGCGCATGCAAATGGTTGATTTAATTCAATTCATGAGCAATTTCAGCTTTTTCTCATGGCTCCCCACGTTTTTGGCACGTTATTGGTGCACATCCCGTCCCGCTGCAACACAGTTATTCACTGGTTGCACCGACCGATTGCAGTCACACCCTGTCGCAACCTTTCCCGGAAACCACATCAGTATCGGCAAGGCGCTCGATGATCGGACAGTCCGGGCGATCGTCGCCATGGCAGTGGTCGGCGAGATGCGCCAGCGTGTTGCGCATATCGGTGAGTTCGGCGATCCGCCGATCGAGTTCCGCGACGTGTTCCAGCGCAATCCGCTTCACTTCGGCACTCGCGCGCGAGCGGTCATGCCACAGCGCCAGTAGCCGGCGAATATCCTCGACTAGAAAGCCGAGCCGGCGCGCCTGCCGGATAAAGCGCAGCGAATGAATCTCCTGCGGGCCGTAAACGCGATAGCCGGCGCTCGTCCGTCCTTTTGCCGCCAGCAAGCCAACGCTTTCGTAATAGCGAATCATCTTCGCCGTGACGCCTGACGTACGGGCCGCTTCCCCGATATTCATGACCTTTTCCCCTATAGCGTGAGTCGATGGTACACCTTCCCATGATGGGAAGGTCGAGCGACAGGGATACAGTCCGGCAGGCATAATTCAGCTATCGCAACACGATTCCTTTAAAGGCAATCCCCATGACAATTGAATTTCAGGTAGAAGGCATGAGCTGCCAGCATTGCATCACGGCCGTCACGAACGCCATTCGGGAGCACGATGCCGCCGCGCAGGTTCGAGTGGATCTAGCGTCCGGCCGCGTGACGGTCGATTCGGCGCAACAGGTCGACCTGCTGAAGGCCGCCATCGACGAGGCCGGTTACACGGTCGCCGCTGTCGCCAGCGGCAGGGCAACCGGCGGCGCAGCCCACTAAGCGAGTTCGAATCATGTTCAAAGTTGCCGTAATTGGCGCCTCGGGGTTGCTCGGCCGCGCGCTCGTCAACGAACTGGCGCAGCAGACCCGTTGGCATGTCGTCGCCACGGCGTTCAGCAGGCCGGGGCCGGACACCGTCGCGCTGGATATTCGCGACGCTCAGGCAGTGGACCAATTCGTCGAACGCGAAGCGCCGCAAGCGCTGGTGATTGCCGCGGCGGAGCGGCGGCCGGATGTGTGCGAGCACGATCCGGCGCTGGCCCGCGCGCTGAATGTCGATGCGGTGCGCACCTTGGCCGCAGCGGCCCGCCGGCGCGGCGCCTGGACGCTGTCGATCTCCACCGATTACGTGTTCGACGGCGCTCACCCGCCCTACCGGCACGACTCCGCGCCCGCGCCACTCAATGCGTATGGACGTAGCAAGCTCGAAGGAGAGCGCGCGCTGACTGAAGCGACCGACCTCGGCTGCGTGCTGCGTTTGCCGCTGCTGTATGGGCCGATTGTCAACTGGGCGGAATCGGCGGTGACGAGTCTCGTGCCGGCGATTGCCGGGTCGGCGTCACTGAACGGCAAGACCGCCGTGATGGATGCGTGGGCGATCCGCTATCCCACCTTCACGCCGGACGTCGCGCTGGTGATCCGCCAAATGCTCGAACGGCATGCGCGTGGCGAAACGATTCGCGGCATCGTGCAGTGGTCCGGCGACGAACCGATGACCAAGTACGAAATCGCCGTGCGCCTCGCCGAAGCCTTGCGACTCGACGCACATCTGCGCCCGCAATCCACGCCGGCCGATGCGACGCCTCGTCCGCATAACTGCCACCTGGCGTCGCGCCAGCTCGAAGCGCTCGGGATTGGCCGCCGCACGCCGTTCGACACGGCGATCCGGCAAGTGTTGGCCGCGTTTCCGTGGCAGGGCGGGACGGACGCCTGACATCGGCATGGATGCGTGCCCGGCCACGGCCAACCGGCCTCAATGAAAATCGCGGCTTGCCGTGGCCAGTGCGCCGAGCAGTTCGCCGCGATGCTTGATGGGCGACGGGATGGATCACTTCTCCTCTGTTTACCGCTTCCCTTGGGCCGCCCTGTCGGCGTTCGGCTCACTGCCTGCAAGGTCGCCGCCAGTGGCGACGCCGTCGTCGCGTTGCAAGACACCGTAGACCGCCAGCAACGATGAATCCAGCAACGCCTTGCGCTGGTTTGCCACGAGCGACGGCCAGACGATCACCTTGATCGAACCGGTTTCGTCTTCGCGGGAAACGAACGCAGTGCCGTTCGCCGTGCCCGGCCGCTGCCGCCCGCCCGCGTCAGCGGACAATGCCGGCACACGGCAAGTTCAGCCGCCGTGCGGAAACGCTGTTGCGCGAGCCGCGCACGCAACAACGCAAGGGGGATGACCATCGAGCGTCGCCCCAGGCTCGCGTAGTCGTCCACGATCTCGCGGCTTTCCGCTGCCTGCGCAAACGCAAGCGACGCTTCGACGATCGGCGCATCGCGCAGCAGCCTAACATCGACTCCCCGTCGCCCACGCTACGGCGGGCGGCAATACCCTGACGCCGTGACGCTTCGCATCCTGCCCGAGTTGCAACGGCGAATAAAAGCCCAATGGCTGACCGTTCAGCAAACCCTCCCGAAAAGCTGCCGGTTCGTAGCGCAGGCGTCGATCAGATTGAGCTCGCTGCCGATGATCAGGTGAATGCGTCGTCTTCCGCGATCCCGTCGGGTGAGGACGTTGGCGCTAGCGCGTTCTCTGAAGACGTTTCTGCTTGCGCGGGTTTTGTCTTGTCCTCCCGCTCTTTCTGTTGACGCTCGCGGCCGGCTTGATTTCTTTCAACGCCGTTGTGGGCCCGCACGACGCCCGCCAATGAGCATTCGTCAGGCAAGACAATTCGACATAGGCCGGCAAGTAGGCTCCGATGGCTGTTGCAAGAGGAAAGATGGCGGCAAAGTCGTCATGATCCTCAGCGAACAAGCCTTGCAAATGCCAGTCGCCATACAGACGCTCGCGATACACCCAGAGCATGTCGCCACGATCGTCGGCCGCCACATAGTCATCCCGCTCGACACGATTGCCGTCGCACCAGCCCGCTTCGATCCACTCGGTACGGGTGAGCATTTGTAGCGGCCGGCGGCTCAAACCGGAGCCCCTCAGCCCGGAACACTTGCACTCGCTCGCGGCGCAACTGATTGCCTAAGTCGAGGACAGAGACCGGAAGATTCAGGAGAAGACACGGGAGGTCGACGAGCAGGAACAGGAGCCGCATTACCAGCAGACCCGCATCGATCAGTTGACCCACGAGATCTCGATCCTCAGGCGCCAGCAGTTCGGCCGGCGCAACGAACAGCTCAGCAGCGATCAGATGACCCTGCTGGATAAAGCGATCGACGCGGATCTGGCCGCCATTGAACAGCCCCAGCCGACCCGCCACCCAAGCAGCCGAACGCGCATCGCTGCCTGCACAATTGCCGCGCACAGAGATCCATCACGAGCCGCACAGCACTGTGTGCCAGTGCGGCTGCGAGCGTGTGCGCATCGGCGAGGACATCAGCGAGAAACCTCGACTACACGCCGGGCGTGTTCACCGTAGAGCGGCATATCAATGGCAAGTGGGTCTGCAGGAACTGCGAAACGCTGATCCAGGCGCCGGTGCCCGCACACGTCATCGACAAGGGTATCCCGACCACGGGACCACCGGCCTCGGTGCTGGTTGCCAATATGCTGACCACCTGCCCCTGTATCGTCAGGAGAAGATCTCTGCGAGCCTGTCAGATTTCTTGTGTGCCGAACTGACGCATCAGCGGACGGCTGAGGCCGAGCAGGGCAACGCCGGCAACCACCGCAACGGTACGAGCCCGAAGACAGTCATCACGCCCAATGGCGAGTTGAACCTGGATAGCCCGCGTGACAGGCAGGCGACGTTCGAGCCGCAACTGGTCGGCAGATACCAACGCCGGTTGCCGGGATTCGACGATCACGTCATCAGCATGTACGCGAGTGGCATGAGCGTGCGAGATCCAGGGCCACTTGCTGGAGCTGTACGGGCTGCAGGTGTCGCCGACCTCATTTCCACCGTCACCGATGAAGTGCTGGCTGAAGTCGAGCGATGGCAGCAACAACCGCTCGAGGCGATGTATCCGATCGTGTATTTCGACGCTTTGCGGCTGAAGATTCGTGACGAAGGCACGTCAAAGACAAGGCGGTGTACATGGCCTTGGGCATCGGCGCCGATGGCCGCAAGGAAGTGCTGGGCCTCTGGATCGAGCAAACCGAAGGCGCCAGGTTCTGGCTGAAGGACTTCAACGAGCTGAAGAACCGCGGCTTGCACGACATCCTGATTGCGGTGGTCGATGGCTTGTGCACCTTCCCCGAAGCGATCGAGGCGGTTTATCCAGCCCCCGGATCCAGACCTGCATCGTGGATCTGATCCGCAATTCGCGCTGAATCTGGCGAGCTGGACGGATCGCAAGCCGCTGGCTACCGCGCTCAAGCCGAGCTATCGGGCCACCACGGCCGAAGCGGCGGCAGCGGCGCTGGAAGCCTTCTCCGAAAACGACTGGGGCCACAGATTCCCCACCGCGGTGGCCATGTGGCAACGCCAATGGGAGCAGGTCATTCCGTTCTTTGCCTATCCGCCTGAGGTGCGCAGAATCATCTACACCATGGATGAAATCGACAAGCCCCTGCGCGATATTTTTATGAGGTCTGTGTTCCGTGCCATAACAGTGGTGCCTCGTGTCCTTTGGGACCCGCCTGCTTCCATCTTGAGAACAACCGTTGATAGGTGCGCTCGGCCTGCTCCCCGACGGCCCGTTCCTGGTCGCGTACGCTCGTCAGGCTGTAAGCCGCAGCCGGGCCTTTGCGCCAGCCGCGTTGCGCCGGCATTCCGGATTGCAACTCCAGGGCGCGCAGCTTGTGCGCGGTCAGGGCTGGACGATCCCATGCGAACGGTTCATTGCGCGTGAGCACATACCACACCATGACCGCCAGTTTGCGTGCCGTCGCGACAATCGCGATCTGGTGGCCGCGACGGTCGCGTATGCGCAGGAAGAAAGCACGCAAGGGGCGAGGCGCCTGTGCTGCGCCCCAGGCTCTCTCGACGAGCAATCCTCCCGCGTACGAATGTTCGCGCTTGGTGATGTGACCCGCGCCGAGCTGGCGCGGGTCCTGACTGATAGACCGACGGGTTCAGCCCGAAGTAGCTCACCAGCTTCTCCGGATTGTGAAACCACTCGACGGCGCCGATCGCCGACAGCAGCCCGATTGCCACAGTGGTCTTTGCGCCGGTGACGGTCGGCGGCCTGCGCGGCCGCTCGTCGCCAATGCTGGCTTGTGCCAGAGCCTGGTCCGTGCAGATCCTCACCGAGACGGTCCAGCTCCCGCAGGCGTTGCTCGACGCCCAGACCCTCGTCCATCGGCAGCGGTTGGGCACTGAGCCACACACGTCCCTTCCTGCCGAACAAATCAGTAGCAGGGCACCGCTCGACCACGTGCGCGGCCAGCACCGTATGAACTTCGTTCTTCAGCCTCGTGCGTTGCCGCACGAGTTGTGAACGGCGTGAGACCTGTCGGCTAGCGCTAGGGTGCTCTCATCGGGCATCTGAACTTCCGGCAGGAAATTGCTTGCGTACAGCTGCGCCAGCGCCGCCGCATCAATCTTGTCTGTCTTGACGCGTGCCTCGGCGAAAAGCCGCACCTGCAGTGGGTTCGCAATCGCGACGCGTGGACGCAGCACGTTCACGATGGCGGCGATATTGCCAGTCGCTTCGAGCACCAAATGATCGCTCTTGCGCAACCCTTGCGGCAAAGCACTCAAGCTCGTCGCGTCTTAGACCGGCGCGACCGCCTGTTTGCAACACGCCGTTCTCGAGGTACGCAATCTCGGCTGCGCAAGATAGAGGTGGCCGCGCAAATTCGGACAGTCGGATCAGTGGAACGCTCGGGGCCTGAGCCGGCGATAATGCCGACAAAGGAACAGGAAGATGACGAAGAGAACCCGAAGGACGCACTCAGCCGCGTTCAAAGCGAAAGTGGCGATGGCGGCGGTCAAGGGTGAGCGGACGCTAGCGGAATTGGCGCAGCAGTTCGATGTGCACCCGAACCAGATCACCGAATGGAAGCGGCAGTTGCAGGAACGTGCCGCCGACGTGTTTGGCGCAGGCGGCACGGCGGCGAGCGAGCCGCAAGTCGATTTGAAGGAGCTACATGCGAAGATCGGCCGGCTCACGCTGGAGAACGAATTTTTTAAGCGGCGCGCTCAACAAGGCGGAATTGCTGAGCGCAAAGCGATGATCGATCGCGACCACGCATTGCCGGTCTCGCAGCAGGCGCGACTCGTTAGTATCGCAAGATCGAGCGTGTATTACCGGGCGCAACCGGTGAGCGAGGCAGACCAGTTGCTGATGCGCCGGATCGACGAACTGCACATGGAGTTTCCGTTTGCCGGAGCGCGGATGCTGGCGCGCCTGCTGCGTCGCGAGGGACACGAGATTGGCCGTAGACGCGTGCGCACGCAGATGAAGCGCATGGGCATTGAGGCGCTGTACTGCAAGCCGAACACAAGCCGCCGTCATGCGAAGCACAAGATCTGGCCTTATCTGTTGCGGGGCATGACGATCAATCGGGCAAACCAGGTCTGGGCACTGGATACGAGCTATATCCCGATGGCGCGCGGCTTCGTATATCTGACCGCCGTGGTGGACTGGGCCAGCCGAAAGGTACTGGCCCACCGCGTGGCGATTACGATGGAGGCGATGCACGCTGTCGAGGCGTTGGAAGAAGCGTTCGCGAAATACGGGCAACCTGAGATCGTCAATACCGACAGTAAGAATATGGGTACCAAATGCTTCCGGGTGATTTGCGCTTTGCAACGCCGGCTTTCAGGAAAGGTCTGGTGCCGTAAAG
>NZ_JAQQEU010000066.1:0-40467 GCF_046026895.1 Paraburkholderia sediminicola
ATCATATTCCATCGACTCGCGCGGACCGTACTGCTCAATGAGACTTGCGTGTGTCACGATGCCCTGCCTTTTTCTTTAGAACTGGTCTTCACTCAGCGCCAACATGCCTTCGTTGTTCTTCGCGCTGACGATGGATGCCTCAAGCGCAACGGCGTTAGGCAGAACATGATCGGCAAAGAACTGAGCGGTTGCGATCTTCGAGTCGTAGAACGATTTATCTTCAGCGTGTTTCTCAGCCGCCACCAGTAGAGCACGTGCAAATTGCCAGCCCACCAGTACGATGCCAGCCAGCTTCAGGTAGGGCACCCCGCCAGCAAACACTGCGTTTGGATCGCGTTTGGCGTTTTCGAGCATGAATTCCACCGCGCTTGCCAGGGCCTGGCGGCCTGTCGTGAGCCGCTTGTGCAACGACCGGAACGCCGGGTTGGAGGAGAACGACGCACAGTCCTGGAGTTCTCCGAGCGTTCGATCGATCTGGCCGAGGATCGCCTTCGCCACTGCTCCGCCGTCGCGCAAGGTTTTGCGCCCGATCAGATCGTTCGCCTGAATCGCCGTGGTGCCTTCATAGATGGTCAGGATACGCGCGTCGCGATAGTACTGCGCAGCGCCCGTTTCTTCGATGAAGCCCATACCGCCGTGGACCTGCACGCCGAGGCTCGCCACTTCGATCGAGATTTCCGTGCTCCAGCCCTTCACAATCGGCACGAGATATTCGTAGATGGCCTGATGTTCCGCCTGCACGGCCGGGTCCGTATAGCGATGCGCGATGTCGCTATGGGTGGCCGCAACGTAAGCGAGCGCACGCGCGCCCTCGGTTAGCGCCCGCATGGTCGCCAACATGCGCCGAACGTCCGGGTGCTCGATGATCTTTACCGAGTGCTTGGCCGATCCATCGACCGGCCGGCTCTGCACGCGATCCTTCGCGTAGGCGACTGCCTTCTGATACGCGCGTTCAGCAACGGCGATACCCTGCACACCCACACCGAAGCGGGCCGCGTTCATCATGATGAACATGTATTCGAGGCCGCGATTTTCCTCGCCGATCAGATGGCCGATTGCGCCGCCATGATCGCCGAACTGCAGCACCGCGGTCGGGCTCGCCTTGATGCCGAGCTTGTGTTCGATCGACACGCATTGGACGTCGTTGCGCTCGCCCAACGAGCCGTCTTCGTTGACGAGAAACTTCGGCACGGCAAAGAGCGAGATGCCCTTGACGCCCTCTGGCGCATCGGGTGTACGGGCCAGCACGAGATGGACGATGTTTTTCGCCATGTCGTGTTCGCCCCAGGTGATAAAAATCTTTGTGCCGGACACGCGATACGTTCCGTCGCCCTGGGGTTCGGCGCGCGTGCGTACCAATGCCAGATCCGAGCCGGCTTGGGGTTCGGTCAGGTTCATCGTTCCGGTCCACTCGCCCGAGATCAGCTTCGGCACCCAAGCCTGCTTCTGCGCTTCAGTGCCGGCCGTCAGGAGCGCCTCGATCGCGCCGTCCGTCAACAGCGGGCAGAGGGCGAGCGACAGGTTGGCGGCGTTCAGCATCTCGATGCACGGGGTCGCCAGCAGTTTAGGCAAGCCCTGGCCACCATATTCGACCGGATGCACGACACCTTGCCAGCCCCCTTCGGCGAACTGGCGGAAGGCTTCCTTGAAGCCCGGCGTGGCGAAAACCTCGCCGTCGCGCCAGATACTCGGATTTTTGTCGCCTTCGAAATTCAACGGCGCAATTACGTCGGCGCTAAGCTTCGCCGCTTCGTCGAGCACGGCTTGTGCCGTGTCGGCAGTCGCGTCCTCGAAGCCTGCGAGTGCCGACACGCGATCGAGATCGGCAAGTTCGTTGATGACAAACAGCATGTCCTTGACGGGCGCCAGGTAGCTCATGATGGATTTCCAGAGATGCAATCGAAGAAGGGCCGCGGGCAGGAGAGACTCGATGGGCCGGCGCGGTAACAGTTGAACGGATCTTAGTCCCGTATGGACGCGAATCGACTACCCGAATCGGCCCATCTATTGACAAAATTGGCCATGACTTGCGAGTGAGACGAGTCGCCCCATGCGTATTGACCCCCACGCATGGGGTCAGCGGGCCCGCTCGCCGTTCAACGCTTCACCCGCCGGGCGGCGGCGCGCTCAGGGTTGCCGGCGATATTCACCCGGCGTGCTGCCGGTCCAGTGCCGGAAGGCCCGATGAAACGCAGTGGGGTCGTCGAACCCGACATCGCCCGCGATCGCGGCAATCGGGTCCCGCGTACCGGTGAGACGTTGAATCGCGATATCACGCCGCAGCTCGTCCTTCAGCGTCTGAAATGCGGTCTCCTCGGCGGCGAGGCGCCGGCACAAGGTGCGCACCGAGCAGTGAAGACTGCGCGCGGCGTCTTCCACGGTCGGCACGTCCGGCAGACAGGATGCGAGGTACTGCCTGATGCGGTGGCTCGTGAGCTGCTCGCTGAAGGAAACGAAAATCCAGTCCTCAGGCGCCCGGTCGAGAAATTTGCGCAAATTTGTCTTGCGCTGGCGGACGGGCATGTCGAAATACGCGGCGCTGAAGCGCATCAGCGTTTTTTTGCAGTCGAAACGGACAGGTCCGGGGAACAGATACAGGTGATCCACCGTATGCGGCGGACAGGAGAACGCGAACTCGACTTGCAGCAGCGCAATCTTCTGACCGATCAGCCACGAAGCCACGCCGTGTGCGAGCTTTAGCATGAGCTGTTGCCCAAGCATGCTGACTGTCGACGATGGATCAGGGTGAAGGGCAATGCACGCGATCAAGCCCTCTCTACGCGATTCGAACCTGAAGTCATCGAGGACAATGTGAAAGAACTGCCCGAACCGATGCATGGCAATTTCCAGGTTGGGCGCATCGAGCAGGCTCAGGCAAAGAAACTTCAGTGTGCCGCTTCGCATCGGACGGGCGAAGATGCCAGGCATTTCATCGTCGAACTCAATGGCGAGGGCACGGTATAAAGTCGAAAACTGTTCTTCCGTGACGCGCGCGCCCGGTTCGGTCAGCAGCGCAGGTGAGATGCTGGCTTCGTCCAGATACTTGACGATCAGACCTGGCCGCGCACCGGCGGCAGCAAGGAAACCGTTGAGCAGTGAGATCGGGACGGTGGCGCTGGGCGGATGCATGAGCGTTGACGAGGCTGGTTGACGTCAGTTCACCATGGGCGGCGGCTCGGGCAATGGACTGCGGGGAACCGCGCGACGGGGTGCCCGCCGTGGCCGCCAAGTATCGCCACGCGCCTCTTTGGCATGGATTCCATCGTGACCCCGTGCACTACTATCGGTCACGTGCGTCATTGTACGGCACAGTTCAGACTCGGCAACAGGCTATATGTACCTACAGGTCAAAGTCAGTGGAGATCGGGAGAGCCGCGTGGGTATGCCAGTCCATCCAGTCGAAATGTCGCGAACCGTCGGCCCAGGCCCAGTTTGTTTTTGGCTTGCGTTTTTCCGAGGATTCGGCGTGCCGCGCGCTTCTTTCGTGCTCGATTTTTCCTGCGGGGCGGATGCCGTTCGTGGTTGTGGTCACGTTCACGTCGTCCGGCTCCAGACTAGACGGAATTGATTTGGAGTTCATAGTAATAAGCGACAGGGATGAGTAAGCTCGATGGAGCGTTGGCGCCAGTGTCACGCCGCAAGGCGTGACACTGACGTCGCCCGTGTGTGGGCTGTTTGATTCGGGTCCGAAACGGGAACTATGCCGCGCGCACTTTCACGTAGCGTCCGGGCGCTGGTTCAACCGGCTTGTGAATGGTGCTTCCCGGCTTCTTGCGCGCATTGACCGGTTCTCCAGCGTACGGCTTGAGCCACTCGATCCAATGGTTCCACCAACTGCCCGGCCGTGTTTCGGCCGACGCCAGCCACGCGTCCGGATCGCCGGTCGAATCACCGCTGGCCTTGAAGCTTCGCTTGTTCTTCGACGCAGGATTGACGACCCCAGCTATGTGGCCACTTGCGCCGAGAACGAACTGAGTCGGACCGCCAACCAGTTGAGTGGACCGGTAAGCCGATCGCCATGGCACGATATGGTCTTCCTCGGTCGCCAGCACATAGGCAGGGGTGTCGATGCGTCCCAGGTCGACTGGCGTGTCGCACACCGTCAACCGCCCCGGTTTGCACAGGTTGTTCTCCAGATACATATTGCGCAAATACCAGGTGTACATAGGCCCCGGCAAATTCGTGCTGTCGGCATTCCAGTACAGCAGATCGAATGCCGGGGGCGACTTGCCCTTCAGATAGTTGTCGATGACGTAAGGCCAGATCAGATCGTTTGCTCGCAACGTCTGGAAGGTGAACCCCAGTTCCTTGCCGGAGTAGATGCCACCTCGGCCGATTGCGGCCTCTCGCTGAGCGACGCCCGCTTCGTCAATGAAGACGCCCAGCTCGCCGGGTTCTTCGAAATCCAGCATCGTGGTGAGCAACGTGATGCTGGCCAGCTTGTCGTCGCCGCGAGCCCGGGAGATTGCCGTGGCCGACGACAAAATGGTGCCGCCCACACACCAGCCCACTGCATTGACACGGTCGGCGCGGGTGATCGCCAGCGCGACGTCGATGGCTGCCAGCGCGCCTTGTTCGACGTAGTCGTCCCACGTCGTATTGGCCATCGCGACATCGGCGTTGCGCCACGACACCATGAATACCGTCATTCCCTGTTCGCAGGCAAAGCGCACAAAGGAATTCTCGGGCTGCAGATCGAGAATGTAGTACTTGTTGATACAGGGCGGCACGATCAACAATGGGCGCTTGGCGACCTTGTCGGTGAGCGGCGCATACTGGATCAACTGGAATAGATCGTTCTCGAACACGACCGCGCCCTGGGATGCCGCCACGTTGCGCCCGACCTCGTAGGCGGCCTCGTCTGTGATCGAGATGTTGCCGCGCTGCAGATCGCCAAGCAGATTGGTGAAGCCGTCACGCAAGCTGTCGCCGCTCGATTCGAACACAAGCCTGAGCGCCTCGGGATTGGTCGCGACGAAATTGGCCGGGCTGAGCGAGTCGATCAACTGCCTCGCGAAGAATTCGAGCTTCCGTTTATCCTTTTCGCTCAGGATAACTGCATCGATGACGTCTTCAAGCAAGCGCGCGTTGAGCAGGTAGTTCTGCTTGAGCAGGCAGTACCAGGCGTTCTTGCGCCAGTCTTCCGCAAGGAAGCGACGGTCGCTGCGCTTCGGGGCGATCACGAGCTCGGTTTCCGCGCCCATTGTGCTGGCCAGCGTGCGGGTCCAGACCGACGCCAGCTGTGGCCAGTACGCCGAGTACGCGTCGAACAGTGCCAGAGTGTCGACTGATGCTTCCGGCGGCTGCGCTTTCGTGTGCGTGTGGTCCAGAGGATCGCCATTCGTGTCCTGGCACACCAGGGCGCGCCAGAGCGGCTGCCCGGACTTGAGGAAGCCCTGTATATATTCTGTAGGTACGTTTAACGGCATGATTACAACACCTCGCCTGATTCACTCACGCTGACTGGCTGCTGGGCGCTGGCCGCGCGTTCAGCCAGACGACGCGCACTGGACGTGACCATGACGACTGCTTCGCCTTCGATCACCACTTTTCCTCCAACCGTACAGATGGTAGACATCACGACGCGGCATTTTTCCAGCTGCAGTTCTTTCACAGCAACCGTCGCATGCACAGTATCGCCGGGCCGGACCGGTGCCTTGAAACGCAGGTTCTGTCCGAGATATACGGTACCCGGCCCGGGCAGATGCCCGGCGAGAGCCGCAGAAATCACACTTGCGGACAGCATCCCGTGCGCAATGCGCCCCTTGAACGGGGTGGTCCGCGCGAATTCCTCATTGACGTGGACTGCGTTGTTATCGCCGGATGCGGCCGCGAAGGACATGATGTCTGCGTCCGTAATGGTTTTTGCAAAGGTGGCGCTTACGCCCGCTTCCAGGTCTTCAATATCGTAACCGCCGATTTCGTTCATCTGTCGCTCAACTAGTTATTACCGAATGAATGGACTGTCTGTTTCCGAAGCGCTACCGCACCGCGGGGTCAATTTCACGGCGAGCCCGCAAAATGCCGCAAAGTGAATTGCTGCCGTGGCGCCAGGTTGCTGGGACGTGCATGTCTCGATAGGCACCGTATGACTCATGATGCAATTTCCGACATGCAATCGAAAAGGCGCGCGGGCAGTGCAGACTTGATGATCCGGCGCGCTAACAGTTGAGCCGATCTTAGTCCCGCTTGGACGCGAATCGACTATCTGAATCGGCCCATCTATTGACAAAATCGGCCACGACTTGCGAATGAGACGAGTTGCCGATGGGTGTTTACCCGTTGCACAGGGCTGCGGTCCAGCTTGTCGCTCAAGGCGTCGCCCGGTAGGTGGGCGCGCTCAGGGTTGCCCACGCTACTTGCCATGTGCCTTTGTTCAGAAGGGAAGGAATCCGATTTATGCGCAGCTCCGGCTGACGCATGAGCACTGCTATAAAGCAGTGCAATACATGGCTCATAAAATGCACGCTGATCTCCGGTTGGTCCTTGCTCGCGTGCTCAACGACGACTGCCCACCCCGGAAAATAGCCGCTCACATCTATCCGGTCCGCTGACTCAGGTATGCTGGAGCATTCGAGATTGCTTCCGTTCAAGGGGAGAACATGCGGCGCGTCGTATTCAATCAGAAAGGTGGTGTCGGCAAATCGACCATCGTCTGCAACCTGGCGGCCATCAGCGCGAGCGAAGGTCTGCGCACTCTGGTGATCGACCTGGATGCCCAGGCGAATTCAACTCAATACCTGCTCGGCCCGCAGGCCAGCGAGGTCCATCCTACCGTCGCCGGTTTCTTTGAAACCGCGCTGACGTTCAGCTTCAGGCCCGTAGGAGTCACGTCGTTCATTCATCCGACGCCGTTTGAGAACCTGGACGTGATGCCCGCTCATGCCGATCTAGACGCGTTGCACGGCAAACTGGAATCCCGCTACAAGATCTATAAGTTGCGTGACGCGCTCAACGAACTCGATATGTATGACGCGATTTATATCGACACGCCGCCGGCGTTGAACTTCTACACGCGCTCTGCGCTAATTGCCGTCGAGCGTTGTCTGATTCCGTTCGACTGCGATGACTTTTCCCGTCGCGCGCTTTACACGTTGCTCGAAAACGTGAAGGAGATCCAGCAGGATCACAACGTGGCGCTGGAGGTGGAGGGGATTGTCATCAATCAGTTTCAGCCTCGTGCGAGCCTGCCTCAAAAGCTGGTTGACGAACTCGTCAGTGAGGGCTTGCCGGTGCTGGCTTCGCGGCTGTCTTCGTCCGTGAAGATCCGCGAATCGCATCAGCAGGCGACCCCCGTCATTCACCTCGATCCGGGACACAAACTTTCGCAGGAGTATCGGGCCTTGCATCGCGAACTGGCCGGAGCGATCTGAGCGGATGCCGACCGTCGTCTGCCGGCGCTTCATGCCCGCAAGGATGAATTCATCGGACTGCTACGCCGCATAGCCGCTCTCTAAACTCGCCGAGCTCGCGTTGGCGGGCATCGTCCGCGACGTCGCCCGCCGGCGGTCCTCCCATCAAGCGGGCGTTCGCCCGTACGACGCCCGCTGCTGCCGAAAATCGCGCCCCCGCGCCACGGGACGCCGGTTCCACCCGATGGCGGATGAATGACCCTCCCCATCCCGCCCCCGACCGGTTCAGGACTTTTCAAAAGTCACAAATTAACGCCGCTTCCTCTCTTCCCTCCCGGTCCGCCGTGATCAAGAATGAGGGCATCAGAAACCGGAACCTCGATTGCATCGCATTCGAACGAGGCGGTGAAGAACCTGGAGGCACGCAATGAAAACCCGAGTCGCTGTTATCGGCGCAGGCCCTTCCGGCCTGCTGCTTGGCCAGCTTCTGACGCAGGCGGGAATCGACAACGTCATTCTCGAACGGCAAACGCCCGACTACGTTCTGGGGCGTATCCGGGCCGGCGTGCTCGAACAGGGCACGGTCGATCTGCTGCACGAAGCCGGGGTGGGCGCCCGCATGGATCAGGATGGCGTCGTGCACGAGGGCATCGAACTCGCCTTCGCGGGCCGTCGCGTACGCCTCGACCTGAAGGCCTTGACGGGCGGCAAGACCGTCACCGTCTACGGCCAGACCGAAGTCACGCGAGACCTCATGGAAGCGCGCGCGCAGTCGCATGCCCCGAGCATTTATCACGTAACTGATGTCCAGATTCACGACATTACCGGCGACTCCCCGTACCTGACCTACGAGAGCAACGGTGTGCGTCAGACGCTGCACTGCGATTACGCGGCGGGCTGCGACGGCTTTCATGGCGTCTCGCGGCAGACGATCCCGGGCGAGGTCCTGCGCGTCTACGAGCGCATCTATCCGTTCGGCTGGCTCGGCCTGCTGTCCGATACTCCGCCGGTCCACCACGAACTGATCTACGCGCATCATCCGAACGGCTTTTCGCTGTGCAGCCAGCGCTCGCCCACCCGTAGCCGCTACTACCTGCAGGTGCCCTTGACCGAAAAGGCCGAAGATTGGTCCGACGAACGATTCTGGAACGAACTCAAAAACCGCCTGCCCGATCATCTCGGCGATCAGCTCGTCACCGGGCCTTCGCTCGAAAAGAGCATCGCGCCGCTGCGCAGCTTCGTCGCCGAGCCGATGCAGTATGGACGCCTGTTCCTGGTCGGCGATGCCGCGCACATCGTGCCGCCCACGGGAGCCAAAGGTCTCAATCTTGCCGCGAGCGACGTGAACACGCTGTATCGAATCCTGCTCAAGGCCTACCGCGAACAGCGCACAGATCTGCTGGCGCGCTATTCGGATATCGCGTTGCACCGGGTCTGGAAGGCTGTCCGCTTTTCGTGGTCGATGACTTCGCTGCTGCACGAGTTTCCCGACAGCGACGCGTTCAGCCGCAAGATTCAGGAAGTCGAGCGGGACTATCTGACGAGCTCTCGAGCCGGCATGACGACGATTGCGGAAAACTACGTCGGGTTGCCCTACGAAGCCATCGAATGATGCAATCCCGCGCCGGCATCAACATTCGCCGACCCGCCTCGACGATTTCCGCGGCAGTTCGGAATGGACAGCTATTCCGCTGATCATTAGATGGTCCGGATGGCGGGACTTGCGCGGCCGTCCCGGTTGTGACTTTCTCAGCGCGGTGCGACCGGGTGGGCGCAGAACCGGAATCTCGCCGAAACATGTCGCGAGCATTTGCCGATGCCATTGGTCTATGCAATGTGGGGCATCAGCGAGATTGCCGCGATGGCAACGGATGTCGCGGAATTCCTGGGCGGGGCGATAGGTTTGTCCCTCCTGTTTCATCTACCGTTGCTCGGTGGCATGGTGGTAACGGGGGTAGTCACTTACGCGATTTTACTGGCTGAAAAGCAGGGGTTCCGTCCCATCGAGTTGATCATCGGAGGGCTCGTGGCGGCAATCGCAATGTGCTACCTCGTCGAACTCTTTATGGTTCATGTGGCGTGGACTGCAGCGGCTCGCGGAACCTTCGTGCCGACGCTGCATTCAAGCTCGGCTTTGACGGTCGCGGCGTGGATTCTCGGCGCTACGGTCATGCCACATGCCATTTATTTGCACTCCGGCCTGACACAGAGCCGCGCATCTGCCCGGACCGTGGAGGGGCGGCAGAAGCTGGTGCGCTTCTCCAATCGGGAAGTGATTATTGCCCTCACGCTCGCAGGTCTCGTCAATATGGCGATGGTCGTGATGGCGTCCGCTGCATTTCACAAGGGGCACTCTGACATTGTCGAAATTGAAACCGCTTACCATACGCTGAGCCCCTTGCTCGGCGCCGGTGCTGCGGCAGTTTTCCTCGTTTCACTGCTTGCGGCTGGCGTTTCCAGTTCGGTCGTGGGAACGATGGCGGGACAAATGATCATGCAGGGCTTTATCGGTTTTCGCATTCCGGTGTGGCTGCGTCGCATGGTGACGATGGTGCCGGCGTTTGTGGTAATCGCGTCGGGCGTGAATGCCACTGATGCGCTTGTATATAGCCAGGTCGTGTTGAGCTTCGCCCTTCCCGCGCCGATGATTGCTCTGGTGATCTTTACCCGCAGGCGCGACATCATGGGTGCGTTTGCAAACGGTCGCCTGGTGAATGCCGCCGCAATTCTCGGGACTGCAGTCATTCTCGTGCTCGACGCCATTCCGATTCTGCAAACCTTTGGTGTGAACATCCTAGGGTTGCGTGCTGCCTGAGCGGCTATGTCAATCGGAACACCAGGCTATGCAAAGTACCCGCGGCCATGTGGCAATGCTCGTTGTTGCACCGGAGGCGGAGTCCATGGGTTCTCGTGCCCCGAACTCGATAAAGCGCCCGGGTTGGCTGCCTCAACATTAGTGCGGATCCCGAACGACTTTCAGTCGATGGGGCAACGGATAACAAAATTCCGTGTTGTAGCCCGAGCCAGCGGAGCAACCCCGTTGTTCACCCGTTAAGCATGGCTTTTGCCACCATCCCCAACGAAACGCAGACCAGCACGCCGGCGAATCCGATCTGTATATGCCGGGCAGACAGACGACGCGATGCGCCGCGCCCGACGATCATCCCAAGCACTGTCGTGAGGCTGAACAAAAGCGTGAGCATGATCGGGGGCGACGCGCCGGCTTCCATCGCGGAGACGACCCCGCCGCTGCCGACCAGGGCGACGACCATCAGCGAGGTGGCCACGACTCCGTGCATCGAGACATTCGTGAGCTTGCGCAATATCGGCACGATGACGAATCCGCCGCCCACACCCAACAAACCAGTCATCAAACCCGTCAATGCGCCGGTCCCTGCAAGCGCAGCGCCGGTTGCCCAGGTCCATGCGAGGCGCCCCGTGCATGGATCGACACGGCCCACACAAATTGGCGACATCGTTTGCTCCGAGGTCTTCTGGCCGGTTGCCTGGGTGAGGAGACGAAGCGCAACGAGCAGCATGACCCCCGCAAACAGCTCGATCAGCAATCGCTGCGGCAGCTTGTGGGCGAGGCTTGCGCCGAGCGAGGTCACCGGCACGCCGGCGACCGCCATGAGCAGTGCAGCGCGATACCGCACGAGGCCGCGGCGGAAGGCTTCAACCGCGCCGATCGCCGCACTGCCGGCAACAGCGATGAGCGCGACGGGCGACGCCTGCTGTATTGGCCAGCCCATCCCCACGACGAGAGCGGGAACCGCAAGAATGCCGCCGCCGGCACCGGTCAGTCCGAGGACAGCCCCCACAAGGGCGCCAAGTATCAGTGAAGTCAGCATGAGTGTTCGACAAGAGGAATGGGCCGCGAAACCGGCTGGCGCTGGCGCAATGCGGCATGACAGGGATGTTTTCGCAAGGCTCAGCCGACGATTTCCGGCTTCGCCAGCCACTCACGGCCCTTGAGCATCGCGCGCCAGTAGAGCGGAGGCAGCAGGCGCTCCTTCAGTAGCCAGGCCAGTCGCGAAGGGCGCTTACCGTTGATCAGCCAGGCCGGGAATGAAGGTGCGACCTTGCCCCCATACAGGAACTCCGCGAGCACGATCTTGCCGCGCGCCACCGTGAGCGGGCACGATCCGTAGCCGTTGTAAGCGGCTTGCCCGCGCGCCATGCCGAGACTCGCGAGCACGTTGTGGGCGACGACGGGGGCCTGCTTGCGAGCAGCCGCTGCCGTTTTTGCATTCGGCGCATTGATCACATCGCCTAGCGCGAAGACGTCGCCGAACTTCTTGTGGCGTAACGTGTTCTGATCGACATCGACCCAGCCGCTTTGATCGGCCAGTGGGCTCACGCGGATGAAGTCGGGCGCCTTTTGCGGCGGCACGACGTGGATCATCTCGAAGTCATGGGCGACCGACTCGACCGTGCCATCCGGAAGCACACGGCAAAATGTGGCTACTTTACCGGGACCATCGATCGCAGTGAGGTTGTAATTGAAATTGAGTCCGATGCCATACCGCTCGACATACTCCATCAACGCCGGAACATAGTCGGCAACGCCGAACAGCACGGCGCCCGCGTTGAACATCTGAACCTGGATGTCTTGCAGCCGGCCTGATCGCTCCCAGTAGTCCGACGACAGGTACATCGCCTTTTGCGGCGCGCCAGCGCATTTGATCGGCATCGGGGGCTGCGTGAAGATGGCCCGGCCACGCTTCATCTCCCGTACGAGTTGCCACGTGTACGGTGCGAGATCGTAGCGATAGTTGGACGTCACGCCGTTGCGCCCGAGCGTTTCCGCAAGACCGGCTATCGCTTCCCAATCGAGCTTGAGCCCAGGGCACACGATCAGTTTTCGATAACGGATGGCACGGCAGCCTTCAAGGATCACAGCGTGATTGTCGGGTTCGAAAGCGGCGACGCCTGCCTTGATCCAGTGAACCTTTTGCGGCAAGACGGCCGCCATCGCGCGCGCCGTCGTCTCCGGTCTGAATATCCCCCCACCCACCATCGTCCAGCCGGGCTGATAGTAATGCGTATCCGCGGGGTCGATGATCGCAATGTCGAGTCGCGCGTCGCGCGCGAGGAGACTGGAGGCCACGGCAATGCCTGCGGCACCGGCGCCAACGATCACGATGTCATGACTTGCCGTCGCGACCTGTACCGGCTGCACGCCGCCATTGGCAACGCGGTGAGTGAGCGCGCCCAGGTCGTATCCGGCCGTTTTCGCGGCATCGAGAATTTCCGGGAGCGGTTTCGACGATGCCTCGCAAAGCCCCCATAACGTTGCCGCACGCATACCCGTGCGGCAATAGGCAAGCACGGGCGTCTCGAGTTTTCGCATGAGGTCGCCGAATTGCATCGCGTCGTGGTCGCCGACCTTTCCCGATTCGACTGGCAGATAACAGGCCACGATACCCTGCGCGCGAGCGGCTGCCTCGATTTCGGCGAAGGTCGGCTGGTCGGATCCTTCCCCGTTGGGTCGATTGCAAATGATTGCGCGATACCCCGCCGCACGAATCGCGGCCACATCGCTCACTGCAATTTGCGGCGATACGGACAGGTTGTCCGTGAGCCTTCTGAATTCCATGTTTTTCTCCAGTAGTCCTGATATCCCGATGCGACGACTCAAACGGCGTTCAGCGGAATCTTGATGTACGAGATGCCGTTTTCCTCGGCTTCGGGCAACTGCCCGGCTCGCATGTTGACCTGCACCGATGGAAGGATCAGCTGAGGCATATCGAGCCTGGCATCGCGCGCGGTGCGCATGGCGACGAACCTCGATTCGCGCGTTCCTTCGCGAACATGGATGTTGCGCTCGCGCTGCGCGGCGACCGGGCTGATGAATTGCACTTCGCGGCCGCCGGGCTGGTAGTCGTGGCACATATAGAGCTTCGTTTCAGGGGGCAGGCTCAGCACCTTGCTGATCGAACGAAAGAGCGCCTTTGCGTCGCCGCCGGGAAAGTCGCAGCGCGCGGTACCGTAGTCGGGCATGAACAGCGTGTCGCCCACAAAGGCCGCCATCTCCAGGCCGTCGCTTATCACATAGGTCATGCATGCGGGCGTGTGGCCCGGCGTATGCATCGCGCGACCCTTCAGTCTGCCGATTTCGAACTCATCGCCGTCGGCGAGCAGCCGGTCGAATTGCTTGCCATCGTGTTTGAAATCGAGCCCGGCGTTGAAGAGCTTGCCGAAGACCTCCTGCACGCGGATCACCTGCGCGCCGATTGCGATCTGGCCGCCGATTTTTTTCTTCAGATAGGGCGCGGCCGAAAGATGATCGGCATGCACGTGTGTCTCGAGCAGCCAGCGCACGTTCACGCCCAGTTCGTGAACGCGCGCAACGAGCTTGTCGGCGCTTTCCGTGCAGGTGCGCCCGGACTTCGGATCGAAGTCCAGCACGCTGTCGATCAACGCGCACTCGCGCGTGTCGGTATCCAGTAGCAAATAGCTGATGGTGGAAGTCTTCGGATCGAAAAAGCCCTCGATAACCATTGAGCTTGCAGTATTCATTGTCGGCTCCTTGATGCAGATCAAACGGGTCGGGCCTCTTATGCAAACCCTGTGCCATTTGCCGCTGCCCTTGCCGACGGCTTGCAAGTAACTGATTCAAAAGATATTTCGCGGCCTCGCCGGACGTGGCTGACGGCGAATCGCGCGGTTTGGCTGCTGACACTGCCAGAATTGGCAGTGCCGTGGCAGAGTTGGCAGAGGCACGCTATAGTGGAAGCCCCTTCCGAATGCTGTCACGCATGAAATCGCACCTCCCCAACAGCGGTCTGGACTCGTTACCAGCGGCCTCTGCTGACGAACCGGCGCCAGACGTCGACTCTCTCGTCTCTTACCTTGAGCACGACCCTCATCCCATGATCGTGCTCGACCCGCAATACCGGATTCTTGCGGCCAATACCGCGTACCAGCGTCAATTCGGTGTCGCCGGCGAACCGCATATCGGTCACAAGTGCTATCAGGTCTCACACCACTACGATGTTCCCTGCGATCAGGCCGGCGAGCACTGTCCGATGAGACGCGCGCTGGAGCTGGGTGCGCCGGATCGCGTGCTTCACATTCACCACACGCCGCGCGGCCCCGAGCACGTCGATGTCGAACTGCGTCCGATCTTTGGCGCCCCGCGTAAAGTCATTGCTTACGTCGAGCGGCTGGTGACGGTTCGCAGTGCGTCGGCCAAACCGAGCGCAGAGGGGCTCGTCGGCCAATCAGCCGCCTTCAATGAAGCGATCTCCGCGCTACAGCGCGTGGCGCCGTCAAAGTTGCCGGTGCTACTGCTAGGCGAATCCGGCACCGGCAAGGAACTCTTTGCAAGTGCGCTACACGAGGCGAGCCCGCGCGTGCAGAGCCCGTTTGTGGTCGTCGATTGCTCCGGCATCGCGGAGTCGTTGTTCGAGAGCGAGTTTTTCGGCTACGAGAGAGGCGCCTTTACGGGCGCCATGACGCGAAAGCCTGGGCTTGTAGAGACCGCGCAAGGCGGAACGCTTTTTCTGGATGAAATCGGTGACGTTCCGTTGTCGATGCAGGTGAAGCTGCTGCGCCTCATAGAGACGGGCACCTTTCGACGTGTGGGCGGCACTGAGACATTGCATTCCGACTTCCGTCTCGTTGCGGCCACGCATAAGCATTTGCTCGAAATGACGCGTGACGGGCGATTCCGGCAGGACCTGTATTACAGGATCAGTGCGTTTCCAATCGGGCTGCCGCCACTGCGCGAGCGGCGTGGCGACATTGTGCTTCTCGTCGATTCGATTCTCCAGCGCATCGGCAACGCAGGCGATGCAGGCGGCCGCGGGCCGGGCCACAAGCTGACGGCCAGTCGCGAGGCACTTGCAAAACTCGAAGCTTATCCATGGCCCGGCAATATTCGCGAATTGCGCAACGTGCTCGAACGCGCCTGTCTTCTCTCCGATGGCGGTGTGATTCGACCCGAGCATTTGCCGGAAAACATCGTGGAAGGCACTACGGAACGTTCAGGTATGGTCGAGCGTTCCACGTCGACGCATTCATCGCACACGGTGTCGGACGATGAACTGGTGAACTTCGTGAACGCGTTTTCCGGCACGCGCAAAGCACTCGCATCGCATCTCGGATGGAGCGAGCGGACGCTCTACCGTCGCCTGAAAGAACTTGGTCTAAGTTCTTGAATCTCACGTCGAGAAAGATGGGCGCCGCCTCAACGCACGGGCTGTCACGGCGACTGGCGAGCGGATCTCGCCACGGGTTTTGAACACCCTGAAGGCGAGTGACGCGAGGGGGGCGCAGACGCGACCGCGTTCCTGCGCCACGCGCGCATGCCGGTTCCGCAGATTGGCGACGACATCAGGCTCCAGCTGCCCACACGTGCGGGTCGGCCCTCACCGCCAAACCGAATGTACGGGACAGCGATGAGCTTGGCGATGTCCTGGCTAGAGCCCGCTGGCGAATCGGACAATGTAACGCGTCACGGCGCCACCGCAGGCGCATTGGTCGGCTTTTGCCCCGCCGCTTTTTGTTGAGCGTTCTGCAAGTTCTCGGGATAGTTGATCTGGTTCCCGGCCGGGTTATACCCGTTCTTCTCAAGCTGATTAAGCTCAGCGTTCTTCTTTGCTTGCCGCGCCTTGCAATCGGCCTTCTTCTGCGCCTTCAACTCCTGCTTCGACACGGAACTATCCGGAACAGTCGCATCGCTACTCGCAGCGTATGCGTCAAGTACCGGCGTAGCAATAAGGCCAAAAGTCACAGTGGCCGAAACAGCGAGTAAATAGAGATGCTTGGACTTCATACGTTTCTCCCGATCAATGCTTTGGCAAAACGAAGCTGCTGATAGGCCGTCCAGGAGACACCGGAGCCGTAACCTGTGACTGCCGAAATAGGGGGTACTGCGCGAGCGAGACAAAAGCATAACTCCGAAAGGCATGGTCCGAAGCGCTTGAGACGCATTTTCCCTATTGCCGCGAAAGAGATTCCCCCTTTGTCTCTTTGTTTGAGGGAACGGGGAATATACACTCCGGCAAAACTACACCAGAGCGGATTAGGAGACGCACCTCACGGAAGCTACCGCTTTCCTCTGCGCGTTTGCCATCGACGTCTGTTTACCTCATGCATTGCCGCATCCCGGACGAGTTTAGTCTGCGCTCGAACGTTTGCCGGCATAAGCCTGTGAGAACAAGCCGGAATCGTCCATTCGCGATTTTTTGAGAGACGCAGTCGAGCGTTAGATCGCATGCAGAGGATAACTACATAAATGGAGATGAAAATGAAAAAGCTTATATTCGGGTTGTTTGCGGTTAGCGCGGCGGCAACGGCCACTGCTCAAAGCAGTGTCACCTTATACGGTATCGTCGACAACGGCATCCTTTACGAGACCAACCAGCCAAAAGGCAATGTTTTTGCCGCGCAAAGTGGTGGTTGGGCGCAGTCAAGATTCGGTCTGAAAGGCGCTGAGGACCTCGGCGGAGGTACTCAGGCCATTTTTCAGCTGGAGTCTCGTTTGAATACCCAGAACGGCAGTTTCGCGAACGGCAGTTTCTTTGAGGGACAGGCGACTGTCGGTCTTCACAACGATACCTGGGGGCAAATCAAGTTCGGCAATATGGGCTCAGCTGAGATAAGCCAATACTCGGGCGATGTCGACCCCCAGCAGACGAAGCGGTATTCGATCGGGACACTTGTACGAGGACGCATCTTCTCTCAAGCGGCGAATGGCGTTGAGTATCTTTCGCCGACGATTGCCGGGTTCACGCTGCAAGGTCAGTATGATTTGACGAACTCGTCTACGTGGAACGCCGGCGACCCCGGGAGCGCGCCAGGCCAGCTGGGAACTTCAAACGGACTGGGAAGCGCACAAGGTCGTTCCGATGGCATCAAATTGTCTTACGCAAATCGAGGGCTGTTCTGGCAAGCGACGTATGACGAGATTCGCGACCCTAATGGCCAATTCAGCAACGTCTATCTGACATCCCGTTCGATTCTCACGGGGTTGACCTACACGTTCGGGCCCGTGACTGCGTATCTTGGCTACCAGCACCTCAGCGCCCCCGATGCATCTAATGCTGGATACTTCGGCACGACCACGCCGACAGCATTGCCTGCGGGAACGAGTCTTCCCACGAACGTCAACCATGAATGGATTGGCGCGATATGGCAGACCACCCCTGCGCTTGCTATCACTGGAGCGGTTTACCATGCCAACGCAAACAACGGCAATGGAAACGCAACGCTGTACACGCTAGGTGCAAACTATTCACTCTCGAAGCGGACACTCCTGTACACCGAACTGGCCTATCTGCGAAACAGTTCAACTTCTAATTTAGGCCTGGATAGCGGCTTGTACGGAGCGAATCTCAACAACGACCCAATCAACGGAAGTGCTTCCAGCACTAATCCCAACTTCGGCAAGAGCCAGTTTGGGGTCATGGCAGGTCTGGCTACAAGGTTTTGAGGGGGCATGGGAGTTTAGGAGGAGATGTGATTCTCCTGGGCTTCCAGCGACCTCGAACTCCTGGCGGTGCCCCATAACGCTCTAGCGAACAGTTGCCGCCTCGCATCCTCAACTACGCTCGGCGATAGTGGCCTACCCGCGAAATCGACTGGCTATGTGGTCAGTAATATTTTCAGGCGTGACGACCACAACCGACGAAGACTGCGAGACGGCCGACGCCGGTAGAAGCTTGTGATAATGCATGATGTGCTGGCACGCTGACCGCATGTCTTGCCGGAGGTCATGATGCAAGACTGCTTGAATCTTTCCAGCACGTAGAAGCTGCACATTGTCCCTGTCCAGGTCATGACCGATGAAGCAGACCGGAACTTGTTGCTGTGCTTGCAGCGCGCGAAGAATCGAGACATTACCTCCGCCCATCGAGTACACGGCGGCGATGGGAGGATCGTCGTCGAGAACGCTGCGGACTCTTTCTTCAGTTGGCAAATCAAGCCCATGTCCGCCGCTTGCATCGATCAGTTTGAGTTGGGGGTAACGCTTGCGCAACGCTCGACGAAAGCTGATCTCGCGTTCTTCCTCCCCCCGAAATTGCTCGTCGCTCATCGTTATCAGCACATTAGCCGGCTGTGGTCCCAGCAATAGGCCCAGAAGGTAAGCGGCCGTGGCGCCAGCGACGCGATTGTCGAGCCCCGCGTAGGCGATGCGGCCTGACAGCGGTATGTCGGTGAAGATCGTGACGACAGGAATTCCATGACGCTGGAGTTCGCCGACCACCTCAGCAATCTCGGGAACGTCGCGGGCCTTCAGGAAAACCCCGTGGCTGCCTCTTCGGGCGATGGACCGGAGAGCCTCCACGACCTCGGGCGTAGTCATCGTCTCCCGCAACAGGAAGCGCGGACGAACGACCGCCGGGTGCATGAACGCGAGTTCCGCTTCGAGCGCATCCTTTATCTCGTCGCTGAACCGCGCCGGTGCTTCCACTACCACATCGACGATGAGCTTCCGCCCTGTGTTTGCCAGGTTCAGCTCCTGTTTCTCCAACTCCTTTATCGCTTGCTCAACCCGCTTGCGAGTGTGCTCCCGGACGTTTGCACGTCCGTTCAGCACCCTATCGACAGTTGCCACTCCAAGCGCTGCCTGAAGCGCGATTTCCTTGATCAAGAAGCGGTGAGCCAATCCGACCCTCCCTGATTGATAGATTTTTGATGTGTTTCTGAGGCGGAGATATCTGCTTCGAGAGCCATCCTACATCCAAAATGAGACGCGCGGATGGGCTGCCAACTAGAAAACCATTCGGGTCAACCAAATCCAAGACGAGTTTGCAAGTTTCCCTTGCGAAGCAGGCGGGGCTCCATGACCGCGACAAAACGCCAAACTGATAGATTGTTGATGTGTTTATATCATTCAAAGATAGATTTGCCGGACTATGATGATGTCAACGCGACGAAAAACGACTCAGCGAATTCGCGCATGCTCCCGTATCCCGCCCGGATGCGGGCGGAGACAAGGCGTAATGGTGCAAGGGCATGGACCAGTTCAAGGAACTACAGCTGTTCGTCGAGGTGGCCGAGACGGGCAGCATCAGCCGAGCGGCGGAAGCTACCGAGCTTTCCATCTCGGCGGCGAGTCGGTATTTGATTTCGTTGGAGGCGAGGCTCGGAATCCACCTGGTGCGGAGGACGACCCGCAACCTTTACCTGACTGAGGCCGGCGCCGAATTTCACCGGCGCTGCAAATCTATCCTCGCTGATCTTGGCGAAGCAGAGGCTGTAGTCAAGGAAGCAGTTGTCCGTCCAAGCGGCGTGCTTCGCGTTACAGGTTCCTTGTCGTTCTGCATGCTGCACATCGCGCCGATGCTTCCTGATTTCACGGCACGTTACCCCGACATCACGGTGGACGTGGTGGCTGCCAACCGTTACTGCGACATTATCGAGAACGGTATCGACGTCGCGATTCGTACGAAGGTCCTCGAGCCAGACAGCAACATTACGATTAGAAGACTGGCGTCAACGCGCCGGATTCTGGCTGCTTCGCCAGGCTACCTCGAGGCGAACGGCTGTCCTCGATTCCCAGCAGAGCTTGCGAAACACAGGCTGCTGAACTATCAACTTGCCGACAATCCACGCGAGCTCTCATTCACACGAGGGGGCGAGAACGTTGTTGTCAGAGTAAAACCATTGGTCGAGTCGAATGACGGCCAGATATTGCGCGTCGCCGCGCTCGACAACATGGGCATCCTCGTCCAGCCCAAGTACATCATCTACGACGACGTCAAGGCCGGCCGCCTCGTTCCGGTGCTCGACGACTGGGACCTTCCCCGGCTGACCATGAACATCGCGTTTCAGACCCGCTCGCATCTTCCGGTGAAAGTACGGTTGTTCATTGATGCGCTTGTGGAACGGTTCCAGCAGAACGACTACGAACGGCATTGGACGGCGTGAGCTCTGCGCTCACCGCAGTTGAGGCTTCTTCCCACTCAGCGCGAATGACTTTCCCTTTCTAGCTCTGTTTTGCCAGTCACAGCGAATATAGACTCGTCTCAAAGCTGCAGAAAAGATTGATGGAGACATTCGATGCAAAGCGCAACCTCTACAGTTCAGTCCATGTCGCCGTACTTCGATGAAGCTCGCTCGGACGAAGTCGTCAATGCACGCATGAGCGAAGCCGCCGACGCTCGTCTGCGCCAGGTGATGTCGGTCCTGGTCAAGCATCTTCATGCCGCGGTCAAGGAAATCGAACCGACGCATGAAGAGTGGTTCACCGCCATCCGCTTCCTGACCGAGACGGGGCAAATGTGCACGGACTGGCGGCAAGAGTACATCCTGCTCTCGGATATCCTCGGCGTCTCGATGCTGGTTGATGCAATCAACCATCGTCGCCCGAGCGGTGCTACGCCGAACACGATTCTGGGGCCCTTCTACATCGCCAACGCACCCGCCTATCCGAACGGCGCGAACATCTGCCTGGATGGAAAGGGCGAGCCCATGGTTGTCGAAGGTCGGGTAACCGATATCAAGGGACACCCGATTCCGAACGCGAAGCTCGAAGTGTGGCAGACCAACGACGACGGCTTCTATGATGTGCAGCAGAAAGGCATTCAGCCCGACTCGAATCTGCGCGGCGTCTTTACATCGGATGCCGAAGGCCGCTACTGGTTCAAGTCCGTCAAGCCGCGTCACTATCCGATCCCCTCCGACGGCCCGGTCGGAAAGCTGTTGGGCGCAATGGGCCGACACCCGAACCGGGCGGCTCACCTGCACTTCATCGTGACCGCGCCTGGCTTCGACCCGGTCATCACTCACATTTTCACGCCCGACTGTCCCTATCTTGCCGAAGACGCGGTGTTCGGCGTCAAGCGTGAACTCATCGCCGAATTCAACAAGATTGAAGACCCGCAAGCTGGCCACCGCGTCGGGTTCTCGTCGCCGTTCTGGACTGTTTCCTGGGACTTCACTCTCGCGACGTCCAGCGAGCCCGCCCAGGCAATCCCGTAATCGTTCGGCACGCAGAGTGTGCCGTCAAAAAGCCGATGACATTGAGTGACACAGGAGTACTACATATGACCGCGAAGAAAGAACTGCTGGCTGCATACTGGACCCTCGCTGGCGACGTTTATCCGTGTGCACCGAACGAAATCAGTCCGTTCCCGTTGCGCGACCGCTGCGAAGCGGCTTCGCGTGCAGGCTGGAGCGGCATCGGCCTCATTCTCGACGACCTCGAGTACAGCATCGGGAAGTACGGGGTGTCCGGCATCAAGAAGATTCTGGACGACACCGGCATGAAGTACTTCGAGCTCGAAATCCTCATGGACTGGTACTTCGACGGAGAGGCGCGCGTCAAGTCGGACGAGTGCCGTCACCGCTTCATCGAACTGGGCGGCGAACTGGGCATGCGCAATCTGAAAATCGGCGCGAACCCCTTCGACAAAAATCCAGCCGACTTCGCGCGCATGACCGACGAATTCGCGAAACTTTGCGAAGACGTAGCGACGGTCGGCGCGACGGTTGCAATCGAGTTCATGCCTTTTTCTCCGATCCGCAACATTGCAGAAGCGCTGAAGGTTGCTGGAGGCGCCAACCAGCCCAACGGTGGTTTGATGGTCGACCACTGGCACGTAGCGCGCGGCGGCAGCCCATATAGCGAGGTCGCGCGAATCCCGGCGCGTTTCATCAAGGGAGTGGAGATGGACGACGTTGGTGCGCAGGTCAAGGGGTCGCTGTTTGACGACTCGACCTTCAACCGGCAGCTTTGCGGCGAAGGTGCAGGCGACTGCCCGGCCTTTGTCGAAGCCTTGGAGCAAGCCGGCTGCGCGCTGCCGTACTACGGCGTGGAACTCATCTCGGAGGTGCACCGAAAATTTCCGCTCGACGAGATGGCAAAGCGCGCTTTTGATTCCACCATCGCGCAGTTCTCGGCAAAAGACACGACTGCCGCCTGAAGCTCTTGACCTCAATCAACAAACTATTCCTGGAGACTCACATGATTCGAATCGCCGTACTCGGTGCTGGTCGCATTGGTCGCATTCACGCTGGCAACGTCGCCGCGAGCCCCAATGCACAACTGGTCGTGGTGGCAGACCCGATTGAAAGCGCAGCCACGTCGTTGGCGACCCGTTTGGGCTGCGAAGCCTCGACGGACGCCGCGGCGGTTCTCGAGCGAAAGGACATCGACGCGGTCGTCATCGGCACGCCCACGGACACGCACATCACGTTCATGCTCGAGGCCGTCAAACACGGCAAGGCTGTGCTGTGCGAGAAGCCCATCGACCTGGACATGGACAAGTCGCTTGCCGCAGCGAACCAGGTCGAGCGCCTGGGTGGTCGCGTCATGCTCGCGTTCAATCGACGTTTCGACCCGACCTCGCAAGCGTTCCGCAAGGCGATTGACGCAGGCGACGTTGGCGAAGTGCGTCAGGTCATCATTTCGAGCCGGGACCCGGGCATGCCTCCCCGTGACTATGTCGAGCACTCGGGCGGCATCTTTCGCGACATGGTTATCCACGACCTGGACATGGCCCGCTGGCTGCTCGGCGAAGAGCCGGTCGAGGTGATGGCCATGGCCAGCCGTCTCGTCGACGAGTCGCTTGAGAAGCTGACCGACTTCGATACGGTGATGGTGCAGTTGCGGACCGCTTCGGGCAAGCAATGCCATATCAACTGCTGTCGCGAAGCCGTGTACGGCTACGACCAGCGCATGGAAGTGTCGGGTTCGAAGGGAATGCTGCTGCAAGAAAATCTTCGTCCATCGACGATTCGGCGCTGGTCCAAGGAAGCGACCGACGTCCGCGAGCCGCTGCTCAACTTCTTCCTCGAGCGCTACGAGGCTGCGTACAAGGCCGAACTCGAAGCCTTCGTCGACGCACTGAACGCGAACTCGCCTTTGCCGACCTCGGTGCAGGATGGGTTGAAGGCGCTGCGCCTTGCGGACTGCGCGCTCGAGTCCGCTTTGTCGGGCAAAGCCGTCAAGGTGTAACTGGAAATCCGGAGGAGATAAGTCATGACGCGAAAAATCGGTCCCAACGAAACGCTCGGCGTAGCATGTCTTGGAATCACTCATCCCCATACGTCCGGGCGGGTCAAGGCAATCCAGCGTCGCACCGACGCAAAGATGCTCGGCGCGTGGGATGCAAGCCCGCTGCTCACGCCGTTCGTCGACGCGCTCGGTCTCGAGGCGCGCTCGAAGGAAGACATCCTGGCGGACGAGAATGTTCATGTCGTGCTCGTCCACTCCAAGAGCGAGAAGATGGCCGATCTGACCATTGAGGCGCTCGAGGCGGGCAAGGCGGTGTTGTGCGAGAAGCCTGCCGGCCGCAGTTCGGTCGACGCCAGGCGCATCGTCGAGGCTGTGGAGCGTACCGGCGGGCTCGTGCAAGTCGGCTATTGCTGGCGCTTTGCTCCTTCGGTCGACGCCATGCAAGCCGCTCTCAAGAGCGGTCGTCTCGGGAAAGTCATTCAGGTGCGAGCTCACGGTGGCTGCTCACACGACGAGGCGGGCACGCCGCACATGACGCAGCCGGGCGATATCGGCGGGGCGGTGTTCGTTATCGGCTGCCACCTGATCGACCGCATTCTTCTGCATTTCGGCTTGCCGCGCTCCGTGAATGCCCGAATCACGAAGTTCCCGAATTTTCACGGTGACGAATCGCGTGAAGACGCGGCGGGCGCGGTGCTGAACTACGAAGACAAGATTGTCACCGTCGACTTCATGTCGTGGGACGTCCTGCCGTGGACCGAGAGCTGGGACATCACCGCCTACGGGACGGAAGGCATCATGTCTTCCCGTTCGCTGCCCGCGAGCTACAAGATCTATGACGCGGGCAAAGGCGGCCATCCGGAGGGCTGGACCGAGTGGCAAGAGACCAGCTTCCCGGAAATCTGGGCGACGAAAAAGACCGAGTATTCGCCCGATATCGCTGAAATCGGCAACCCGGTGTACTTCGACCGGGAGTCGAACGCGTTCTTCAACGCGTTGCGCAACGGCACGCAGTCGGTTGTGCCCGCCACGCAGGCATACAACATTAGCCGCGTCATCGAGGCTATGTTCGCTTCTTCCAAGGAAGCCGGTGCAGAGGTCGTTATCGGTTAAGAGCTTGAACGGCTGACGCCTTGGGGCGTCGGCCAAAGATTCCGTACGTTATAAAGCCGGAATCACAAATACGCATTCCTAAATAGGAGACGAAATCATGAAGATTCTGAAGAGTGTCGCGGTCGTCCTGGCTGCTTCGGCAGCTTTCTCGGCAATGTCTGGTGCTGCTTTCGCCCAGGATAAGGGCGTTGTTGGAATTTCATTGCCCGACAAGACCGAATCCCGGTGGATTACCGACGGCAAGAGCATGGTCGACGCACTGAAGGCAAAAGGCTACTCGGCCGACCTGCAGTATGCGAACTACGACGTACCGACGCAGGTGAACCAGGTCGAGAACATGCTTGCGAAGGGTGTCAAGGCACTGGTCATCGCACCTATCGACGGCAAGACGTTTTCTGACGCCATGGCGCTCGCCCACAAGAAAGGCATCAAGGTCATCTCATACGACCGCCTGATTAGCCAGACCAAGGATGTCGACTACTACGCCACCTTCGACAACTACGGCGTCGGCGTTCTTCAAGGACAGAGCATCGTCAGCGCGTGGCAGAAAGCCGGCAGCAAGACCCCGTTCAACATCGAAGTGTTCGGTGGTTCCTCGGACGATAACAACGCCCATATGGTCTACGCGGGCGGCATGTCGGTTCTCAAGCCGTACATCGACAGCGGCAAGTTCGTGGTTAGGAGCAAACAGGTTGCCTTCGAGAAAGTCGCGACGCGCAACTGGGACGGCGCTACGGCTCAGGCCCGGATGGACAACTTGCTGAGCGCTTTCTACGGCAAGGACCGCCTCGACGCGGTCTGGACGCCCAATGACGCGATTGCAATTGGCGTTGTCTCGTCTCTGAAGGGTGTCGGCTACGGTTCGGCCCAGCAAGTCATGCCAGTGGTCACGGGGCAGGACGCAGACATCCAGAACGTCAAGAGCATTGTTCGGGGCGACCAGACCTCGACCGTGTTCAAGGACACTCGCAAGCTCGCCAGCGTGACAGCCGAAATGGTTGATAACGCGCTGAGCGGCAAGCAGGTTCCCATCAACGACACGAAGAGTTACAACAACGGAGCGAAGATTGTTCCGACCTATCTCGTGAAGCCTATCCTCGTCGACAAGGCTAACTACCAGTCGGAACTGGTGTCTAGCGGCTACTACACGCAGGCCCAACTCAAGTAAAGCATCTGAACGTCAGCGATGCGGGGCCTCCAGCGGCCTCCGCTTCTCGCAGGTACGCCCCCGAGCGTGACCAAACAGAGGAATTTGACCATGGATACCATTCTGGAGATGCGCGGAATTCAGAAAAGCTTTGGCGCTGTCAAAGCTCTGAATAACGTAAATCTGAGGGTACGTCAGGGCGAGATTCACGCCATATGTGGAGAAAATGGCGCAGGAAAATCGACCCTGATGAAGATCCTCAGTGGCGTCTATCCGCACGGCTCTTATTCTGGCGACGTCCTTTACGACGGTCAGGAGCGGGCATTCGCCGATATTTCCGATAGCGAGGCAGTCGGAATCATCATCATCCATCAGGAGCTAGCCCTCGTGCCGATGCTCTCCATTACCGAGAACATCTTTCTCGGCAACGAGCAGTCGAAGCGCGGCGTCATCGATTGGCAGGTATCGCGCGCGAAAGCGAAGGAGTTGCTGACGAAGGTCGGCCTTGTGGACTCTCCGGACTCACCAGTCGGCACGCTTGGAATTGGCAAGCAGCAACTCATCGAGATTGCCAAGGCGTTGTCGAAGGAGGTTCGTCTGTTGATTCTTGACGAGCCGACCGCAAGCCTGAATGAGAAAGACAGCGACACACTGCTTAGCCTGCTGCTCGAGCTCAAGTCGCGCGGTGTGACGTCGATCATCATTTCGCACAAGCTTAACGAGATTTCGCGCGTCGCGGACGGCATTACCGTTATCCGTGACGGCTCGACGGTCGACGCCCTCGACTGCAAGGCCCAGAGCGTGAGTGAAGACCGAATCATCAAGGCGATGGTTGGGCGGGAAATGTCCGACCGGTATCCGCCGCGTACGCCGAACATCGGCGAAGTGATTTTCGAAGTCAAGGACTGGCGTGTCCAGCATCCTACCCAGCGCGACCGTGCAGTGATCAAAGGCGTGAACCTGACGGCGCGCAAGGGCGAAATCGTCGGAATCGCCGGGCTAATGGGTTCTGGGCGCACGGAACTCGCCATGAGCGTCTTCGGCCGCACGTATGGTCAGGACATCACGGGTCAAGTGCTGATGCACGGAAAGCACGTTGACGTTTGGTCGGTCCAGAAGGCCATCAAAGCGGGCATCGCCTACGTGACCGAAGACCGCAAAGGTAACGGTCTGCTCCTGGACGACAACATCAAGCGGAACATCACGCTGGCGAACCTGTCCGGGGTCTCCAGGTTAGGCGTTGTCGACGAGCACGAGGAGATAACGGTTGCGACCGACTTCCTCAAAAAGCTCCGGATTCGTGCTCAGGGCGTTACCCACGTGGTTGGCAACCTGTCGGGTGGGAACCAGCAGAAGGTCGTGCTCAGCAAGTGGCTGTTCTCCGAACCGGAGGTGCTGATTCTCGACGAGCCCACGCGAGGCATCGACGTGGGAGCGAAGTACGAGATTTACAACATCATCAATCAGGCGGTTGCAGCGGGTAAGTGTGTGGTCATGATTTCCTCGGAAATGCCTGAACTTCTCGGCATGTGTGACCGCGTTTATGTCATGAACGAAGGCCGGTTTGTCGGCGAATTCACCGCGGAAGAAGTCTCGCAGGAAAAAATCATGCGAGCAATTATGCGAAATGGAGGCATCGAAAATGCGTAAGGCACTCTTTCCGGTGGTCGCCGAAGGCACCGAGGTTAAGCAAAGCGAAGTCTTTGGCGTGGTCAAGCGAATTGGCAGCGAGTATGGACTGCTCCTTTCGCTCGTCATCATCATGGCGTTCTTCCAAGTTTCGACGAGCGGCGTACTGATGCAGCCGCTCAATCTGACCAACCTGGTGCTTCAGAACAGCTACATCGTCATCATGGCCCTTGGCATGCTCATGGTGATTGTTTCAGGCCACATCGACCTCTCCGTCGGTTCAACGGCAGGGTTGGTGGGCGCGTTGGCGGCAGTATTGATGGTGCAGTTCGAGGTCAACTACATCTGGGCAACCATCATCTGCATCGCAGCCGGCGCGCTGATCGGCGCCATACAAGGCTACTGGATTGCGTTTTGGCGGATGCCGTCGTTCATCGTGACGCTGGCCGGTATGCTGGTTTTCCGTGGCATGACAAACCTTGTGCTCCAGGGCCAGTCCATCGGTCCGTTCCCTGATGCATTCGGCGCAGTGAGTTCGGGTTTCATCCCTGATTTCTTTCACGGTCAGGCGCTTCACATCACCTCGATTCTCCTCGGCGTGCTGGTCGGCGTGCTGTTCTTTGTGATTGAGCTTCGGCATCGTGCCGGCGCGGCGAAACATGGCGTCGAGAGCGGCTCGTTCTCGATGTTCGTGACGAAGAATGTCGTCCTTACGGCACTGATTGTGTTCTTCTGCTACCTGCTCGCATCGTATCGTGGCTTGCCTACCGTGCTCGTCATCATGGGTGTGTTGATCGGCGTGTACACGTTCATCATGAATCGCACGACAATCGGCCGTCGAATCTACGCGGTGGGCGGCAACGCGAAGGCCGCGCGGCTGTCGGGCGTCAGCGTTCCGGCGGTGAGCTTCCTGACTTTCGTGAACATGGGTGTCCTTGCAGCGCTGGCAGGTCTGATCTTCGCCGCGCGTCTGAATAGTGGAACGCCGAAGGCTGGCACCGGCTTCGAGCTCGACGTGATTGCTGCATGTTTCATCGGCGGCGCATCCGCCTCCGGTGGTGTCGGAAAGGTCGTGGGTGCGGTCGTGGGCGCCTTCATCATGGGCGTGATGAACAACGGCATGTCCATCATGGGTATCGGCGTGGACTATCAGCAAGTCATCAAAGGCATTGTTCTGCTCGCGGCCGTGTTCGTGGACGTATACAACAAGAACAAAGCGTAACGACTCTTTCTACGACAGCCAGATCTGGAAATCAGCGGGGCCGGGCAACTGGCGAGCCCCGCTGACATGCATACTTGAATCATGAGATTGCATCTCTGACATTTGGCCTATTCATAAGTATTACTGATGGAATTAAATATGGTCAAGCATATAGTGATGTGGAACGTTCGCGGAGCGACTCCCCAGCAAAAGAAGGAATCCGCGATGCTGGTAAAGACCGCGTTCGAGAGTCTGGGCGGAAAGATTCCCGGGCTTACCAGGCTGGAGGTCGGGCTGGATGTAAGCGCCGTGGATTACGCGTGCGACGTAGTCTTGTACACGGAATTCGAAAGCCAGGAGTCGCTCGACGCCTATGCGTCGCACCCTGAGCATCTGCGAGTGAAGCAAATCGTGGGTGACGTTCGTATTGCTCGCTACCAGGTCGACTACATCTAGGCGAGCTGCACCGTTTGACCACATAGGAAGCCAATCTCATGTATGAGTTCACCTACACCACGCAGGCGTCGAGGGTCGTACTCGGTGCTGGAAGCATGAAGCTGATTCAACAGGAAGTGGAGACGTTGGGCGCGCGCCGGGCGCTGGTACTCTGCACGCCCGAGCAAAAAGCTCAAGCTGAAATCGTTTCGTCTCTTCTTGGACCTTCGAGCGCAGGAGTCTTCGACGGCGCCCAGATGCATGTTCCCATCGAGAACGCTCGCCGCGCGCGCGAACACGCGAAGTCAGTCGACGCGGACTGTGCAGTGGCTATTGGTGGCGGCTCGACGATTGGGCTCGGCAAGGCGATTGCGCTCGAATCGTCGTTGCCGATTATCGCGATTCCGACGACGTATGCTGGGTCCGAGATGACTCCCATCTACGGGATTACTGAAAACGGCCTGAAGAAAACGGGTCGGGATGCCAAGGTGATCCCCAAGACGGTCCTGTACGATCCGGAGTTGACGATCGGGCTCCCGGTTCGTCTCTCGATTGTCAGTGGGCTTAACGCTATCGCCCATGCTGCCGAGGGGCTGTACGCAAAAGACGGAAATCCCGTCATGTCGCTGATGGCGGAGGAAGGCATTCGCTCGCTCGCCAACGGTCTGCGTGGAGTAAAAAAGAACAGCAAGGACAAAGCGGCGCGCAGCGAGTGTCTCTACGGTGCGTGGCTGTGCGGAATGGTGCTCGGCAATGTCGGCATGGCGCTTCATCACAAGCTGTGTCACACCTTGGGCGGAACGTTTAATCTCCCTCATGCTGAGACGCATGCAATCGTTTTGCCTCACGCTCTCGCTTACAACAGTACCGTTGCGGGTGAGGCTATGGGTCGAATCGCCAGGGCGTTGAACGTAGACTCAGCGCCTGACGGTCTTTACCAACTCAACGAAGAACTCGGCGTTCCGCGAGGTCTTCGCGAGATCGGGTTGGGCGAAGCCGATCTCGACTACGCGTGCAAGGTGGCATTGTCGAATCCATACTGGAACCCGCGACCGATTGAGAAAGAACCGCTTCGAGCACTGCTACAGCGCGCTTGGGAGGGTGCCCGTCCCACCGCGTAACCTTCGGCAAACTTTTTTCCCAGTGGCATTCCATCGTCTCCAGGAGGGGTTCGCGCACCCGTGGGTTGCGGGCAGCGAAAACGCGGGCGCGGTCAAGCCGAATTCGCCTGCGGGAGATGATGTTGCCACCGGTTACTCCGCAAATTGCGGTGTCGAAGAATTCACGCAGGCATGCGTGCGCCAATACCCTTGCAGCGGTGAAATGCTACCGCGCCATAACCGGCGCGATGGCTTCGCCCACCGGCGCATCCGCCGACGCAACATCAGGCGCAACATGCGACAGTTTCATCATGCGCGGCTGTAACAACAGCGCGACGAGCCCGCTCCAGCCGGTTTGATGCGAAGCGCCGACGCCGCGTCCATTGTCGCCGTGAAAGTACTCATGAAATAGTATGAGATCCTGCGACCGCGGGTCCGCCTGCAGCATCGGATAGGCGGCCATCACGGGCCGCACGCCTTGTGCGTCTTTGAGAAAGAGGGTGGTGACGCGCCGGGCAAGATCGTCGGCAATCTCGCTCAGCGTGCAACAGTTGTCCGTTCCCGTCGGATAGGAAACCCGAAACTCATCGCCGTAGTAGCGATAGAACTCATACAGCGATTCGATCAGCAGGTAGTTGCACGGTATCCAGACCGGCCCGCGCCAGTTCGAATTGCCGCCGAAAACACGCGAGTCCGATTCCGCGGGGAGGTACTTGATACAGAAGCTCACGCCGTCATGGTCATAGACGTACGGTGCATCGCGATGCACACGGGACAGCGCGCGCACGCCGTGCTTGGAGAGGAACTCGTTTTCATCGAGCGCGCGGCGCAGCAGCGCTTTCATCCGATGTCCGCGCAACAGCGACAGCAGCGTGGTCCTGCCCTTGCCGGGCTCCGTCCAGCGGGACACCAGCTTCGCCAGATTCGGCCGATGATCGAGGAACCACGCCAGCCGTTCACGCAAACCCGGCAGGTGGCCGTACACGTCTTCCTCCAGCACGTGAACGGCGAACAGCGGTATCAGGCCGACAATCGAACGGATGCGCATCGGCACCCGGGTCCCGTCTGGAAGGTGCAGTACGTCATAGAAGAATTCATCGTGTCCGTCCCATAACCCGGTGCTGCAGACTTCGCTGCAACTGACCGCTTCCGCGATATACAGAAAGTGCTCGAAGAACTTCACCGCGATTTCGACGTACGCGTTGTTCGTCGTCGCCAGTTCGAGACCGATCTGCATCAGGTCGAGCGCATACGAGGCCATCCATGCCGTGCAATCGGCCTGATCGATGCGGCCGCCCGTCGGCAGCGGTGAAGACCGGTCGAAGATGCCGACATTGTCGAGTCCGAGAAAGCCGCCCTGAAATATGTTGCGGTCATCGGCGTCCTTGCGGTTCACCCACCACGAGAAATTGAGCAGCAGCTTGTGGAACATGACTTCAAGAAACTCGTGATCGCCAACGCCCGTCAGTTCGCGATCGAGTTCATACACGCGCCATGTTGCCCACGCATGAACAGGCGGGTTCGCATCGCCGAACGCCCACTCGTAGGCGGGCAGTTGCCCGTTCGGATGCATGTAGCGCTCCTTCACGAGCAGCTGCAATTGCTTTTTCGCGAAGTCGGGATCGATCATGGCGAACGCGACCGCATGAAACGCGAGGTCCCACGACGCGTACCATGGGTACTCCCATTTGTCGGGCATCGACACGATGTCGCCATTGCACATGTGCCGCCAGTCCGCGTTGCGCCCGTGCCTGCGGGCCCCTGGCGGCTTCGGCTGGCCGGGGTCGCCGTCGTGCCAGCGCGTCACATCGAACTGGTAGTACTGCTTGGTCCACAGCATGCCGGCGAGTGCCTGACGCTGCACGAGCCGCGCATCGGCGTCGTCGATGTCGTGCTGAAGCGCCGCATAGAATTCGTCGGCCTCCGCTTGCCGGCGCGCGAAGAGAGCTTCCATGTCGAGCGGCACGTCGTCGGAAGCCCGTTCGGCACGCCAGCGCAGATACACCACCGAGCGCTCATGAGGCGCGCACTGCAGGTCAACATGCGCGGCGGCGCGGGTGCCGCTGTCGCGCCGGATGGCCTGCTCGTCGCCGTCGACGAGGTAGTCATTGAAGCCGTCCTTGAACGGCCCCGCTGCTTCGATGCCGAAAATGCGACGCACATTCGTTTCGTTCTCGCAGAAGAGCCACTCGATCGGCTGTTGCGCCGCCGCCGTCACGATCATCGTTCCGAGCGCGGGATTGTGTGCGACCACGCACACGCCTTCCTTTGCGTTCGGCTCCAGCGTGAGCGATGGCTTGCCGGGCTTGCCCGACCACGCCCCTCTGTTGCGCGCCCAGAATTGCGGCAACACATGAAGCGCCGCGCGCTGGTCCGCGCGATTTTCGACGGTGACGCGCATCACGATGTCGTCGGGAGTGTGCTTCGCATACTCGACGCAAACATCAAAGTAGCGGTTATCGTCGAACACGCCCGTATCGAGGATTTCATATTCGGGCTGCTCGGCCCCGCGTCGCAGGTTCTCGTCGATCAGATCCTGGTACGGGTACGCCTCGTGAGGATACTTGTACAGCATCTTCATGTACGAATGCGTCGGCGTGCCGTCGAGATAGAAGTAAAGCTCCTTCACGTCCTCGCCGTGATTGCCTTGCTCATTCGTCAACCCGAAGAGCCGCTCCTTGATGATCGGATCGTGCCCGTTCCAGAGCGCGAGCGATACGCACCAGTCGAGCGGGTCGTTGCCGAATCCCGCAATGCCGTCCTCACCCCAGCGGTACATGCGGCTGCGCGCATGGTCGTGTGGAAAGTAGTCCCATGCGGTGCCGTCTTCGCTGTAGTCTTCGCGAACAGTGCCCCATTGCCGCTCGCTCAGATAAGGCCCCCAGCGGCGCCAACGGTCAAGTTCCGGACCATGGAGCCGGGCACCTTCGTTCGACTGGAGCAGCTTGATTGCGCGTAGCGGTGGCATGGAACCTCCCGGGCCGACATCGACCATCCACGCTCCCAATGCGTGAATGTCGTTCCTTTTCCATCACGAGCGCCGCATGCGCAATGCACATCAGGTGCTCAGCATCCTCTAGACGGCTCCTCAATGATAAGCGCCATCGCGCTGCAACGCGCGACCCTTGGACCCGCCTTGTGTTGCATACTTAGGCGAATCACATCGCCGGGAACATCGACATGGTTGCGGAGCTTGCACACTCGTGGTTGACCTGCAGCGCACCTGTGGCCGCAGCACGGGCCGCCGGCCGCCCGCTCGTGGCACTGGAATCGACCATCATCGCTCACGGCATGCCGTATCCGGAGAACGTTCGCACTGCGCGCGAAGTGGAGGCCTTGATCCGTGACCTGGGCGCCGAGCCCGCGACTATCGCACTGATCGGCGGGCGAATCCGTATCGGGCTTTCGTACGACGAGCTGGAACTGCTCGGCCGCTCGGATCAGGTACACAAGGTCAGCCGTCGCGACTTGCCGGCCGTGCTGGCCGGCGGCGGGCTCGGCGCAACGACAGTGGCTGGCACGATGATTTGTGCCGCCCTGGCCGGCATCGAGGTCTTCGTTACTGGCGGAATTGGCGGCGTGCACCGGGGCGCGCCGGATACCTTTGATATTTCGGCCGACCTGCAGGAACTGGCGAGGACCTCGGTGGCGGTGGTCTGTGCCGGTGCGAAGTCCATCCTTGACATCGGGCTCACGTTGGAATACCTGGAAACGCACGGCGTGCCGGTACTCAGTTGCGAGCAAGACAATTTCGCCGCGTTTTACGCGCGCGACAGCGGCTTTCGCGCGGACTTCAGGCTGGACGACGCAGTGCAGCAGGCTCGCTTCATCCGCACCAAGTGGGACCTGGGCCTCGTGGGTGGGGTGGTACTGAGCACTCCGGTGCCGGAAGCGGCAGCGATGAGGTCCGAAGAGATCGACGCCCTGACTCAGCAGGCGCTTGCCGAGGCCGCGGCTGAAGGAATCTCCGGTAAGGCCGTGACACCTTTCTTGCTGGCTCGCATCAAGGCACTGACGAGTGGGCGCAGCCTGACGACTAACATCGCGCTCGTGAAACACAATGCCGAAGTGGGGGCAAGGCTGGCGCTGGCGTTGGCACACGCCGGGGGTAGGGCAGGCGGGGCATAGCCGTTGATCATTCAGTGGTTTCCGCGCTGACGAACGGCTCCAGCGGCACGGCTGCAACGTCGGCATGGTTATAGCTTCCGAGCGTATCGCCAATGTCGTGCAGCAGCGACCTGCGCATAGCGGTCGAACCACGCGGCCCGCGAACTCGCGACATGGCCCGGATCGCGAAGCACGCCGGCCCCCGCACGTGTTCGATCGACGCGGCCGCCGCGCACGGATGCGCTCCGGGGCTAACGCCTGACGACGCGCCTTAGCGTCTCCGACGGCGTTTCCCCAAACAGCTTCTTGTAGTCGCTGGAAAAGCGCCCCAGATGCATGAACCTCCCGCCCATTGCGATCGAAGAGGATGTTTCGCTCAGAACGATCGGCAAACATGTTGCGGCGCACCCCTTCGAGGCGGTATTTCTTCAGATACGCCATGGGCGCCTGGCCAAAATGCAACCTGAAGCCGTCGAACAGTTTGTAGCGAGACACGCCAGCCGCCCGTTCGATGTCTTCGAGCGTGAGATTCTCGTGCGCGGTGCTGGCACGCATTGATCCTTGCGTTCAGCTGGCCGTTGCCGTCGCGCGAGATGATCAACCGTTGGCGGCCCGCGCGCATCGTCATGAAATCGTGCGGCTTCGGGATCTCGCTCTCGTGGCACGCGTAGATCCAGTTCTTTTCGAAGATGAGTTCCATCTCGAGTTCGAACAGTGCCGGCTCGGTGTACATCTCTCGCGCGATCCGTTACACGCCTTCCGCGGGGCGGAAATCCAGGCAGCCGCCCACGAATTCCTCCCACTGTGACGGGTTTCCGCTAGTGCTCACGATATGTCTCCTCCTGCCGTTTTACGGCGTTGCAATTGATTGCCGGCAAGGGGGATTGAATACCTGATCGGAGGTCGGGGCTATCCGGCTACTCGACGTTCGCTATCCGTTTTTTGGGGTCCGGGATGGCGTCCTCGTGCCCATGCCGCCGGCGAGGCGGAACGCAGCGGATGACGCCTGCGCTCGAGCGCCCGCGCGCGGCCGCCTCAGCGGCGACAACCGCGGGTACACTTGATAGATCACGTGCCTTGCCGCCGCCAGTTGCGTGCTGTCATCCTATCCGGGCGTAGCATCGAACCAGTCCACGACATTCATTGCGTATGCTAAACGACCTCTGGTACAAAAACGCGATCGTCTACTGCCTGTCCGTGGGCACCTACATGGATGCGAATGGCGACGGCGTCGGCGATTTTCAGGGCTTGATGCGCCGGCTCGATTACCTGCAGGGTCTCGGCATCACGACGCTCTGGCTGATGCCGTTTCAGCCTTCGCCATGCCGCGACAACGGCTACGATATTTCCGACTACTACAATGTCGATCCCCGCTATGGCACCCTCGGCGACTTTGCCGAGTTCACGCACGCGTGCCGGCAACGCGGCCTGCGGGTGATGATCGATCTGGTGGTGAACCACACGTCCGATCAGCACGCGTGGTTTCAGAGCGCGCGCCGCGACCCGCAGTCGCAGTACCGCGACTGGTACGTGTGGTCGAAGAAGAAGCCCGCGAACGCGACCGCCGGCATTGTGTTCCCTGGCGTGCAGAAATCCACCTGGACTTACGACAAGGAAGCCGGCCTCTGGTATTTCCACCGCTTCTACGACTTCCAGCCCGACCTGAACACGGCGAACCCGCACGTTCAGGCGGAACTGCTGAAGATCATGGGCTTCTGGATCCAGCTCGGGGTATCAGGCTTTCGTATGGACGCCGTGCCTTTCGTGATTGCGACAAAAGGCCCGCAGGTACGGCAGCCCGTCGAGCAGTACGACATGTTGCGGACCTTCCGCGAGTTCCTGCAATGGCGCAAGGGCGACGCGATCATCCTCGCCGAAGCAAACGTTCTGCCCGACACGGACATGCAGTATTTCGGCGACGAGGGCGAGCGTCTGCAGATGATGTTCAACTTCCAGGTCAATCAGGCCACGTTCTACACGATGGCGAGCGCCGACACCGCACCGCTCAGGAAGGCGCTTCGCGTAACGAAGCAGCGTCCGGCGACAGCGCAATGGGGCGTGTTCCTGCGTAATCACGACGAACTCGACCTGGGGCGTCTCACGCCAGAGCAGCGCGAGACCGTGTTCGCCGCATTCGGGCCGGCGCCTGACATGCAGCTCTACGAGCGTGGCATTCGCCGAAGGCTCGCGCCGATGCTCGACGGCGACCGGCGTCGCCTCGAACTCGCGTATAGCGTGATGCTCACGTCGCCGGGAACGCCGGTGTTTCGTTACGGCGACGAGATAGGCATGGGTGACGATCTCCGCCTGCCGGAGCGCGAATGCGCGCGCACGCCCATGCAGTGGTCGACCGAGCCGCACGGCGGGTTCACGAAGCATTCCAAGCCGGTCGCACGGGTCATTTCAGGCGGCCCATACGGCTTTGAACGCGTGAACGTCGCGAGCCAGCGCCGCGATCCCGATTCGCTGCTGAACTGGATGGAGCGCCTGATCCGCATGCGCCGAGAAGTGCCGGAGATCAGCTGGGGCGATTTCTCGATCCTGCGGATATCGCGCAAGGACGTGCTCGGCTTGCGCTACGACTGGCGCAATAACTCGGTGGTATGTCTGCATAACTTCAGCGCGGCCGCATGCACGGTCAGTTTCAAAACCGGAACAGGCGATCCAGGCGACGCGCGGCTCGTCAACCTGCTCTCCGATGAACACAGTCAGGCCGATGCAACCGGACGGCATACGGTGGTGCTCGAGCCCTATGGCTATCGCTGGTATCGCGTGGGAGGTCTCGACTATCTGCTCAAGCGTAGCGAGGTCTAGCAGGCGATTCCCTTCTCGACGCAACGTCACCCAATTTGCCACAGGCGCCGGCATTTCGAGGAAGGTCATAGGCGGATTTCAGAGAATAGCGCGAGTTCTTGCGGCTCGTCTTGCTCGCGAACTCGCCTCCGGAAGGCGACCGCCGCAAGTGAGGGAATACCCTCTCATCATCTCGCTTGAACGACCATAAAGCCGTGTGCTACATTCAAATTGTTACCGGTAACTACAGCCGGTAGATCAAAGGTTCAGTTCGTCTAACCGGCCGGTGAAGGTGGGCCGAGGCGATCGGACCGCGCACACCGGTCACTCCAGTAAGCCCTCTCTGATGAGCATTATTCAAAACCCTGTTCTGCGCGGCTTCAATCCAGACCCCTGTGTATGTCGCGGAAAAGACGCGTGGTACATCGCCGTATCGACGTTCGAATGGTATCCGGGCGTTCTTATTTACGAATCGAAAGACTTCGTCAACTGGCAGCTCAAGGCCACCCCACTAGACCGTCTTTCGCAGCTGAACCTCATTGGGGAACAACCTTCCGGCGGGATCTGGGCGCCAGCCTTGTCGTATTACGACGGCCTCTACTGGCTCGTCTACACCGACACGAAGGCATGGAAAGGCGAACAGAAGATTTCGCCGCTGCGCGACATGCACAACTATCTCGTGACGGCCCCGGACATTACCGGCCCGTGGTCGGAGCCGGTGCATCTCGTGTCCGGCGGATACGACCCGTCGCTGTTCCACGACGAAACCGGCAAGAAGTGGCTGGCGTATATTCGCCGCGATTTCAGGGGCATCCACGCGGATCTATTCGCGGGCATCATTCTGCGCGAGTACTCGGTGGAGGAGCAAAGGCTGATCGGCGAAGAGCGTGTCGTCTATAAAGGCGCGAATCTGAAGACCGACTACTTCATGAAGTGCCAGATCTACGAAGCCCCGCATTTGATGAAGAAGGGAGACTGGTACTACCTCATCACTGCGGAAGGCGGGACGGGCTATACGCATGCGACCTGCGTGTCCAGGTCGCGCGATATTTTCGGGCCCTACGAGTTTCATCCCGAAACGCCCATGCTGACCTCACGCGAGGCGAACGGAGGAATCCAGCGGACCGGCCATGGCAATCTGGTCGAAGGTCCGCACGGCCAATGGTATATGACGTACCTCGGTTCCCGGCCGATCGACGCGCAGACGAAACGCTCACCGCTAGGCCGCGAGACCTGTATTGCGTCGATTGAATGGCGCAACGACTGGCCTGGTCTCAGCAGCGCAGGTGTGATTCCATCGGAGTCCTTCACGGTGAACTCCGACGTCGAGCAGAACCTCGATAGCAGCTGGCACGTCGATTTCAGCCACCGCGCCACGCTGCCTCTGGAACTGCAGAGTCTGCGAGTGCCGAAGAGCGACACCTGGTGCAATCTGAACGAGCGTCCCGGCTACCTGCGCATACGTGGCCAGGAGTCGCCGACGTCGCGCTTTCATCAAAGCCTGTTGGCGTGCCGCGTGCGTGACTGGCAATTCGAAGTCGAAACGACGCTGGAGTTCTCGCCCAGCTCGTATCTTCACATGGCCGGACTGATGGCGCGATACGACGAGAGCACGTTCTACTACCTGTTCATTACCCGCGACGATGACGGCACGAAAATCCTCTCCTACATGGAGATGGATGCGGGCAGTTTCGCCTATGACAATCGGCTCGCCGTACTGCCGGAAGGCTGCGAGACCAACTTGCGGGTGCGCGTCGAGAACACGAAACTGCGCTTCTCCTATCGCTCGGACGAGGGCGCCTGGATAGAGGTCGGCCTGGAAAAGGATTTCACCAAGCTGAGCGATGAATATGCTACTCCCATTGGTTTCACGGGGGCTTTCGTGGGGATCACGGTCAACGACATGCTCGGCTTCCGTGAGCCGGCTGACTTTAGACTTTTCTCGTATCGCCAGTTGCCCGGGTAGGGCTTCGATCCTCGCAAGTTAGTAATGAACCTGTGAACCTCGCATCAGCGGCTTCGCTTGTCGATCTACAAGGGCTCAGTCAGGGACAGCCGTGTGGGCAACCCATAGCACGGCGCCGACGAAACCCGGGTTACCTGCCGCTGTCCGAGCGTGACCGTCTGCCGTGCCGGACGGCACTTGCGCAGTGCGCTCGTGCCGTTCATCTCGCAAGAACCTTTGAACCATTCTGGCTGCGCAAAACACGGGAATGTGTACAGCTCGCGGAAGAAGAACATAGCGAGCCTTTGACCCTTTGCACCACCGCGTGTTGTCAGCGGACCATGGATCGCTCTGTTATTTTTGCGGCGATCACGCATTAACGTTCGAAAAAACAATCAAGGAGACGAAAATGACCCGCAAAATCATCGGTCTAAGATGGTGGATCATCGGCACCATCATGCTCGCTTCATGTCTGAATTTCCTGACCCGAAGCACGCTTGCGGTCGTCGCTCCAACGCTCACCACGCAGTTGCATTTGACCGCGCAGCAATACTCTTATGTGCTGAGTGCCTTTACTATCACGAACGCGCTACAGCCAATCACCGGTTATGTCACCGATGTCATCGGGCTGAAGGCGGGCTTTGCGCTCTTCTGCCTCGCATGGTCGGTCATCACCATGTCTCATGGTCTGGCCCATTCCTGGCAGGGCCTGGCGCTGACGCGAGGGCTTCTCGGCTTGCCCGAGGGCGCGGTCCATCCCGCGGGCATGAAGGCCACGTCGCATTGGTTCCCCGCGAAGGAACGGGGTATCGCGGGCGGCATCTACAACATTGGTGCGTCGTTGGGTTCGATGCTCGCGCCGCCGCTCGTCGTCTGGGCAACACTGTTCTACAACTGGCAGTTCGCCTTCGTGGTCACGGGCGGACTCGGCTTCATATGGCTGGCCCTCTGGCTATGGCTCTATGACTCGCCGGAGAAGCACCGCGCGATTTCCTCCAGCGAGAAGGAATACATTTTTTCCGGTCAGGAAAAGCATTTGCAGGCGAACGCCGCACGACCGTCCATCTTCTCTATCATCAGCCAACGCAATTTCTGGGGCATCGCCTTGCCGCGATTTCTCGCCGATCCGACGTGGATCACGCTTAGCTTCTGGCTGCCGCTCTATCTGAGCACCGTGCGACATATGGATCTGAAGCAGATCGCTCTGTTTGCATGGCTACCATTCCTGGCAGCGGATATCGGCAGCGTTTTTGGCGGAGCGCTCGTAGCAGCACTGCTTAAATATACGAGCATGAGTGTGGTCAACGCGCGACGATGCGTCTTTACCTTCGGTGCCTTGATGATGTTGCCCGTGCCGCTTGTCGGATTTGTGGAGCACCCTTTGACTGCCATCGCGCTTCTCTGTTTGGGTGGCTTTGCTCATCAGACGTTATCGGTGACGGTTATCACCATGTCAAGCGACCTGTTTCGCAAAAACGAGGTCGCCACTGTGACGGGTTGTGTGGGGACCGTTAGCGCCATCGGTCAGTTCTGCTTTACGTTGGTCGTTGGAGCCGTGGTCGGCCATGTTGGCTACACGCCGGTTTTCATTCTTCTGGCCATATTCGACCTGATTGGTGCGACTGTGTTGTGGACGTTTGTTCGCATCAAAATAGACGAAACAATTCCCCCAGCGCACGTGTCGGAAAGCTGTCCGGCACTCCTGAAGCAGTAAGAGTAGTCGACCAGTGAG
>NZ_JAQQEU010000067.1:0-39862 GCF_046026895.1 Paraburkholderia sediminicola
CTGCACACGGCGCAGGACAAGCCGGCGCAAGGCACCGAGACGCTGAAGTTCTTCGACTGGGCGTTCAAGAACGGCACGCAGGCCGCGAACGATCTGGACTACATCTCGCTGCCGGATTCGGTGGTGTCGGAGATCCGCACGCAGTGGAAGCAGAAGGTGAAGGACGCTGCGGGCAAGTCGATCGCCGACTGAGCTTTGCGGTAAGCAACAGCATCGCGTAACACGTTGGCCGTCCTCATCCGAGGACGGCCAATGGCATTCACCCCGAGCACTACTGGCCGTGCGACACGTGTCATACGGCAACTGGAAACAGGTCCATCAGGCTCTCATGTCCGATACCCATCTAGCGTCCGGCGCAAGCGGGGCCACCCCGCCCGGCAGCACGTCGCAGCTGAAGACGCCCAGCCGCGCCGGCGACGTGATCTTCGGCGGACTGGCGCGCCTCGCCGCCATCGTCACGCTGCTGCTGCTCGGCGGCATCATCGTTTCGCTGATCATCGCTTCCATGCCGTCGATCAGGGAGTTCGGTCTGAGCTTCCTATGGACCGCCGAGTGGGATCCGCCCAGCAAGCAGTTCGGCGCACTGGTGCCGATCTACGGCACGGTCGCCACGTCGATCATTGCTCTCATCATCGCGGTGCCGGTCAGCTTCGGCATCGCGCTTTTCCTGACCGAACTCGCACCCGCGTGGCTGCGCCGCCCGCTCGGCATCGCAATCGAACTGCTCGCCGCGATCCCGTCGATCGTGTACGGCATGTGGGGCCTGCTGGTGTTCGCGCCGATCTTCGCGACGTGGTTCCAGAAACCGCTCGGCGCGGTGCTCGGCGGCATTCCTTTTGTCGGCGCGCTGTTCCGCGGCCCGCCGATCGGCATCGGCATTCTGTGCGCGGGTGTGATTCTCGCGATCATGATCATCCCCTACATCGCGTCGGTGATGCGCGACGTGTTCGAAGTCACGCCGGTGCTGCTCAAGGAATCGGCGTACGGTATCGGCTGCACGACGTGGGAAGTGATGTGGAGAATCGTGCTGCCCTTTACCAAGAGTGGCGTGATCGGCGGCGTGATGCTCGGCCTCGGCCGCGCGCTCGGCGAGACGATGGCGGTCACGTTCGTGATCGGCAACACCAATCTGCTCGACAACATCTCGCTGTTTTCGCCGGGCAATAGCATCACGTCGGCGCTCGCCAACGAATTCGCGGAAGCGGATCCCGGGTTGCACACGTCGGCACTGATGGAGCTGGGTCTGATTCTGTTCGTGATTACTTTCATCGTGCTGGCGATTTCTAAAATGATGCTGCTTCGCCTCGAGAAAGGGGAGGGCGCGAAATGAGCCAGCCCACTTTGAATATGCCGGGTTCGCACGACCCGGCCGCGCTCGAAGCAATGCGCGTGCGTCTGCAAGGCCGCCGCCGCGTGACCAACGCGCTCGCGCTGACGCTCTCGCTTGCCGCGATGGCATTCGGTCTGCTGTGGCTCATCTGGATTCTCTATACGACGCTGCGGCTGGGTATCGGCGGCTTGTCCATCGAGCTGTTCACGCAATCGACGCCGCCGCCGAACACCGATGGTGGCGGTCTCGCCAACGCCATCGTCGGCAGCGCGATGCTGGTCGGGCTCGCGACTTTCGTCGGCACGCCGATCGGCATTCTGGCGGGCGTGTATCTCGCCGAATACGGCCAGAAAGGCTGGCTTGCCAACCTGACGCGCTTCATCAACGACATCCTGTTGTCGGCGCCGTCGATCGTGATCGGTCTGTTCGTGTATGCACTGGTGGTCGCGAAGATGGGCCACTTCAGCGGCTGGGCCGGCGTGTTCGCGCTCGCGCTGCTGCAGATTCCGATCGTGATCCGCACCACCGAAAACATGCTGAAACTGGTGCCGAACGCGCTGCGTGAAGCGGCCTTCGCGCTCGGCACGCCGAAGTGGAAGATGGTGTTCTCCATCACGCTGAAGGCGTCGATTGCCGGCATCATTACCGGCGTGCTGCTCGGGGTCGCGCGGATCGCCGGCGAAACCGCGCCGCTCCTGTTCACGGCGCTGTCGAACCAGTTCTTCACGGTGAACATGGGCCAGCCGGTCGCGAACCTGCCGGTCACCATTTACAAGTTTGCGATGAGCCCGTTCGCGCAATGGCAATCGCTCGCGTGGGCCGGCGTCTTCCTGATCACGCTCGCGGTGCTGGGACTGAACATCCTCGCGCGCACGATCTTCTCGAACAAGTAAGGGGCGGAGTGTAATCCGATGAATATGGCAGAAACTCAACTCAATCCCACCGCGCGTCCCACCGCGCCCGCCAGCCCCGATCCCGTCCAGCGCGGCGAGGCCTCATCGCCGTCGCGTCCGAAGATCGAGGTCAACGACCTGAACTTCTTCTACGGCAAGTATCACGCGCTGAAGAACATCAACCTGCAGATTCCCGCAGGCAAGGTGACCGCGTTCATCGGCCCGTCAGGCTGCGGCAAATCAACCTTGCTGCGCACCTTCAACAAGATGTACGCGCTCTATCCGGAACAGCGCGCCGAAGGCGAGATCCTGATGGACGGCGAAAACCTGCTGACGTCCAGACGCGATATCTCGCTGCTGCGCGCGCGGATTGGCATGGTGTTCCAGAAACCGACGCCGTTTCCGATGTCGATCTACGACAACATCGCGTTCGGCGTGAAGATGTTCGAAACGCTGCCGCGCTCGGAGATGGACGACCGCGTCGAATGGGCGCTCACCAAGGCCGCGTTGTGGAACGAAGTGAAGGACAAGCTCGGCCAGAGCGGCTACGGTTTGTCCGGTGGGCAGCAGCAGCGTCTGTGCATCGCGCGCGGCATCGCGATCCGTCCCGAAGTGCTGCTGCTCGACGAGCCGTGCTCGGCGCTGGACCCGATTTCGACGGGCCGCATCGAAGAACTGATCGCCGAATTGAAGAGCGATTACACGGTGGTGATCGTCACGCACAACATGCAACAGGCGGCCCGCTGTTCGGACTACACTGCCTATATGTATCTCGGCGAGCTGATCGAATTCGGCGACACCGAAAAGATCTTCATCAAGCCGGTCCGCAAGGAAACCGAAGACTACATCACGGGCCGCTTCGGCTGATCCGCCGAACAAAACAACGGAGTACGACATGTCCGATAAACATCTGTCCAGCCAGTTCGACGCCGACCTGAATCTGGTTTCGTCGAAGGTGCTCGAAATGGGCGGCCTCGTGGAATCGCAGATCATCAACGCGATGCAGGCGCTCAATGAGTTCGACCTCGACATCGCCGAGCAGGTGATCGCCGCCGAAGATCGCCTGAACAAGATGGAGGTCGACATCGACGAGGAGTGCAGCAACATCATCGCGCGCCGTCAGCCGGCCGCGCGCGATTTGCGCCTGTTGATCGCGATCTCGAAGACCATCACCAATCTCGAACGCGCCGGCGACGAAGCGGAAAAAATCGCCAAGCGCACCAAGCGTCTGATGGAAGACGGCGCGTCGCGCACCATCAATATCGCCGAGATCAAGCTGTCGGGCGAAATGGCGGTGTCGATCCTGCGCCGCGCGCTGGACGCGTTCGCACGCCTCGACACGGTTGCCGCCGCGCAGATCGTGCGCGACGACAAGGCGATCGACGAGGAATTCCGCGCCTTCGTGCGCAAGCTGATTTCGTACATGACCGAAGATCCGCGCTCGATTTCGGTGGGCCTCGATTTTCTGTTCATCGCCAAGGCGATCGAACGGATCGGCGACCACGCGAAAAACATCGCCGAATTCATCATTTACATCGTGAAGGGCACCGACGTGCGGCACAAGTCGCGCGACGCGCTCGAACGCGAAGCGCTCAGTTAATCCAGATATAAGGAACAGAGGTGCCGATGCCTAGCAGCATTCTCGTCATTGAAGATGAGCCCGCAATTTCCGAACTGATTTCGGTCAATCTTCAACACGCCGGACACTGCCCGATTCGCGCGTACAACGCGGAGCAGGCGCAGAACCTGATCAGCGACGTACTGCCCGACCTCGTCCTGCTCGACTGGATGTTGCCGGGAAAATCGGGCATTGCGTTCGCGCGCGACCTGCGCAACAACGAGCGCACGAAGCACATTCCGATCATCATGCTGACCGCCCGCGGCGATGAGCAGGACAAGGTGCTCGGCCTCGAAATCGGCGCGGATGATTACGTCACCAAGCCGTTTTCGCCGAAGGAACTGATGGCGCGCATCAAGGCGGTGTTGCGCCGTCGTGCGCCGCAGTTGACCGAAGATCAGGTCGCGATCAACGGGCTCAAGCTCGACCCGGCGACGCACCGTGTGGCCGCGCATGCCGAAGGCAGCGAGATCAAGCTCGAGCTCGGCCCGACGGAATTCCGTCTGCTGCATTTTTTCATGACCCACCCGGAGCGCGTGCATAGCCGCACGCAACTGCTCGACCAGGTGTGGGGCGATCACGTGTTCGTCGAAGAACGCACGGTGGATGTGCACATCAAGCGTCTGCGCGCCGCGCTCAAGCCGGCCGGGTGCGATGCTATGATTGAGACGGTACGCGGCAGCGGCTACCGGCTTGCGAAGAGCGCCTGACATCTGACGGCGGCGCTCGCGCCGCACCGGTTCACGCGCGTCACATGCGCAACGCCGCGCGCCGCAATCTCCCTCGCTGCACGTGGGCTTTTCTCTTCGATCGCTAGACCATGAACATCATCTGGGCGCGCTCCATCGTGTCGGTCGTGCTGCTCGCTGTTCTGTGCGTGGTGGTCGGCGCACTCGTGAACGTGAAGGCAGGACTGGTTCTCGCGATTGTCATGCTGCTCGCGCAAAGCTTCTTTGGCACGTTTCACAAACAGCGCCTGTGGCGTTTGCTCGATGCGCCGGTGTACGGCGAAGTGCCGAGCGCGCCAGGCATCTGGGGCGAAATCTACTACCGTTTGCACAAGCTCGCGAAGCGCTGGCACGCCCAGGTGCGCCAGGTCGAGCAACAGCATTCGCGTTTCATCCAGGCGATCCAGGCGTCGCCGAACGGCGTCGCGATGCTCGACGACCATGACCAGATCGAGTGGTGCAACGCTATTTCGGAGAGCCACTTCGGCCTCGACGCGAAGCGCGATCTGCGCCAGCACATCACGCATCTGGTGCGCCATCCCGACTTCGTCCGCTACCTGAACTCGCACCGGTACGAGGAAATGCTGATCATGCGCGGCATGGGCGAGAAGCGCCAGAACGTGCTGTCGGTGCAGGTCTTTCCTTATGGCGAGAATCGCAAGCTGGTGTTGTCGCAAGACATTACCGAGCTGGAGCGGACCGACGCGATGCGGCGTGACTTCGTCGCCAACGTGTCGCATGAATTGAAGACACCGCTCACCGTGCTCTCCGGTTTTCTGGAGACGATGCGCGAGTTGCCATTGGGCGAGGCCGAGCGCGCACGCTATCTCGAACTGATGGAGCAGCAGGCGTCGCGCATGCGCCATATCGTCAACGATCTGCTGGTGCTCGCGAAGCTCGAGGGCGACAACAAGCCGCCAAGCGATCACATGATCGACATGCGCGCCGTGTTGCGGCACCTGCACGACGACGCGCAGAGCCTGTCGAGCGATCATCACAAGATCGTGTTCGACACCGACGAAGGGTTGACCGTGACCGGCGTCGAAACCGAAATTCTCAGCGCGCTCGGCAATCTCGTGACGAACGCGATCCGCTACACGCCGGACGGCGGGGCCATCAAGGTAAGCTGGCACGCGCAAGGCGCGCACGCGGTGTTCTCCGTCGCGGATAGCGGCCTCGGCATTCCCGCTGCGGACATTCCGCGGCTGACCGAGCGCTTCTATCGCGTCGATCGCAGTCGTTCGCGCGACACTGGCGGCACGGGCCTCGGCCTCGCGATCGTCAAGCACGTGCTGCAGCGGCACGATGCGCAGCTCGACGTGAAGAGCGAAGAGGGGCGGGGCAGCACGTTCACCGTGCGCTTTCCCGTGTATCGCACCGCGCGACGGCAACCGGTGCCGGTTTGACGAGAGCTTGATAAAAGCGCCGGCATGAAAAAACCGCCTGAAAAAGGCGGTTTTTTCATGCGGGTCCACAACGCTCGCTAGTACGGCGAGCCTCGCCCGCTTCACGGACAGAACTTTCCGAGCAAGCTCATCTGCGCATTGCGCGACGACTTGCCCGGCCGCCGCCGGCGATAGTGGCCGTCGCTTTGCATCAGCCACGCGGACTGATTGTCGCCGAGAAACGCCGACAGACCCTCGGCGATCACGCGCCGCTTCAGACGCCGGTTGTTGATCGGGAACGCGACTTCCACGCGCCGGAAGAAGTTGCGGTCCATCCAGTCGGCGCTCGACAGATAGACCTGCTCCTTGCCGTCGTCGTAGAAGTAGAAGATGCGATGGTGTTCGAGAAAGCGCCCGACGATCGAGCGTACCGTGATGTTCTCCGACAGTCCCGGCACGCCCGGCTGCAGCGAACACACGCCACGCACGATCAGATCGATCTTCACGCCCGCCCGCGATGCTTCGTACAACTCGGCAATCACGGTGGGTTCGAGAAGCGCGTTCATCTTCGCGACGATGCGCGCCTTCTTGCCGGCGCGCGCGTGCTCGGCTTCGGCGCGAATCGCTTCGATCAGTTTCGGATGCAGCGTGAACGGCGACTGCCACAACTCATGCAACCGCAGTTCGCCGCCGATGCCGGTCAGTTGCTGGAAGACGTGGTGCACGTCTTCGCAGATTTTCTGGTCGCCGGTCATCAGGCCGAAGTCGGTATACAGCCGCGCGGTGCGCGGATGATAGTTGCCGGTGCCGAGATGCGCGTAGCGCTTGAGCATCGTCTTGCCGCCTTGCGACACGCGCCGCACGATCAGCATCATCTTCGCGTGGCACTTGTGGCCCACCACGCCGTACACGACGTGCGCGCCGACCGCTTCGAGTTGCGAGGCCCAGTTGATGTTGGTTTCCTCGTCGAAGCGCGCCAGCAGCTCGACCACCACCGTGACTTCCTTGCCGTTGCGCGCGGCCTGCATCAGCGCGTCCATCAGCGGCGAGTCGGTGCCGGTGCGGTAGATGGTCTGCTTGATCGCCATCACGTTGGGATCTTTGGCCGCCTGCAACAGCAGTTCGAGCACCGGCTGAAAGCTCTCGTACGGATGATGCAGCAACACATCGCCTTGATCGATCACATCGAACATGCTGGCGCTGTTGGCGATCTGCGGCGGGGTCGCGGGAATATGCGGCACGAACTTCAGATCGGGCCGGTCCACCATCTCCGGCAACTGCATCAGCCGCACCAGATTCACGGGGCCGTCCGCGTAATAGCAGTCCTTGTTGGACAGGCCGCTTTCGTCGAGCAGACGCCGCACCACGTGCGCGGGTGTTTCCGCCGACACTTCGAGCCGCACCGCATTGCCCAGATGCCGCGCTGGCAATTCGCCCTGCAACGCGACGCGCAGATTGGTGATTTCGTCCTCGTCGACGAACAGCTCGCTATTGCGCGTGATACGAAACTGATTGCAGCTGCGCACCCTCAGGTTCGGAAACAGCTCGCCGACAAAGTGTTGCAGCAACGAGCTGAGCAGCACGAAGCCGTGCGGATAACCCGACAGATCTTGCGGCATGCGCACGAGCCGCGGCAGCGCGCGCGGCGCCTGCACGATGCCCATCATCGCCTGGCGGCCGAACGCGTCCTTGCCTTCCAGTTCGACGACGAAGTTCAGGCTCTTGTTGAGCACGCGAGGGAACGGATGCGCGGGATCGAGGCCGATCGGCGTGAGCACCGGCAGCAGTTCGTCGAAGAAGTAATTGCGCGCCCATTCGGTCTGCGCTTCGTTCCATGCTTCGGTGCCGTGAAAATAGATGCCTTCCGCTTCGAGAGCGGTCAGCACCGTGTCGTGCAACATCGTGTACTGACGATGCACGAGCTTCTGCGCGCGCTCGACCACGAGGTCGTACACATGCTGCAACGACATGCCGTCAGGCGACAGCGCGCCCGGGTTGTCGCGCATCTGTTCCTGCAGTCCGGCCATGCGGACTTCGAAGAATTCGTCGAGATTGCTGCTGGTGATGCAGATGAAGCGCAGACGTTCGAGCAAAGGGACGGCGGGGTCGGCAGCTTGTGCCAACACACGCTCGTTGAAACCCAGAATGCCCAGTTCGCGATTCAATAAGGGATAGCGGATGGACATCGGCAGCGAGAATGGTATGTCAGGAAGAGAGGCAGAAAGACGCTCGGAAATTCTCACAGTATGATTACGTTCTTATGACATCCTCGATGTTTTAAATTCTACGCCGGATTCGTTACGTGTCGTCAATATGACGCAATGTATATGGGACCATAGGGCACCCCCATCGTTGCGAGGTGACATCGTGAGGTCCGGTACGCTTAGAATGGCGTCTTTGAACAGCGCGGCCGGTCACAAGGCGCCCAGAGCAGCGGGCGGACCCGCGGCGCCCGCCGCAGCCACCGCCGCCGCGCTCGCGCGCATGGAGTCCGCTCACCCGATGGTCAATACTCCCCAACTTCTCGCCGCCGTCGACCTCGGTTCGAACAGCTTCCGGCTGATCGTCGGCCGGGTGGAGGAAACCGACGCGGGCACCCAGATCTACCAGGTGGACGCGTTGCGCGAGCCGGTGCGTCTTGCCGCCGGCCTGTCGCGCGACAAGATGCTCGATCGCGCGTCGCAGGTGCGCGGCTGGGACGCGCTCAAGCGCTTCGGCGAACGGCTGCGCGACTTTCATCCCGATCACGTTCGCGCGGTCGCCACCAACACGTTGCGCATCGCCAAGAACGCCGGTGAATTTCTCGGCGAGGCGCAGACCGCGCTCGGCTTCCCCATCGAAGTGATCGCGGGGCGCGAGGAAGCGCGCCTCATTTATGCGGGCGCCGCGCACTCGGTGCCGGCGAGCGCGGGCAAGCGCCTCGTGGTCGATATCGGCGGCGGGTCGACGGAATTCATCATCGGTTCGCACTACACGCCGATCAAGATGGAAAGCCTTTATATCGGCTGCGTGAGTCATAGCCGCGCGTTTTTCCCGGCCGGCAACGTCGACGAATACACGATGCGCCAGGCCGAACTCGCCGCGAGCCGTGAAATCCAGATCATTTCCGCCGAATACAAGAAGACCGGCTGGGAACAGGCGATCGGTTCGTCGGGCACCGCGCGCGCGTTGGCCGAGCTGGTCGAGGCGAACAATTTCAACGATCCGGGTGTCACGCATGGCATCTCGCGCGGCGGGCTCGAGCGGCTCAAGCGCGCGTTGATCAAGGCGGAGAACGTCAATCGGCTGAAACTGGTCGCGTTGAAGGGCGACCGCATTCCGGTGCTGGCCGGCGGCCTGTCGATCATGATCGCGGTGTTCGACGAACTCGGCGTCGATTACGTCGACACCACCGACGGCGCGCTGCGCCTCGGCGTGATGTATGACCTGCTCGGCCGTTCGCAGCACGAAGATATGCGCACGGTGACGGTGGAAGGCTTCATGCGCCGGTATGGCGTGGATCGCGCGCAGGCGGGGCGGATCGGCGATCTGTCGGTGAGCTTCTACGACCAGTTCGCGGAGCCCGACGAAGAGCGCCGTCTGGAAAACCGCATGTTCATCGGTTGGGCGGCGGCGCTGCATGAGATCGGGCTGTCGATTTCGCATAGCGCCTATCACAAGCACTCGGCCTACATCGCCAGCAACGCGGACATGCCGGGCTTTTCGCGCACCGACCAGGCGCGTCTCGCCGCGCTGGTGCTCGGTCATGCGGGCAAGCTCGGCAAGCTCTCGCAAACGCGCGAGGTGGAATGGCCGTTGCTGTTCTGTCTGCGGCTCGCGGCGCTGCTGTGCCGCCGCCGTGCGGATGTCGGCTTGCCGGGGATCGCGGTCGCGCAGGCCAATGGCGGTTACGAGGTGCGCTTGCCGAACGAATGGGTGACCAACAATCCGTTGACCGACTACAGCCTGATTCAGGAAGCGGCGGAATGGGAAAAGGTCGGCATTCCCTATCGTGTCGTGTATACGGACGAATGATGTGCGCCGCTTCGTAACGCGCGCGTGAATGGATGAATGAAAAAGCCCGGCGATTTGCCGGGCTTTTTGCTTGTGCGTCCAGCACGCGACGCGGGCTTAGCGCGGCAATGCATCGCCCAGGAAGTGGCGGGCGTAGCGCGCATTGATATCGGACAGACGGAACAGCGTCAGAAAGTCCGCAGTGTTGAAGTCGGGGTCCCATGCCGGCGCGCCGCAAATCTTTGCACCGAGTCGCAGATAACCCTTCACGAGCGGCGGCGGCGCGACGTCGGCGCCTGTCTGCAGTTCATCGACCGGCAGCGGCGTGTGCGCGAACGCGCGATACTCCGGCGCCGTCAGCGCGTTCTCGCGCAGCGAGCAATACAGATTCGCCGCATAGTGGCCGCCGTCGACCATCGCGACGCTCGCGCAGCCGAGCATCGTCTCGTAGCCGTTGTGCTTCATGTACGCGGCGAGCCCGGCCCACAGCGACATGATCACCGAGCCGCTGCGATAGTCCGGATGCACGCACGAGCGGCCCACTTCGACCATCTTGGCGCGCAGGTGCGTCAGACGCGACACTTCGAATTCGCTTTCCGCATACAGCCGCCCGATGCGCGCGGCCTGATGCGGCGGCAACGCGCGATACGTGCCGACCACTTTCAGCGTGTCGAGATCGCGCACCAGCAGATGATCGCAATAGGCATCGAACGCATCGACGTCGAGCCCGGCGGGGCCCGTCAGACGCGCGCCCATTTCGTCGGCGAACACGCGGTAGCGCAGACGCTGTGCTTCGCGCAATTCCTCGTCGGTGCGCGCCCATGTGACTTGCAGGCGATGCTGCGCGGTGACCGTTTCCTCGGCGCGCGGCAGACGACGCGTCTCGAAGATCGAAGCGAGGGGCAGGGTGGGCGTCGGCAGTTCTCGCATTGGGCGTCCTGGTCGAAAAAAGGAAGATTTCTTTTTTCGCCAATGTAGTAACGCCTGGTGACGCTCGCATGGCAAAGCCGTGACGATTGGGTGACGGCCCGTAAGCCGCGCGAGCTCGGGTTGTAATGTGGAGCGGCAGGTGCGCGACTGTCGTATTCGCGCGAGCGCGGGGGCCTGAAGGACTTTCAGGCGCGCCGGCTCAGACCAGGTCGGGGCTGATCGCCGCGCGCAACACCGCCTGTTCGCCGCCGTCGCGTTGGCGGCTCGCAATCCACCAGACGCCGGCTTTCTTCAGCGGCCAGCTTGCGTTGCTGTTGCCGAGCAACTGCGCGGCGACGTGGCCGAGCGTCGGTTGATGGCCGACGATCACCACGGTCTGCGCAATGCCAGTGGGCCAGCCGGCCGCCTCGAGCACGTCGGCTGCGCTCGCGTTGGGCGCGAGTTCGCGTACCACGCGATACTGGTCGCTCAGGGTTTCGGCGGTCTGGATGGTGCGCGTGGCCGGGCTGGCGAGCACTACGGCGTCGTCCGGCAGCCGCGTGCGCAGCCACTTCGCGACGTTCTGCGCCTGCTTGCGGCCGCGCGTGGTGAGCGCGCGGGCGAGGTCGCTGGCGGCGACATCTTCGGCTTCGGCGTGACGCCAGAGAATCAGATCCATTTGTGTCTCCTTGACTCTGGTTGCGGCGGATGAGCTGCGCGGGTTTTCGCACACTGTCGCATGCGGGCCTGGTGGTTCGCAACCCGAAGGCTTGCGGGGGCTGGCTGGTGGTTTGCCTGGCGGGGGTTTCGCAGTGAAGCAGGCAGCGAACTACGTGCGCGTGCGGCGTATGCTGAAACCAGATGCGAAAAAGCAAAAACCCGCGAAGCCGGAGGCTACGCGGGTTTCGTATTGCTTTTCGTGGTCGGAGCGAAAGGATTCGAACCTTCGACCCTCTGATCCCAAATCAGATGCGCTACCAGGCTGCGCTACGCTCCGACGAAGCCGGGATTCTACGGGGTCGAGGGCGTCAGCGTCAACCACGAATTGCGCCGGGCTGAAAAAACAGGTTCAACCCACGGGTTCAACGGTGCGCTATATGCGTCCCATCAACAGCAACACGATCACGATGATCAATACGACCCCGACCAGACCGGTCGGCCGATAACCCCAGCCGCTGCTGTAGGGCCAGCTCGGCAACGCGCCGATCAGCAGCAGGATGAGCACGATAAGCAGTATGGTTCCGACGGTCATTCGAGTTCTCCCTGTCTGGCCCTCGGGATGGCTGGGCCGCATCGTTGGTTCGGCGCATGCGCGCCGGCACAATTGACGCGCACCACGCGCGCCTTGCAGGCTCATGCTTAGCAAGGCATGTGCCTGTGGGGGCGGCAAGGGAGGACAGTCGACGCCGGGCGCCCAGGCGCGTTTGGCGCGGTGGCGCGCCAATGAGCGGAAAACGTGACGTAGCAGAGGTCGTGACGCCGGTGCGTGTCGGAGCTGCTGATGCGGGGAGAGGGCGGCGCTGGGCCCAGTGCTTGCGTGGCGCAAGGGACATTGGGCCAGCATGGCGCGCCGTCGATTGGCGGCGCGCACGCGTTCACGCGGCGCGACGTGCCGCAGTGGTCACATGCACCGCTTACGCTGTGGTCGCGATAACGGCCGAACACTTCCGCTACATAGTCGAGACCCTTCAACCGGGCCGGCGCAGCGGATCAATCAGCCAATCATTCGCGACACATTCAAGCGCAACGGGCAGCCCGTTTTTGTCCTGACTAATGCCGCGGGCGCCTCCAATGCGGCATATGTGGCATATGTGGCATATGTGGCATATGTGGCATATGTGGCATATGTGGCATATGCGGCATATGCAGGTGCTGCTGAGTCAGCCAGTGATGCAGCATCCCTTCGCCATTGTGTTCGCGCCTGTACGTTCTCGATTCGAAAATCGACAGGGCGATCAGCACGAGCAGACCTATTGCAAGTCCGACCAGACCCGCGATCGTTTCAGCGTTCATGGCAGTCTCCTATCACCTACGGCTGTGACTTTATAGTAGGACACACATCGCGAAATGGCAGGGCGGCCAGCGCGCCGTAACGTCGCGGATCACGCTTTGCAGGTAGACTCTCGCCCCTCGGGGTGCCGCGGGGATGCTTCGCGGCTGCCGTTACTGATTCTGTCTGGAGAGACGACTGTCTATGATTCGCGTTCCGATGATTGCATTGCTGCTGTTTGCCGGCCTGGCCGGGTGTGCGGACAATCCGTCCGGCCATCACGGCAGGCCGCCGCAAGATCCCGCCGACTATCACGGCGTGCCGACCGACACGACGCCACCGTCGATGGTCTCTGCGCCGGCTGCGCCTTGACGAGCGCCGCGCGAAGCAGAGAGCTGAAACAGAGCGCTGAAACGGAAAGGCGAAGCACCGGCGCGGGCACGCCGGCGCTTCTGACCCGCGCTGACTGTTTGCGCGGAGCGCGCGGGCTGAAGGCATTCTAGGGCGAGCCTCGCGGGCGATATGTATGCGCTTGTTCCAAGCCGTAACCGGGCGCCGCAGGGCGACGGTGGCGCAGCGTGTGCTGCCGCGAAGCCGCGCGCTTCAGGCGCCCCACGCGCAGTTCAAGCCCTCGCGGCTGCCACTGCGCGCACCACCCCCGGCAAATACCGCGCGAGCGTGACGCCGCGAGCGGCCATGAAGATCAGCATCGCGGCCCACAGCCCGTGATTGCCATGCAGCGTCAGCAATGCCGACGACATCGCCACGAACACCGTCAGCGACATGATCATCGACACCATCAATTCGCGCGTGCGGGTCGCGCCGATGAACACGCCGTCGAGCAGAAAGCCCCACACGGAAATCACCGGTGAGAGCGCGGCCCACGGCAGATACGTCTCAGCCGCGACCCGCACGGCGGCCTGGTCGGTCAAACGTTCGATGATCCACGCGCCCGCGCCCCAGTACACCAGCGCGAAGCCCAGCGCGCCGAGCGCGGACCACAGCGCGGTGACCTTGACCGCCTGCGCGAACGCGTGCCGGTCGCGTGCCCCGATCGCCGCGCCGACGAGCGCCTCGGCGGCGTGCGCGAAGCCGTCGAGCCCATAGGCCATGAAGGTCTGAAAATTGAGCAGCAGCGCATTCGCGGCGAGCGTCGCATCGCCTTGCCGCGCGCCCAGGTGGGCGAACCAGCCGAACGACGACAGCAGGCACAACGTGCGCACGAAGATGTCGCGATTGAGCACGACCAGACGCTTGAGCGCCGCGGCGTCGAACAACGCGGCGCCCTTCAGCGCGGGCAAGCCACGCGGTCTGCCATGCCATAGCAGGGCGGCGCCGAGCACGAAGCCGAGCGCGTCGGCGGTGGCGGTCGCCGCGCCGATGCCGGCCACGCCCCAGTCGAACACATACACGTACAGCAGCACCGCGACGATGTTCGCACTGTTGATGAACACCTGCGAGAGCAGCGCGAGCCGCACGCGCTGCGTGCCGAGCAGCCAGCCGAGCACCACATAGTTGCCGAGCGCGAGCGGCGCGGCCCAGATGCGCGCGTGGCAGTAAATGCGCGCGTGACGCTGCACGGCGTCGCTGCCGCCGATCAGGCGCAACGCGTAATCGATCAACGGCAGTTGCAGCGCCAGCACCACCGCGCCGATCGCGCCCGCCATCAGCAGCGCGCGGATCACGGTGTTGCGCAACTCGGCCTGGTCGTCCGCGCCGTGCGCCTGCGCGACGAGCCCCGTGGTGCCCATGCGCAGGAAGCCGAAGCCCCAGAACACGAAGTTGAAGAACAGTCCGCCGAGCGCGACGCCGCCGAGATACGACGCGCTGTCCAGATGGCCGGCGACGGCGGTGTCGACCGCGCCGAGGATCGGCTGCGTCAGATTGGCGAGGACGATCGGAAACGCGAGCGCGAGCACCCGCCGGTGCCAGCACACCGGCACGGCGGACGCGGGCGCGTCGGCGCCGCGCGCGGTGTCGCTCAAGCGCGTCCCTGCACGCACACCCACGGCGACACGACCACCGCCCACAGGTCGGGGTCGCGCGCGGCGAAATCGGCGGCGGTTTCCGGCTGCACGCGCTCGACGAGCCCGGCGGACAGCCATTGCGCCACCTGGGTGGTGTCGTCGCTGGCGATCGCTTCGGCGACGCTCACCAGGTCGAGGTCGCGCGCGACGCGCAGCAGGATGCCGCGCGCAAAAAAGCGTTCGAGTTCGGTCCAGCCGATTTTGGCGGTCTCGCCGAGCAGCTTGGCGTATAGCGGGCTATGGGGGGCGTCGTTGGAAGTCATCGTAAGCGGGGGGCGGACGGGGCCGTTACTATAAACCATCGACGCGAGCCGCCACGGCGGCGCGCGTTCCGGTACGCTTGGGGCCTTTCGAAACGGATTCTGAACCTTCATGTCACCGGATTCAACGACGCCGTCCACGAGCCCGCAAGGCGGTTCAGTGAGCGACGCCACGCTCACCCGCGCAGAGGTGGAGCGCCTGATCGCCGCAGCCGATGCCCACAAAGGCGGCCATCACGCGCCGCTGCATTTCACCGACTGCGATTTCGCGGGCGTCGATTTATCGCGGCTCGATCTGCGCGGCGCCGAGTTTCATCGCTGCACGATCGGCGAGACCTCGTTTTTCGGCGCGGCGCTCGCGCATACCCGCTGGGTGCGTTGCCGCGGCCGCGAGGCGGATTTCGCATCGGCCGATCTGGTCGATGCGGCGTTCCAGTCGAGCGACCTGAACAACACCAGTTGGCGGCGCGCGAAGCTCGCTTCCGCGTCGTTCCGTGGCTGCAAGCTGACCGGCGCGAACTTCGAAGCGTGCACGGCGTTGGGCCTGAGCTTCGCCGAAACACTGCTGGTCGGCGCGCATTTGCGCGGCCTGTCGTTTCGCAAGGCTACGCTGGAGCAACTGGATTTCTCCGACGCCGACCTCGCCGGGGTCGATTTCCGCGAAGCTGTGTTCGACGGCGGCAGTCTGAAGGATGCGCACCTGAAGGGCGCGCGTTTCGACGGAGCGGACCTGCGCGACGCGGATTTGAGCGGCGTGCGGCTCGTTGATGCGGCGCTTTTCAAAGGCGCGGCGATTTCGCATCAGCAGGCCGCAGTGCTCGTGACCGAGCTGGGTTTGCGGGTCTTGTAAAAGTGGCTTCCGGATCCCTCGAATGCTGTTGCCTGAGGGCTAGCTCGCAACGGCCGGTTTTGTCATTTTCGAAAAAAGCGTAGTTTGAATTCGCGTTGGCATTTTGTCGGTTGATTTGATAGCATTATTTTGGTTCCGCTATTCGCGAATCTTCACCTCGTGAAATTAATTACTAATTCGCGGTTTAAATAGAGGTTAATGCCTCGTTTGGTGCGTTGGCGCACCAAGTTCAGATCGGCCATTAAACGTCATATTTATGCTGCACCGGACAGTTAAATTCGGCCACCGCCCTTTCGTCAGGCCATTGTAGCAGGGTCGAACCAGATCGTTGCGTTGCGCGGTCCTCCGCTTCGATTAAGGAATCAGGCTCACGGAGTTTAATGTGCGTTAATATGATTGTAAGGCACTTTTAGCCGGTTCAACTCCGACACTTTTGATTCACTTAATGCGGAATCGGTGCGCCGTGGCACATTAACCACGGAATTAAGAGATTGCACTTGTAATTGGGGGTTGTTAGATTTCGTTCTGGCGCATGGTGAACCGGTCCTTTGCCGATATGCGCCGAACCCCCGTTAGCCCGGCCTCGTGCCGGGCTTTTTTTTGCCCGCGCATGCGTGTGGGTCATCGCCGGTTCATTTCCACGACCCATCATTGCCGATTCTTTTTCATTGCGCCGGCCATGACCCGGCTGATGGTTTTTTCACGCGTCTGGCCGATCGCGCTCGCCATGCTGTTTCGCTTCGCCGAGCATATCCATCCGCGCTCCGGACGCTGGCGACGCCGCTAGCTCGCGCCGCGCCGCCTCGCCGTGAGTCGCCGCCGTTCTACTGCTTGCAGCGAACCACCATCGACCGGTTTTTCACGTTCGCGCCGAAAATCCCGCCGACCGAGCCGCCCGAGGTGGCGCCATTGTCGACGTCCTTCGACACCACGTCGTAGCCGTAATTGCCGCAGACTTCACCCGCGCGCTTGTAGCACTCGGCCCAGCTGGAACTCGCGTCGCTGCCACTGCAGTTGATCGCGAAGCCGGTGTCGCCGCTCGGCAGGTAGGTCATCGTGGTAGTGCTCGAGTAGCCGCCCATGCTGCCGAGCGTCAGCATGCCGAGACCGAACGCCGCAGCCGTCGCGGCGGACGCAAATGCGCTCTTCATTGCAGATTCCTTACAGAAAACAGAGGGAGACAGGGCGCGAAGCCAAGTCTTCGGAATTGAGCGCTTTATAACATGCCGGGTTCCCGCGCTCGGGTTGCAGGGAGCGTGCCCGGCGGCGTGGGTTGGGTGCGCCTCGGGTGCGTGCAAGGCGGCCAGAGGCACTGCGAAAACCCCGGCAAAGCGTTGGGAATGCATGCGGCATATAGCGGGCAGCCAGCGCGCGCCTAGCGCGGCGGCAAGGCCCGTGACGGGTCGATCGAGCGGCCCTGGTAACGCAGCTCGAAATGCAGCATCACGCGGTCGGTATCCGTGTCACCCATCTCGGCGATTTTCTCGCCGCGGTTGACCGACTCGCCTTCCTTCACCAGCAGCAGGCGGTTGTGCGCGTAGGCAGTCAGATACTCGCCGTTGTGCTTGAGGATCAACAGATTGCCGTAACCGCGCAAGCCGTTGCCCGCATACACCACCGTGCCGGGCGCCGCGGCGATGACCGGCGTGCCCGCCGCCGCCGAGATGTCGATGCCCTTCGAATTGCCGCCGTCGAAGCGCCGGAACACGGTGCCGTCGGCCGGCCACACCAGCGAAATCGTCGGCGCCGGCGCGGCCGACGGCGCGCTCTCCACCGGCGCCGCGCGCGGCGTGGCCGAAGCGCTTGCGCTCCCGTTGCTACGCACCGCACCGCTCGTCGATGCCGCGCCGCCCGGCGGCGCGACACGCAACACTTGGCCGACCTCAATGCTGTCCGGATTGGCCAGGTTGTTCCAGCGCACGATGCTTTGCACCGCTTGCCGGTTGCTGCGCGCGATCTTCGACAGCGTATCGCCCCGTTCGACCCGATAGAAGCCTGGCGCCACCGGCGCGGACCCGCACGCGGCGAGCACCGCCAGCAACGACGCGCAGGCGAGTCGTTTGATCATTTTTGTTGTATCCAGCATGGGACCTCGCAAAGCGCTGCCGCGCGTCGATCCTTTCACGCGCGGCAGGTAGAGACAAAGCGTTCGATTCTAACGGTTTTGCACTGCAGCATCCGAAATGCGGACGAAGCGGATTCGCGCAGTGTTCGCTGTGGGTGGCGGATGCGGCGGCAGCCCGCGCAAACACTCAAGGGCGAAATTGCAGCGGGAGCGCCGCGCATTCAGCTTGAAACCCGCGCTGTCAGCGCGTCCGTTCGACCGTGATGCGCAGTGCCGCCGTCTCGGTTTGTCCCGGTTCGAGCCAGCGCAGCCCCATGCCGTTGTGAATCGCATCCGGCAGGCCGAGCCAGGGCTCGACGCAGTAGAAGTCCGACTCCGCCGCTTCGGTCCACGTCGTCACGGCGTACCAGGGCACCGAGCCCGGCCGTTGCAGATCGATCGTGACGACCCGGCCGAGGCCAGGCGCGACGAGCCGCACCGGTTGGTCCGGGGTGCCCACGAGGCAATGGAAGCGGTCGTGAATGCGCGCTTCGTCGAGCGTGTAGCGGGCTTCGCCGGGCTCGGCGGCACTGATCGAGCCGTCGTCCTGCTGATAGCGCCGTTCGGTGCGCGGCAGCTCGATCGAAGTCTCGCCGCGCTGCGTATGTGGCAGCGTGAAGTAGAAATGATGTCCAGCGTAGTAAGGCAAGCGCTCGTTGCCCGTATTGGTGGTGGTGAACGTGACGTCCAGCGTGCGCGCATCGGCGAGGCTGTAGGCGGCTTCGAAGCGGAAGCCGAACGGATAGCCGCCGCGCGTCGCTTCGCTGTCGGTCAGGATCATGCGCAAGCCGGCGCCGTACACGTCGGCATGGGCGTCGAACGGCAGATCGCGGGCGAAGCCGTGCATCGGCAACTCGCGTACGGTGCCATTGGCGTCACGCCAGAAGCCGATCTTGCCGTCGACGCGATGCCGGCCCAAAAACGGAAAGAGCAGCGGGTTGCCGCCGCGAATCCGCGCCGGGTGGCTCCAGTCGGCGCGTTCAGGCCAATGGATCACCTCTTCGCCGTCGATCGTCCATGACAGCAGACGGCCGCCGGCTTGCGGCGCGAAGCGGAGCACGGAGGTGTCCTGGGCGATCTCGAGAATGTCCGGTTGCGGAGAGTGGGGCATGGTCGATGAGCTGATGAGTGAGGGTTGTAGGTGGCCCGAAGGTCGTGTACGCGTGGGTTGCCGCCCTCGCAAGCGCATCGCAAAGGCCGTGCGGCGCGACGCGGGAAGAGGGATTTTGTGCTGCTTTGCGCTACGGGGAAACCCTTCTCGGGAAATTGCGGGTGTCCATAAAATACGATCTTTACCGATAATCCGCTGACTGTCCGGTAACCCGACTGTCGGGCGCGGGTGGCTAAGGAGGCGTTATGGATCTGGCAATGGCAATGGGTGTGGCTCTGTTCGGCATGTTCGCGGCAAGCACGTTCTACTTCTTTCACAAGCTTGGACGCTGATTCCCGCAGCCGCTTTCGCATTGCCGGTCCGCCATCGCGGACCTGACGGAACACTCGGGAAGCCCGTCTTTCCAGAACTCCGCATCTGCAATCGAACACGGTCGCCGTCCCCGGCACGCCGTTTCTTTTGCCGCGACGTAACAACGGTTTCCAGTTGTGACGCGGCGCATCAATATTTCCCCGAATGTGGCTCAAACGCTTGGCGCTGACTTTCCAGCCAGGCATAATCGGTGCGCCTTTGACGCGCCGCTTTCCCTTTCGCGGCGCGCAGTTCCCCGACACTTTCCTTACAAGGACCGCCGCGTGAACCTGTCGTTTCTGATCTTCCTGAGCGTGCTGCAGGGCGTCACCGAACTCTTCCCGGTGAGCAGCCTCGGCCATACGCTGCTCGTGCCCGCGCTGTTTGGCATGCATATCGACAAACATGCGCCGCAGTTGCTGCCGTTCCTCGTCGCGCTGCATCTGGGCACCGCGTTCGCGCTGCTGTGGTATTTCCGTGCGCGGTGGTGCGCGCTGGTGCGCGGCTTCTTCGCGTCGTTCGGCGGCCGTCGCAACGACGACGCGCACATGATGTGGGCGCTCATCATCGGAACGATTCCGGCGGGGCTCGTCGGGCTGCTGCTCGAAAAGCGCCTCGAGCGGCTTTTTCACGATTTGCGTATCGTCGCGATCGCGCTGATCGTTAACGGCGTGCTGCTGTGGTTCGGCGATCGCCTGCAGCGTGCGCGTGCGCACCAGGCGCCTGAGAAGCTGTCGTTTCGCCAGGCGTTTTTCGTCGGCCTGGCGCAGATCGGTGCGCTGATTCCCGGCTTCTCGCGCAGCGGCCTGACCATGATCGCCGGCAATGCGGCCGGCCTGACGGCCGAGAAGGCCGCCGAGTTTTCGTTTCTACTCGGCACCCCGATCATCTTCGCAGCCGGTGTGCTCGAATTGCCGAAGCTGTTGCATGCGCCGGGTCAACTCGCGGACGCGCTGCTCGGCGGCGTCCTGACCGCGATCGCCGCCTATCTGAGCGTGCGTTTCCTGATGCGCTATTTCGAAGGGCGCGGCCGTCTGGCTTCGTTCGGTGTGTACTGCGCGATTGCCGGGGTCCTGTTTCTCGGCTGGTTTGCGGTGCATCCGCAACCTGTCTGAGTGCGTTCGACGCGTCCGCTGCCGCCGGCCGCGTGCTGGCGTGCGGGGGGCGATCGGTTATAATCCGGGCCCAGCTCAGGTTGTCGAGCCCGTCTGTTTCTTGATCGAGCGGCGCCGGTCCTGACTTTTGCGGGCCGCAACGAATCGCAGACGAGGGCCGGGATTTCCGGTCCACGGTTCGGTCAGTTAGAATTTCGGTAGACACGAACCCTGTGGTTCGCACGAGCACAGGTTCCAACACCCGGTACGCGGGTTCTCATTGCGGGCGATGTTGTACGCTGGTGTTGCATCGCCTCACTTCATTACGGCAGTAGCTCAGCTGGATAGAGCATCGGCCTTCTAAGCCGAGGGTGGGGGGTTCGAGTCCCTCCTGCCGTACTTCACTCTTCACACGGGTTCTCAGTTGTTCGAGCGCGCGCACTGCGGAGCGCGGAGCGGGGTGCGTTTCGCTTTGCTTCGCGTGCCTGCGAGCCGTCTGCGCGAACGCGCGCAGTACGATCAGCTTCACTCCAGATGCAACTTCCTAAGCCGGCGCCCGCGCTTCGCCAATTGCCCGCACGTCGATCGAATCGACCCGGTTCGGATAAAACGCCAGGTGCTGCGCGATCTCCTTCACCGACGCATACGGCGACTCGTAGGTCCACACCGCGTTCACCGCCCGCTCGCCGCCGATCGGCACGCTGTAATAAGCGCAGTCGCCCTTGTACGGACAATAGGTCGCGTGATCGGTGCGCACCAGCAGTGTCATCTCGACATCGTCGCGCGGCACGTAATACGCCGGTGGATACGACGCCTCGCGCAACACCAGCGCCTTATTCGAATCGGCTATCACGCGGCCGGCGACGGTCACCACCACGCGTGCTCTGGCCGGCTCGACCGTGATGGGATGATCGGGACCGGGGACCTTGATGGTTTTGTCTGTCATCTGTCGAACTCCTGAATGAGTGGGCCGTCCTGCCACAGGTCGTGGCGGATCGCATGGCGGCATCGACGGGAATGATCGCGCCTTGGCTCCAAGCATACCCCGGTGGTGAAAACGCGTGCCGCCGCCGCGTGAATCGGCGACGCAGAACGCAAGCGCCCGGATTCGCGCGATGCAAATAAAAACGGGCAGCCGAAGCTGCCCGTCGAGGTCTCGCCATGCGGAGGATGCCGCGGACCGTGAGTCGCCGACCGTGCGGCTTCGCAGCATGCCGAACGCGCATCGCCGGCCCGGCATGACCGCTAGCTCAAGCGGCCGAGCCCCAGCACCGCGCGCCCAGCCGCCACGCCGCTCACTGCTTGATGTTCAATGCCGCCGTCAGATCCCCCAGCGGCTTGCTGCCATTGCTGGCCAGTGCCGCGTCGCGCGCCGCGAGACCCGGCAGCGTCGGCAGCGAGTAGCGGCGCGTGATGAAGCGCAGGATCGACGTCGTGTCGTACTGGGTGTGATCGACGTAACGCTTCTTCGCATACGGCGAGATGATCAGCGCCGGAATGCGCGAACCCGGACCCCAGCGGTCGGCCTTCGGCGGCGCGACGTGATCCCAGAAACCGCCGTTTTCGTCGTAAGTCACGGCGACCAGCATGTTGTTCCACTGCGGGCTCTTCTGCAGATGCGAGATGACGTCCGCGATATGCTGATCGCCCGACGCGACATCGGTGTAGCCCGCGTGCTCGTTCAGGTTGCCCTGCGGCTTGTAGAACGACACTTGCGGCAGCGTGCCGGCGTCGATCGCCTTGATGAACTCGGAACCGCCCAGACCGCCGTCGAGCAGGTGCTGCGCGCGGTTCGTCGTGCCCGGTGCGAGGTCGGCGAAGTAGTTGAGCGGCTGATGATGCGGCTGGAAGTTCGGCGCCGTCAGGTTCGCGCCGTAGATCACGTTCGAGGTGCCATTCTGCGCCGCCGCCGCCGCCGCGCCCCATGCGCCGCCGTACCACGCCCACGACACCTTCGCATCGTTCAGCAGGTCGCCGATGTGCTTCTGCGTCTGCGGCGGCAAGGTGGTGGCCTGGGAGGGATCGGCCAGATTCGCGTCGCCGCCCGTCGCCGCCTTGTTGCCGCTCGGCTGATACGCTGGCTGCATCGTGTTGATCGCGTAGAAGTCGGGCGTCAGGTTACCCGACAGCACGTACTTGGGCGGCCCGCTCTGAGCGGATGCCGGCGAGTTCGACGCGACCTTCAGCGTGACGCCGTCACTTTCCACCGCCGAGATCGAGCTGGCCGCCGGGCTCTTGTCCGCGTTCGGATAAACCGGCGTGCATGCGCACACGAGCCACTGGTGGTTCAGGAACGAGCCGCCGAACGCCCCCATGAAGAAATTGTCGGCAAGCGTGTATTGCTGCGCGATCTTCCACAGCGGTAGCTTGTCGGCGTTGAGCGTGTAGTGACCCATCACGAGGCCGCCCGAATCCGCCCATGCGGCGAACTTGTCGTTCTTGCCGCCGTTGATCTGCATCTGGTTCTCGTAGAACCGGTGATACAGGTCGCGCGTCGTCGCGGTGATCGGCGTGTTGAAACCCTTAGGGTCGTCGATCGCGAACGGGCTGTTCGGCAGATTGGCCGTCATCGCCTGCGTGACGGCCGGCGTCACGCCGGTTTGCGTCAGGCCGTTCCACACCAGCGGCAGCGTCGCGAGCGGCGTGCCGTCGCGATCCAGCTGCGTGGCGCTCGCCGCGCTGACGTTCTGCAGACCGTTCGCGCCGGGGAAGTTGCCGTACAGATTGTCGAAGCTGCGGTTTTCCGCGTAAATCACCACGACGTTCTTGATCGAGCTGATGTCCGGCTGCGTGATTTCGCTGCCGCCGCACGCATACAGGCTCAGCGCTGCCGCGATCGCGATCGGCGTCGCGCAGATCAGTTTCTTGTTCATTTGAATGGGTTTCTCTCTCTCGCGTTGGGGACGGGCCATGCGCGTTGCTTACGCGAACGACCGCCGGCGAAAGTTTGGCAATGCAATTTGACAGAAAGATGTAATCAATTACGAAAAGCTTTTCTCTGGATTTTTTCGTCGGCTTGATGTCATCTAAACGACATTGGAATGAAATACGCTCGCGGACTTCAAAATCGCAAACCCACATCGTTCATATGCGAATTGGTCTGGCGGGGATTCGGCACTTCAGGGTGCGGCGGGGCAACGGGGCGGCGAGCGCCGGCTCGTGGCAAGCGGCAGCCTTTGTGCTGGCGGCGGTGACGGTGGCGATCGCGCTTGCCGGCTGTGATGCGGGCGTGGCTGGCGCAGGCAACAGCGCAAGTGCGAATACAGGCGCGGGCGCGACTGCCGCGGCAAGCGCGAACGGTGCGGCCGCTGCCGCGTCCGTGACGACGGCGTCCACGGTGCAGGTCGCGGCGCATGGCGGCGGTCAGTCGCGCGCGCAAGTCTACGAATCGGTGCGCCAGATGACGGCGCTCGGCAAGCAGCTCTTTTTCGACGCGTCGCTATCGGGCTCGGGCAAGCTGGCTTGCGCGTCGTGCCACAGTCCGGATCACGGCTTCGCGCCGGCCAACGCGCTGCCGGTTCAGCCTGGCGGCAGCGACATGCACCGCACCGGCCTGCGCGCCGCGCCGACGTTGAAGTACCTGCAATCGGTGCCGGCGTTCGCCGAGCACTATCACGAGTCCGACGACGAAGGCGACGAAAGCGTCGATGCCGGTCCGACCGGCGGCCTGACCTGGGACGGCCGGGTCGACCGTGGCGGCGAGCAGGCGCGCATTCCGCTGTTGTCGTCGTTCGAGATGGGCAGCACGCCGCCGAAGGTCACTGCGGCGGTCAAGGCCGCGCCTTACGCCGGCGATTTTCGCGCGGCGTTCGGCGAGCATATCTTCGACAACGACGACGCCACCTTCAAAGCAGTGCTGCAAGCGCTCGAAACGTTCGAGCAGACGCCCGAGGTGTTCTACCCATACACCAGCAAGTACGACGCGTATCTTGCGGGCAACGCGCAATTGACGCCGGCCGAACTGCACGGCCTGCAACTTTTCAACGACGAACAGAAAGGTAATTGTGCGAGCTGCCACATCAGCCAGCGCACCAAAGACGGCGCGCCGCCGCAATTCAGCGATTTCGGTCTGATCGCGATCGGCGTGCCGCGCAACCGCGCGTTGCCGGCCAATCGCGATCCGCATTTCTACGACCTTGGCGCCTGCGGGCCGGAGCGCACCGACCTGAAGGCGCGTGACGAGTTTTGCGGGATTTTCCGCACGCCGACGCTGCGCAACGTCGCGTTGAAGAAGAGCTTCTTCCACAACGGTGTCTACCATTCGCTCGATCAGGTGGTCCGTTTTTATGCCGAACGCGACACCAACCCGGAGAAGTTCTATCCGGTGTCGAAGGGCAAGGTGCAGAAGTTCGACGATCTGCCGCAGCGCTACTGGGCCAATCTGAACACGGAGGCGCCGTTCGATCGCAAACCGGGCGACAAACCGGCGCTCGACGCAGCCGAAATCAAGGACGTGGTGGCGTTTCTGAATACGCTCACCGACGGGTATCAGGTGTCCGGTGCGAAGCCCGGCGCAGTGGCCGGGATGCCTGCTTCTCGCGCCGCCGCGAACTGAAAGCGAGCGCGGCTCGCCATCGTGACGACAGGGACCGCACGGGCCGCGGCGCAGCGCAGCGCATCGCATCGCGTGCTCAGTCGGGCATATCGCCGAGAATGGTGTAGCAGGCGGCGAGCAGCAACGCGAACGACACCAGCAGGCAGGCAATGCCGACGCGCGTCAGCAGATTCGGCCAGCGCGCGACCGCTGGCGCGTCTATTTCCACGGTGCGCGACGCCCGACCGGGATCGCGTCCGAGCGCGACCGGCACGAGTGCCACACAAACCAGCGCGAGGCTTACGACAAAGACTTTCAGGGCGGCAAAGGTGCTCATGGCGAGCTGTGTGAGGCCTGACGGCTGCGGGGACGAAAAATAAATCTTAAAAAATACGTTCCACAGGACGATATGAGACACATCCTAAAATTGACGGCAGCCACGCTGCGCGTTCCCTTCGAAGGCCGCATGCTATGCTTTTGAGGTCCAGATCAAGCGTTGCCGCGCGTGCGCTCGAGATCGTCCAGAACACTTTCGAGGAGAATCCTTCATGTCGATGCGAACCCGCGTACTGCTTCACCTGGCCGGCGCCGGCCTGTTGCTCGGCGGCGCGATCGGCGCGCGGGCGGCGAATCTCGATTTTCTGCACGACACGCCGATGGCGTACATGAAGCAGCGCGACATCGACTCGATCAAGAAGGCGGTGTTCAGTGCGCTCAACGAGCAGAAGGACGGCGCGAGCGTCACCTGGGTCAACGAAGGCACAGGCAACAGCGTGAAGATCGACGCAACGATTACCGTCGCCGGCACCGCCAACGACGGCGGGCGCACCTGCCGCGACCTCGGCGTGGTGCTGAATGCGAAAGGGCAGTCGATGAACCTGCACCCGCAGTTCTGCAAGCAAGGCGGGGGCACCTGGCAATTGCAGAAAAAGTGATGAGCATTCAGGCCGTGATGGCAGCGCGCGCCGGCCGGTCGGCGCGGCGGTTCGACGCCGTGTATTGTCGCGGCAGCGAAGGCACCCTGCGACGATGAGCCCGCGGATCGTTTCGTGCGGCATCGTTCTGCTTGACCCGGACGGTCGCGTGCTGCTCGCGCACGCCACCGAGACGTCGCATTGGGACATTCCGAAAGGGCACGGCGAGGCGGGCGAAGCGCCGCACGTCACGGCGCTGCGCGAGATGGTCGAGGAGACCGGCATCGCGATCGAGCCCGGCCGCCTGAAGGATCTTGGCCTGTACGTCTACCGGCGCGACAAGGATCTGCATCTGTTCGCCGCGCGTGCCACCGCTGGTGAACTCGACCTGAGTTCATGCACCTGCACATCGTTGTTTCCGCGACGCTCGGACGGTACGCTGATTCCTGAAATGGACGCGTACCGCTGGGCCGCGATCGATGAAATCCCCAAGTATGCGAGCCGCAGTCTGACGCGCCTTTTTCAGACCACGCTGTCACTGGCGGAGCTGCATCGGACGCTGTAGTGGCGGCGGGCGGCGGGCGGCCGCCTATGAGCGGCCAGAGGCGCGCATGAACGGGCAGCAGACGAAACGCGCGCCGACGCGCGGGCGCGCGGGCCGCGCGCCTCAGGCGTAACGCTCACGCTCAGTCGAGCGCGTGGTCGTTCGGATGCGCGAACAGCGCGCGGTTCTGTTCCGACAGCGGAAAATTAAGATTGATGCCGTGCGGCGGAATGGGTTGTGTGAACCACTGCTTGTACAGGTGTTCCGCCTCGCCGGAAGTCTGCCCGCGTGAGATCACCCCATTCACCAGATTGCGGAACGGCTCGTCGCCCTTGCGGAACATGCACGCGTAGACCTCGGAGCCGAGCGGTGTGCCCGTCACCACGAAGTCGTCGGGACGCGGGTCGGTCGAACGGAAGCCGTACACGATCGGCTCGTCCATCACGAAGGCCACGGCCCGATCTTCCTTGAGCGCGGTGAATGCTTCCAGATGATCGCGCGCGCTGGTGATGCGCATGTTCAGATGCTTGTCGGTGTTCAGGCGGCGCAGCAGGCGTTCGTCGGACGTGCCCGCGGTCGTCACGACCGGCTTGCCGGCCAGGTCCGCGAAATCCGTAATGCCGCTATGCTTGCGCGTGATCATGCGCACCGCGTACCGGAAGAAGCTGTTCGAGAAGGCGGCCACGCTTTCGCGCTCCACCGTGTGCGTGGTCGAGCCGCACTCCAGATCGATCTGGTTGTTCTGCAGCATCGACGTGCGGTTCGACGAGGTCACGGTGATTTCGTGCACCTTCAGTTGCGGCATGCCGAGCGTCTTGCGGATTTCATCGACGATTTGCAGCGCGATGGTCTGCGAGTAGCCGATCGTGTGTTTGCCGTCGAAGTACGAGAAGGGGATCGACGCCTCACGCACGCCGAGCACGACCACGCCGTCGTCATGAATCTTCTTCAGTGTGCCGGTGAGCTCGTCCGCGCGGGCCGGGCAGACGAGCGACGCCGCGCCGAACGTGGCCAGCGCCACCAGCGCGCAACGCGCGCGGTGCGCGAAGCGTGCCCCGTGAGCGGTGCACGTGGCGGGAACGGCGCGCATGCGAGTTGCGCGGCGCGTGCCATGAGCCGTGCCTGTCGTCATCGCCCTGTTACTCGCCATGCTGCGGGCTGCAACTTTCATCGGGTCTCCCTGACTGGCGCGTCCAACCGGCCGCGCCGTCACTGTCGATGGAACATGATGCAACGAAACGGCGTGCACCTCGTGAGCGAGATGCACGCCGTATTCAACTTCCCAGCTTCAGATGCGTTACGAACCGCAGCCGCTCCAGCTTACGCCGGCTTGCCCCAGCTGTCGCGCAAGCTGACGATGCGATTGAACACGGGTTTGCCCGGCTGCGAATCGACGCGGTCGGCGACGAAATAGCCGTGGCGCTCGAACTGGTAGCGCTGTTCCGGCAGCGCGTCGCGCGCGCCCGGTTCCAGGTAGGCGTTGACGACGCGTTTCGAATCCGGATTCAGCGCTTCGAGGAAGTCGCGGCCGCCGGCGTCCGGCTGGGGCTCCTTGAACAGCCGGTCGTAGATGCGTACTTCAGCCGGGCAGGCGGCGGCCGCGCTGACCCAGTGAATGTTGCCCTTGACCTTGTAGGCGTTCGCACCTTCGGTGCCCGATTTGCTGTCCGGGAAGTAGTTGCAGTGGACCGCGACGACGTTGCCGTTCTCGTCCTTGTCCGCGCCCGTGCATTCGATCACGTAGCCGTAGCGCAGCCGCACCTTGTTGCCGGGGAACAGGCGGAAGTAGCCCTTCGGCGGCGCTTCGTTGTAGTCCTCGCGCTCGATCCACAGTTCGCGCGAAATCGGAAACTCGCGCAGACCCTGCTCCGGATGATGCGGATGGACCGGCGCGCTGCACGGCTCGGTGACGCCTTCGGGGAAGTTGTCGATGATCAGCTTGAGCGGATCGAGCACGGCGGCCGTGCGCGGCGCCTTGTCGTCGAGATCGTCGCGCAGCGCGCCTTCGAACACGCTCATGTCGATCCACGAGTCGACCTTGCTGACGCCGATCCGCTCGCAGAACAGCTGGATCGCCTCGGGCGTGAAGCCGCGCCGGCGCACGCCGACGATGGTCGGCAGGCGCGGGTCGTCCCAGCCGTCCACATGGCCTTCGTTCACCAGTTGCAGCAGCTTGCGCTTGCTGGTGATCGCGTAGGTCAGGTTCAGGCGCGAGAACTCGATTTGTTGCGGCAGCGGACGCGTGAAGATGCCCGCTTCGGCAAGCTCGTTCAGAATCCAGTCGTACAGCGGCCGATGGTCTTCGAACTCCAGCGTGCACAGCGAATGCGTGATGTTTTCCAGCGCGTCCGAGATGCAATGCGTGTAGTCGTACATCGGGTACACGCACCATTTGTCGCCGGTGCGGTAGTGATGCGCGAAGCGGATCCGGTAGATCACCGGATCGCGCATGTTGAAGTTCGGCGACGACATGTCGATCTTCGCGCGCAATACGTGCTCGCCTTCCTTGAACTCGCCGGCCTTCATGCGGCGGAACAGGTCGAGGTTCTCCTGTACCGGGCGCTCGCGGAAGGGCGACGGCGTGCCGACTTCCGTGGCCGAGCCGCGGTTCGCGCGCATTTCTTCGGCCGACTGGCTGTCCACGTAGGCCTTGCCGCGCTCGATCAGCAGTTCGGCGAACTCGTACAGCTTGTCGTAGTAGTCGCTCGCGAAATAGAGCTCTTCCTTGCCGTCTTTTTCCCATTCGAAGCCGAGCCAGCGCACCGAGTCGATAATGGAGTCGACGTATTCGACGCTTTCCTTTTCCGGATTGGTGTCGTCAAAGCGCAGATGGCACACGCCGCCGTAGCTGCGCGCGATGCCGAAGTTCAGGCAGATGCTCTTGGCGTGACCGATGTGCAGATAGCCGTTCGGCTCGGGCGGAAAGCGCGTTTCGACCCGCTGGCCCCACTTGCCGGTGCGGTTGTCGTCGTCAATGATGTTGCGGATGAAATTGGATGCCGCTGGCGCGTCGTTGCGTTCGGTATTCATGCGAGAAGGTGAGAGTCTGTCGGGGACGCGTGGTGCGCCCACTTATCCGACAATTCTACCTGAGCAGTCCGCCGGCGGCAGGTGAATGCGGCGCGCAGCCAACGTTTGAGCGCTTTTGCCGCGGATGCGGGGCCGTGCGGGCGCTGTAACAGGAGGTAAAACGTTTTGTTCGCGCAGCCGCCCGCGACTTAGGATGCCTGCGGCGCGGCTTCGTCAGCGGGGTGTGGCACAGCCGCCGCGGACGGCCAGTGCAGCGCGCTGTCCTATGCCGCACGGCGTTCGTGCGGCGCAAGAGGCTTCATGCCGGCGAGATCAGACCGCCTCTTCAGGGCGCGCCCGGTCCGCATTCAAGCGTCGATTTACGTCGCGTTCGACGGTCATGCCGCTTTGAGCCACCTTAGGTCCGCTTTGGACCGCATGCTGGCCGCACACGGTTGGCATGGACGCAGAGGCGGCCCGCAGAGCGCAAAGTGTAGCGAGCGGTTTGCCGTTTCGCGGCGTGTGTGCCCGCCGCACGATATTTTCCGGGGCCGTGCAGCCTGCGCGTCGACGCGCAGCGCGCGCACTCGTCGCAGCCGTCCACTCAGGCCGCACCGCCCGCACCGCCCATTGCGCCTTGCATGAACGCGCGCCGTTCGTGCACCATGGCGCCCTTAGTTGCCGGAGTTTCTCGGATGCCTGTCCCGACGCACGGCGCGCCTCGCGTGCTTTTCGCTTCTTTGTCCTCGCCCCGGATCGCGCGCGCCGCGATTCTGTGCGCCGCGTTCGGCGCGCTAGCCGGCGGCGTCGTCGCGCCGGCCCCCGCGCTGGCGAAAACCGCGCCGCCCAAGCCCGCGCTCGACGCATCGGCGGTGGCCGTGCCGGATCGCTATGGCGCCGACACCGCGCAGCAGATCTTCGCGGCCGGCGGCAACGCGGTGGATGCCGCCGTCGCGATTGCGTTCACGCTGGCCGTGACGCGTCCTGACGCGGGGAATATCGGCGGAGGCGGATTCATGACGCTGTTCATGGACGGCAAGCCGTACTTTCTCGACTACCGCGAGCGCGCGCCGCAACAGGCGAACCGCGACATGTATCTCGACGACAAGGGCAACCTGGTGGCGGGCATGAGCGTCGTCGGCCACCGCGCGGTGGGCGTGCCGGGGACCGTCGAGGGCATGTGGGAGGCGCAGCAGCGTTTCGGCAAACTGAAGTGGACGCAGGTCCTCGCGCCCGCCATCCGCTATGCGACCGACGGCTTCGCGGTCGACCCGTCGCTGCAGCAGCGTCGCGACGCGGCGGTGAAGAGTTTCACCGGCAAGACCAATTTCGACGCGTACTTCTCGGGTCTGAAGGCGGGCGCGACGTTCCGTCAGCCCGAACTCGCGCAGACCTTGACGCGGATCGCCGGCGACGGCGGCCGCGAGTTCTACGAAGGCCGCACGGCCGACCAGATCGCTCAGCAGATGTACGGCCACGGCCTTGTCACGAAGCAGGACCTGATCCAGTACAAGGCGGTCTGGCGCCAGCCGCTCTCCGCCGACTGGAACGGCTACCGCGTGATCACCGCGCCGCCACCGAGTTCCGGCGGCATCGGGCTGATCCAGATGCTGAAGATGAAGGCCGATCTGAAGGCGGCATTCGACGGCGTCGAGCTGAATTCCGCGCCGTATATTCACCTGATCGCGCAGATCGAGGACCGCGTGTTCGCTGACCGGCAACGCTACCTAGGCGATCCGGATGCGTACAAGGTGCTGGCGGACAAGCTGATCGACGACGCCTACCTCGCGCAGCGCGCCGGTGAAGTCAAACCCGACGAAGTGCCGGGCGCGACGCCGGTGAAGGTGGGCCTCGGCGACGCGATGCCGGAGAAGGCGCAAACCACGCATTTTTCGGTCGTCGACAAGTGGGGCAACGCGGTGTCGAACACCTACACGCTGAACGGCGATTTCGGCGCGGGCGTGGTGGTGGACGGCGGCGGCTTCCTGCTGAACGACGCGATGGACGACTTCGTCACCAAGCAGGGCAGCGAGAGCGCGGGCGGCGTGAGCGGCGCGGAGGTCAATACGGTGGCGCCGGGGCGTCGCCCGCTTTCGTCGATGACGCCCACGCTGCTGTTGAAGGACAACAAGGTGGCGCTGGTGATCGGCACGCCGGGCGGCTCGCGCATCCTGACCACGATTTTCCAGGTGATGACCAACCTGTATGACTTCAACATGGCGCCCGCCGACGCGCTTGCCGCGATGCGTTTCCATCATCAGCTGTTGCCGCAGAAGACGATCTATTTCGAGCCGTTCCATCCGGTCACGGGCGAGCTTGCCGAGCAGCTGAAGGCGATGGGCTATACGCTGGAAGAACAGTCGTTCAACGGCGATGTGCAGATGATCCGCGTCGAGGGTGCGACGCCTGAGCCGGCGGCGGATCCGCGCGGGGTGGGCGTGGGGCGGGTGATCCGGTGAGGCTGGGCGTTGGGATTCGGTGAGCGGATGCGATAAGCGAACCGCAGCCAGGCGAACGGGCGTCGGGCAGAACGCAACCGGCGTGCAGCAGCACACAACCAGCGGCAACAAAAAAACCAACCACAAGCGGGAAAGCGGGATGAGCGGAGAAAAACTGAACACACTCGTGCTGCCGGGTTATCAGAACTCCGGCGCCGGTCACTGGCAAACGCGCTGGGAAGAACGCGATCCCGCGTTCGCGCGCGTGCAGATGCCCGACTGGGATCATCCCGTTCGCGACGCGTGGTGCCGGGCGCTCGACGCCGCGGTGGCCGCCGCCGATGCGCCGGTGAGCTTCGCCGCCCACAGTCTCGGCTGCCTGACGACGGCTTTCTGGGCGTCGCAGTACGCGAGCGCGGCGCAGCTCGCGAAGGTGGCGGGCGCCTTGCTGGTCGCGGTGCCCGATCCGGCCGGGCCGCATTTTCCACCGGACGCCAGCGGCTTCGCGCCGGTGCCTCTCGCGCGTTTGCCGTTCCCGACCATGGTCGTAGCGAGCAGCGACGATCCCTACGGGGGCGTGCCGTTTTCACGGACCTGCGCGAACGGATGGGGCAGCCGCTGGGTGGACATCGGCGCCCGTGGCCACATCAACGCGGACAGCGGCCTCGGCGATTGGGACGAAGCGCGGCGCTGGCTGGCTTCGCTAGCCGCGCAGGGCTGAAGTTGCGGCGATGCGAGGACCGGCCTCATCGCCAGCAGAACCGACGGCTTCAAATCACCGCCTTTGCCCGCAACGCCGCAACCGTCGCATCGTCATAACCGAGCACTTCGCGCAGGATGCTCCCGGTGTGCTCGCCGAGCATAGGCGGGTGAGCCAGCGCCTCGGGCGGCGTCCCGCTCATATTGATCGGATTGCGCACCAGCTTGACCGTGCCGCCCGACGGATGCGGCAGATCGACCTGCATCCCGCGCGCCACCACCTGCTCGTTCTCGAACACTTCGGCGAGATCGTTGATCGGCCCGCACGGCACGCCCGCCGCTTCGAGTGCGCCAATCCATTGCTGCTTGTCTTGCAGACGGACCATGTCGGCGAGAATCGGCACGAGGATGTCGCGGTGGCGCACGCGCGCCGGGTTGGTCGAGAAACGCTCGTCGTCGGCGAGTTCGGGCCGGCCGCCCGCTTCGACGAACTTGCGGAACTGCCCGTCGTTGCCGACCGCGACGATGATCCAGCCGTCGCTCGTCTGGAAGGTCTGATACGGCACGATGTTCGGGTGTGCATTGCCCCAACGCACGGGCGGCTGGCCACTCGCCAGATAGTTCGAATTCATGTTGGCGAGCATCGCCACCTGCACGTCGAGCAGCGCCATGTCGATGTATTGGCCTTCGCCCCTGCGGTCGCGGTGCGTGAGCGCGGTGAGCACGGCGATGGTCGAATACATGCCGGTCATCAGGTCGGCGATGGCGACGCCGGCCTTTTGCGGACCGCCGCCGGGCTGGCCGTCGCGCTCGCCGGTGATGCTCATGAAGCCGCCGATTCCCTGCACGATGAAGTCGTAGCCGGCGCGCTGCGCATACGGCCCGGTCTGCCCGAAGCCGGTCACCGAGCAATAGATCAGATCGGGCTTCACTTCCTTGAGCGACGCGTAGTCGAGCCCGTACTTCTTCAACTGGCCGACCTTGTAGTTCTCCAGCACCACGTCGCTTTGCGCAGCCAGTTCGCGGATGATCCGCTGGCCTTCGGGCGACGCGATGTCGAGCGTGACCGAGCGCTTGTTGCGGTTCGCCGCGAGGTAGTACGCGGCCTCGCGCGTGTCGGTGCCCTGCGGCGTCTTGAGATATGGAGGCCCCCAGTGACGGGTGTCGTCGCCGACCTCGGGGCGTTCGATCTTGATGACGTCGGCGCCGAAATCGGCGAGCGTTTGCGCGCACCAGGGGCCGGCGAGCACGCGGGTGAGATCCAGCACGCGGATATGACTGAGAGCGCCCATATTGATCTAATGTCTCCTAGGTAGCCAGGCGGCGCGCAAGGCACCGCGGATCGGGGCAATCTTAAGCGATTCGCGCAGGTCTGCGCACCCAGCCGGACGGCATAGGACAGATCGGCGCGTCCCGATATGGCCCGTGGTCCGGGCCACGCGCGGCCAAACCTGGCCGAACGGCCAACGCACCGGGCCCGCCGCCGCGCAGCCGCGCCGATCCCGTATAATCAGTCGTTTAAGAAACAAACAGTTGGCGCATCCCACGATGCCGCCGGTAACAGCCAGGACCGTCCCCCGCACGCTATGAAAGCCGCCGAAATCCGCGAGAAATTCCTCAAGTTCTTCGAATCGAAGGGCCATACGATCGTTCGCTCGTCGAGCCTTGTGCCCGGCAACGACCCGACCCTGCTCTTCACCAATTCTGGAATGGTGCAGTTCAAAGATGTGTTCCTCGGCGCGGAATCGCGTCCGTATTCGCGTGCCACCACCGCGCAGCGCAGCGTGCGCGCGGGCGGCAAGCACAACGATCTGGAAAACGTCGGCTACACCGCGCGTCACCACACGTTCTTCGAAATGCTGGGCAATTTCTCGTTCGGCGACTACTTCAAGCGCGACGCGATCCACTACGCGTGGGAATTGCTGACCGGCGTGTACCAACTGCCGAAAGACAAGCTGTGGGTCACCGTCTATCACGAAGACGACGAAGCGCACGACATCTGGGCGAAGGAAGTGGGCGTGCCGGTCGAGCGCATCATCCGCATCGGCGACAACAAGGGCGCGCGCTACGCGTCGGACAACTTCTGGCAAATGGCCGACACCGGTCCGTGCGGCCCGTGCTCGGAAATCTTCTACGACCACGGCCCGGAAGTGTGGGGCGGGCCGCCGGGGTCTCCTGAGGAAGACGGCGACCGCTACATCGAGATCTGGAATCTCGTGTTCATGCAGTTCAACCGCGACGCCCAGGGCAACATGACGCCGCTGCCCAAGCAGTGTGTGGACACCGGCATGGGTCTGGAGCGTATCGCCGCGGTGCTGCAGCATGTGCACAGCAACTATGAGATCGACCTGTTCCAGGCGCTCATCAAGGCCGCGGCGCGCGAAACCGGCGTGAGCGACCTGACCAACAACTCGCTGAAGGTAATCGCCGATCACATCCGCGCATGCTCGTTCCTGATCGTCGACGGCGTGATTCCGGGCAACGAAGGGCGCGGCTACGTGCTGCGCCGGATCGTGCGCCGCGCGATCCGCCACGGCTACAAGCTGGGCAAGAAGGGCTCGTTCTTCCACCGCATGGTGGCGGACCTCGTCGCGCAGATGGGCGGTGCGTACCCGGAACTGAAGGAAGCCGAGCAACGCGTCACCGACGTGCTGCGTCAGGAAGAAGAGCGCTTTTTCGAAACCATCGAGCACGGCATGTCGATTCTCGAAGCCGCGCTGGCCGATCTCGAAGCGAAGGGCCGCAAGACGCTCGACGGCGAACTCGCATTCAAGCTGCACGACACCTACGGTTTCCCGCTGGACCTGACCGCTGACGTGTGCCGCGAGCGCGAAGTGACGGTCGACGAACCCGCGTTCGACGAAGCGATGGCGCGTCAGCGCGAGCAGGCGCGCGCGGCGGGCAAGTTCAAGATGGCGCAAGGCCTCGAATACTCGGGCGCGAAGACCACGTTCCACGGCTACGAAGAAATCGTCTTCGACGACGCGAAGGTGGTTGCGCTGTACGTGGACGGCGCGTCGGTGCGGGAAGTGGCGCACGGCCAGCAGGCGGTCGTGGTGCTGGATCACACGCCGTTTTACGCGGAGTCGGGCGGCCAGGTGGGCGACCAGGGCGTGCTGGCCAACGCTAGCGTGCGCTTCGCGGTCACCGACACGCTGAAAGTACAGGCCGACGTGGTCGGCCATCACGGCACGCTCGAGCAGGGCACGCTGAAGGTGGGCGACGTCGTCAAAGCGGAAATCGACGCGGTGCGCCGCGCCCGCACGGCCCGCAACCACTCGGCCACGCACCTGATGCACAAGGCGCTGCGCGAGGTGCTCGGCTCGCACGTGCAGCAGAAGGGCTCGCTCGTCGACCCGGACAAGACCCGTTTCGACTTCGCGCACAACGCGCCGATGACGGACGAGCAGATCCGCCGTGTCGAAGAGATCGTCAACGCCGAAGTGCTGGCGAACGCGCCGGGCATCGTCCGCGTGATGCCGTTCGACGAAGCGGTGAAGGGCGGCGCGATGGCGCTGTTCGGCGAAAAGTACGGCGACGAAGTGCGGGTGCTCGACCTGGGTTTCTCGCGTGAATTGTGCGGCGGTACGCACGTGCATCGCAGCGGCGACATCGGCTTCTTCAAGATCGTGATGGAAGGCGGCGTCGCGGCGGGCATTCGTCGCGTGGAAGCGATTACGGGCGACAACGCCGTGCGCTTCGTGCAGGACCTCGACGCGCGCATCAATGCGGCTGCGGCGGTGTTGAAGACGCAGCCTTCGGAACTGACGCAGCGGATCAGCCAGGTACAGGATCAGGTGAAGTCGCTGGAGAAAGAACTGAGCGCGCTGAAGTCGAAGCTGGCTTCGAGCCAGGGCGACGAGCTGGCCGCTCAGGCGATCGAAGTGGCCGGCGTGCACGTGCTGGCGGCCACGCTGGACGGCGCGGACGTCAAGACGCTGCGCGAGACGGTCGACAAGCTGAAGGACAAGCTGAAGAGCGCGGCAATCGTGCTGGCTTCGGTCGAAGGCGGCAAGGTGAGCCTGATCGCCGGCGTGACGGCGGACGCCAGCAAGAAGGTCAAGGCTGGCGAACTGGTCAACTTCGTCGCGCAGCAGGTCGGCGGCAAGGGCGGCGGCCGCCCGGACATGGCGCAGGCTGGCGGCACCGAGCCGGCGAACCTGCCCGCCGCGCTGGCTGGCGTCAAGGCCTGGGTCGAAGGCCAGCTTTGATTCGGGTTTGATGGGGCCACGCGGGGCGCCGGTCGTTTCGGCGCGTCGCGTGGCCCAGGTTTTTTTGCGAAGCCGCGCTGCTGGATTGTGTCGTGGCGCGGCGCGAATCATTGGTTCATGTGCGGCCGAGCAGGTTGATTCGCGATGCGCTTTTGCGGTTCCGATTCGCCGGCGGATATCCGGCGCCGCAGCAGTGATCAGGCAATACCCGCCTTCGCGGCCGCCGCGTCCTCCGTTTCTCGCGTTGGGTTTGCGATCGCGACCGTATCCCCTTCGTCAGCCGTCACGAGCGTGCGCCGCAGCGCATTGAGCGCGGACGAAAAATGCCCGCGTCGCCACACGAGCAGCGTCTCGATCATGCCGATATCAGGCAACTCATGAACCGCGATATTGCTGGCATCGGTTTGCAGATCCAGTACTGAGCGCGGCGCCACCGCCACGCCCGCGCCGGCCGCCACGCACGCGACGATCGCGTGATAGGAGCCAAGCTCCAGCACGCGCGCCGGCCTCACGCCGTGTTCCAGATACCACTTCTCGATATAAGCCCGATAGGCGCAGCCACGCTCGAACGCGATCAGCGTCGACAGCGCGACATCGCGCACCTCGCGCACCTCGCGAATCGGCCGATGCCCGCGCGGCGTGAGCATCACCAGCTCTTCCCGGAATACCGGCACCGTCTCGAACAGGTCGCTGAGCGCGGCCGGGTCCAGCGGCGTCGCCACCAAAGCGGCATCCACTTCGAATTCGCGCACCCGCTCGATTAGCTTGCCGGTCGTGCCGGTCTCCAGTTCGAGCGCGACGGCGGGCCACTGCTGGTGATATTGCGCGAGCAATCCGGGCAGACGTGTCGCCGCGACGCTCTCCATGGTGCCCAGCCGCAAGCGCCCGCTCGGACGATCCTCGCGCACCGCGTGACGCGCTTCGTCGGCGAGTGCGAGCAGGCGCTCCGCGTACGGCAGCAGCGTTTCGCCCGCGGGCGTCAGCACGAGGCGGCGGCCGTCGCGGATGAACAGGTCGGTGCCGAGCTGCTCTTCCAGTTGCTTGATGCGTGTCGTCACGTTCGACTGCACACGATTGAGCTTGGCAGCGGCGCGCGTCACGCCGTTTTCCCGCACGACCGCGCGGAAAATGGTCAAGGCGGCCAGATCCATGATTCTCTCCGGGCGATGATTGATATCCGAATTATTCATTTTTCGTGATCAAAAGGTCAAGCTACTATGGATTGGACAAACCCGGCCTGACCGTCATTGGCCATCACCTGACGCCCGATCATGAACGACCTCGCTTCCCACGGGTACGACCGCTTCACCGAACCTCACGCCGCCCGCCGCGCGGCGTTCGCCTGCATGGTGACGTTGGCCGTGACCCTGGGGATCGGGCGTTTCGCCTTCACGCCGCTGTTGCCGCTGATGCTTCATGGAAGCGCTTTGGGTCAGCCGCAGCTCGACATCCAGCACGGCGGCTGGCTGGCGTCGTTCAACTACGCGGGGTATTTTGCCGGCGCGCTCAGTTGCGCCGCGCTGCGGGTCGAGCCGGCGCGCATGGTGCGCGTGGGGCTCGTTGCGACGGTTCTGCTGACGCTGGCGATGGGCGTCACGCATCACTTCTGGGTGTGGGCGGCGGTGCGCTTCATCGCCGGCGCGGTCAGCGCGTGGACGTTCGTTTTCGCGTCCCAGTGGGGCTTGCGACGTCTCGCCGAACTCGGCGCGCATGGCTGGAGCGGGGTGATTTACACCGGACCGGGCGTGGGGATCGTAGGGACGGGGGTGCTGGTGAGCGTCGCGGGGGGATTTGGCGCGACGGCGGGATGGATCTGGTTTGGACTGATCGGTGCGGTTTTGTCGGCGGCGGTTTGGCCGGTGTTTCGAGGGGCGGTGGGCGTCGGCGGGGAAGGGGCGGATCGTCGTGGACGCGGATCGGTTGCCGATGTCGATGCGGGTCGGAATGGGACGAGCCGGTCTTCTAACCGCCACGCTGCTGTCAGCGAACGCAGTGCAAACCAACCCGCCGTCAGCGGACCGCCCGTCGGCCAATCTCATGCGAGCCAGCGGGCGGCCAGCCAACTCGCCGGTGGACGCACGACCGGCCACATCACCGGTCACACCGCGCACCGCGCCGACGCCATCTGGCTGATCCTGCTCTACGGCATCCCCGGCTTCGGCTACATCATCACGGCGACCTTTCTGCCCGTCATCGCGCGCCATGCGTTGCCGGGCTCTTTCTGGCCCGATCTGTTCTGGCCGATGTTCGGCGCGGCGCTGATCGTTGGCGCGCTGCTGGGCGCGCGTCTGCCGGTGCATTGGGATAACCGCACGCTGCTCGCCGGCTGCTATGTGCTGCAGGCCATGGGTATCGCGCTCGGAATCGTCTGGCCGACGGCCGGCGGCTTCTCGCTTGGCAGCATGCTGATCGGCCTGCCGTTCACCGCGATCACGCTGTTCGCGATGCGCGAGGCGCGGCGCCTGCGCGGGGACGATGCGGCCGGGTTGATGGGCTACGCGACGGCGGCCTACGGCGTCGGCCAGATCGTGGGGCCGCTGGTTGCCGCGCCGATTGCGGACCATACGGGGTCTTTCTCGCCGGCGCTGTGGCTGGCGGCGGGTGCGTTGATGGTGGGTGCGGCGGGGCTGATCGCGGTCGCTCATCGGCCGCAGCCGCACCGTGACCGTATGCCGGATTGCAGCTGCAACTAATGGCCGCGAAAACGCTCGCGCGACGGCGCGCTGCGACTAACTTGCTGTCGAGCCGTAATTGCTGGAAATCCAAATCCAAACACCGCAATCCCACAATCCCACAATCCCACAATCCCACAATCCCACAATCCCACAATCCCACAATTCCACAATTCCACAATTCCACAATCCGGCAAC
>NZ_JAQQEU010000068.1:0-39663 GCF_046026895.1 Paraburkholderia sediminicola
GCTCCTGTGGGCGGTTTTTTAATCTGCGACGCGACCGTGATCGCGCCGCATCGCCCGCTACCCGCTCTATGGCTTAGTGCCAGCCGCGATGATTGTCGTAGTGGTCGTGAGCATAGTTGCCCCGGCCCGGAGGATGATGGCGATACCAGTCGTCACGCGCCCAGTAGCGATGGCCGTCCCAGTAGCGGTCGCCATGCCAGCCGACCACGATTGCCGGACCACCGTAGTACACGGGCGCCGGCTGATAAATGACGGGCGGCGGAGGCGGCGGCGGCGGTGCGTACACCGGAGCCGGCGCAACGTAGACCGGTGCGGGAATGCCAATATTGACGCCGATGTTCAAACCACCGGCCATTGCAGCACCCGAGGCACCCAATGTCAGAACCCCGATCAGAAGCGGAACAAGACGAGCGGACTTCATTAATCACCCTTGGAAGAATGTTTTCTCGGAGCGAAATATAGCGCAAGGCGTCCTTCCGCGTATTTCAAGTTTGTAATAACTGATGCACAACGTCGCAGAGGCCGTCGGCGGGTTACTTCTGGTTACATTCGACAAGACCCGGGTGAAAAAGTGGCGCGATTGTAACCAGGGCTGCCGCCCGCGGACCTGCCCCAGGGAGCATCGTCCGCGCAGCCGGCGTGAAGATTTATACCGCCCGCCCCCGGGGACGTCGGAACGCGCATCGCCAAAAACGAACATTCTATGTTCGAAAGAACATTTTATTCATGAAATATGAGCCTTCTGTCATCAGACCACTCTATCGATGGCTGGCGAAGGGACCACAGTTCTTATATAGCGTTGACCAGCGGCGAGACGTCGGCCGCGCAGATCACTGCGCCCCGCCAGACGCGGGTGCGTCAGGACGACCGCCGCGAGTATACGAAGCACGTGCTGCGCCTTCGGCCCGGAACCGAGATCACAGGTGAGGATCGTCCACGGGATGCGGTTCTGGCCAACTTGTAAGCGTGCTTCAATATTGAGCGGCTTTTATAAGGGCGACACGATCCCCGCGGCCCCCTTCACCGGCGGGGCTTCGGCGATCCCGCTGCTTTCCGCGGCGCAGCGCCTGCTGCGTGGGACGCGCCAGGTTCTTAAAACGTCCAATTCTGTCACCTGCGCGCATGGTTTGTTCGGTCCCAGCAGCATCTGCGCTGCGCATTGCCGCACGCGACCCGCGCACCGCGACCGGTGCGTTCTAAGCTTCACTGATCGGCGGCGTCATGGCACGTCTTACGTCAAGGCAGTCCCACTTTCCAACGGTTTCACCGATCGGCGCATCGAGATCCACTAATGAGCGCCCGTCACACGTCAATTCCACGATGTTGCACCTGCGCCCCCTGGCACTTACGTTGTGTCTGTTGCTGGGCGTAGACTAGGCATGCATTTCGCTAGCTCACGCAGGCGGCCCGCTGCCGACCGGCGGCCACTTCGTCGCTGGCGCTGGCTCGATCAGCGGCAACGAGACCGTTCTCGCGATCAGTCAACCCGGGTCCTCGCGCGGCGCCATCGACTGGAACAGCTTTTCGATCGGCAACGGCAATCGGGTGAGGTTCGACAATGGCACTGGAGCGACGTTGAACCGCGTCACAGGCGGAAATCCGTCGGCCATTCTTGGCACACTGTCGGCCTCCGGCAGTGTCTATCTGATTAATCCGCAAGGTATCCTGATCGGTCGGAGCGGCGTGATCAGCACGGGCGGCCGGTTTGTCGGTTCGACTCTGAATACCTGCGATTGCGCCTTCATGCAGGCGCTCCTCTTGGCGTTGACTGGCACCTCGAATGCGAGCGTCATCCGTGATAGGCCCGGTAGCGGTCATCTTCTCCCGCAAAAGAGAGGCCATCCGCTCATCGAGCCACTTTCATACCCTGCTCTCGCCCGGCATCCCGGCGCTTCGTTGGCGGGCTCACGGGCGCAGTCGGATTCAAATAGCCGGGATTCATTCTCACACTGCCGTTTGCGGCGATGCCTGTGACATTGGCCGCCGCAGCGATTCTGAACGATATCGTCGGTCAGCCTCGCTAATATGTTCACCGATTTCAGATGGAGCCCTCCATGTCTCACACCGGAGAAGTTGTATATCTGCTGCACCGCGCGGCGACGCTTGATGCCGCCGTGCGGGCCCTCGCACTTGCGCTCGAGATGCCCAACGAGGAACCGGGATTCGCACTCAATGGCATCGCATATAAGGCATTGAGCGATCTCTTCGCGCGGATTCACCTGTGCCTGCCGGGGGATGGCGAAGAGCCGGGCGAAACCGTTGTCAGTCTTCGCATTGCAGACACCAGCGACTATTCGGACGATGACACCACACGGCTGGATGACAGCACGTATGACGACGTTACCGGCAGACCCAGCGATCTCAACCGGCACCGGCTTTCGCTCTCCATGGCTCAGGCCTTGCAGGCCAATCTGCCGGTGCTTTCTGCCGCAGAGACCGCGCCCTGATCTGCGGACGCTGTATGCAATCCAGCGCTACCGGAATCACCACAGATCGCGTGACAGCGGTGCAGCAGGAACTCGCGCGCGGGCTCGCCTAGCTTCCACGAGGACGCTTCACACGCGCGCGCAATGCGTCGATCTCGTCGAGCAGATCGAGGGCTAGCGCGACGCCGGGAGGGTTGATCTGAAAGTCGTGTGCCAGCCGCTGCGCGGTCCGCACGCGTCGCAGCGCCGCGCCGCTGAAGCGCCACTCCTGCGGCCGCTCGCCCCTTGGCTCAAACACACCTTCAGACACCCAGAGCGTCAGTTCCTCCTCCGATGCCCCGCTCACCCGGCTCAATTCAACCAAAGTGAACTCGACATTCTCATCGACAATCTGCCCTTGCAAATAGGTCGTTGTACTCGTCTCTTTCAAGATGATCACCGATAGAAGTGCGCGCGAGGATTGAAGTTGAACGCCTGCCGCATCGCATCGTAAGCGGCCTTCGCAGTGTCGCTATCCGCCGGCGGCAGCACGATGTTCAGAATCACATACAGATCGCCAGGCGGGTTGCCTGGAATGCCCTTGCCTTTGAGCCGCAAGCGTCTGCCGCCGGAAGAACCCGACGGCACCGTCATCTCGACCGAACCGTCAGGCGTCGGCACGTTAACCTGCGCGCCGAGGGCCGCCTCCCACGGTGCCACCGGCAAGTCGAGCGACACATCGCGCCCGTCCACGCGAAAGCGCGGGTGTTCCCGAAAGGCGATTTCCAGGTAGAGGTCGCCGGCGGTTCCGGGTGTAGCGCCTGCGGCCCCCTGACCGCTCAGCCGCAGGTGCTGGCCCACGCGGATTCCCTTGGGAATCGCTACATTGAGGGTACGCGTTTCTAGCGAAACGTGGCCTTGCGCATCGATCACCGGCACTTGCAGCGAAATCGAGCGCTGGGCGCCGTGATACGCGTCTTCAAGATCGATCAGGACCTTCGCGTGATGGTCTTCGCCACGCACGTCGAAACGCCGCTGCCGCGGATGCGCGCCGCCGAACATCTTCTCGAAGGTATCGTGGAAATCGGCTTGTCCGCCGGCCTCGTTGCCCGCGCCGCTGAATTCGAAACCCTCGTCCCAATTCGGCGGCGGCTGGAACTCCTGGCCGTTGCGCCATTCGCTGCCCATGCGGTCGTAGGCTGCGCGCTTCTCCGGGTCCTTGAGCACCTCGTAGGCTTCGCCCAGTTCCTTGAAACGATCTTCGGCGTCGGCGTGCTTGCTGACGTCCGGGTGGTACTTGCGCGCGAGTTTCCGATATGAGCGTTTGACCTCATCCTGAGACGCGCTGCGCTCGAGACCCAGGGTCTCGTAATAGTTTTTGTATTTCATACTGGCGGCAGGCCCATGAGGAACGGGACGGCAATGCGCATCCATCGCACGGTGGCTACGGATTGACTTTATACCATCCGGATAGACCAGCAAAGCCGCAGCCGCCTCGACGTTCGACGCGCGCTTCACGCACGCCATGGAGGGACAATATCGACCGCGCGGGGGCCGCGCCTGCGCAAGTTCAGGCAATGGTGAGCGCTTCGTTCAGGGCCTGTTTCTCCCGATCGGTCGCGACTGGTTCATTGTCCCCCTCGCCGACAAACTGCCGAATGCTGCGAGCGAACAGCAGATCGCTGCCCCGCTCAGCGCACCGACGTGTGAAATAGTCCGGCTGAATCTGGCGCGAGCGGTTTTCCGCTGTGACGGACGGAGCCATTGCGCGGAACGTCTCCCTCTATTGCGCGTCGGCAGGGCCGGCCAGCGTGATTCGTGGCTGGATCAACGCGCGGCTGCTCGCGGACACGCTGTCGCTCAACGAAGACGAACTGCCGATCCTCGCGCGGACCGTAGGATTTAGCTCGACCGAACGCCCGGCGCAGTGACGTGGCGGTGACGGCAGCTTACAGCCCCGACGGTATCTCGTCCTGATCCTGCGGCGACCTGACCAGAAGCACCGGAACGTCCGCGCGTCGCAAGAACGCTTCCGCAACGCTGCCCAGCAAAAACCGCCCTATTCCATGCCGGCCTTGCGTGCCCATCACCATGAGGCCCGCTCCCTGGCGTTGCACGCAACGGGCAAGGCAATGAGGGATATCGTCCGCTGCATCCCCTGTCTCCTCGATCTCGGTATCGCCGGGCACCCCACGTTCGGCCATTGCCCGACGCGCCTCATCGAGAGCAACGCGGCCGTCTTCACGAAGCACTTGACGAAGCTGCTCAGGGTCGAAATAACCCGAGTATCGGGACAGGCACCACGGATGGACGATATAAACGGCGTGAAGCCGGGCCTGCGTGAGCTGAGCAAATTCGAGCGCTTCATACAGCGCCCATCGGGACGACTCGCTGCCATCCAGGGCCACGACGATCTTCTGATACATGAATCGCTCCTCGTTGACGTAGCAGGAAACCTGCTTGACGTCCTGATACTGCTCATCGCTACAGGTAACTCGATCATCGGCGCGAACGATGCCGACCGCCTGACCTGAATCAAGCAATCGCATTGCGAACGAGCGAAACCCGTAACTCACGCCGGACCAATGCTTGATCAAGCTCAACGACTGATGCTCGCCTCCACTCACAATGACCCAATAGACAGTCAGCGGAATGCGCTCCTGCAAACCCGCGACTTCGGATGCCAGCGTGGGGCCCTGCTCTTCCCGCAACCGTGGATGGATAGTCAAAAGATAGCGTTGGCCTGGGCCGAGCAACTGATTTTCATCAACTGTCCGCAAGAACGGCCCGGCAAACGCGCGAACTCCAGCCGGAACGGCGGCCCCGCAGATCCAGCCACGAGCCCGAGCGGGCGGCCCGGTCAATCCTTGCAAGGTTGACGCTGATCGCCGGCCGCTACTCCGTATGCATCGGCCGCGTTGGCTGCGTGTCCGGCCGTCCCTTCTCGCGTTCAACGGCCGCCGTTGCGGCTGCGGGCATCGCAGACGCCGAAGATGTCGTCGACCGGAATGATCAGGCCCATCATGCCTCCCATGGTGGCGGTCGAACCGTGCCGGCCGCGGGTCTGCTAGATGCCCGGCATCATTTGATACGGCTCGGTGTGATCTTCCACACGCTTGACGCCGGGGATGTTTTGCGCCGCCACACGAACCGCTTCGACGGCTTCCACCGAATGAAACACGCCCCACAGATGCACGACGCCGTTGGTGACGACGAGATTGCGTCCGGCGAAGCTCCACTTGCGACCCGCCAGTTCACCCATCAACATCGCGCGGATCTCGGCGTCCGAAAGCGTCACATCGGTTGACGGCTCGTCAGGCACGCTCGCGAGCGCCTGCACGAGATTGGCGCGGCTCACGATGCCCACGAGGCGCCCCGCGTTCGTTACAGGCACGCGTTTGATGCGCCGTGTTTCAAGCATGCCGGCCACTTCGCCGAGTGACGTGTCGGGCTCAACGGTCACGACGTCGGTGGTCATCACATCGCGCACTTTCACCGCATGGGTTTTGATGTAATCCCGTGCTTCATGGCTCGCGGACCATAGATCGAGCCACGAGGTTCGCGGGCGCTCCTCAGTGCCGATTTCGCTGCGGCGAAGCAGATCGCCTTCGCTGATCATGCCGGCGACATGGCCGTCCGGGTCCAGGACGGGCGCGCCGCTAATGCCATTGTCGACAAAGATTCGGGCGACCTCCCGGACGGTCATATCAGGAGTGACTGATATAACATTGCTGGTCATGACATCGGATGCGCGCATGGTAAGCCTCCTGAACAGTTGGATCCTTCAATTCGTGGGACCGGCTTCTCTCGGCCGTCAATATCCGAGCGTCGACAAGTCCTCGTGAGATTTGAGACTAAGCCCGCAGGGCAGGCACTCATTTGACATGGATCATCTTGAAGGCCGTTGCGCGCACGCGGTCGATTTATCAACTATGACCACGCCGGGCCGCTTGACTCAAATCAAACCGGCATCGGCCGTCCGCTGTCGAATAGTCCGCATACCGGTCAACTTCCCGACCGCAATGGAAATCGACCAACCCTTCGTAGAAGCACGTCTCGCCACGAAGGTTCTGTGCGTAGTTGCAGCGGTGCGGTAAAGCTCGACTCGCAGTTGGAGCGGGATCCGGTCTTCGATAGTCTTGCGCGCGCGGCGCTCTCTTCGGCCGGATCGAGCAGACGCCTCACGTGCGTGGACGGGCTATCGGCGCGGCGGCGGACGTGTTCGGCCTCGTGTTCGGCATCGCGGGTGCGCCAAGCAGCATCGCTCACTTCGCGCGTGTCGGCGGCATGCGCGATGCCGCGACCCTGTTATTGCACGGAATGCGTGCGACGCGCGAGCAGTGGCTCGACTGAGGTCCGGCAAAGCCATAACCCCGACTGCAGCCTGATTTGAAAAAAAGCGCGTCGGTGCTGGATGACCTAGATCAATGACGCGGTGTCCGCGAAGGAGATACTGGTCGCCACACAATCATTGTCCGGAGAAAGGTCATGGCCCAACTGATGAAAGCTGCTGTCGTTCACGAATTCGGCGCTCCGCTGCGTATCGAAGAGGTCCCCGTCCCGACGCCGGGACGCGGACAGATTCTCGTCAACATCAAGGCGTCCGGCGTGTGTCACACGGATCTGCACGCGGCTGACGGCGACTGGCCGGTCAGGCCCACACTGCCCTTCATTCCCGGCCACGAAGGTGTCGGCTATGTCGCTGCCGTAGGCGAAGGCGTCACTCACGTCAAGGAAGGCGATCGCGTCGGCGTGCCGTGGCTGTATACCGCCTGCGGTCATTGCGAGCATTGCCTCGGAGGATGGGAGACGCTGTGCCATGAACAGCAGAATACGGGCTACTCGGTCAACGGTGCTTACGCCGAGTACGTTCTGGCCGATCCGAACTACGTCGGCCACCTGCCTTCGTCCGTTGCGTTCGAGGATATCGCACCGATCCTCTGCGCCGGCGTGACCGTATACAAAGGCATTCGCATGACGGACACGCGGCCTGGCCAATGGATCACGATCTCAGGAATCGGCGGCCTGGGTCACGTCGCGGTTCAATACGCGATTGCAATGGGCCTGCGTGTGGTAGCGGTCGACATCTCCGCTGAGAAGCTTGCTCTTGCCCGCGAGCTCGGCGCAGAGCTGACGTTCGACGCTTCGCAATGCGACCCCGCGGCCGCGATCCAGAAGGAAGTCGGCGGAACGCACGGTGTACTCGTCACCGCCGTATCGCGCAGCGCTTTTGCCCAGGCGCTCGGCATGGTGCGTCGTGGCGGCACCATCTCGCTAAACGGATTGCCGCCGGGCGACTTCCCTCTGCCGATCTTCTCGACCGTGCTCAACGGCATTACCGTGCGAGGTTCCATTGTCGGTACACGCAAGGACTTGCAGGAATCACTCGAATTCGCCGCGCAAGGCCGCGTTCGCGCGCGGATCCATCTCGATCGTCTGGACAACATCAATCATGTCTTAGCCGAATTGAAGAACGGACACGTCGATGGGCGCATCGTGCTGAAGCTCGATTGAGCGGAACTTGACAAACAAAAGAAAAGACGCGAGCGACTGCGCGGCTCGCGTCCTTGTCCTTCCTACATGTACCGTGCAGAAGACGGATCGGATCCTTTCCGGGGGCGGACCGCGAAAGGAACTCTGGAGGGGCCCGCGAGTGGATCAGAAAACGGAGCTCAGGAGGGGTGGAGCGCGCCGCGCAGATATCACTTCGGCTCAACAGGTCATTCGTCGAGCGGCTGGATCGACATCGTATTTGCCATCTTGAGCCGCACCCAGTCCATCCCCTCGCGCAGACCCGCCAGTATCGCCTCGCGCTCAGTGGGAAAAATACTGCTGTGCATGAACTCGTGCTTGAAGATTCCCTCGGGCGTGTGATGGCTCAGCTGGATCGAACAGTCGAAGCCGCCGTGTGTGGGATGGGTGGTTGCGATGACCGACCAGTCATCGTCGCTCACATTGCCCGAAATCGTCATGGGTCGCTCCTTGTTGATGCTTCGTCAATGAGCCGCGTGCGGCGAGCGCCGCATTCGCGGCGCCGGCGCTCCCGTCGCGAGCAGGCGTGTCTACACGACGATCAGATTGTCGACGACCGCGTGAACACCGGGCGCCGACCATGCCACGCCGCGCACAGCGGAGCGCTCCGCCATCGAGCCGACGATGCCCGTCAGCGTGACGGTTCCTTCATGCACCTTGACGCCAATGTGCTTCGCCTCGCGTTCGGCGTGACGTTGCAGCGCCTTGCCGATCTGTTCGTCAATTTCGTGAGCGGCCGTGTCCCCGCCAATCGAAATCAAATTCGACACGCCTCTCACGCTTCGCATGTGTGAGATCGTGCGCGTCGCGACGTGGCTCTGATACGCCCTGTCAACCTCGCCGCGCAACGTCACCCAACCTTTCTCCACCTGCACCTTGACCGCCTCTTCGCTCAACCCGACCGTCCAGTGCATGATCGTGCGAACGGCGTTGGCGATTTCCTCGTCGGTCCGCACGTCCTTATCCAGCAGGCGAACATCCATTTCCACGACCACGGCCTTGACCCCGGCGACACGCTGCGCGGCTTTTTCCGCCGCGAGTTTTTCAGCGTAATTCGCCGGATGGCCCGATAGCGTCACGACACGCTCACGCACTTCGACACCGATGTCCGTGGCGTTGATAGCCGGATCCCATTCCAGTTCTTCTTCGACCTGCCGTTTCAATTCCATGTCCGACTTCATTGCGTGCTCCTCATTGACATCAAGCCTGTCGGCGTCATGCGGCGCGCGAGCTTGCCGCGCCCTGCGCAACGTCAGCTCAGTTGATCTGCAGGCGCTTGCGTTCGGATGCCGCCTTCTTCGGTAGCGTCAGCGAGAGCACCCCGTCTTTATACTCCGCTGTCGCGGCGCTCTCATCGACTTCGCTCGCCAGGGAAAATGCGCGGCTCACGGAACCCGAATATCGCTCGCGACGAATCACCCGCTCGCCTTCTTTCATTTCCTGATTCCGTTCGACTTTTGCGCTGATCGAAACGAGGTTGCCGTCGATCTTCACGTCGATGTCGTTCTTTTCGACGCCCGGCAGCTCAGCCTTCACGGTGTAGCCGCTGTCGCTTTCCGTCACGTCAACCTTGATGTCGGCGAGCGGTGCTTCGCCGGCCGCGCCGCGTAGCGGCCGGAACAATCCCTGGAAGAGTTCCGACATGGGTTCAAGCGGAAACGGATCAAACCGGGTCAAGTTGCTCATGGTCCTGCTCCTGACATAGTCAATGACATTACGGATACAAACTCGCGTAGCACGTCTCGTCCTACCCTGCTTCACGCAGAAGGTCCAGGCCGTGACCGGCGTACCCCAGTGTGTCCGGATGCATGGCATTTGCTGGTTGCATCGAGCACGCTGTATCACTGACTTTAGGCTCGCATGCGAGGCGCCGGTTGACATGTATCAAACTCGCCGCATTGCAGACCGACGTGGTCGAAAATATGATTTCGGTCAAGTCGCCCCGGCGGTCGACCTCTATCCTGAGGCCAGGATTGCCTGACGGAGACGAGACGACCATGGCCACTCACCTTTCACCGGGGCAACATTTGCCCACTCACCCACGGCAACGCGAACGGCTCGCGCAGCGCGGCTGGCGAGCGCTCGATCGAGCCATGCAGCGGCCGTGTACGTACCGCCACCCGGCGGGGCGGATCCGCCGTATCGAAACACACCTCTCGGTGGTATACCTGGCGGGCCGTACGCGTACAAACTGAAAAAGCGCGTTGATCCCGGGTTTGTGGACTTCACCCACGCCAAGGTGCGCGAACGCGCATGCGACGACGAGTTCAGACTGAACCGGAGGCTCGCGCGTGAGCTTTATTGCGGCGTCGTAGCAATTGCCTGCAAGGGACGCGGGTATCGCATCCAGGGAGCGGGCCGCGTGACCGACCAGGCTGTCCGGATGCGGCGCTTCGATGAGCAGGAGGTGTTCACAGCGTTGCATGCGCGCGGCGAACTCGGTCTTGCAGAAATAGACGCACGCACTGGCCGGGCAGCTTGCCGCAGTTCGTACGCGCCATCCGCGCCCGGTGGTGGGCATTCGTCCGCCGATCGCGCAGCGTGCGGGCGCGCAAGGCCGCTTCCTTGCCCGGAAGTTGTGTGACGCTCGCAAGATTGTCGTTTTTCATCGCATGTGCATGCCGCCGTTGATGGCGAAATCCGCGCCGGTGACGAAACCGGCATCGTCGGAGCAGAGAAAGGCCACGAGGGCTGCCACCTCGTCTGGTTGGCCTAGACGGCCCACCGGAATCTGCGGCAGGATTTTCGTTTCCATCACCTCCTTCGGGACGGCCGCGGTCATCGCCGTGGCCAGGTAGCCAGGCGACACCGTGTTGACGGTCACGCCGTGTCTGGCCACCTCCAGCGCGAGCGACATCGTGAAGCCGTGAATGCCTGCCTTCGCCGCCGCGTAATTGGTCTGCCCGAAAGCGCCGCGCGCGCCGTTCACCGAACTGATATTGACGATCCGCCCAAACTGCTGCCGGAGCATCCCGCCAAGCAGCGGCTTGCTCATGTTGAACATGGAATCCAGATCGGTGCGCAACACCCTGTCCCAATCTTCCTTGCTCATCTTTGCGAAGGTCGAGTCGCGGGTGATGCCTGCGTTGTTCACCAGAATGTCCACCGTACCGAACTCGGCCAGCACACGCTCGGCGCAATGCGCGCAGGAATCGAAGCTGGATACGTCGGTCTCATACGCGACGAAATGCCGACCGGCATCGCGTTCATACGTGAGCCAGGTGGCAACGTGATCGTTGCGCTCGGAATGCGACATGGCAATCACCACGCCCGCATCGTGAAGGCGCCGGCTGATCGCGGCGCCCAATCCTCCCATGCCGCCGGTGACGAAAGCAACGCGCTTAGCCGACATGATGCTCCCCTTGCTGGGCACGGCCGCCGGAGGGTGGCGACCTGCCCGAATACGCCGAACCGTCCGGAATATCCTGGCTGGCGTCGTCGCCGCCCGTTGGCCCGTAAGGAGTCTGCGCCGCCGTGTGTTGAATGCGCTGCAGCCACTCCTGCCACAGCAGCACGGCCGGACTGTTCGGGGCATGCATCGGCCATTGATCGCTCCAGGCCGACTGCCACGTCGCCAACGCTTCGCGCAGGCCTTGGCTGTATGCGCTTTGCAGCCGCATGGCGGAGCTCACCCCTTGCTGCCACAGGTTGGTGGTCGTCGCCATATAGTCACGCGCCGCAGTACCGCAAGAGGCCGTAAGTTTGCTCAGGTCGTGAGCGGCCGAGGCCGCATTGCGCATGCCGTGCACCGCCGCCACATCGCGCCGGATGCGCTGCATCTCGAAATCGCAGGCCTGCTGCCGGGCTTCGAGGCTGAAACCCAGCATTTGCAGCGCGAACGTAAGGTTCGCGCGGTACAGGTTGAAGGGTGTGACGCGCTTGCCTGTCATGACTGATCCTGACGAGATGAAGCGGTCCTCATGGGCGAAGTGAGAGGCTGAGGCGAACGAGGTGCAGCAGCGGTGCGTCCAATGTAGACGCGGCGGCCGGAATCTGGTTGACCTGTGTCAATCGCTACCTTGCTTGCCACGAACGGGGGCGCCATGCGCTGTCCGTGGGCCGCGCCGCCACGTGTTCGCGGGGATGTTCACCAGAGTCAAACGTGCTGAACAAAGGCGGCAGACGCTGCATCATTGGGCGTAAACTAGTATCCCTCTGCTTTACCCTGCATTGAACCGATCGTTCGCGTTTCACGCCCTTAGTCGGAGATACAGGTGATTTTCAACTGGAACGATGCAAAGCGTAGTGCAGGAGCGGCGAACGATTCCGACGTACCGTTGGAAGACCGCTATCAATTGCTGATCGACGCGGTGCAGGACTACGCGATCTTCATCCTCGATCCGACAGGACGTGTCGCAAGCTGGAACGGCGGCGCGCGCAAGATCAAGGGCTATGCTCCCGACGAAATCATCGGCCGACATTTTTCGGTCTTCTATACGCCGGAAGACATCGCTACCGACAAGCCGGGTCGCGAACTGGCGCTTGCGACCGCTCAGGGCCGGGTGGAAGACCAGGGCTGGCGCGTACGGCGTGACGGCTCCCGTTTCTGGGCGGACGTGACGATCACGGCGGTGCACGATTCGTCCGGTGCCTTGCTCGGTTTTGCCAAGGTAACCCGCGACATGACTGAGCGCATGCGGCTCACCGAACTCGAGCACGCAATCGAGTTGTCTACGCAGATGCAGCTCGCGCGCGAAGACGAGCAAAGGCACATTGCCCGCGAGTTGCATGACGATCTCGGCCAGCAGCTCACCGCGCTCAAGATGGGCGTCGCCGCACTGGAGCCGTGGCTCGCGACGAGCAGCAAGGCCCCCGCGGGGCTTGCCGCCACACATGACCTGCAAGGCCAGATCGACAGCATGATGGCCTCGCTTCGCCGCATCGCGGCTAATTTGCGGCCACCCCTGCTGGACGATCTCGGTCTATGCGCGGCGCTCGAGTGGCTGGTAGACGATTTTACGCACCGCTTCAAAGTGGCCGCCAGGCTGCACGTTGGCATCGACGATACAGGCGTCACATCATTCGCTGCCACTACTCTTTTCCGCATCGTGCAGGAAGCGCTGACGAACGTGGCCCGGCACGCGCAGGCAAGCGAAGCGGTGATCGAGATATCGAGCGACGCTAACACCTGCACGATTCACGTCGAAGACAATGGCCACGGCACCGTGGTTGAAGACGCGGGCAACCGCGGCTCGTTAGGCTTGCTCGGCATGCGGGAGCGGGTGCGCCAACTGCGCGGCGTCCTGACGATCGATAGCGCACCCGGCAAGGGTTTCCGAATCGCCGCACGCGTCCCGCTCAGTGCGATTCGTCCGAATGAGAGCCCGCCAGTTTGACCGTCTCGACCGGAGCGCCAGCAGCGCCTGCTTCGGAGCCGCGCGCCTGGACGTCTTTCCTCAGCGCGGCGATCTCACCGCGTAGTGCCTTGATGTCGCGATGCATTTCGCGGCGCAGGATCCGCTCTTCCTGTTCGACGAAAATTGCGGCGATGCTGGCAAACACCAGCGACAGCAGCCCGTAGCCGAGCAGCACCACAAAGGCGGCAAGAACTCGCGATGCGGGTGTGGTCGGCGCCATGTCGCCATAACCGACTGTCGCGCTGCTTTCGAACGCAAGCCAGACACCCTCAGCGTATGTGTGCACGCCCGGTTCGAGCCAGTAAAACCCCGCTCCCGCCAACGCGACCAGCAGTGCAGCTGTCACAAGCAGCAGCAACAGCCGCCCGGGCGAGAAGAAACTGCGCAGCGACACGACGATACGCACCGCAACGAGCCCCACAAACAGGATGCGCAACACCCATTCGAGCGACGACCACGGCGATATCCCCCACGCCACACTGGCTACCCCGCCCGCCGTAATCAGCACATCGTAGCCATTGCGCGCCAGAAACCGTTGCGGTTTGTGGCTCAGACAGGCAACGCGGGCAAGGACCGTCCCGAATCCAGTGAACATGCAGGCATACAGCGCACGCCCCGCCGGATGAAGCCCGGATGCGGCGGCCAGTTCGAAATAGAACGCCGGAATGGCAAGCAGACTGAAGGCGAACAGCGCCCACTGCATCCATAGCCACGCTTGCACCGCGCGCGCACCGTCGTGAGCGTCGACCCCGGCAAGACCCGCAACACGCAGGTTCTCCTTCATCTCGGCTCCGTCATCATGATGGCGCACCGATGAACGGGCGGAAATCCGCTTCGACCGAGCGAATCTGTTCGGCACAGGTTCCATACAACCAGCCGGGATTGCCGTCCGTGCGGTACATACCCCGGCACATTCCCCTGATCCGGATGGTCGACACGCCGTTCGCGTTGCTGGTCCGCATCGCCCACACGTAAACGGCGCCGAACTCGTGCGGCTCGGCGGTTTCGATCGTTGTGTCGTCCGCATGCCGGATCGGCGTCACGGAGCGCTGCGCCACGTACAGCCTGGTGCGTTTCCATAACTGGTCACAATCTTCGCGAGCGGAACAGTCCACGTATGCCAGCTCATGCGCTTTTTCAAGCGCGATTTCGGTGTTGCGCTGCGCTGCGACCCGCGCTTCCGTACTGCAGCCAACCACGATGATCGTCAGCAGCGCAACCGCTGCCATCCGCAAGTTTTCCATATCAGCCTGCCGGTTTCGTGTTCAACGACGCGACGTACAGTTGCAAACCATTCGCCTGCTTTTAAAAGTACGGGCAGGATGCCGCCGGGGATTTGATCTGGATCACCAACTATCGTGAGAGAGGCAGGCGATCACAGCGAACTTTCCCTGACATCCCTGAAGCGCCATCGTGTAGGGAAATCTGACAATGACGCAGGCGTACCTAGGGCAGTCTCAGCGTCACCTGATTTATCCTGGCTCGTTCGATGGCCTTTAATGAACTCAGCGGAAACAGCAATCGAAATACCGCGCGGCTAGAAGTACAGCCGAGCCACATCAGTCCCGCAAACAGGAGATCATCATGTCCGACGCCACTTTCTCCGCCCAGACGATGTTCACTGCTGGCCAGTTGCGCGAGGCACTCGACGCCAGCGAAACACGGAATCACGACGACCGCCGCGCCGGAAAGGACGCGCGCAATCGATCCTTCACGACATCGCACAATTGAAAGCCACCGGCCGGATGGCCAATGTGCCCGTTTTTCTCGACAGCCCAATGGCGACTAGCGTCACTCAGCTTTACCAGCATCAAGTCGGCGAACACCGGCTGAGCCCGACCGAAGCCAATGCGATCAGCCACGCCGCACAGATGGTTCGCACCGTCGACGAATCCAAGGCAATCCTGGGCCGACATGGACCGATGGCCATCATCGCGGGGAGCGGCATGGCGACTGGCGGCCGGGTCGTGCACCACCTGAAAGCCTTCGCTCCCGATCATCGCAACACGATCGCACTCGTCGGCTATCTGGCAGCGGGCACGCCGATCCGCCGCAGCGCACCTTCGCCACGCACGGCGAGCCGGCCGCCGCGGATGCGATGCGCCATCACATCGAGGAGACTTATCGCTGGCACTGTGAAGTGCCGCTCTACGCTCAAACCGTCGAATTGCCCGGGGCCGTGGATTATGCAGGCGTCGATCCGTGCGCCGCCATCGCGAATTCGCCGACGGATCACAGCCTACCGACGCCCCAAATTGAGAGCGACCGGCCTGCCTGATAAACAGCGCTCTTCTCCATTGATTCGAACTGATCCAGATCAATCCACGCGCGGCGCAGCCTGACACAGTGGCAATGTGGATTCGTGCAGGAGACCATGACATGAGCGCATTGCTGAAGACGGCCGCGTGGGCCGTCGACGAACATCAGTTAGACCTTACCGCGAGCGTTGAAGAGAAGCTGCGATTCGCATTGCGCTATGCCGTGCTGGCGCCGTCGAACCACAACACGCAGCCCTGGCACTTCATCGTGGATAGCGACAGCGTGTGCCTAGGCGCCGACCGGTTGCGGGCGTTGCCGGTAGTCGATCCATTTGATCGCGAGCTGATCATGAGTTGCGGTGCGGCGCTGTTCAATCTGCGTGTGGCGCTGAGCTACTTCGGGCTTGCCTACGCAATCACCCTCTTCCCGTCCCGTGCCGATCCCGACGTGCTGGCGCATCTGCGTATTGTCCACGGCGGTCACTGCGACACCGGTCTTGCGCCGCTTTTCCGGGCGATTGTCCACCGCGTCACCACCCGGGAGATTTTCGCGGACGAGCCGCTGCCTTCAGTTGTCCTGCAACAACTGCTGGATGCCGCCGAGGCGGAAGGCGCAGACGCTGTGTGTGTCTCGAGCGTGTCAATGCGCGAGCGGCTCGCGGAGCTGGTCGCCGAAGCCGACCGGATCCAGTTCGAGGACCCGCGCTTTCGTCGCGAACTGGCCAGCTGGATCCATCCGCGACGCCGGGAAGACGGCATGCCCATACTGTCCGCCGGCATGAGCGTGCTGCTCGATCTGGCCGCGCCGTTGTTCACCTCGGTCATCCGGACCTTCGACCTCGGCGGCGGCCTCGCCGCGGCGCATCATGCGCTGGCTGCAGGGTCGCCGCTGCTCATCTGCGTCGCGACGTCGACGGACGATGCTCCCGCGTGGCTGGCAGCCGGTCAGGCACTCGAACGGCTGTTGCTTGTCGCCGCGAGCGCCGGGATCACGGCATCCTATCTGAATCAGCCGATCGAACTGGGCGCTCTGCGTGAGCGGCTACGCACGACACTGGCAATGGACGGCGTGCCGCAAATCCTGGTACGCATGGGCCGCGGCAAGCCGGTTCCCCATTCGCCGCGCCGCCCGCTTGCCGAGGTCGTGTCCTGAGGCCCGGCGCGTACCCAGGTTCTGTTCGATGAGGTTGAGCCCCGGAAGATATCGAAGGGCTCGATCCGCAGCACGCGGCGGAAACCCAGGTAGCTGGACGTCGCCGCAATCACGATCACCATGCCGAACGCCAGCGTCAGGTTGCGGTAGGTGATGAGGGCGGCGTAATCCGGAATGCGCAGCCGCGCGAGGCTGATCAATGCCACGCATCGGCCGAAGCCAAGCCCGTAACCGGTGAGCGCGGTGAACGTGGCCTTGAAACAGGATCATCGCGACGGGCTCGTGCCGCTTCGCACCGATTGCCTTCAGTGCGCCGAACTTCTCGAGGTTCTCAAGAATGAACGTGTAAAAGGTTTGTCCTGAAATGGACAGACCGACGACGAAACTGATCACGGTCATCAACATGATGTTGGTCCCGAGCCCGGTTTCGTACTTGTAAAAGCGCGATATCCGGGCCATGAACTCGTTTTTCGTGAATGCCACGTAGCCCATTGCTCGCACCGCCTGCTTGATGTGGGCGATGTCAGCATCCGACTTGGGTTCGACGAGAATGTACGAGGTGGTGTAACGGCTTGAGGGAATGCAGGTGACCGCGCGCTGATAGGTGGTGTAAAGCGTGGGCGTGCCGAACAGGCCGCTGCTCGCCACTGTCGCGATGCGGACCACCAAGCCCCGATGGTCATTGAGCTCGAAGTCAGTGCCGAGCGTCGGATTTTTCAGCTTCACGAACTCGGCGTCGTCGATCGCGATGAAGCCGTTCTCGGCATAGATGTCTTCGATCTTGCCCTGCTTCATGAGCGGCCAGCCGAACAGGCTCGCGTCATCGAGACCGATCACCGTGACCGCCTGATACGTGCCGTCCCGCAGTTTGACCAGCGCCGCACCCGAATAGAGCGGCACGGCGTATTTCACGCCATCGACACTGCGCACTGCATCGAGCACGTAGGCTGGCATGCCGATGCTGCTCGCGATGGTCTGCACCGCCGGATCCATCACCCATACTTTTGCGCCGACATTGATGACGGTCGATGACGATTTGTTGAGGATGCCCGCGAACAGCGACGTCATTTCGATCAACAGAAATACGGCGAACGAAATGCCCACCAGCAGCGCGGTGAACTTGGCGCTGTCGCTGATGAGAAGCTTGAACGCAAGCCGGAGGATGCCTTTCATGCTGGTCGTCGGGGCGATAGCTAGACGATGAAAGAAGAAGTCATGATCGTCCTCGCGGTGCCGTTGCGATTCATTTTCATCAAGGCTTCCCGCTTTTCGTGTCGCCCGCGAAAACCCTGCCGCAAACGCGTGCCGCGCTCCGCCTTTCAGTTGACATGCATCAACAGTGCAGGACCGTCGCTCGGTCATAGTTGCCCTGCACCCACGCTGGTCTGCCGCCAACCCGCCCACGCTAGAACGCTGGCGCAGGCACCTCACGGCCAACAAGAGCCTTCCCTCATCGGTAAAGCGTTTTTACGCCCTGCACGCTTTGCCCCCTTCATGATTCATGTGAGGAGACTATGTCTACCATCGAAACCATTGCCCGTAGCACCACTGCGCTGCAAATCCCGCTTGCCCAGCATGCGAGCATCGACGGCATGGACGCCTATCGTGCCCTCGTCACGGAGGCAAGCCAGGATCACGAAGCATTCTGGGCACGTCTTGCCCGCGAACATCTGACGTGGCGCCGCCCGTTCACGAAAGTGCTGAACGAAACGGACGCTCCGTTCTATCGGTGGTTCGAGGACGGTGAACTGAACGCGTCGTACAACTGCCTCGATCGCAATCTGATCAACGGACTGGCGGAGAAAACCGCGATCGTGTTCGAGTCGGACGATGGCAACGTCACGCATGTCACCTACCAGGCGCTGTATCACCGCGTATGCCGGCTCGCCAATGCGTTGCGGGCGCGCGGCGTGAAAAAGGGCGACCGTGTAGTGATCTACATGCCGATGTCGGTGGAAGGCACGGTAGCGATGCTCGCGTGCGCGCGCATCGGCGCGCCGCACTCGGTGGTCTTCGGCGGCTTCTCCGCGAAGTCGTTGCATGAACGCATCGTGGATGTCGGGGCATGCGCCGTCATCACCGCCGACGAGCAGGTTCGCGGCGGCAAGACGCTGCCGCTCAAAACGATCGTCGACGACGCGCTCGCGATGGGCGGCACGGACGGCATCAAAACAGTGGCGATTTACCGGCGCACGGGCGGCCGGATTCCATGGATCGCCGGCCGTGACGCGTGGCTGCACGAGCTGGAGGCGGCCCAGCCAGACACCTGCGAGCCCGAGTGGGTCGGCGCGGAGCATCCGTTGTTCGTGCTCTACACGTCCGGCTCTACAGGCACGCCGAAAGGCGTTCAGCACAGCACCGGTGGCTATCTGCTGTGGGCTGCGGTGACAATGAAATGGACGTTCGATATCAAGCCGGCCGACGTGTTCTGGTGCACGGCGGACATCGGCTGGATCACCGGCCACACCTACATCTGCTATGGACCGACCGCGGTCGGCGCGACGCAGGTGATCTTCGAAGGCGTGCCCACCTATCCGAATGCGGGGCGCTTCTGGAACATGATCCAGCGCCACAAGGTCAGCATCTTCTATACGGCGCCGACGGCCGTCCGCTCTCTCATCAAGTCCTCCGCAGCCGATCATTCGGTGCACCCAGCCAGCTTCGACCTGAGCAGTCTGCGTCTGCTTGGCACGGTCGGCGAGCCGATCAACCCGAGCGCCTGGACGTGGTATGCCCAGCACGTCGGCGGTGGACGTTGTCCTGTGCTCGATACATTCTGGCAGACGGAAACGGGCGGTCACATGATTTCTCCGCTGCCCGGCGTAACCCCCCTTGTGCCGGGTTCATGCACGTTACCGATGCCCGGCATCGACGCGGCGATTGTCGACGAAACCGGCCAGGAAGTGCCAAACGGGAATGGCGGCGTGCTCGTCATCCGCAAGCCGTGGCCCTCGATGATCCGAACCATCTGGGGCAACCCGGAGCGCTTCCGGCAAGGCTATTTTCCCGAAGAGCTTGGCGGCAAGCTGTACCTCGCGGGCGACGGCGCCATCCGTGACCGCGACACCGGCTACTTCACCATCACCGGCCGTATCGACGATGTGCTGAACGTCTCCGGGCACCGGCTCGGGACAATGGAAATCGAGTCGGCGCTCGCCGCGCACCCGTTGGTAGCCGAAGCCGCGGTGGTCGGGCGTCCGGACGAAACCGCTGGCGAGGCGATCGTCGCGTTCGTGGTGCTCAAAGCAGCGCGGCCGTACGGAGCCGATGCGAAGCGCGTGGCCGAGGAACTGCGCGCGTGGGTAAGCAAGGAGATCGGTCCGATCGCCAAGCCAAAAGATATCCGCTTCGGCAATGCGATGCCGAAAACGCGCTCCGGCAAGGTGGTGCGCCGTCTGCTGCGCTCGGTGGCCAAAGGCGAAGTCATCGTGCAGGACACGTCCACGGTTGAAAACCCCGCGGTGATTTCACAGTTCGCCCACACCATCTGACACCACGCGGTCCAACCTCGCGCGTGCACGGCATGGGCACGCGCGCACCCCTAATCTCAGCGTTCCTGTACGGAACGGAGGCTGTCATCATGAATATCAAGGCTCCCAATCCCGCTTCACTCGGCCTCGCCGGCTTCGCGCTGACAACGTGGTTGCTCAGCATGATCAACGCCGGCTGGTTCAGCGGCAATGCGATGGGGATGGTGCTCGCCGTCGCTTTCGCTTACGGCGGCACCGCCCAGGCGCTCGCCGGACTGATGGAGATTCCGCGCGGCAACACGTTCGGCGCGACGGCTTTTCTGAGCTATGGCGCGTTCTGGTGGTCCCTCGCGCTGTTCGTGCTGTTTCTGCACGGCACGGTGCCGGCCGCCTTTATCGGTTGGTATCTGTTTCTGTGGGGCGTGTTCACGCTTTACATGTGGGTGGCGACGTGGCGAGCCGCACGCGTGTTGCAACTGGTGTTTCTCTCGCTGTGGATCACGTTCTTCGTGCTCGCCGCGAGCGAATGGACCGGCCTTGAATGGCTGCATCATGCAGGCGGGTATCTTGGCATGCTGACCGCGCTGCTGGCCTTTTATCTGTCGGCGGCGGAAATCATTAACGAGACTCACGGGCACGTGGTTTTGCCGACAGGTGCAGTAACCGATCAACTTGAGGTGAGCTTGACGATTCAGGAAGATCTGCGCGAAGCGTGATCAGGCCTGTTGCGGGCAGCGGGTGCTGCCCGCCTGTTTGCCGCGCCGGTCGGCCAGCAGCGCGGCGAGTGCGCATGACGCCAGCCGGGCAGGCACACTCTCCGCGCGGCTCGTGAGCGCAATGGGTACGCTGGTTCCTGGAACGATGCCCGCACTGGCCGCCCCGCCGAGAAACTCCAGTTGCTTGACGAGCATGCTGCCGGCCTCGAGATCGGGCACCATCAGAATGTCGGCGCGCCCTGCAACGGAAGAGTCGATTCCCTTCAACCGCGCCGCTCTGATCGAGATCGCGTCGTTCAAGGCGAGCGGCCCGTCCACCAACGCGCCGGTCAGCTGACCTCGATCAGCCATCTTGGACAGGGCAGCGGCATCGAGCGTGGAGCGCATTTGCGAATTGACGGTTTCAACCGCACCAAGGATTGCGACGCGGGGAAGCGCGAGACCTGGTGCGTGCGCAACATCGATTGCGTTCTGCACGATGCCGCACTTCTGTTCCAGATCTGCGAAACCGTTGACCGCGGCGTCGGTGCTGATGAACGGACGCGGATAGGAAGGAATCTGCATCAGAAAGCAATGCGATATGCGCTTGCCGGTTCGCAACCCGGTTTCCGGCTGAAGCACGGCCGCCATGAGTTCGTCGGTATGCAGGCGGCCTTTCATCAGCGCCTGCACATGTCCATGCGCCGCGAGCTCGACGGCACGCGCGGCTGCGGCGTGACGTCGGCGCCGGTGGGAATCGGATAAAGACTCGTCTCCGCGTGCGGAATCCGCACATATTCGGCCTGCGTCCCGTCGATCCGGTTACCGAGAATCCAGCCGGCCGGTCGTGCAATGCGAATACATACCGCGCCGGCAATACTCGCACTTGCCGCATGAGGAGATGCACGAAATCAGCACGTGGTCGCCTTCCTTCAACGAACTGACAGCGGCGCCTACCTGATGCACGGTGCCCACGCCTTCGTGGCCGAGAATGCGGCCGGGTTGGCACGTCGGGACGTCGCCCTTCAGAATGTGCAGATCGGTACCGCAGATCGTCGTGCGCGTCACTTTGACGATGACGTCCGTGGCTGAGGCGAGTTGCGGCATGGGCCGCTCATCGAGCGACTTCTTGCCGGGACCGTGATACACGAGTGCTTTCCTGGATGACCTCCATTGATCATTTAGGGCGGCGCGGGATGTGCATCAGGCCGATGCGTGATGCTCCGTGTCGGCCGGCTCACGGATGAGTAGCACGGGGCGCGTCGCATAGCGGACAAACCGCTCGGCCACGCTGCCGATCACCATGCGCCGCAAGCCGCGCCGTCCGTGCGTGCCCATCACGACCAGATCTGCGCCACGGCGTTGCACGCAGCGCAGCAACGCGCTGGCGACGTCTTCGACGATGCCTTGCGTCTCCACGATCTCGGTACCCCCCGGGACATTGAGTTCGCGCATCTGGGCGAGCGCGCCGTGCAACAGCGTCACGCCGACCTGACGCGCAGCGTCCGTCAGTAAATGAGGATCGCAAGCGCCCGCGTAGGTGAACGCCCCCGACTGATCCAGCACGTAAACGGCCGTCACCCTGCCGTGCGAGAGCTTCGCAAGCTGGATCGCTTCGGAAAGCGCGCGCTTCGAAGATTCGCTGCCGTCCAGGGCCACTACGATGTTTGCGTACATGACTGCCTCCAAAGAACGTTGGAAACATCCGCTGGAATCAGACGCGCGCGAGGCCACATTCGAGCAGCCGCTCGGCCGCATCAAACGCGGCGCGCACCGCGTCATCGGCGTCGGCACTCTGCTGGTGAGCGAGCGGCACGAGCCTGCCCGTGCGCAGGACCAGATCGAGACGTGCGTCGAACATGCGGTGGTTCGGAGTTGTTTCTGGTGCTGGGCGCCGCTCGCGCGGTACGTCGTTGAACGCCCGCTCGTGAATGGCCTCGATCGCAAGATGGCATCCGGAAATGGCTTTGCCGAACCGCTCGAGGCGCACCAGTTGCGCCGCCGCCTCAGATTCGATCTGCGCGGACCCCGCAAATCCGAAGTACACGATCTGCATATCGATTCCCATACTGCCTCCGCGCATGTCGTCCTGCCCCTCGACCGTTGCGGTAGCGATAGCCGGTTACGGCAGCGAGGCGATGAATAGATCATCGGCGCTATTCGCGTCTTCCGATTGACCTGCATCAACGGCGTCGCAGTGCCGCGCAACCGGCGCGGCCCGTTGGATGAATCAGAGCGCGTGCCCGGGACACCGCATCCGACAGGACCGGCCTGTGCCGGCTCAAGCTCCGTTGATCCAACTCAATACGCGTCCCCGTCGCGCCGGTATGGTCTAGACATTCGCATCTGCACGGCGATCATCTTCCGGGGACCACACATGAACAATCCAGAACACCTTGCCACGCACCCCGCCGGGAATATCATCCGGGACGGCGCGGCCACAGCCGGGCATTTCAATCTCGTCGGCGGCGGCATTGCGACACTGGCGGCCGCCGCGTTCCTGATCCGCGACGCCGATGTGCCCGGCTGCAACATCACGATCTTCGAGGCGCTCGACAGACCGGGAGGCAGTCTCGACGGTGCCGGCTCGTCACAGAAAGGCTACGTCGTGCGCGGCGGCCGCATGCTCGAAAGCAAATATCTGTGCACGTACGATCTGTTCGACTCGATTCCGACACTGGACGGCCGTAGCAGCGTCACGAAAGAAATTTTCGACTGGAACAGCACGATCCGCACCGCTTCGAAAGCGCGGCTCGTGCGTAATGGCCGGCGCGACGACGCGCCGCCTTATGAGCTCGACGAGAAGCATCTGCTCACGCTAGGCCGCCTTTCGATCGAACCGGAAGCCCTGCTTGGCGACAGCCGGATTTCCGACCACTTCGAGCCGGACTTTTTCGCAACCAACTTCTGGATCATGTGGTGCACGACCTTCGCATTCCAGCCGTGGCACAGCGCCGTCGAGTTCCGCCGCTACCTGCTGCGCTTCGCGCATATGACGCCGGGCTTCAACCAGCTGCACGGCATCATGCGCACGGTCTACAACCAGTACGACTCGATGGTGCGGCCGTTGCGCAAGTGGCTCGACGAACACGGCGTGCAATTTCGCGCCAACACGCGCGTCGTCGATCTACGGTATGACGAGAGCGGCGAGCTGAACCGGGTGGTCGGTATCGCCTGCGAACATGAGAACCGTCGCGTCGAGGTTCCGGTCGACGAGCAGGACAAGGTCATCGTCACGCTTGGTTCGATGACGGCCGGTTCGAGCCTCGGCGGCACGAACCGGCCTGCCGTGCTCGATCATGACGAGCGCAGCGGCGCGTGGGCGCTCTGGAAAACCATCGCGGCAGGCCGAGCCGAATTCGGCCATCCATCCGTTTTCGCCGATCACGTCGACGAGTCCAGGTGGCTCTCCTTTACCGCGACGCTGCACAATCCGACGCTGTTCCGCCTGGTCCGCGATCTGACTGGCAACGTCCCTCGCGAAGGCGGCCTGATTACGTTCCCGCAATCGAACTGGCTCGCCTCGATCGTGCTGCCGCATCAGCCGCATTTCATCGGTCAGCCGAAGGACGTCGAGGTGTTCTGGGGTTATGGGCTCTTTGTCGATCGCCCCGGCAATTTCGTCGGCAAGCCGATGGCCGAATGCACGGGCCGCGAAATCATGACGGAGTTGCTCGGCCATCTGCACATTCAAACCGAAGCGGCGCGCATTCTCGACGACGCAATCTGCATTCCGTGCCTGATGCCATTCATCACCAGTCAGTTTCTGCGGCGCAGGCACGGCGACCGGCCTCAGGTGGTGCCCGACGGTTGGGCGAATCTCGCGTTCGTCGGACAGTTTTGCGAGTTGCCGAACGACGTGGTGTTCACCGTCGAATATTCGGTGCGCTCCGCGCAGACGGCCGTATATACGTTGCTGGGTTTGAACCGGTCCGCGCCAGCGGTGTACAAAGGTCAGCACGATCCGCGCGTGGTCTATGGCGCGGTCTCGGCGTTGCGCGACCGCGCTTTGCACAACCGGTAGGGGCACCTGCTGACCGTTGGCCTCGTGTTCGCCATGTTGCTATTACAGATCTTCGTTCCGTAGCATCGCTACGTGTTTTTTCTGAAGTGGCTGACCATGTCCCTGCTTGCCTACGCGGCCGTGCTGTTTGTCGTCCATGTGCCGTGGCGCGATGTGGCGCAGCGCACGTTCTGGCCGCGCTTCACCGTGGATGCGAACGCGGCGGCGGTCATCGTCGCGGTGTTCGGCACGACGATCAGCCCGTATCTGTTCTTCTGGCAGGCCTCCGAAGAGGTCGAAGACATGCCTGCCCATCCAGACGGCGCAGACGGCGCGCCGCTTGTGAGCGATCCGCGCGCAGCGCACACGGAACTGCGGCGCATCCGCCGGGATACGTGGAGCGGCATGCTTTATTCCGATCTCACCGCCTACTTCATCATGCTCGTCACTGCAGTGACGCTGCACGTCGCAGGGGTGACCGACATCACCACCGCCGCACAGGCGGCCAGCGCGCTGCGCCCGCTTGCCGGCAACTTCGCGTATCTGCTGTTCGCGCTCGGCACACTCGGCGTGTGATTCATCGGGGTGCCGGTGCTGGCGGGATCGGGCGCCTATGCGTTGGCTGAAGCGATGGGCTGGCAGGAGGGGCTCGAGCGCAAGCTGCGCGATGCGCGCGGTTTCTACGGCATCATCGCGGTGAGCGTGCTGGCCGCGCTGGCGATCCGGTTCTCGTCGATCAATCCGATGAAAGCGCTATTCTGGAGCGCCGTGGTCAACGGCGTTGTGGCTGTGCCGTTGATGGTGGTGATTCTGCTGCTCGTGTCGAAGCGCTCTGTGATGGGCGCGTTCACCGCAAGCCGGTTGCTCGTCGTGCCCGGCTCGATCGCTACCGTGATAATGGGCGCCCGATGCTGCTGCCGGCCTGAACGGCGCTCGGGCTCAGCAGGTCCATTCCAGCGCTTCATAGTGGGCGAGATGGCGTTTCAGTTCGCTCACGAACAGCACCAGCGACGCGGCCACCACGCCGCGTTGCACTTCAGTGGCGCGCACCTTGCACTGTGCGACCGGCGCTCGGTCGGCCAGCCCGCGCATTTCGTCGAAGGCGACTTGACTGCCGAGCCCCCCGAAGCTGCAAAAGAACGCCACATGTCTGAATCTGGTGCGGTTCTCGCGCAGATACGCACGGACCGGCGCGGACACCGAGCCGGCCCATACCGGAGTCCCCACCACAACGAGGTCGTATTGCGCGGTATCCAGCCCTGCCGGGACGATCTCGGCTGGCCGCTTGCGCCACGAGTCGACGAGACAACGCAGATACCCCAAAACACCGCGACGCTCGGTCAAATCGCAGATTTCTTCGCTATCCGCGGACAGCATCCTGGCGAGCGTGGACGCCAGCATACGCGTGGTGCCGGTGCGGGAAAAGAAAACGACCAGAACACGGGGATCAGACATGACTCGCTCCTCCAGAGGGAAATACGCGGCCGCCAGCCCGGCCGCGTCGCATGTCGGAGAGCATAGGCGGCACAGCGCCTTGGGGCATGATCTGGGTCAAACACCACTTTCACGCGCCGCGCCGGTACCGCCGTTGATCTGCATCAACGCGGCCGCCGCCATCGTATCTAGACTCAAGCTCACCTGTTCGCGCGTCAACTTCCTTTCCCGGAGCGACTGCCATGAGTTACAAAACCATCGTTGTTCATCTCGACAACAGCCAGCGTGCGCACCCGCGGCTCGAAATTGCGCTGCGCCTCGCCAAACAGTTCGACGCGCATCTGACCGGCGCGTTTGCCGTCTTCAGCCCGGATCCCCGCTCGCTGTATGTGATGGCGGGAACCGCGCAGTACTACGCCACGCATGAAGAGATTCGCGCTGAGCGGCGCGCGGCGCTGGAACGGCTCTTTCACGCCGAACTGCGGCGCGCCGGCGTGGCGGGCGAATGGGTCGCCCTGGACGAGCCCGCCAGTCTCGCCATACCCCGCGCGGGCCGCTGCGCGGATCTCATCGTGGCCGGCCAGGACGACCCGAAGGATCCGGAATCGTATGTCGGCGACTTCTTTCCCGAGAACCTCATTCTGTCGAGCGGCCGCCCGGTCCTGCTGGTGCCCAATGCAAGCAATGAACGGTCAACCGGTGACCGGGTGCTGGTCGCGTGGGACGGCAGCCGCGAAGCCACGCGCGCCGTGCACGACGCGCTGCCATTCATGCGGAGCGCGCAAAGCACCACGATCCTCAGCGTCAACGCCGCGCACGAAGGCGAGCGCGCCCGCATTCCCGGCGCGGATATCGCCACCGTGATTGCACGCCATGGCGTAGCTGTAAAGGTCGAGAACATTGAAACCGGACCGGGAGGATCGGTCGGCGAGGTGCTGCTCTCCCAATTGGCCGACAGCGGCGCCGATCTGCTGGTGATGGGCGCCTACGGCCATGCCCGCTGGCGCGAACTGGTGATGGGCGGCGCCACGCGCACGATTCTGCGCTCGATGACCGTGCCGGTGCTGATGTCGCACTGAGTCGGCACCTTCTCTTCCTGTTCCGGAGTGTTCGCCATGTACAAACGGATTCTGGTTGCCGTCGACGGCAGCGCAACCTCGGCGCGCGCCCTGACTGCCGCAATCGAACTGGCGCACGATTCGGGCGCGCGGCTGCAGCCGCTCTACGTCGTCGACGTGCCGTTGATGTCCTACGACGTGCCCGCCTACGACCCGTCATACGTGCGCGACGCGCTCAGCGAGGAGGAGCACGTGCTGGCCGACGCCGCCGCGCTGATGGCCGGCACCGGCGTGAAGCGGCCGACGCGCATGGTCGAAACCGAGCTGATGACGGGCGAAGACATCGCACACCGCATCCAGCGGGCCGCGCAGGAGTTCAACGCCGACCTCGTGGTGATGGGCACACACGGCCGGCGCGGCGTGCGGCGGCTGATGCTCGGCAGCGTCGCAGAACATATTCTGCGCATCGCCACCTGTCCGGTGCTGCTGATCTCCGGGCATTGCGCATCGCCTTCCGCAAACCTTACACAGGCTGCTGGAGCACTCGTCAAGGATCCGTCATGAACTGCAAAACCCTGCTGGTGCATCTCGACGACAGCACGCATAGCGATGCGCGGCTCGACTACGCGTTGCAGATTGCGGCGCGCCACGACGCGCACCTGATCGGACTTTATGTGGTTTGTGAAGAGCTGACAGGGCCGCTCTTCCTTCAGGGAGAGGCGATCTGGAGCGCCGACCTCAAAGCGCATCGCGACGTCAACCTGAAGAGCGCGCATGCGCGGTTCATCGCCGTGGCCCGGCGCGCCGGGTGCAGCGTGGAATGGCGAGCACCGGCCGGCCCCCCGGCCGAAACCGCGACCCTGCACGCACGCCATGCCGATCTGGTGATCCTTGGCCAGGAGGACCTGAAGGACCCGAACGCATATGTCGCGCGCCAGTTCGTCGACGACGTCGTGATGGGTTCGGGGCGTCCGACGATCGTGCTGCCCCACGCTGGACCGGTGCGGCCTCAGATCGAGAACGTGATGATCGCCTGGGATGGCGGCCGCGAAAGCGCGCGGGCTGCGACCGACGCGCTGCCGCTGATCCGCCGCGCAAGTTTCGTCACGGTCATGACAGTGCAGCGTCATCCGCACGACGGCGAACCAGCCGGTTTCAATGTCGCCGCCTGGCTGGCGCGCCACGGTATCGAAGCGAGCTTCACGGCAACGCCCAAGCTGTCTGGCGTCGATACCGGCGTCATGCTGCTCAACATGCTGGCCGACCGCCATATCGATCTGCTGGTGATGGGCGCCTACGGCCACACGCGGGCGCACGAACGGCTGCTCGGCGGCGTCACACGCACCATGCTGCAGTCGATGACGCTGCCCGTTCTGATGTCACACTGAATGGCCGGGCGATACAGAACCGGCGCTCCGACGTCGGGATTGCGGGTAAACGCACATACCGGACAGTCGCACCACTCGTGCGACGCTGGCATGCAGTCTGCGTTTCGCGCAGAATGAGCGCGAACAGCGTCTGTTCGCGACTAACTCCGGCGGTCCGCCGCCACGGAAAGCATGGCAACATACCGTACCGGGATGCTCGCACTACGCGCTGCCGTGGCGACTCATCGGGCAGCGCAACGTGTCCTTGTCCGCCGTTTCCAAAGAGGCGCACATGGCCGTTCGCGATAAGACGTTGCCCCCGCCCGATCCCAACGCACGTGGTCGGTTCGCCGCTTGCGTGACACATCCCGCATTTGCCGCAGCGGCGACCTTTTGTGTGACGTTTGCCGCCATGCTGGCAACGCAACGCTGGCTCGATTCAACGCAGTTTCTTTGCTTCGCCGCCGCCCTTCTTCTGGCGACGAGTTCCTACGTGCTGGTGCGCGCGCGCCGCGATGCTCGACTTGTGGGTGCCGGGGCAAACGCGGACAGTGGCCGGCCCGGCGTGAGCGAAGCCCGCATGATGGCGATCATCCGGTCCTCGATGGAGGCGATCGTCACCATCGACGAACATCAGCGCATAATCATCTTCAATCCAATGGCGGAACAGGTGTTCGGCTGCCCCGCCATGGACGCGGTCGGCGCGCCGCTCGATCGGTTCATCCCCGAGCGGTTTCGCACGGCACACGCGCAGCACGTTGAACAGTTCGGGGTGACCGGCGTGTCGGACCGGCAGATGGGCAAGCAGCGCGTGCTATCGGGTTTGCGTGCGAACGGCGAGGAATTCCCGCTGGAGGCCTCGATCTCGCAGATCCGCGACGGCAACACCCGGCTTTACACGGTGATGCTGCGCGACATCACGGAGCGCGTCAAAGCGGAGCGCGCGCAGCAGCAGGCGCGCGATGAACTGCGCGAGCTCTCGGCCAATTTGCAGAAGATTCGCGAAGAGGAGAAAGCGCGCATCGCGCGCGAACTGCACGATGATCTCGGTCAGCAACTTACCGCGCTGAAAATGGACGTTTCGTCGCTCGAACAGGCGCTGGACACATCGGCGAGCGCGCTGGGGCGTGAACAGCTGCAGAGCATGCGCCGGTTGATCGATGCCACGGTGGCGTCGGTCCGCCGCATTGCCGCCGATCTGCGGCCGGTCATGCTCGACGACCTCGGCCTGATCCCCGCGATCGAATGGCTTTCGAACGACTTCATCAACCGCTACGGCATCGACGTGGAGCGCGACATCGAAACAGGTGACGCGCGTTTCAGCCCGGCGGGCGGCACCGCGCTGTTCCGGATCGTGCAGGAGGCGTTGACGAACGTCGCGCGCCATGCCGATGCCACGACGGTCACGCTGAGCCTGCGCGCCGAGAGTCAGAACTTCGTGCTGCGCATCGCCGACAACGGCCAGGGCGCGCATCGCGCCGCCGATCCAACTGCCAAATCATTCGGCCTGCTCGGCGTTCGCGAACGCGCGCATATGCTTGGCGGAGCCGTCGACATTCATACCGCGCACGGCAAAGGCTTCGTGTTGACCGTCACCGTTCCGTCACAGGCCGTGCAATTGCAGGAGGTGCAAACATGACCCGCGTATTGATCGCCGATGACCATGCGCTCGTACGTGACGGTCTTCGGCATATCCTGCAAGGCGCAAGCGGCTTCGAAGTGGTCGGCGAAGCCTGCGACAGCACCAGCGCGGTCGCACTGATCCGCGAACGCGCCGCCGATGTGCTGGTGCTCGATCTGTCGATGCCGGGCCGCAATGGCGTCGAGCTGATCAAACAGATCAAGGAAGAAAAGCCGTCGCTGCGCATTCTCGTGCTGACCATGCACGCCGAGCAGCAGTACGCGGTGCGTGCATTCAAGGCCGGCGCGTCCGGTTATCTGACCAAGGAAAGCGCGAGCGCGGAACTCGTGACAGCCGTGACCAAAGTGGCTACCGGCGGCGTCTACGTCAGCCTGGCGATGGCCGAGCGGTTTGCCCAGAGTCTGAACGAACCGGCCGATCTGCTCCCGCATCAGCGACTGTCCGACCGGGAGTTCGATGTGCTGAGGCGGATCGCCGCCGGCCAGACGATCACCGAAATCGCGGCCGAACTATGCGTAAGCAGTAAAACCGTCAGTACTTACAAGACGCGCATTCTGGAGAAGATGCAGATGCCGCACGAGGCTGCGCTGGTGCGCTATGCGATGCGTCACAAACTGGTCGGCGACGACGAGGACGACATCTGAACGCCTCTGCCGCCTCTACTTGTAGGCCAAAACGCGGGCGGAGACCCGGCGCCGCGCATCGACTCCGACTTGCCGCGCAGCCCACCCCTCATATACCAGGGATCATCCTGATCCGTCTCCCCCTGATGTAGGCAACGCCCTACACGCCTTCCCACTTACCTACTCGAAGCTCATTCCGCGCTGATTTTATTTTGGGACAGCGCGGCCAATACTTTGAGCCATGAACTCAAGCCCTGAGCGCCCCGCCCTGCGTGTTTTTCTCGTCGACGCTGCCGTATCCGTTCGGTGCCGCATGGCCACGCTGTTCGGCGCACTGGACAGCGTGGAGATCGTCGGCGAAGCCGAAGAGCCCCTGGCAGCACTCGCAGGCATCGAAACTCGCATGGCCGATCTCGTCGTGACGGAGTGGCAACTGAGCGACGGCACTGGCATGGAGTTGCTAGCGTTGCTCGCACAGAGAATGCCGCATCTGATTGTCATGGTGCTGACGAACCATTCCGGCGCCTGGTTTCGGCGCGCATGCCTGACGGGCGGCGCCCATCACTTTTTCGACAAGACCGGCGAATTTGATCTCGCGCTACAAACGATCCAGCGGATCGCCAGCGAACACCGTACGCGCGCCCTTATTCAACGAGGAGCACATCATGTCTGACGTTGCAGCCTATTCCGTCATCTCGCCCACGCGTATTCCTCCGCATGCACCGCCCGCTCCGGGACAGCTGTCGGCAGCCGCGCGAGCGCCGCAGAAAGACGGACAGCGCTGCACGGCCTGCTCCATGCGCTCCATCTGCATGCCGCAGGGCCTGACACCAGCCGAATTGCAACGGATCGAATCGTTCATTTACCCGTCGCGGACCATCAAACAGGGCGAAACGATCTACCGCGCGAACGATTCGTTCCAGAGCATCTATGCCGTGCGCGCGGGCTCATTCAAGACTGTCGTCATGCACCGTGACGGCCGCGAGCAGGTGACCGGATTTCATCTCGCTGGAGATTCGCTGGGGCTGGACGGCGTGTGCTCCGGCCGCCATAGTTGCGACGCCATGGCGCTCGAGGACAGCAAGGTCTGCATCATTCCGTTCCATCTGCTCGAGGCCATGTGCCGGGAGGTCAAGGTCGTCCAGCAACACCTGCACCGGATGATGGGCGGCGAGATCGTGCGCGAGTCGTCACAGATGATGTTGCTCGGCACGATGTCCGCGGAGCAGCGCGTGGCGACGTTCCTGCTGAATCTGTCGGACCGGTTGAGAATGCGTGGGTATTCGCCGGCCGAGTTTCACCTGCGCATGACGCGGGAGGAAATCGGCAGCTATCTGGGGATCAAACTCGAAACAGTAAGCCGGATGCTCTCGAAATTCCAGCGTGACGGATTGGTCGATACACGTGGCAAGGACATCCGGATCCTCGATCACGAGGGCCTTGTGAACGTTTGAGCCGTACCCGCCCGCGATTCGGCGCAAGGCCGTAGGCGTCGCGCTCGCGTGGCGATGCAGACCGAAGAGTCACTCGCAAAAGCGGAAGTAACCGCTGTGCATGAGCACCGGTTTGGCACCGATCTCGTTAAGCAGTCGCCTCACTGCGTGTTCGATTGGATGCCGGTTGGAGTTGAATGCCGCAATAAGATCGTCTTCGCGTAACGAAGCGGCGCCGAAATGATCTTCGAGCGCCTCCGCAGTAATCGCGCACTGCACGCGCGCGCCATCAACTTCGGCCGGAAACGCGACGACGAGATCACGCGCACAATATTCCGGATGTTCCTCGGGAACATGAATCTTCATGACCGCCACCTGATTCGCGGCGCAGGATTTGACGGCGGAGCGGCGTGTCTGCACGCCTACGCGTCGTGCACCACACTTCGAGGCGGCTTGGCTTGTGCGCCGACCACCTGTCATCAGCATAGGAGCCGCGCACGATACGTGAAAGTCAGGTTTTGCGCCGTGGTTGACCGAGGTCAACGGCGGCGAGGTTGCCGCCTCTACACTGAACTCATCCCTCTCGCACAGGAGCGCGTGCCGTGAATGCCTTATGCCGTCACAGTCTGACTGTCTGCGCCGCTTTGGTGCTGGCCAGCGGAGCCGCCCACGCCGAGCTGGAGCCGACGGCGCTCGTCGATCAGCAACACTGCATGTTTTGCCACACACGCGACGCGCCATTCCTTGCACCGTCGTTCCAGCAGATCGCCGAGCGCTACCGCAATGTGCCGAACGCGCAGTTCATGCTCGAACACAAACTGCGCCTCGGCGGCAAAGCGCATTGGGGCGACATGGCGATGCCGCCAGCAGCCGATCGCGGCGGTCCACTGTCGGCGGAGGATGCCCATACGCTGGTGCTATGGGTCTTGAGTCAATGACTCGCCTTTAACTCGCGCGTTTCGCGGTCTGGCTCGATCAAACGGGACCGGATGTTTTGGAGAATTTTCATGCGCCTCACTGTCCACCTCGACACGTTCGATCGTGTCCATCCGATGGCCTTTGCAATCCTGTGGCTCGACAAGGACATGCGGCAGTGGTCCCGCGAAGGTCACTTTGGGCTAGAACTGCCCGAATGGGGCGCGCTGCATGTGGATTGCGGCAATACGCTGGTGTGCGGCCCCCATGACACGACACCCGTATGTGTGCTTGAGGGGCTCGATCTGAACGAATGCAGCGGGCCGTTCGAAGGCGAGACCGGGCGTGCGCAGTGGTGCGCGGACCGGGGCCGCACACTGATGACCGGCCACTGGCATGTGCAATGTATCGACAACGAGCAGATAGAGCCGGAACACGGCCTGTTCGCTACCGGCGATGAAGCGTAAGGCGCGCCGACATTATCAACATTTCGAGGCAACCGTCATGGGACTCAGAACCGATCTTGATGGTGTCCGCCACGCTTACGGACTTTGTTTCGTGCGCGCGCCGTGGGCCTATTTCACTCGTTTGCCACTCGACCAGCAATGGGGCGACGGATGGGAGCGCGTGCCGTATGAGAAACATGCCGGCCCGCCCTACGACGACGCGGCGCACCAGATCCTGACCGTCGCGTTCAACGGGCCGCTGCTGCCGCCCGACGCGGGCTACGACGGCCGCGAGCGTAGCGTCAACGAAATCAATCGCGGGGACGCGCCATGGCTGCGCACGCAGGATTTCATCCGCAACGCGCCCATTCGGATCGCACCAGGCGTGTCGCTTGAAAGATTCGTGGAACTTGTCGAACTGGCCGGGGGCGATGTATTCGCGCCGCTCGGCTGGGGCGCACTGAGACTGGAGCCGATCGAGCCGGCCGGGTCGTCGACGGCTGTGAAGGGCGGCCGCCAGACCGATCTGGCGTGACCGGCGCCGTGCACCCGTCTGCGCTTACAGGTCACCGTCGTGCGTCGAATTGGGCACAAGCACAAAGCAGGCGACGGCGGAAATCAGGGCTGCGACACCGTAGTGAAAGAACGGCGGCTCGTCGAAGATCAAACCGCTTGTAACGCGGCTTGCGAACACCGCCTCAGAGCAGCATGGTCTACCGACGGACCGGTCTGTGCCGTCGTGCTATCGGCTACTCGCGGGACGCATTACGACGCGGTTGACTGAAATCAAACGGGACGGATCTGGTCGCGCTAACTTAAAACGATGCATTGACGCGCCTGCGAAAACATCATCCCATTCCAGGAGGAATCGACCATGACCGCCACGCAAGTGTCAACCTATGAACCGGCGCCCGCCCGTACACCGGCTCCTGTGCGCGGAGAAGTCCCTGCTTTCGTCGAGTTGCCCAAGCCTGATAGGTCCTCAGGCGCGCCGCTGATGAAAGCGCTCGCCTTGCGCGCCAGCACGCGTGAGTTCTCCGACGCGCCGCTTGCACCCGCCGTGCTCGGCGCGCTGATGTTGGCTGCCGGCGGCATCAATCGTCCTGGCACCGGAGGCCGCACGGCGCCTTCTGCGCATGCGTTCAATGAAATAGACATTTACGCGGTGCTGCCGAAGGGCGTCTATCGCTATGATGCGCCGACGCACCGGCTCGTACTTAAACACGCAATCGACGCCCGTAATCTGACGGGCTATCAAGACTTCGTCGGCGATGCGCCTCTGGATCTGGTGTATGTTGTCGACATGTCGCGTCTACTCGAATGCCGGCCCAGCAGCGCGATATCTTGTCTGCCGTTGCAGCGGGAGCGATGGCGCAGAACGTAGCACTTTATTGCGCGTCCGAAGGGCTCGGCTGCGTTGTGGGCGGTTGGATCAATCACCGTTTGCCAGGTGACGCGTTGAAGCTGAACGAAGACGAGTTGCCCATTCTTGCGCAAACCGTCGGCACGCCAGGCACTGCCCTTACATCGCTTGCGGATTGATACGGCCCGAGGCTACCTCCTATGTGGTTCAGGCATTCATCGCAGATGGCCGCAGCGCCTTCGGGCGCAAGTAGCGACTTGCTCGCCGAGTTCGCTCGGGTTTCGCCTGGAGACGCGCTACAGGTGCTGCATGGCGCGCCTGCGGGCCTCACGGCCGACGAAGCGGCGCAACGGCTGCGCACAACGGGCCGCAACCAGGTCGCGCATGAAGTGCGCCACACAATCGCCGGCGAACTCGCCAGCCGGTCGATCAATCCCCTGAACCTTCTGCTGTTGTCGCTGGCAGTAGCATCATCTCTGCTCGGCGATCCACGCGCTGCGATCATGATTTCGCTGATGGTGCTCCTTAGCGTCTCGCTTGGCTTTCTTCAGGAACACCGTTCGAACAAGGCGGCCGACGCGCTGCGCCGAATGGTGCATACAACGGCAACCGTGCGCCGACCTGACACGGGCAATGGACCCGATCACGTGGACGTTCCGATCGATCAGCTCGTGCCGGGCGATGTTGTCCTGCTGTCGGCCGGCGACATGATTCCGGCGGATCTACGCCTGCTCTCCGCCAGGGACCTCTTCATCAATCAGTCGACACTGACCGGCGAGGCCATGCCCCTCGAAAAGGTGGCACAAACTCAGGCGGATGCAGCTGAAACACCCTTCGATCTCCAGAATATCTGCTTCATGGGCAGCGCCGTCGTCAGCGGTATTGGCTGTGGCGTCATCGTGATGACAGGCAGGCGGACGGCCTTCGGCGACGTCGCCGGCATGATCGCCGCGCAACGCGTGCAGACGAGCTTCGACAAAGGCATCACGCGGTTCACCTGGCTAATGATAGGTTTCATCGTGGTGATGGTGCCACTCGTGTTCGTGATCAACGGTCTGTCGAAGGGAAACTGGTTCGAGGCGCTCCTGTTCGCAGTTGCGGTTGCGGTGGGGCTCACGCCTGAAATGCTGCCGATGATCGTCACGGTGAATCTCGCCAAAGGCGCCATGGCGATGTCGCGCAAGAAGGTCATCGTGAAGCGCCTGAACGCGATCCAGAATTTCGGCGCGATGGACGTTCTGTGCACCGACAAGACGGGCACGCTTACCCAGGATCGCGTCATTCTGAAGCGCCATCTGGATCTGCAAGGGAACGAGTCGGACAAGGTACTCGAATACGCTTACCTGAACAGCGCGCATCAGTCCGGGCTCAAGAACCTGCTCGACGTTGCCGTGCTGAAGCACGTCGAACTGGTTGAGCAGCTCAAGGCACACGAGCATTACGTCAAGATCGACGAGATGCCCTTCGATTTCGAACGTCGCCGCATGTCCGTCGTACTCGCACGGGCAGATGACACTCACGTCCTGATCTGCAAAGGGGCAGTCGAAGAGATGTTTGCCGTGTGCAGCCGCTATGCGATTGACAACGATACGGGCGCGCTCGACGACAGCCATTTCGCTGCCGCGAAGCAAACCACTGCTGCGCTCAATGCAGATGGATTCCGGGTCGTCGCGGTCGCATATAAGGAAATGCCTGCGCAACAGACGACCTACTCAGCCGCCGATGAGGCCGATCTGACGCTGCTTGGCTATATTGCCTTTCTCGACCCACCGAAGGAGACAGTCTCAGCGGCGATCGCGACCCTGGAAGCAAGCGGCGTCAAGGTAAAGATCCTGACCGGCGATAACGACATCGTGACCCGCAAGATCTGTCACGAGGTCGGTCTCGGCGTGGATCGCGTGGTGCTCGGAAAAGAACTCGACCAGTTGACGCCAGAGCAACTGGCGGATCTCGCCGAAACTGCGTCCGTCTTTGCGAAGGTCTCGCCGGCACAAAAGGCGTCGGTCATCGACGCACTGCATCGAAAGGGACATGTTGTCGGCTTTCTGGGCGACGGCATCAACGACGGTCCCGCGCTCAAGGCGGCGGATGTCGGTGTGTCCGTCGACAGCGCGGTCGACATCGCAAAGGAGTCGGCCGACATCATCCTGCTCGAAAAAAGCCTTGCGGTGCTGGGCGACGGTGTACTCGAAGGGAGAAAGGTGTTCGGCAACATTACTAAGTACATCAAGATGGGGGCGAGTTCGAATTTCGGAAACATGTTCAGCGTGCTTGGCGCGAGCGTCATCTTGCCATTTCTGCCTATGGCGCCGATTCAGGTGCTCACCAACAATCTGCTATACGACTTTTCGCAAACCACCATCCCGACTGACAATGTGGATGCAGAATATCTGAGGGTGCCGCGGCGATGGGATATCGGCAACATTGTGAAGTTCATGCTAGTGATCGGGCCGATCAGCTCGATATTTGATTACGTAACTTACTTCATGATGCTTCATTTCTTCGACGCATGGGACAGACCGTCGCTGTTCCAGACGGGCTGGTTTGTTGAATCGCTGCTATCGCAGACGTTGATCATTCACATTATCCGTACCGCGAAGGTCCCATTCCTCGACAGTCGGGCGAGCGCCGCATTGATCGCGACGAGTCTCATCATCGCCGCGACCGGAGTCGCCATCCCGTTCACCTGGGTGGGAACATTCCTCGGATTTACCCCGTTGCCTCCGACCTACTGGATCGGTGTCCTTCTGATTCTTGCGAGCTATGCTGTGCTGACGCATCTTGCAAAGATGTGGTTCGTTCGCAGGTTCGGGCTGGATTGAATCATGTACGAGCCGGTACCGACATGATTGCGCAGCTGCGTGACGTGGCTATACACGCACGACGCGCATCTCGCGGCACTCCTGCTACTGGCGTGGTCAATCGGCGTCAGCATAATCGACAATTTCTTGCGCCCGATTCTGATCCAGCGAGTTCTGTACGCCCCTCGAGAATCAGCGCCCATACCATCAGATTCAGGAACGGGACGAAGACCCGAAAACAGAATACAGCCAGCACAGCAACCAGTCCGGCGCGAATCAGTACATCGAGCAACTGTCTGGACTGCACTCGCGCAGATGTTGGCGTGGTCAGCATCGAACCCTCCTCCCATCCCTTTAGAACGCATCCATGCGGATAACGGGCTCGCCGAACAAGCAACGGGGATCGATCGCCGCCCTTCGGGTCTTTCTCCGTTGCCCACGGTGCTAATCCATAATAGACGCGAGTAATTACCCGCGCCTCTTGATCCAGGTCAATCACATCGCTATCGCCTCCCTCCGAAGCTCGCCCGTCTTGACTGACATTCACCGACCCGCAGGAGCACGCTGACCAATTTCTCTCCAGCCGACTGAGCATTGACCTATATCAACCGGATGTCGACTGCGAGCCCTATGCTGCAACCAGTCATGCGTCGGTCGCGAGACCCACGTCGACGGTGTTTGCCCCTATGCAAATCGTCGGTTGAGCGCGTTAGTTATTCAGCAGATGTCGCGATGAATCAGCCCATGAGTCCGGTCTAGGCTAATACACATCAATGCGCGTGTCGGCTGTTCATGACGGTCTCAGATTGCCCGTATCGCCGCATCGATGTTCAGCCCGCCCGGCAGCAGTTCCCGACGCGGGAACCGCACAAGCACAAATGCTCGCACTATGGCGGGATTGCCTGGAATGCGTGCGAACTGGAACTCGATTTCCTGGCCCAACTCACCTCCTTCGGGCTGGACTACATTCATCATGTCGAGGCGCACGCCTTTGCTCTGAACGTAGAGGTGATCGGACGGCGTGGAGAACACATTGCATACACACTCCAGCTCAAGCTCGGCTAGCGTCCCGGGCACTCTGAGGGTGGCAAGTGTTTGCGTATTCTTGTCGATCTGCGCTTGAAGTCGATCCAGCTCGGCTGTTTCGGTAGTTAAAGGCGCGCCGACGACCGCCCGCAGACCCGTGTCCTGCCGTTCCAACAGCGCGACACGCTCCTTGATCAATGCTCGCGATTGCCTCACCAGATCGCGTTGCCTGGCAGCGAGACTTGCAAGGCCTTCCAACGCCAGTTGATCGATCATCCGGCGTGCAATCTCTGCACGCAACGACGCATCGGAATCGCTGCAGATTCTGATGCGATGGTCGCTGAAGCACAGCGTAGTTTGCGGCACGTCATGACGAACAGAGTTCCCTTCCATTGCGACGCCCAATATGTGCCGCTCGGTCATCGCCATCCCGAGGACGGCATATGCTTCAGTCGAATCCGCCTGTTTCTCGAAATAAGCACGCAAGGTTTCGGACCGGCTAAAGGCTTGAGCCAGATCGTCGCGCGTCGCAAAGAAGGCACGAATCGCTGCATCGGACCCCCATGCGTGGGCGTTGGCATCGCGCAGCGGCGGCAGCGAAGCGACAAGATTGTCCGCGTAGCGCAGTGAAATAGTCACCGCACGCGTAAGTTTCTCTTCGCAGTGACGCGCGTACTTTAAT
>NZ_JAQQEU010000069.1:0-38011 GCF_046026895.1 Paraburkholderia sediminicola
CAAAAGGTGGGGTTTCTGCGTTTACGGAAGTGCTGAAATCACTATATAAGTGAGAACCTTGGTTTGGGACGGTCAAGCAAGTCTTGACAACAAGCGGCTGTTCCCCCATAATCATCAGTTCTCTACGGAGGGGTGCCCGAGTGGCTAAAGGGGGCAGACTGTAAATCTGTTGGCTTACGCCTACGTTGGTTCGAATCCAACCTCCTCCACCAGATAAAAGTTGTAGCAGTTGTTGGGAATCCATGAATTCTTGCGGGTGTAGCTCAATGGTAGAGCAGAAGCCTTCCAAGCTTACGACGAGGGTTCGATTCCCTTCACCCGCTCCAGCAACGCAGAAGTAGCGCCCATGTGGCTCAGTGGTAGAGCACTCCCTTGGTAAGGGAGAGGTCGGCAGTTCGATCCTGCCCATGGGCACCAGAAGTACTCAGTGATTGTTTGCGCCCGGCGCAACGTACGGAAAAATCCTCTTAGGAGTCGAAAATGGCCAAGGGTAAGTTTGAGCGGACCAAGCCGCACGTGAACGTCGGCACGATCGGTCACGTTGACCACGGCAAGACCACGCTGACGGCAGCGATCACGACGGTTCTGACGCAGAAGTTCGGCGGCGAAGCGAAGGCATACGACCAGATCGACGCGGCGCCGGAAGAAAAGGCGCGTGGTATCACGATCAACACGGCACACGTCGAGTACGAAACGGCGAACCGCCACTATGCACACGTCGACTGCCCGGGCCACGCTGACTATGTGAAGAACATGATCACGGGCGCAGCGCAGATGGACGGCGCGATCCTGGTGTGCTCGGCCGCAGACGGCCCGATGCCGCAAACGCGTGAGCACATCCTGCTGGCGCGCCAGGTTGGCGTTCCGTACATCATCGTGTTCCTGAACAAGTGCGACATGGTGGACGACGCTGAGCTGCTGGAGCTGGTCGAGATGGAAGTTCGCGAACTTCTGTCGAAGTACGACTTCCCGGGTGACGACACGCCGATCATCAAGGGTTCGGCCAAGCTGGCGCTGGAAGGCGACAAGGGCGAGCTGGGCGAAGTGGCGATCATGAACCTGGCTGACGCGCTGGACACGTACATTCCGACGCCGGAGCGCGCAGTGGATGGCACGTTCCTGATGCCGGTGGAAGACGTGTTCTCGATCTCGGGTCGTGGCACGGTGGTGACGGGTCGGGTTGAGCGCGGCGTCGTCAAGGTCGGCGAAGAAATCGAAATCGTCGGTATCAAGCCGACGGTGAAGACGACCTGCACGGGCGTGGAAATGTTCCGCAAGCTGCTCGACCAAGGTCAGGCAGGCGACAACGTCGGTATCCTGCTGCGCGGCACGAAGCGTGAAGACGTGGAGCGTGGCCAGGTTCTGGCGAAGCCGGGTTCGATCAACCCGCACACGCATTTCACGGCTGAAGTATACGTGCTGAGCAAGGACGAAGGTGGCCGTCACACGCCGTTCTTCAACAACTATCGTCCGCAGTTCTACTTCCGTACAACGGACGTGACGGGCTCGATCGAGTTGCCGAAGGACAAGGAAATGGTCATGCCGGGCGACAACGTGTCGATCACGGTGAAGCTGATCAACCCGATCGCGATGGAAGAAGGCCTGCGTTTCGCAATCCGCGAAGGCGGCCGTACCGTCGGCGCAGGTGTGGTTGCCAAGATTCTCGAGTAACGCCAGATAGTTCTCGTCAATCGGTAGTCTCGGGGTTGGCGGTGTCGTCAACCCCAAATGGTTTAGGGGCATAGCTCAACTGGCAGAGCGTCGGTCTCCAAAACCGAAGGTTGGGGGTTCGATTCCCTCTGCCCCTGCCAACTCTTGCGTCGTATGTGACGCTTCGTTAAGGTGTTATGGCGAATCCTTCCGTCGAAACTGTAAATACATCCGGCGACAAGTTGATGCTCGTCGCAGGCGTATTGTTGGTCTTGGCCGGGTTCGTGGGGTTCTTCTGGCTCAATGGCCAGGAATGGTACATCCGCGGAGCCGCCTTGGCTGTTGGCGCGATCGCGGGTGTTGCAGTCGGTCTTCTCTCTGCGCCTGGCAAGGGTTTCATCGCTTTCGCCAAAGACTCGTACAAGGAAGTCCGAAAGGTTGTTTGGCCTACTCGCAAAGAGGCTACCCAGACAACGCTCGTAGTGTTCGGCTTCGTGTTCGTTATGGCGATCTTTCTGTGGGTTAGCGATAAATCCATCGAATGGGCGATTTTCTCGGTGATTCTGGGTTGGAAATGATATGAGCGATACTCCGGCATCCCCGAGCGGCAAGCGCTGGTACGTGGTGCACGCTTACTCCGGCATGGAAAAGAGCGTGCAACGTGCGCTTCAGGAGCGTATCGAACGTGCTGGCATGCAAGACCAGTTTGGTCAAATCCTCGTTCCGACTGAAGAAGTGGTCGAGGTGAAAGGCGGTCATAAATCGGTGACCGAACGTCGTTTTTTCCCGGGCTACGTACTTGTGGAAATGGAAATGACGGACGAGACGTGGCACCTCGTGAAGAACACGGCCAAGGTGACAGGCTTTGTTGGCGGTGCACGCAATCGCCCGAGTCCGATTTCCCCGCGGGAAGTCGAGAAAATCATGTCGCAAATGCAGGAAGGCGTGGAGAAACCGCGGCCGAAGACCCTGTTTGAAGTAGGCGAGATGGTGCGAGTGAAGGACGGTCCATTCACGGATTTCAATGGCAGCGTCGAAGAAGTGAATTACGAAAAGTCGCGCGTCCGTGTTTCTGTCACAATTTTCGGCCGCGCAACGCCGGTCGAGCTGGAATTCGGCCAGGTCGAAAAGTTGTAATCCAGAATTCTACGGAACGCACCAATTGGTGCGTTCCGTATTTCGCGCTTACGGTCCGCGTAATGGCTGTTGAGGAGCGTAAGTAACCAATTTTCGGTGAACGCGCGCTACTACTCACTGAGCGTTCGCATGTACGCGTGCGACGTTCCAAAGAGGTTTTCAACATGGCAAAGAAAATCATCGGCTTTATCAAGCTGCAGATTCCTGCAGGGAAAGCCAACCCGTCGCCGCCGGTCGGTCCGGCACTCGGCCAACGCGGCCTGAACATCATGGAGTTCTGCAAGGCGTTCAACGCGCAGACTCAAGCACTGGAACCGGGTCTGCCGATTCCGGTCGTGATCACCGCGTTTGCTGACAAGAGCTTCACGTTTGTCCTGAAGACGCCGCCGGCGACGGTTTTGATCAAGAAGGCAGCGAAGATCGACAAAGGTTCGAGCAAGCCGCATACCGACAAGGTCGGTAAGATTACCCGTGCTCAAGCTGAAGACATCGCCAAAACCAAGATGCCCGATCTCACGGCAGCTGATCTGGACGCAGCGGTTCGTACGATCGCTGGTAGCGCCCGCTCGATGGGCATCATTGTGGAGGGCGTGTAAATGGCTAAGCTTTCGAAGCGTCTGCAAGCATTTGCAGCCAAAGTTGATCGTCAGAAGCTGTACCCGATCGATGACGCTCTGTCGCTCGTGAAGGAATGCGCAAGCGCGAAGTTCGACGAATCGATCGACGTCGCAGTGCAACTCGGCATCGACGCGAAAAAGTCGGACCAAGTGGTTCGTGGCTCGGTCGTGCTGCCGGCTGGTACCGGCAAATCGGTCCGCGTCGCAGTGTTCGCGCAAGGCGAAAAGGCCGAGCAAGCTCGTGCAGCTGGCGCAGAAGTCGTCGGTATGGAAGACCTGGCTGAACAGGTCAAGGCTGGCAAGCTGGACTTCGACATTGTGATCGCTTCGCCTGACACAATGCGCGTTGTCGGTACGCTGGGTCAGATCCTCGGCCCGCGCGGCCTGATGCCGAACCCGAAGGTTGGCACCGTTACGCCGGACGTTGCGACCGCAGTGAAGAACGCCAAGGCTGGTCAGGTGCAATTCCGTGTCGACAAGGCCGGTATCATCCATGCGACCATCGGCCGTGCATCGTTCGAGCCGACGGCTTTGCGTAGCAACCTGAACGCTCTCGTCGAAGCGCTGCAAAAGGCCAAGCCGGCAACGAGCAAGGGTGTCTACCTGCGCAAAGTTGCGGTGTCGAGCACGATGGGTGTTGGCGTTCGCGTCGACCAGGCATCGATCGCAGCACAGTAAAAATTTATCGCCTCGACGAGAGTCTGGGCGGTTTTATGGGCTTTGGGCGGTTGTGAGGTGGTGGTTTGCATCGCGCAACCGGTTGTCAAAGACCGTTGGCGGGCACGCAGCAAGTAGGCGAGTCCTTAATGTAAGGCCAACGCAGATGGCGAACCCGAAAAGGTTTTGTAGTGATGAAACCGTTGGATGTCCGCAGTGATGTGGGCCTCGGACGGTCGAAATACTCCTGACTGGTCGGACGCCGTTATTGAACGCGGTACACAAGGCGCACGCTGCGTGTATCGAATCTGGAGGTTAACCGTGCCACTCAACAAAGAAAGCAAGCAGGCCGTCGTCGCTGAGGTTGCCGCGCAAGTCGCGAAAGCCCAGACCGTGGTTCTGGCTGAGTATCGTGGGATCACGGTTGGCGATCTGACCAAGCTGCGCGCGAAAGCGCGTGAGCAACAGGTTTACCTTCGCGTGTTGAAGAACACGCTGGCGCGCCGCGCTGTTGAAGGTACCCCGTTCGCTCCGCTGGCAGAGCAGATGACTGGCCCCCTGATCTACGGCATCTCGGAAGATGCAATTGCTGCTGCTAAGGTCGTCAATGACTTCAGCAAGAGCAATGACAAGTTGGTCATCAAGGCTGGCTCCTACGAAGGCAACGTGATGGACAAGGCAGGCGTGCAAGCGCTGGCCAACATCCCGAGCCGCGAGGAACTGCTCTCCAAGCTGTTGTTCGTTATGCAAGCTCCTGTTTCCGGCTTTGCGCGCGCTTTGGCCGCGCTGGCGGAAAAGAAGCAGGGCGAAGAGTCCGCTGCTTAACGTTCTTCAGCCGAGCGTAATTGATCGCTAGCTGTATCCGAATTCAATTTAGGAGTATTTCAAATGGCAATCGCAAAAGAAGACATCCTCGAAGCCGTAGGCTCGATGTCGGTTCTGGAACTGAACGAGCTGGTTAAGGCGTTCGAAGAAAAGTTTGGCGTGTCGGCAGCTGCTGTCGCAGTGGCAGGCCCGGCAGGCGGCGGCGCTGCTGCTGCCGCTGAAGAGCAGACCGAATTCACGGTCAACCTGGTCGAGGTTGGCGCGAACAAGGTTTCCGTCATTAAGGCTGTTCGCGAACTGACGGGTCTCGGCCTGAAGGAAGCGAAGGACCTGGTCGACGGCGCACCGAAGCCCGTTAAGGAATCGGTACCGAAGGCTGCTGCTGAAGAAGCCAAGAAGAAGCTGGAAGAAGCCGGCGCGAAGGCTGAAATCAAGTAAGTTTCAGCGCGCTGTGCGAAGGCTGGCGGTTTTGCACCGCCGGCCTTTTTGTGCTTTGTGGGAGCCGCGTTTTTGCAAGGCCGTTTCGGCAAGAACGTGACTCCCAGAAGCCAAAGAAAACCGCCATCGGCAACATTGACCGGCGTTTCTCTTTGTCTTCTGAAGCGACTGCAGAAGGCAAGTTTGGTCGGGTAGCGGGCAACACAGGCATCCGCTGCCGTCAGCCAGCGGTTGGTAGAGGCCAACCACCAAGCTTCTAGGCTCGTTCAAGCCATCGGACGGCCATCGGGTCTCAGTCGGTGAACACTCGGGTTGTCTCATCAAGGTATCCTGCCTCGACAACAATGCCCGCCGTGATTCGGAGATCGTATGCAATATTCCTTCACCGAGAAGAAGCGTATTCGCAAGAGTTTTGCGAAGCGCCCCATCGTTCACCAAGTACCTTTCCTGCTGGCTACCCAGCTTGAATCATTCAGCACGTTTCTGCAAGCAGACACGTCGTCCACGCAACGCAAGCCGGAAGGCCTGCAGGCTGCGTTTACTTCCGTTTTTCCGATTGTTTCGCATAACGGATTCGCACGTCTAGAGTTCGTCAGCTACATGCTGTCGCCGCCGGCATTCAACATCAAGGAATGTCAGCAGCGCGGTCTGACGTACTGCTCGGCCTTGCGCGCGAAAGTGCGTCTGGTGCTGCTCGACAAGGAATCGCCGAGCAAGCCGGTCGTCAAGGAAGTGAAGGAACAGGAAGTGTACATGGGCGAAATTCCGCTCATGACGCCGACCGGTTCATTCGTCATCAACGGCACGGAACGTGTGATCGTTTCGCAGCTGCACCGTTCGCCGGGCGTGTTCTTCGAACACGACAAGGGCAAGACGCACAGTTCGGGCAAGCTCCTGTTCTCCGCCCGTATCATTCCTTACCGTGGTTCGTGGCTCGACTTCGAGTTCGACCCGAAGGACGTGCTGTATTTCCGCGTCGACCGTCGCCGCAAGATGCCGGTCACGATCCTGCTGAAGGCAATCGGCCTCACGCCGGAACAGATCCTCGCAAACTTCTTCGTGTTCGACAATTTCACGCTGATGCCGGAAGGCGCGCAGATGGAATTCGTGCCGGAGCGTCTGCGTGGCGAAGTGGCGCGCTTCGACATCTCGGACCGTGACGGCAACGTGATCGTCCAGAAGGACAAGCGGATCAACGCGAAACACATTCGCGACCTCGACAACGCGAAGACCAAGTTCATCTCGGTCCCGGAAGACTATCTCCTCGGCCGCGTGCTGGCGAAGAACGTCGTCGACGGCGACACCGGTGAAGTCATCGCCAACGCGAACGACGAAATCACCGAAACCGTCCTCGAAAAGCTCCGTGAAGCGAAGATCAAAGACATCCAGACGCTCTACACGAACGATCTGGATCAAGGTCCGTACATCTCGTCGACGCTGCGTATCGACGAAACCGCGGACAAGATGGCCGCTCGGATCGCGATCTACCGCATGATGCGCCCGGGCGAACCGCCGACCGAAGAAGCGGTCGAGGCGCTGTTCAACCGTCTGTTCTACAGCGAAGACGCATACGACCTGTCCAAGGTGGGTCGTATGAAGTTCAATCGTCGCGTGGGTCGCGACGAGATCGTCGGACCGATGACGCTGCAAGACGATGACATCCTCGCAACGATCAAGATCCTGGTCGAGCTGCGTAACGGCAAGGGCGAAGTGGACGATATCGACCACTTGGGCAATCGCCGTGTGCGTTGCGTCGGCGAACTGGCGGAAAACCAGTTCCGAGCCGGTCTCGTGCGTGTCGAGCGTGCTGTGAAGGAACGCCTTGGCCAGGCCGAAAGCGAAAACCTGATGCCGCACGACCTGATCAACTCGAAGCCGATTTCGTCGGCAATTCGCGAGTTCTTCGGTTCGTCGCAGCTCTCGCAGTTCATGGACCAAACGAACCCGCTGTCGGAAATCACCCACAAGCGCCGCGTGTCGGCACTTGGCCCGGGCGGTTTGACCCGTGAGCGAGCAGGTTTTGAAGTCCGCGACGTGCACCCGACTCACTACGGTCGTGTGTGCCCGATTGAAACGCCTGAAGGTCCGAACATCGGCCTGATCAACTCGCTCGCGCTGTACGCGCACCTGAACGAATACGGCTTCCTCGAAACGCCGTATCGCAAGGTCGTGGACAGCAAGGTGACCGACCAGATCGACTACCTGTCGGCGATCGAAGAAGGCCGTTACGTGATCGCTCAGGCGAACGCGGCGGTCGCTGCCGACGGCACGCTGACCGACGAGCTGGTTTCGTCGCGTGAAGCTGGCGAAACGCTGATGGTCACGCCGGATCGCATCCAGTACATGGACGTGGCGCCGTCGCAGATCGTCTCGGTGGCAGCCTCGCTGATTCCGTTCCTCGAGCACGATGACGCGAATCGCGCGTTGATGGGTTCGAACATGCAGCGTCAGGCTGTGCCGTGTCTGCGCCCTGAAAAGGCCGTGGTCGGTACGGGTATCGAGCGCACGGTGGCGGTCGACTCGGGTACGACGGTTCAGGCGTTCCGCGGCGGTGTCGTGGATTACGTCGACGCAGGCCGTATCGTGATTCGTGTGAACGACGACGAGGCGGTTGCGGGCGACGTCGGTGTCGACATCTACAACCTGATCAAGTACACGCGTTCGAACCAGAACACGAACATCAACCAGCGCCCGATCGTGAAGATGGGCGACAAGGTTGCGCGCGGCGACGTGCTGGCTGACGGCGCATCGACCGATCTGGGCGAGCTCGCGCTCGGCCAGAACATGCTGATCGCGTTCATGCCGTGGAACGGCTACAACTTCGAAGACTCGATCCTGATCTCTGAAAAGGTCGTGGCCGACGATCGCTACACGTCGATCCACATCGAAGAACTGAATGTCGTGGCTCGTGACACGAAGCTCGGACCGGAAGAAATCACGCGCGACATTTCGAACCTCGCGGAAGTACAGCTTGGCCGTCTCGACGAGTCGGGCATCGTGTACATCGGCGCGGAAGTCGAAGCGGGCGACGTGCTCGTGGGCAAGGTTACGCCGAAGGGCGAAACCCAGCTCACTCCGGAAGAAAAGCTGCTGCGCGCGATCTTCGGCGAGAAGGCCTCGGACGTGAAGGACACGTCGCTGCGCGTGCCCTCGGGCATGAGCGGCACGGTCATCGACGTGCAGGTGTTCACGCGTGAAGGCATTCAGCGCGACAAGCGCGCGCAACAGATCATCGACGATGAACTGAAGCGCTATCGCCTCGACCTGAACGACCAGTTGCGCATCGTGGAAGGCGACGCGTTCCAGCGTCTCGCACGGATGCTCGACGGCAAGGTCGCCAACGGCGGTCCGAAGAAGCTCGCGAAGGGAACGAAGATCGAACAGGCTTACCTGGAAGATCTCGATCACTACCACTGGTTCGACATCCGTCTCGCGGACGAAGAAGCAGCGGCGCAGCTCGAAGCGATCAAGAACTCGATCGAAGAGAAGCGTCACCAGTTCGATCTGGCGTTCGAAGAAAAGCGCAAGAAGCTCACGCAGGGCGACGAACTGCCGCCGGGCGTGCTGAAGATGGTCAAGGTGTATCTGGCAGTCAAGCGCCGTCTGCAGCCTGGCGACAAGATGGCCGGCCGTCACGGTAACAAGGGTGTGGTGTCGAAGATCGTCCCGATAGAAGACATGCCGTACATGGCCGACGGCCGTCCGGCTGACGTCGTTCTGAACCCGCTCGGCGTGCCGTCGCGGATGAACGTGGGTCAGGTTCTCGAAGTGCATCTGGGTTGGGCCGCGAAGGGTTTGGGCTGGCGTATCGGCGAAATGCTGCAGCGTCAGGCGAAGATCACTGAACTGCGTGAATTCCTGACCAAGATCTACAACGAGTCGGGCCGTGCCGAAGAGCTGGACAGCTTCACCGACGACGAAATTGTCGAACTGGCGAAGAACCTGCGCGAAGGCGTGCCGTTTGCAACGCCGGTGTTCGACGGTGCGACGGAAGAAGAAATGTCGCGCGCGCTGGATCTGGCATTCCCGGACGACATCGCGAAGAACCTCGGCATGACGCCGTCGAAGAATCAGGTTCGTCTGTACGACGGTCGCACGGGCGAGATGTTCGAACGTACGGTGACGGTCGGCTACATGCACTACCTGAAACTGCACCACCTGGTCGACGACAAGATGCACGCGCGTTCCACGGGCCCGTACTCGCTCGTGACGCAGCAGCCGTTGGGCGGTAAGGCGCAGTTCGGTGGCCAGCGTTTCGGTGAAATGGAAGTGTGGGCGCTCGAAGCGTACGGCGCATCGTACGTGCTGCAGGAAATGCTGACGGTGAAGTCGGACGACGTGACAGGCCGGACCAAGGTGTACGAGAACCTGGTCAAGGGCGATCACGTGATCGATGCAGGCATGCCGGAATCCTTTAACGTGTTGGTGAAGGAAATCCGCTCGCTGGGTATCGATATTGACCTCGACCGCAACTAATCGGACTACTGGAGAGAAGCGATGAAAGCTTTGCTCGATCTATTCAAGCAAGTCCAACAACCTGAAGTTTTTGACGCGATCAAGATCGGTCTGGCCTCGCCGGACAAGATTCGTTCGTGGTCGTTCGGTGAAGTGAAGAAGCCGGAAACCATCAACTACCGGACGTTCAAGCCGGAGCGTGATGGTCTGTTCTGCGCGAAGATTTTCGGGCCGATCAAAGACTACGAATGCCTTTGTGGCAAGTACAAGCGTCTGAAGCACCGTGGGGTGATCTGCGAGAAGTGCGGTGTCGAAGTGACGCTCGCGAAGGTGCGTCGCGAACGGATGGGCCACATCGAACTGGCCTCGCCGGTTGCGCACATCTGGTTCCTGAAGTCGCTGCCGTCGCGTCTGGGCATGGTGCTCGACATGACGCTGCGCGACATCGAACGCGTGCTGTACTTCGAAGCATATGTGGTGATCGATCCGGGCATGACGCCGCTGAAAGCGCGGCAGATCATGACCGAAGAGGATTACTACAACAAGGTCGAAGAATACGGTGACGAATTCCGTGCCGAGATGGGCGCGGAAGGCGTTCGCGAGCTGCTGCGCGCGATCAACATCGACGAACAGGTCGAGATGCTCCGTACCGAACTCAAGAACACGGGTTCGGAAGCGAAGATCAAGAAGTACGCGAAGCGCCTGAAGGTGCTCGAGGCTTTCCAACGCTCGGGCATCAAGCCTGACTGGATGGTGCTCGAAGTGCTGCCGGTGCTGCCGCCGGAACTGCGTCCGCTGGTGCCGCTGGACGGTGGCCGTTTCGCGACGTCGGACCTGAACGACCTGTATCGCCGCGTGATCAACCGTAACAACCGGTTGAAGCGTCTGCTCGAACTGAAGGCGCCTGAAATCATCGTCCGCAACGAAAAGCGGATGCTGCAGGAAGCCGTCGACTCACTGCTCGACAACGGCCGTCGCGGTAAGGCAATGACCGGCGCGAACAAGCGTCCGCTGAAGTCGCTTGCCGACATGATCAAGGGTAAGGGCGGTCGTTTCCGTCAGAACTTGCTCGGTAAGCGCGTCGACTACTCGGGTCGTTCGGTGATCGTGGTCGGCCCGACGCTCAAGCTGCATCAATGCGGTCTGCCGAAGCTGATGGCGCTCGAACTGTTCAAGCCGTTCATCTTCAACAAGCTCGAAGTGATGGGTGTGGCTACCACCATCAAGGCTGCGAAGAAGGAAGTCGAGAACCAGACGCCGGTGGTGTGGGACATCCTCGAAGAGGTGATCCGCGAACATCCGGTCATGCTGAACCGTGCGCCGACGCTGCACCGTCTCGGCATTCAGGCTTTCGAGCCGGTGCTGATCGAAGGTAAGGCAATCCAGCTGCACCCGCTCGTTTGCGCGGCGTTCAACGCCGACTTCGACGGTGACCAGATGGCTGTTCACGTGCCGCTGTCGCTCGAAGCGCAGATGGAAGCGCGCACGCTGATGCTGGCGTCGAACAACGTGCTGTTCCCGGCCAACGGTGATCCGTCGATCGTGCCGTCGCAGGACATCGTGCTCGGCCTGTACTACGCGACCCGCGAAGCGGTGAACGCCAAGGGCGAAGGCCTGACGTTCACGGGCGTCTCGGAAGCGCTGCGTGCATACGAGAACAAGGAAGTCGAGCTGGCCTCGCGCGTCAACGTGCGGATCACGGAAATGGTCCAGAACGAAGATAAGTCGGAAGGCGCGCCGGCGTTCGTGCCGAAGATCTCGCTGTACGCGACGACCGTCGGCCGTGCAATCCTGTCGGAAATTCTGCCGCCGGGCCTGCCGTTCTCGGTGCTGAACAAGCCGCTGAAGAAGAAGGAAATCTCGCGTCTGATCAACACCGCATTCCGCAAGTGCGGTCTGCGCGAAACGGTGATTTTCGCCGACCAGTTGATGCAGTCGGGTTTCCGTCTGGCAACGCGCGCTGGTATCTCGATCTGCGTCGACGACATGCTCGTGCCGCCGCAGAAGGAAACCATCGTCGGCGACGCCGCGAAGAAGGTGAAGGAGTACGACCGTCAGTACATGTCGGGTCTCGTCACGTCGCAAGAGCGCTACAACAACGTGGTCGACATCTGGTCGGCAACGTCGGAAGCGGTCGGCAAGGCGATGATGGAACAGCTGTCGACGGAACCGGTCACGGACCGCGACGGCAACGAAACGCGTCAGGAATCGTTCAACTCGATTTACATGATGGCGGACTCGGGTGCTCGTGGTTCGGCAGTTCAGATTCGTCAGCTTGCCGGTATGCGTGGCCTGATGGCGAAGCCGGACGGCTCGATCATCGAGACGCCGATTACGGCGAACTTCCGTGAAGGCCTGAACGTGTTGCAGTACTTCATCTCGACCCACGGTGCACGTAAGGGTCTGGCTGATACGGCACTGAAGACGGCGAACTCGGGTTACCTGACGCGACGTCTGGTCGACGTGACGCAGGATCTGGTGGTGGTCGAGGACGATTGCGGCACGTCGAACGGCGTCGCCATGAAGGCGTTGGTCGAAGGCGGTGAAGTCGTCGAAGCGCTGCGTGACCGTATTCTCGGTCGCGTGGCGGTGGCTGACGTCGTCAATCCGGAATCGCAGGAAACGCTGTACGAATCGGGCTCCTTGCTCGACGAAGACGCGGTCGAAGAAATCGAACGCCTCGGCATCGACGAAGTGCGCGTGCGTACGCCGCTGACTTGCGAAACGCGTTACGGTCTGTGCGCAGCCTGCTACGGCCGCGACCTGGGCCGCGGCTCGTCGGTCAACGTCGGTGAAGCAGTCGGCGTGATCGCTGCTCAGTCGATCGGTGAACCGGGCACGCAGCTCACGATGCGTACGTTCCACATCGGTGGTGCGGCGTCGCGTGCGGCAGTGGCTTCGTCGGTTGAAGCGAAGTCGAACGGTACGGTGCGGTTCACGGCGACGATGCGTTACGTCACCAACGCGAAGGGCGAACAGATCGTCATCTCGCGTTCGGGCGAAGCGATGATCACCGACGACCACGGCCGCGAGCGCGAACGTCACAAGGTGCCGTACGGCGCGACGCTGTTGCAACTGGACGGCGCGCAGATCAAGGCCGGCACGCAACTGGCGACGTGGGATCCGATGACGCGTCCGATCATCACCGAGTACGGTGGTACGGTGAAGTTCGAAAACGTCGAAGAAGGCGTGACCGTTGCGAAGCAGATCGACGATGTGACGGGTCTGTCGACGCTGGTCGTGATCGACGTGAAGCGTCGTGGTTCGCAAGCTTCGAAGACGGTGCGTCCGCAGGTCAAGCTGCTCGATGCGAACGGCGAAGAAGTCAAGATCCCGAACACCGAGCATTCGGTGCAGATCGGCTTCCAGGTCGGCGCTCTGATCACCGTGAAGGACGGTCAGCAAGTGCAGGTCGGTGAAGTGCTCGCACGTATCCCGACCGAATCGCAGAAGACGCGTGACATTACCGGCGGTCTGCCGCGTGTGGCGGAACTGTTCGAAGCACGTTCGCCGAAGGACGCAGGTATCCTGGCGGAAGTCACGGGTACGACGTCGTTCGGTAAGGACACGAAGGGCAAGCAGCGTCTCGTTATCACGGACCTCGAGGGCAACCAGCACGAGTTCCTGATCGCGAAGGAAAAGCAGGTTCTGGTGCACGATGGTCAGGTCGTCAACAAGGGCGAAATGATCGTCGACGGGCCGGCGGATCCGCACGACATCCTGCGTTTGCAGGGCGTCGAAGCGCTGTCGCGTTACATCGTGGACGAAGTGCAGGACGTGTACCGTCTGCAAGGCGTGAAGATCAACGACAAGCACATCGAAGTGATTGTTCGTCAGATGCTGCGCCGCGTGCAGATTACGGACAACGGCGATACGCGTTTCATCCCGGGCGAACAGGTCGAGCGGTCGGATATGCTCGACGAGAACGACCGTATGATCGCGGAAGACAAGCGTCCGGCAACGTATGAAAACGTGTTGCTTGGTATCACGAAGGCGTCGCTGTCGACCGATTCGTTCATCTCCGCGGCGTCGTTCCAGGAAACGACCCGCGTGTTGACCGAAGCGGCGATCATGGGCAAGCGCGACGACCTGCGTGGCCTGAAGGAAAACGTGATCGTCGGCCGTCTGATTCCGGCCGGTACGGGTCTCGCGTTCCACAAGGCACGCAAGAGCAAGGAACTGTCCGACCGCGAGCGTTTCGATCAGATCGCAGCGGAAGAGTCGTTCGAATTCGGTACGCCGGAAACCCCGGCCGCCGAACAGCAGCACTCAGGCGAGTAAGTCCCGGCGGCGCAAGCCGCTTGGGCTCACCAGCCAGCGAAGCCGCTCAGTTTCGACTGAGCGGCTTTTTTTATGCGCCTCTTTCTTGCGCGACTTTGCGGATTCTTAGGCCGGATGGCTAACGTTGTTGCAAAGCGCGGGCGCAGCACGAATGCGTTGGTAAAATTCGTGTCACCGGCCTTTGGCTGCTTCTCGCAAATTCATGTCCCGTCCGCTCCAGATCCTCAACGAAGTATTCGGCTATCCCGCGTTCAGAGGGCAGCAGGGCGAAATTGTCGAGCACGTCGCCGGCGGCGGCGATTGCCTCGTGCTGATGCCGACGGGCGGTGGCAAATCGCTGTGCTATCAGATTCCGTCACTGGTGCGGCGCGAAGGCGGCTTCGGCGCCGGCATCGTCGTGTCGCCGCTGATCGCGCTGATGCAGGATCAGGTGGCCGCGCTCACCGAAGTCGGCGTGCGCGCGGCGTATCTGAACTCCACGCTGTCGAGCGCGGAGGCGATGGCCACCGAGCGGGCGCTGCGCGAGGGCGAGATCGACCTGCTTTACGTTGCGCCGGAACGTCTGATGACGCCACGATTCCAGGAGTTACTGGAGCGCACGCGCATCGGCTTGTTCGCGATCGACGAAGCGCATTGCGTATCGCAATGGGGGCACGATTTCCGGCCCGAATATATTCAGCTGTCGGTGCTGCACCAGCGCTTTCCCAACGTGCCACGCATCGCACTCACCGCCACCGCGGACGCGATCACCCGCGACGAAATCATCGACCGCCTGGCGCTTGATGACGCTCGCATCTTCGTGTCGAGTTTCGACCGGCCGAACATCCGCTATCGCATCGCCGAAAAGGACAATGCGCGCGCGCAGTTGCTGGACTTCATCCGCGCCGAGCATTCGCGGCCGGACGGCACCACCGACGCCGGTGTGGTCTATTGCCTGTCGCGCCGCAAGGTGGAAGAAACCGCGGAGTGGCTTAAAGAAAAGGGGATGCGCGCGTTGCCGTATCACGCCGGCATGGAGTTCGAGATTCGCCAGAAGCATCAGGAGATGTTCCAGCGCGAAGAAGGCATCGTGATGTGCGCGACGATCGCGTTCGGCATGGGCATCGACAAACCCGACGTGCGTTTCGTCGCTCACCTCGACTTGCCGAAGAGCGTCGAAGGCTACTACCAGGAAACCGGTCGTGCCGGCCGCGACGGCATGCCGGCGAACGCGTGGATGGCCTATGGTCTCGGCGACGTCGTGCAGCAGCGCAAGATGATCGACGAGTCCGATGCCGACGACGCCCATAAGCGCGTCCAAACCAGCAAACTCGACGCGCTGCTCGGCCTGTGCGAGGCAGCGACTTGCCGGCGCGTCCGGCTGCTTGGCTACTTTGGCGAAACCAGCAAGCCGTGCGGCAACTGCGACAACTGTCTCGAACCGCCGGCAACCTGGGACGCGACACGCGAGGCGCAAATGGCGCTGTCCTGCGTGTTCCGCGCGCAGCGGGCGAGCGGTTTCAACTTCGGCGCCGGCCATCTGATCGACATTCTGCGCGGCAATCGCAGCGAGAAAATCATGCAGCGCGGCCACGAGAAGCTGACGACGTTCGGCATCGGCGCGGCTCTCGGCGAGTCGGAGTGGCGCGCGGTGTTTCGCCAGTTGGTGGCGTTCGGCTATCTGACGGTCGACCACGAAGGCTTTGGCTCACTCGTGCTCACCGAAGCGAGCAAGCCGGTGCTCAAGGGCGAGCAGAACGTGACGATGCGCCGTTACGTGAAGCCGATCCGCACCCGGCAATCGTCCGGCCGCACCAGCGAGCGTGCTGATCCGACAATCGGCATGGGCCCGCGCGAGCGGGCCCGCTGGGAGCGTTTGCGTGCCTGGCGCACCGAAACGGCAAAGAGCGACGGTGTACCGGCCTACGTGATCTTCCACGATGCGACGCTGGCGGAAATTGCCCGCAATGGCCCCGATTCCATTGAGGATTTGCGCGGCATTCCGGGCATGGGCGCCCGCAAACTGGACCGTTTCGGCGACGAATTGCTGGAAGTGGTCGCCGCGGACTGAGCGTTCCAGGAGCCAGGGAAGTCCGACAGGGGTGCGAAACATCGCAAGCTGTTGACTCCCTTAGTATTTTCGGAATATTATGCTAGGTTCCGGTCCTTGGAATGCGTGCGGTGAATCCAGTTCACGTACTTGCAGTCCATCCGGAAGTTCGATGCGCAATCGTTTCTGCTTTGCCCGGAAACAGATGCGTCGATTTTGTTCAATTTCAGGAATAAACAATGCCAACCATCAATCAACTGGTTCGCAAAGGCCGCGCGTCGGAAACGACGAAGAGCAAGAGCCCGGCTTTGCAGGACTGCCCCCAGCGTCGCGGCGTGTGCACCCGTGTGTACACCACGACGCCGAAGAAGCCGAACTCGGCACTCCGTAAGGTCGCAAAGGTGCGCCTGACGAACGGCTTCGAAGTCATTTCGTACATCGGTGGTGAAGGCCACAACCTGCAGGAACACTCGGTCGTGCTGATTCGCGGCGGTCGTGTGAAGGACTTGCCGGGTGTGCGTTACCACATGGTTCGCGGCTCGCTGGATACCCAGGGCGTCAAGGATCGTAAGCAGGCTCGCTCGAAGTACGGTGCGAAGCGTGCCAAGGCTGGCAAGTAACTAGCCGGTCAGTAGTTTCAGGTCGCCTGCAAAGGCGGTAATAGCGGTGGTGCCGGAGTCGCCGGTGCTGTCGAGTAAGTGGTCACCCGACCAGGCTGGTAAGTCTTGAAGATGAATCGGGTTAGTTGGTGGCCGCGGGGCTAAAGTAGCTCCAACTGAAAAGGTAAAGGAAGAAACATGCCGCGTCGTCGCGAAGTCCCCAAGCGGGAAGTGTTGCCGGATCCGAAGTTCGGTAACGTTGATGTAGCTAAGTTCATGAACGTGCTGATGCTCTCCGGCAAGAAGTCGGTTGCCGAGCGTATCGTGTACGGCGCTTTCGAACAGATCCAGACCAAGGGTGGCAAGGACCCGCTGGAAGTGTTCACGGTAGCGCTCAACAACGTCAAGCCGGTGGTCGAAGTCAAGAGCCGCCGCGTTGGTGGTGCGAACTATCAGGTTCCGGTCGAAGTGCGCCCGTCGCGTCGTATGGCATTGGCGATGCGTTGGCTGCGTGAAGCCGCGAAGAAGCGCAGCGAGAAGTCGATGGCCCTGCGTCTGGCAGGTGAACTCTCCGAAGCGGCCGAAGGCCGTGGCGGCGCAATGAAGAAGCGCGACGAAGTTCACCGGATGGCAGAAGCCAATAAGGCGTTCTCGCACTTCCGTTTCTAAGCTTCCCGAACCCGGGTTTAGCGGAAAAAGCGGAAAGAAATTCCGGGCGGGTGCGCTTACAAAGCGCCTCGCCCGTTTGTGTTACAGCGCGATGGGTATTTTCTCGCATCGCGTCATCCCAATAGAGGATCAAAGTGGCTCGCAAGACACCTATCGAGCGCTACCGTAACATCGGTATTAGCGCTCACATCGACGCCGGCAAAACGACGACGACCGAGCGCATCCTGTTCTACACCGGCGTGAACCACAAGATTGGTGAAGTTCACGACGGCGCTGCCACCATGGACTGGATGGAGCAGGAGCAGGAACGCGGCATCACGATCACGTCCGCTGCTACCACGGCGTTCTGGAAAGGCATGGCCGGCGACCGCGCTGAGCACCGCATCAACATCATCGACACCCCGGGCCACGTCGACTTCACGATTGAAGTCGAGCGCTCGATGCGCGTGCTCGACGGCGCGTGCATGGTTTATTGCGCAGTGGGCGGCGTGCAGCCCCAGTCGGAAACCGTGTGGCGTCAGGCAAACAAGTACAAGGTTCCCCGTCTCGCGTTCATCAACAAGATGGACCGTACCGGCGCGAACTTCTTCAAGGTCTACGACCAGCTCAAGCTGCGCCTGAAGGCGAACCCGGTTCCGGTCGTGGTGCCTATCGGCGCGGAAGAAAACTTCACGGGCGTCGTCGATCTGATGAAGATGAAGGCGATCATTTGGGACGACGCGTCGCAAGGCACGAAGTTCTCGTACGAAGAAATCCCGGCGGAACTGCTCGAGTCGTGCAACGAGTGGCGCGAGAAGATGGTCGAGGCGGCTGCTGAGTCGAGCGAAGACCTGATGAACAAGTACCTGGAAGAGGGCGAGCTCTCTGAAGCGGAAATCATCAAGGGTCTGCGCGATCGCACGATCGCTTGCGAAATCCAGCCGATGCTGTGCGGCACCGCGTTTAAGAACAAGGGTGTGCAACGCATGCTGGACGCCGTGCTCGACTTCCTGCCGTCGCCGATCGACATCCCGCCGGTTACCGGCGAGCTGGAAAACGGCGAGCAAGGTGAGCGCCGCGCTGCCGACGACGAAAAGTTCTCGGCACTGGCATTCAAGATCATGACGGACCCGTTCGTCGGTCAGCTGATCTTCTTCCGCGTGTACTCGGGCATTGTGAATTCGGGCGACACCGTGCTGAACGCGACCAAGGACAAGAAGGAACGTCTGGGTCGTATTCTGCAGATGCACGCGAACCAGCGCGAAGAAATCAAGGAAGTCCGCGCAGGCGACATCGCTGCTGCAGTCGGCCTGAAGGACGCAACGACGGGCGACACGCTGTGCGATCCGCAAAACCCGATCGTGCTCGAGCGCATGATTTTCCCGGAGCCGGTGATTTCGCAGGCAGTTGAGCCGAAGACGAAGCCGGACCAGGAAAAGATGGGTCTGGCGCTGAACCGCCTGGCTCAGGAAGATCCGTCGTTCCGCGTTCAAACGGACGAAGAATCGGGTCAAACCATTATTTCGGGCATGGGCGAGCTCCACCTCGAAATTCTGGTTGACCGGATGCGCCGTGAGTTCGGCGTCGAAGCAACGGTTGGCAAGCCGCAAGTGGCTTACCGCGAAACGATTCGCGGCAAGGCGGAAGATGTCGACGGCAAGTTCGTCAAGCAGTCGGGTGGTCGCGGCCAGTACGGTCACGCGGTCATCACGCTCGAGCCGAACGAGCAGGGCAAGGGCTACGAGTTCCTGGACGAGATCAAGGGCGGTGTGATTCCGCGTGAATACATCCCGGCAGTCGACAAGGGTATCCAGGAAACGCTGAAGGCTGGCGTGCTGGCAGGCTTCCCGGTCGTTGACGTGAAGGTTCACCTGACGTTCGGTTCGTACCACGACGTCGACTCGAACGAAAATGCGTTCCGCATGGCGGGTTCGATGGCGTTCAAGGAAGCAATGCGCAAGGCTCAACCGGTCATCCTCGAACCGATGATGGCCGTCGAAGTCGAAACGCCGGAAGACTACATGGGCAACGTGATGGGCGACCTGTCGGGTCGTCGCGGTATCGTTCAGGGCATGGACGATATGGTCGGCGGCGGCAAGATCGTTCGTGCTGAAGTGCCGCTGTCGGAAATGTTTGGTTACTCGACGTCGCTGCGTTCGCTGACCCAGGGTCGTGCAACGTACACGATGGAGTTCAAGCACTACTCCGAAGCACCGCGTAACGTGTCGGAAGCGATCATCAACGCCAAGTCGAAGTAATCGCGCGGCAAAGTCATTCAACGATTAACTTTTTGAAAGAAGAGAAACATGGCTAAAGGTAAATTCGAACGGACCAAGCCGCACGTGAACGTCGGCACGATCGGTCACGTTGACCACGGCAAGACCACGCTGACGGCAGCGATCACGACGGTTCTGACGCAGAAGTTCGGCGGCGAAGCGAAGGCATACGACCAGATCGACGCGGCGCCGGAAGAAAAGGCGCGTGGTATCACGATCAACACGGCACACGTCGAGTACGAAACGGCGAACCGCCACTACGCACACGTCGACTGCCCGGGCCACGCTGACTATGTGAAGAACATGATCACGGGCGCGGCGCAGATGGACGGCGCGATCCTGGTGTGCTCGGCCGCAGACGGCCCGATGCCGCAAACGCGTGAGCACATCCTGCTGGCGCGCCAGGTTGGCGTTCCGTACATCATCGTGTTCCTGAACAAGTGCGACATGGTGGACGACGCTGAGCTGCTGGAGCTGGTCGAGATGGAAGTTCGCGAACTTCTGTCGAAGTACGACTTCCCGGGCGACGACACGCCGATCATCAAGGGTTCGGCCAAGCTGGCGCTGGAAGGCGACAAGGGCGAGCTGGGCGAAGTGGCGATCATGAACCTGGCTGACGCGCTGGACACGTACATTCCGACGCCGGAGCGCGCAGTGGATGGCACGTTCCTGATGCCGGTGGAAGACGTGTTCTCGATCTCGGGTCGTGGCACGGTGGTGACGGGTCGGGTTGAGCGCGGCGTCGTCAAGGTCGGCGAAGAAATCGAAATCGTCGGTATCAAGCCGACGGTGAAGACGACCTGCACGGGCGTGGAAATGTTCCGCAAGCTGCTCGACCAAGGTCAGGCAGGCGACAACGTCGGTATCCTGCTGCGCGGCACGAAGCGTGAAGACGTGGAGCGTGGCCAGGTTCTGGCGAAGCCGGGTTCGATCAACCCGCACACGCATTTCACGGCTGAAGTGTACGTGCTGAGCAAGGACGAAGGTGGCCGTCACACGCCGTTCTTCAACAACTATCGTCCGCAGTTCTACTTCCGTACAACGGACGTGACGGGCTCGATCGAGTTGCCGAAGGACAAGGAAATGGTCATGCCGGGCGACAACGTGTCGATCACGGTGAAGCTGATCAACCCGATCGCGATGGAAGAAGGCCTGCGTTTCGCAATCCGCGAAGGCGGCCGTACCGTCGGCGCAGGTGTGGTTGCCAAGATTCTCGAGTAAAATCAAAGCTTGAACTTGCAGCAAGTGGTGCCCGGAGCCGGGCGCCGGCCCCGGCGGGCACTCGGCTCTACGTTCTTTTTCTATCTGGCGGCGCAATACCGCCTCGCTCTTTCCAAGGAATTGTCATGCAGAACCAGAAAATCCGCATTCGCCTGAAGGCTTTCGACTATCGTCTGATCGATCAATCAGCAGCTGAGATCGTCGACACGGCAAAGCGGACTGGCGCTATCGTTCGTGGTCCGGTGCCCCTGCCGACCCGCATTCAACGCTTCGACATCCTGCGTTCGCCGCACGTCAACAAGACATCGCGCGATCAGCTCGAAATTCGTACGCACCAACGCCTGATGGACATCGTTGATCCGACGGACAAGACCGTCGACGCGCTGATGAAGCTCGATCTGCCGGCTGGCGTAGACGTTGAAATCAAGCTGCAGTAAGGCTTTCAAGGTTGTCCGGGTCACCGGACAGCGCTAAGTCATTGATTGCTTGCGGAAAACGAAAAGCCTCGCTATAATGCAAGGCTTTTCGCGCATTTGCGCAAAAAAGTCGGTGTGCTGCAGCGTGATTTCACGCCCGAAACGGCATCGGCATTTTGTAAATTAGCCCCGACCAATCGCAGTCGGGAATGGAGAAAACGATGAGCCTTGGACTCGTAGGTCGCAAGGTTGGCATGACCCGTATCTTCACGGCAGAAGGGGATTCGATTCCCGTTACCGTGCTGGACGTGTCCGACAACCGCGTGACGCAGATCAAGACTGTTGAAACCGACGGCTACACGGCCGTGCAGGTTGCATTCGGTACGCGCCGTGCATCGCGCGTGACGAAGCCGTTGGCCGGTCATCTCGCCAAAGCCGGTGTTCAAGCCGGTGAAATCCTCAAAGAATTCCAGATCGATGCTGCCAAGGCTGCCGAGTTGTCGAACGGCACCGTGGTCGGTCCCGACCTGTTCGAAGTAGGCCAGAAGGTCGACGTGCAAGGCGTGTCGATTGGTAAGGGCTACGCCGGTACCATCAAGCGTTACAACTTCGCGTCCGGCCGTGCTTCGCACGGTAACTCGCGCTCGCACAACGTGCCGGGTTCGATCGGTATGGCGCAGGATCCGGGTCGTGTTTTCCCGGGTAAGCGCATGACCGGTCACATGGGTGACGACACGGTAACGGTGCAAAACCTCGAAATCGCTCGTATCGACGCCGACCGCAAGCTGTTGTTGGTCAAGGGCGCCGTTCCGGGTGCGAAGGGTGGCAAGGTATTCGTTACGCCGGCCGTGAAGACGCGTGCCGTGAAAGGAGCGAAATAATGGAACTTAAGCTCCTGAATGCCAATGGTCAGGAAGGTGCAGGCGTTAGCGCGTCGGACGTCGTGTTCGGCCGCGATTACAACGAAGCCCTGATTCACCAGGTAGTGGTGGCGTATCAAGCGAATGCCCGTAGCGGCAACCGCGCGCAGAAGGACCGTGAGCAAGTCAAGCACACGACCAAGAAGCCGTGGCGCCAGAAGGGTACGGGCCGCGCCCGTGCCGGTATGTCGTCGAGCCCATTGTGGCGCGGCGGTGGCCGGATCTTCCCGAATTCGCCGGAAGAAAACTTTTCGCACAAGGTCAACAAGAAGATGCATCGCGCAGGTCTCTGCTCGATCTTCTCGCAGCTGGCCCGCGAAGGCCGCATCTCGGTGGTCGACGAGCTGACGCTCGAAGCGCCGAAGACGAAGCTGCTGGCCGAAAAATTCAAGGCGATGGGTCTCGACTCCGTGCTGGTGATTACCGACACGGTTGACGAAAACCTGTACCTCGCGTCCCGCAATCTCGCCCATGTGGCAGTTGTCGAGCCGCGTTACGCCGACCCGCTGTCGCTGATCTACTTCAAGAAGATCCTGATCACGAAGGCTGCGGTCGCCCAGATCGAGGAGTTGCTGTCATGAGCGAGATTCGCAAGAACGATCATCGTTTGATGCAGGTCCTGCTCGCGCCGGTGATCTCCGAAAAGGCGACGCTGGTGGCCGACAAGAACGAGCAAGTTGTGTTCGAAGTCGCGCCCGATGCCACGAAGCAGGAAGTGAAAGCCGCAGTCGAGCTGCTGTTCAAGGTGGAAGTCAATTCCGTCAACGTGCTGGTCTCGAAGGGCAAAGCCAAGCGCTTTGGCCGCTTCATGGGCAAGCGCAAGGACGTGAAAAAGGCGTACGTCTGCCTGAAGCCCGGCCAGGAAATCAACTTTGAAGCGGAGGCCAAGTAATCATGGCAATCGTTAAAGTTAAGCCGACCTCGCCGGGCCGCCGCGCGATGGTCAAGGTGGTCAACAAGGATCTGCATAAGGGCAAGCCGTTCGCAGCGCTGCTCGACTCGCAATCTTCGACCGCTGGCCGTAACAACAACGGTCACATCACTACCCGCCACAAGGGTGGTGGTCACAAGCATCACTATCGTGTCGTCGATTTCCGTCGCACGAAGGATGGCATTCCGGCTAAGGTCGAACGTCTCGAGTACGATCCGAACCGTAGCGCGAACATCGCGCTGGTTCTGTACGCAGACGGCGAGCGCCGTTACATCATTGCTCCGAAGGGTATTACCGTCGGCCAGCAACTGATGTCGGGTTCGGAAGCGCCGATCCGCGCAGGCAACACGCTGCCGATCCGCAACATTCCGGTCGGTACGACGATCCACTGCATCGAAATGCTGCCGGGCAAGGGCGCGCAAATGGCGCGTTCGGCTGGTACGTCGGCGATGTTGCTGGCTCGTGAAGGCATCTACGCACAGGTCCGCCTGCGCTCGGGTGAAATCCGCCGCGTTCACGTTGAATGCCGCGCGACGATTGGTGAAGTTGGCAACGAAGAGCACAGTCTCCGTCAAATCGGTAAGGCTGGCGCGAACCGCTGGCGCGGTATCCGCCCGACGGTACGTGGCGTTGCAATGAACCCGGTCGATCACCCGCACGGTGGTGGTGAAGGCAAGACGGCTGCAGGTCGCGATCCGGTGAGCCCGTGGGGCACGCCTGCTAAGGGTTATCGCACCCGCAGCAACAAGCGCACGACGAGCATGATCGTCCAGCGCCGTCACAAGCGTTAAGGAGTAGGCAATGGCACGTTCTGTAAAAAAAGGTCCGTTCTGCGACGCCCATTTGCTGAAGAAAGTTGAGGCGGCAGCAGCTTCGCGGGATAAGAAGCCGATCAAAACCTGGTCGCGTCGCTCGACGATCCTCCCGGATTTCATCGGTCTGACGATCGCTGTTCATAACGGCCGTCAACACGTTCCGGTGTACATCTCGGAAAACATGGTCGGCCACAAGCTTGGCGAGTTTGCATTGACCCGTACGTTCAAGGGTCACGCAGCCGACAAGAAGGCTAAGAAATAAGGGGCTCATGATGGAAGTGAAAGCAATTCATCGCGGTGCCCGCATCTCGGCGCAGAAAACGCGCCTTGTGGCTGACCAGATCCGCGGTTTGCCGGTCGACAAGGCGCTGAACGTTCTGACGTTCTCGCCGAAGAAGGCTGCGGGAATCGTGAAAAAGGTCGTGCTGTCGGCGATCGCGAATGCGGAGCATAACGAAGGCGCCGATATCGATGAGCTCAAGATCACGAGCATCTACATCGACAAGGCTGCGTCGCTCAAGCGTTTCACCGCTCGCGCGAAGGGCCGCGGTAACCGCATCGAGAAGCAATCCTGTCACATCACTGTGACGGTCGGGAATTAAGGGGTCATACGATGGGACAGAAAATTCATCCGACTGGCTTCCGTTTGGCCGTCAGCCGCAATTGGGCGTCGCGTTGGTACGCGAACAACAACAATTTCGCGGCGATGTTGCAGGAAGACATCGGTGTTCGTGAATACCTGAAGAAGAAGCTGAAAAACGCGTCCGTCGGCCGCGTTGTGATTGAGCGTCCTGCAAAGAACGCGCGCATCACGATTTTCAGCTCGCGTCCGGGGGTCGTGATCGGTAAGAAGGGTGAAGACATTGAACTGCTTAAGTCCGAGCTGCAAAAGCGCATGGGCGTCCCGGTTCACGTCAACATCGAAGAAATCCGCAAGCCGGAAACCGATGCGCAACTGATCGCTGATTCGATCACGCAACAGCTCGAGCGCCGGATCATGTTCCGCCGCGCGATGAAGCGTGCGATGCAAAACGCCATGCGTCTGGGTGCTCAAGGCATCAAGATCATGAGCGCCGGCCGCTTGAACGGCATCGAAATCGCCCGTACGGAATGGTATCGCGAAGGTCGCGTGCCGCTTCATACGCTGCGTGCAGATATCGACTACGCAACGTCGGAAGCAAAGACGACGTACGGCATCATCGGCGTCAAGGTGTGGGTCTACAAGGGCGACACGCTCGGCCGCAACGACGCACCGGTGGTTGAAGAAGTCGCCGAAGAAAAGCGTCCGCGCCGCAACGCACGTCCGGGAGGCGATCGCCGTCCGCGTCGCGATGGTGAAGGTGGTGGCCCGGCAGGTGCACGCCGCGGCGCTCCTCGTCGTGCTGGCGGTGCCGGCGGCGACGGGAAGACTGGAGAATAACGATGCTGCAACCGAAACGCAGAAAGTATCGCAAAGAGCAGAAGGGTCGTAACACCGGTATTGCTACCCGCGGCAACGCGGTGTCGTTCGGTGAGTTCGGCCTGAAGGCTGTCGGTCGTGGTCGCTTGACCGCGCGCCAGATTGAAGCGGCGCGTCGTGCAATGACGCGTCACATCAAGCGTGGTGGCCGCATCTGGATCCGCATCTTCCCGGACAAGCCGATCTCGCACAAGCCGGCTGAAGTACGTATGGGTAACGGTAAGGGTAACCCTGAGTACTACGTCGCAGAGATTCAACCGGGCAAGATGCTGTACGAAATGGACGGCGTAACCGAAGAGCTGGCACGCGAAGCGTTCCGTCTGGCTGCAGCTAAGCTGCCGCTGAAGACGACGTTTATCGTGCGTCAGCTCGGCGCCTAAGGAGCAAATGATGAAGGCTTCCGAACTTCACCAGAAAGATCAGGCCGCGCTCAACAAGGAGCTGTCGGACCTGCTGAAGGCGCAATTCGGCCTGCGCATGCAACTCGCGACCCAGCAGCTCACCAACACGAGCCAGCTGAAGAAGGTCCGTCGCGACATCGCACGTGTGCGGACCGTCCTGACTGAGAAGGCGAACCAGAAATGAACGATAGCGTAAAAACCTCGCTCAAGCGGACGCTGGTCGGCAAGGTCGTCAGCAACAAGATGGACAAGACGGTCACCGTGCTGGTCGAGCACCGCGTGAAGCACCCGATCTACGGCAAGTACGTTGTGCGTTCGAAGAAGTACCACGCGCACGACGATGCGAACACATACAACGAGGGCGACCTCGTTGAAATCCAGGAAACGCGTCCGATTTCGAAGACGAAAGCTTGGGTTGTGGCTCGCCTGGTCGAGGCAGCTCGCGTCATCTGACGCCGCAAAGTTGTAGAAGTAATTGAAATCGCAGTAAGTTTCGCTTGCAAGACCGGGATTGTATGATATGATCTCGGTCTTCCCTCTTTTATGGGAGCCCCGTCGCGGGCGAAGTTGGTGGGGGAAGCGGTTCGGGCGCCAGCCTGTTCCGAAGGATTCACCGGATTGCGATGGCGGGTTTCGTTTGCCGTCGCTGCTGTTCTAACCCAAGCAGCCGATTGGCTGACGGGACCAAGACTGACCGGGTACGCCATGGTGGTGTGACCGGATTAAGTTGGGAAAGATAAACCATGATCCAGACCGAAACTCGGCTTGAAGTGGCCGACAACACGGGTGCGCGTGAAGTCATGTGCATCAAGGTGCTCGGCGGCTCGAAGCGTCGTTATGCCAGCATTGGCGACATCATCAAGGTGACCGTCAAAGAAGCAACGCCGCGCGGGCGCGTGAAGAAAGGCGAAATTTATAACGCCGTGGTGGTTCGCACCGCCAAGGGCGTGCGCCGTCAGGACGGCTCGCTGATCAAGTTCGATGGCAACGCCGCTGTGTTGTTGAATGCCAAGCTCGAACCTATTGGCACCCGTATTTTCGGGCCTGTCACGCGCGAGTTGCGCAGCGAACGATTCATGAAGATCGTCTCGCTGGCACCTGAAGTGTTGTAAGGAGTCGCGATGAACAAGATTCGCAAAGGTGACGAAGTTATCGTCATCACCGGCAAAGATAAAGGCAAGCGCGGCGTCGTGCTGTCCGTTGGCGAAGGCAAGGTTGTTGTCGAGGGTATCAACCTCGTCAAGAAGCACGTCAAGCCGAACCCGATGAAGGGTACGACGGGCGGTGTGGAAGCCAAGACGATGCCGCTGCAAATTTCGAACGTCGCATTGGTCGACGCGAATGGCAAGGCGTCGCGTGTAGGCATCAAGGTCGAAGGGGACAAGAAGGTCCGTTTCCTTAAGACGACTGGTGCCGAGCTGAGCGCCTGACGCTGCGGAGTAAAAAAATGGCTCGTTTGCAAGAGTTTTACAAAGAAAAGGTTGTACCCGGCCTCATCGAGAAGTTCGGTTACAAGTCCGTGATGGAAGTGCCGCGCATCACCAAGATCACCCTGAACATGGGCCTTGGCGAAGCGATCGCTGACAAGAAGATCATCGAAAACGCCGTTGGCGACCTGACGAAGATCGCAGGCCAGAAGCCGGTGATTACGAAGGCGCGCAAGGCAATCGCTGGCTTCAAGATCCGTCAGGGCTATCCGATCGGTGCAATGGTCACGTTGCGTGGTCAGGCAATGTACGAATTTCTGGACCGTTTCGTGACGGTCGCGCTCCCCCGTGTGCGCGACTTCCGTGGCGTGTCGGGTCGTGCGTTCGACGGTCGCGGCAACTACAACATCGGTGTGAAAGAGCAGATCATTTTCCCCGAAATCGACTACGACAAGATCGACGCACTGCGTGGGCTGAACATCAGCATCACGACAACTGCGAAGACCGACGACGAAGCAAAGGCTCTGCTCGCCAGCTTCAAGTTCCCGTTCAGAAACTGAGGTTACCGTGGCTAAACTGGCACTGATCGAACGTGAAAAGAAGCGTGCTCGCCTCGCTGCTAAGTACGCTCCTAAGCGTGCAGAGTTGAAGGCGATCATTGGCGATATGAGCAAGTCGGACGAAGAGCATTACGCAGCACGTCTGGAACTGCAACAACTGCCGCGCAACTCTAACCCGACCCGTAAGCGCAACCGCTGCGCAATTACCGGTCGTCCGCGCGGTACGTTCCGTAAATTCGGGCTGGCGCGTAACAAGATTCGCGAAATCGCGTTCCGCGGCGAGATCCCTGGCCTGACCAAGGCGAGCTGGTAATAGGAGAAACGTAAATGAGTATGAGTGATCCTATCGCCGATATGCTGACTCGCATCCGCAATGCGCAGATGGTTGAGAAAGTCTCGGTGACTATGCCCTCGTCGAAAGTCAAGGTTGCGATTGCGCAAGTCCTGAAGGACGAAGGCTATATCGATGATTTCGCAGTGAAGTCCGAAGGTGCGAAGTCTGAATTGAACATCGTGTTGAAGTACTACGCTGGCCGTCCGGTCATCGAACGCATTGAACGCGTTTCGAAGCCTGGTCTGCGCGTGTACCGCGGCCGTAACGACATCCCCGTGGTCATGAATGGCCTCGGCGTGGCAATCGTGTCGACGCCGAAGGGCGTGATGACGGACCGCAAGGCGCGTGCAACGGGCGTTGGCGGCGAAGTCATCTGCTACGTCGCTTAAGGCCGAAAGGAGAGAAACATGTCTCGAGTAGGTAAAAGCCCGATCGCGCTGCAAGGCGCAGAAGTGGCCCTGAGCGACGAACGCATTACCGTCAAGGGCCCGCTGGGTACGATTTCGCAGGCTGCCAACAGCTTGGTGAAGGTGGTGAACGACAACGGCACGCTGAAGTTCGAGCCGGTTGACGAAAGCCGCGAAGCGAATGCGATGTCGGGCACGATGCGAGCACTGGTTGCGAACATGGTGAACGGTGTGACGAAGGGTTTCGAGCGCAAGCTGACGCTGGTTGGCGTCGGTTACCGCGCACAAGCGCAAGGCGACAAGCTGAACCTGTCGCTGGGTTTCTCGCACCCCGTGGTGCACCAGATGCCGGAAGGCGTCAAGGCTGAAACCCCGACGCAAACCGAAATCGTGATCAAGGGGATCAATAAGCAACAAGTTGGCCAGGTCGCTGCAGAAGTGCGCGGCTATCGTCCGCCGGAGCCCTACAAGGGCAAGGGTGTGCGTTACGCCAATGAGGTTGTGATCCTCAAAGAAACGAAGAAGAAGTAAGGGTGCGCAATCATGGATAAGACTCAATCTCGCCTGCGCCGCGCTCGTCAGACGCGTATCAAGATCGCTGAGCTGCAGGTCGCGCGTCTCGCCGTGCATCGCACGAACACGCACATCTATGCGCAAGTGTTCTCGCCGTGCGGCACCAAGGTGCTCGCCAGCGCGTCGACGCTCGAAGCCGATGTGCGTGCGCAACTGGCTGATCAGACGGGCAAGGGCGGCAACGTCGCTGCAGCGACCCTGATCGGCAAGCGCATTGCAGAAAAGGCTAAGGCTGCCGGCATCGAATCCGTCGCCTTCGACCGTTCGGGTTTCCGTTACCACGGCCGCGTGAAAGCGCTGGCTGATGCGGCGCGCGAAGCCGGACTCAAGTTCTAAGGGAAGAATTCGTCATGGCAAAGATGCAAGCGAAAGTTCAGGCTGACGAACGCGACGACGGCCTTCGTGAAAAAATGATTTCGGTCAACCGCGTGACCAAGGTCGTGAAGGGTGGTCGGATTCTCGGCTTCGCGGCGCTGACCGTGGTCGGCGACGGTGATGGCCGCGTCGGTATGGGCAAGGGCAAGGCGAAGGAAGTGCCGGTCGCTGTTCAGAAGGCGATGGAACAGGCTCGCCGCAACATGTTCAAGGTGCCGCTGAAGAACGGTACCCTGCAACACGAAGTGCACGGTAAGCACGGCGCATCGATGGTTCTCCTCGCTCCGGCGAAGGACGGTACCGGTGTGATCGCTGGCGGTCCGATGCGTGCAGTGTTCGACGTGATGGGCGTGCAGAACGTTGTGGCCAAGAGCCACGGTTCGACGAACCCGTACAACCTCGTTCGTGCAACGCTCGACGGTCTGCGCAAGCAGTCGACGCCGGGTGATATCGCGGCGAAGCGCGGCAAGTCCGTCGAAGATATTCTGGGCTAAGGTGGACACCATGTCTGATAAAACTGTCAAGGTCCAGCTCGTCAAGAGCCTGATCGGCACCCGTGATACGCACCGTGCAACAGTGCGTGGCTTGGGCCTGCGCCGACTCAACTCGGTTAGCGAGTTGCAGGACACGCCGGCTGTGCGCGGCATGATCAACAAGGTTTCATACCTCGTTAAGGTCATCAGCTAAGCGGCTGACCAGGACTCAAGGAGTTGATAATGGAATTGAATAACCTGAAGCCGGCTGAAGGCGCGAAGCACGCAAAGCGTCGCGTTGGTCGCGGCATCGGCTCCGGCCTCGGCAAAACCGCTGGCCGTGGTCACAAGGGTCAGAAGTCGCGGTCGGGCGGCTTTCACAAGGTTGGCTTCGAAGGCGGTCAAATGCCGCTGCAACGTCGCCTGCCGAAGCGTGGCTTTACCTCGCTGACGAAGGAGTTCGTCGGTGAAGTGCGTCTCTCGGATCTGGAAAAGCTGCCGGTCGACGAAATCGATCTGCTGGCTCTGAAGCAAGCCGGCCTGGTTGGCGAGCTGATCAGGAGCGCCAAGATCATCGCGACGGGCGAGCTCAAGCGCAAGGTCGTTGTGAAGGGTCTGGGTGCGACGAAGGGTGCGCGCGCTGCTATCGAAGCGGCCGGCGGCTCTTTTGCCGAGTAACGCGCAAGTTATTTGCCGTCACTAGCATTTGCATCGGAGAAGGTACTTGGCTAACAGCCCGAGTCTCGCAAAACCCGGTCGCAGCGCGGCGAAGTTCGGCGATCTGCGTCGGCGTGCAGTATTCCTGCTGCTGGCGTTGATCGTCTACCGTATCGGCGCGCACATTCCGGTGCCGGGTATTGACCCGGACCAGCTGGCAAAGTTGTTCCAAAGCCAGTCGGGCGGCATCCTTGGCATGTTCAACATGTTTTCGGGTGGTGCACTTTCGCGGTTCACGATTTTTGCGCTGGGGATCATGCCGTACATTTCGGCGTCGATCATCATGCAGTTGCTGGCGATTGTCTCGCCGCAACTCGAAGCGCTGAAAAAGGAAGGGCAGGCGGGTCAACGGAAGATTACGCAGTACACGCGTATCTTTACGGTCCTGCTGGCGACGTTCCAGGCATTCGGCATTGCCGTTGCACTGGAAAATCAGCCGGGCCTGGTGATCGATCCGGGGATGGTGTTTCGGTTGACGACGGTCGTGACGCTGGTGACCGGCACGATGTTCCTGATGTGGCTGGGTGAGCAGATCACGGAGCGCGGGCTTGGCAACGGTATCTCGATCATCATTTTCGGCGGTATTGCGGCGGGTTTCCCGAACGCAATCGGTGGTCTTTTCGAACTGGTGCGAACCGGCTCGATGAGCATCATCTCGGCGATTATCGTGGTCGCGCTGATTGCTGCTGTGACGTATCTGGTGGTGTTCATCGAACGCGGCCAGCGCAAGATTCTGGTGAATTACGCCAAGCGGCAAGTCGGTAACAAGATTTACGGCGGACAGTCTTCGCATCTGCCGCTGAAGCTGAACATGTCGGGCGTGATTCCGCCGATCTTTGCATCGTCGATCATTCTCTTCCCGGCAACTATCCTGAACTGGTTTAGTTCGGGGTCGCGTGCCAGCTGGTTCGCAGACACGTTGCACAACGTGGCCGAAGCTATCAAGCCCGGTCAACCAGTGTATGTGTTGCTGTACGCGTTGGCGATCGTCTTCTTTTGCTTCTTCTACACCGCACTGGTGTTCAACAGCAGGGAAACGGCCGACAACCTGAAAAAGAGTGGCGCTTTCGTCCCAGGTATCCGCCCGGGCGATCAAACCGCGCGATACATCGACCGCATCCTCACGCGTCTGACGCTGGCCGGTGCGATCTACATCGTGTTTGTTTGTCTGCTGCCCGAGTTTCTGGTGCTGCGCTGGAACGTGCCGTTTTATTTTGGTGGAACGTCGCTGCTGATCATTGTCGTCGTCACAATGGATTTCATGGCGCAGGTGCAGTCGTACGTTATGTCGCAACAGTATGAATCGCTGCTGAAGAAAGCTAATTTCAAAGGCGGCGGCGTCCCGATGCGTTGAAAGGACTTATGGCCAAAGACGATGTTATCCAGATGCAGGGTGAAGTCATCGAAAACCTGCCTAACGCTACCTTCAGGGTGAAGCTGGAAAACGGCCATGTCGTATTGGGACACATATCCGGCAAAATGCGGATGCATTACATCCGAATTTTGCCGGGCGACAAGGTGACGGTTGAATTGACGCCTTACGATCTGTCGCGTGCGCGGATCGTGTTCCGGGCGAAGTGATTTGAAAAAAGGGTAATATCATGAAAGTGATGGCATCGGTTAAGCGCATTTGCCGCAATTGCAAGATCATCAAGCGCAAAGGCGTTGTGCGCGTGATTTGCAGCTCTGATCCGCGCCACAAACAGCGTCAAGGCTGAACGCCGCGCTTTTGCTTGCGCTTTTTGTTTGAGGAAAAACAATGGCTCGTATCGCAGGGGTTAACATCCCGAATCACCAGCATACTGAAATCGGCCTGACGGCTATTTACGGTGTCGGCCGCACGCGCTCGCGCGACATTTGCGTCGCTGCTGGTGTGGCATTTTCGAAGAAGGTCAAAGACCTGAACGACGCAGACCTCGAAAAGCTGCGTGAAGAAGTCGGCAAGTTCATCGTTGAAGGCGATCTGCGCCGTGAAACGACGATGAACATCAAGCGCCTGATGGATCTCGGCTGCTACCGTGGCGTGCGGCATCGTAAGGGCTTGCCCCTGCGCGGCCAACGTACGCGTACGAATGCCCGTACGCGCAAGGGTCCGCGTCGTGCAGCGCAATCGCTGAAGAAGTAAGCGGAACTGACAGTTACAGGAAAACGTAATGGCTAAGGCTTCGAACAACTCCGCGGCGCAACGCGTTCGCAAGAAGGTCAAGAAGAACGTCGCCGAGGGCGTGGTTCACGTTCACGCGTCGTTCAACAACACCATCATCACGATCACCGATCGTCAAGGCAATGCTCTTGCCTGGGCAACGTCGGGTGGTCAGGGCTTCAAGGGTTCGCGTAAATCAACCCCGTTTGCAGCTCAGGTGGCAGCCGAGTCGGCTGGCCGCGTGGCGATGGAATACGGCGTGAAGAACCTCGAAGTGCGGATCAAGGGCCCCGGTCCTGGCCGTGAGTCGGCGGTGCGCGCGTTGCATGGTCTTGGTATCAAGATCACCGCGATCTCCGACGTGACACCGGTCCCGCACAACGGCTGCCGTCCGCCGAAGCGTCGTCGTATCTAAGACGCTAGTTTTGCGAGCGCCTGTTACCGCCCCGCGCGGCGGCAGGCTGCTTGCGCTATTGAATTGACTAAGCCCACCGTTCGACCCAAAGGGTTCGGACTAGCGCGAGTCGGTATGTTCGCGTGACTAATCATAGAAGGAATCAACGTGGCACGTTATATCGGCCCTAAGGCCAAGCTGTCCCGCCGTGAAGGCACTGACCTCTTCCTGAAGAGCGCCCGTCGTTCGCTTGCCGACAAGTGCAAACTTGACAGCAAGCCTGGCCAACATGGCCGCACCTCGGGTGCGCGTACGTCCGACTACGGCACGCAACTGCGCGAAAAGCAAAAAGTGAAGCGCATTTACGGTGTGCTCGAGCGTCAATTCCGCCGTTACTTCGCTGAAGCCGACCGCCTGAAGGGCAACACGGGTGAAAACCTGCTGCAGTTGCTTGAATCGCGTCTGGACAACGTCGTGTATCGCATGGGCTTCGGCTCGACACGCGCCGAAGCACGTCAGCTCGTGAGCCACAAGGCGATCGTGGTGAACGGCGTCGTGTCGAACATTCCGTCGATGCAAGTGAAGGCAGGTGACGTCGTCGCTGTGCGCGAACAGAAGAAGAAGCAGGCTCGTATTCTCGAAGCGCTGTCGCTGGCCGAGCAAGGCGGACTGCCGAGCTGGGTCGCGGTCGACTCGAAGAAGTTCGAAGGCACGTTCAAGCAGAAGCCGGAACGCAGCGACATCGCTGGCGATATTAACGAAAGCCTGATCGTCGAATTGTATTCGCGGTAATCGGATTAACGGCCGGGGCACCCTGATTGCATTGCGCAAGGGGGCGTCTCGGCTGTTTATTTTCAGGTTGTTACCGGTCAGCCTTATCGGTGTAACGAGCCGAGGGTATTGAAAAGGAAAACCTATGCAAACCAGTTTGTTGAAGCCCAAGATCATCGCAGTTGAATCGCTTGGCGAGAGCCACGCGAAAGTGGTCATGGAACCGTTTGAACGCGGTTATGGCCACACCTTGGGTAACGCGCTCCGGCGCGTGCTGCTGTCGTCGATGGTGGGCTATGCGCCGACCGAAGTGACGATTGCAGGCGTCGTACATGAGTATTCGACGCTCGACGGTGTGCAAGAGGATGTGGTCAACCTGTTGTTGAACCTGAAAGGCGTCGTGTTCAAGCTGCATAACCGTGATGAAGTGACGGTTACGCTGCGCAAGGACGGCGAAGGCGTTGTCACCGCAGGCGACATCGAACTCGCGCACGATTGCGAAGTGATCAACCCGGATCACGTGATCGCGCATCTGTCGAAGGGTGGTAAGCTCGACGTGCAGATCAAGGTGGAAAAGGGCCGCGGTTATGTGCCGGGCAACGTGCGTCGTTATGGCGAAGACTCGGCCAAAATCATCGGCCGCATCGTGCTGGACGCGTCGTTCTCGCCGGTGCGCCGCGTGAGCTACGCAGTTGAAAGCGCTCGCGTCGAACAGCGCACCGACCTCGACAAGCTCGTGATGAACATCGAAACCAACGGTGTGATCTCGCCGGAAGAAGCGATCCGTCAATCGGCTCGCATTCTGGTCGATCAGCTGTCGGTGTTCGCCGCACTGGAAGGCACCGAAGCAACGGCTGAAGCCCCGTCGCGTGCGCCGCAGATCGATCCGATCCTGTTGCGTCCGGTTGATGATCTCGAATTGACGGTTCGTTCCGCGAATTGCCTCAAGGCCGAGAACATCTACTACATCGGTGACCTGATCCAGCGTACGGAAAACGAGCTGCTCAAGACGCCGAATCTGGGCCGCAAGTCGCTGAACGAAATCAAGGAAGTCTTGGCTTCGCGCGGTTTGACGCTCGGTATGAAGCTCGAAAACTGGCCGCCGGCAGGTCTGGACAAGTAAGTCGGGCGCTAATCGGGGACAGAGACCGCCGCTGAACTGGCAAAGACGCGGATTTTCCTTTAAAATCCGCGTCTTGTCTTTTTCACTACCGGCCCGTGCACTCACTACTTCGGGTAGATCGAGAGCGATAGAAGAGCTGGACCAAAACTTTGAATCGAAGGAATTAACATGCGTCACCGTCATGGTTTGCGGAAACTGAACCGCACGAGCAGCCACCGTCTGGCAATGCTCCGTAATATGTCGAACTCGCTGATCGAGCACGAAGTCATCAAGACCACGCTGCCGAAGGCGAAGGAACTCCGTAAAGTTGTCGAACCGCTCATGACGCTCGGCAAGAAGCCGTCGCTGGCAAATCGTCGTCTGGCGTTCAACCGCCTGCGCGATCGTGACTCGGTCACGAAGCTGTTCGAAGTTCTCGGCCCGCGTTACGCTACCCGTCCGGGCGGCTACCTGCGCGTCCTGAAGTTCGGCTTCCGCGTCGGCGACAACGCACCGATGGCACTGGTCGAACTGCTCGACCGTCCGGAAGTTGAAGAAGTCGAAGTGCAAGAAGCTGAGTAAGCTTTTTCGCATCGAGAAAGAGCCAGGCGCACAGCCTGGCTTTTTTGTTTGTGGCGAGCCATGCGTTGCGACGGCCGTTCGCTGTAGCCAAATGCCACATCCGCGCTTCGGCGACGGACTGCTTCGCCCCAAGGTCAGGTGATACGATATCGGCACCTGATTCGTGCGTCGCGGGAGTTTTTTGTGAGTGTAGATGTGACCTTGATTCTGACTACGGTGCCGGATGCGGCCGTGGCTGAGAAGCTCACCGCAGATGCGCTGGCCGCGCGTTTGTGCGCTTGCGTCACCCAGTTGGGCAGTGCGCAGTCCAGCTATCACTGGCAGGGGGCGCTCGAAACAGCGCAGGAGCTGCAGCTGCTGTTCAAGACGAGCGCCGCACGCGCGCTGGAGCTCGAGCAGTTCATTCTGGCTCACCATCCCTACGACACGCCGGAAATCCTTTCATGGCAAGCGACGACATCAGCCGCGTACGGCCAGTGGATCACTGTTGAAACCCAACGCTCTCTCCATGTTTAACGGTCTCGACCGATGTGCGCGCCACGCGCTGCGCATCGTATTTTTCCTGCTCGGCTGTGCAACCTTGATGCAGTTCGGCACGCTTGCCCGTGCCGCGGACGATTTCCTCGATCCCGCCGTTGCGTTCAAATTCAGCGCGGCCGAGAAGCCCGGTGAAGTCGTCGTGACGTACAAGATCGCCGACGGCTACTACATGTACCGCGAGCGCTTTGCTTTTGCGACGCGCAACCGCACGGCCACGATCGGCGAGCCGCAATTGCCGGCCGGCCACGTCAAGTTCGATCAGACCTTTAATAAGAACGTCGAGACCTATCGCAATGAGCTGGTGATCCGGATTCCGGTCAAGCAGGCGGCGGCGCCGTTCGATCTGGCTGTGACGTCGCAGGGCTGCGCCGATGCTGGCATTTGCTATCCGCCGATGGAGCGCGTCTACCATGTAGGCGGCGCGGCCTTGCAGCCCGCCGGGGCTGCGGCGGCTCCTACAGCCACGCAGCACTCCGTCGCGGCCGACGAGCCGTGGTACGAGCGCGCCACGAGTGTCGATTACGCGCAATCGCTGCTCCAGCGGGGCGGCTTCTTCGCCATCATCGGACTTTATTTTGTCGCTGGGGCCGTGCTCAGCCTGCTGCCGTGCTCGTATCCGATGATTCCGATTCTGTCAGCGATCATCATCGGCGAAGGCGCGCGGGTGACGCGTGCGCGCGGTTTCGCGTTGTCACTGGCGTACGTGATCGGGATGGCGCTCGTGTATACGGCGCTCGGCGTCGCGGCGGCGCTCATAGGGCAGAGCCTGGGCGCATGGTTGCAAAACCCTTGGGTACTCGGCGCCTTCGGTGTCCTGCTGACGATTTTTGCGTTGACGCTGATCGCGGGTTTCGACATGGCGCTGCCTCAACGTTGGCAGGACGGTGTGTCGCGTGCATCGACGCCCGGCTCGGGCGGCAAGTTCGCCGCGGTCGCCGTGATGGGCGCGTTGTCCGCGCTGGTGGTCGGCGCGTGCATGACCGCTCCGCTTTTCGCGGTGCTGGCGTTTATCGCGCACACGGGCGACGCCTTGCTCGGCGGTGCGGCGCTGTTCTCAATGGGCATGGGGCTCGGCGTGCCGCTGCTGATCGTGGGTCTTGGCGCCGGCACGCTTCTTCCGCGCGCGGGTGCCTGGATGGATGGCGTCAAGGTGTTCTTCGGCGTCGTGCTGCTTGCCGCCGCGCTGTGGATTGTTTGGCCGGTGCTGGGCGCGGTTGCGACGATGTTGTTGAGCGCGCTTTGGTTACTGGTCGCCGCAGCCTCGCTCGGGTTGTTCGCGGCGCCGATTGCCGGCGCCCCCATCTGGCGCAGGCTTGGCCGTGGGATCGGCGCGGCGTTGGCCGTTTGGGCGGCGGTATTGCTGGTCGGTCTGGCAGCTGGATCCACCGATCCGCTGCGACCGCTTGCCGTGTTGGCTTCGCGAGGCGGAGAGGCTGCCGTCACCAACGGCGCCAATCCGACAGCTGCGGCGCCGCACAGCGAGCTGACATTTGCCCCGGTCCGCTCATCGAATGAGCTCGATCAAGCCGTCAAAACAGCGGCGCAGCCCGCCATGCTCGATTTCTACGCGGACTGGTGCGTGAGTTGCAAGGAGATGGAGAAATTCACCTTCAGCGACCCGCGCGTTCAGGCGAAATTAAAGCAGATGAACCTGCTGCGCGCCGATGTCACCGCGAACAATGCCGACGATCAAACGTTGCTCAAGCGCTTCAGCCTGTTCGGTCCGCCAGGCATCATTTTCTTCGATCAGGGGGGGAAGGAGGTGTTGCGAGTAGTGGGATATGAGTCTGCGGATAAGTTCTTGCGCACGCTAGATCGGGCCGCGGCTTCGGGGGCTT
>NZ_JAQQEU010000070.1:0-35825 GCF_046026895.1 Paraburkholderia sediminicola
AATCAGCTTGATGCCGATCTGTTCACCGTCTTTGGCTTGCTGCACCGACGGACGCACTGTTGCGTTCTGCATCAAACTCGCTCTCCGCTGTTCTACTAGTGCACTAAACGACCTGATTACTCGATACCGAAGACGCGTTCAGCATTGGTCTGGAAGTACTTCACCTCGTCTTCGTCGCTGATGTCCAGGTTATCCAGCTGGATGACCTGCTCATTCGCGTGCTGGTTCGGGTAGTCCATCGCGTACATGATGCGGTCCGCACCCATGCGTAACGCAATTTCGCGTCATCGAACGTATCCCTTGCCGTGCCCGCGCCGGGTCGGCCTTTCATAGTGACGCGGCCAACATTTTTGGAATGCAAGCAGCGACTGCAGGCACTCTAACTGCTGGCTCTCGTCCACTAAGGACGGTGATAGTGGCCCTCGATCAGGTCAACTATTCGCCAAAGCGAACAGGCGCGTCGGACATGCCCGTCAAATCCCGCGCGTCTCAAGGCGGGTATCGAGTCCAGCGGCCAGATGTCGCTCATGGCTAAAATAAGTAACGTGGCTCCTGCGTCATCGGCGCGAAGCCGCCGCACAAAGGCATATTGCGACGCGGAATCCAGCCTCGTGTCAAACAGAAGTGCGTGGGGTTTCCAGAATTGCAGGTATCGGCGAATCTCACTAATTGTCGATGCATGGATCGTCTCGTATCCCTTGGTCGACAGCTGGAACGCAAGCGACTCTCGGATCAGCAGGTCTTGATGCGCAATCAGAATGCGCTTCTTCTCACCCGTTTCTGCATGAGGGTCCGATCGCCAGAAAGCGAACTCTTGCTCATCGTCCGGCGGTGCGCGCCGTGTCATGACTACCCCCAATGAGTTGGACCTGTCAGAGCGAAAGTCTGCAGGTCAGGCATGCCTTCTCTGACCGGCCTGAGCGAGCATCAGGCATGCCCGCCAGTAGACCCGCATGGCCTTCTCCCATTCACATGACCGTAGGCGCTCGACCCATCGAGAGGCGTCTGGGGCCCATCCGCTCGGCCATCCTCCGGCCGTGGATCTGCACTTCGACGCAACACGAGCGCTACAGCAGCTTCGAAACCGGAACGGACATTCGAGCCGTTGGCTCGTTCTGGGGTACAGAGCACGATCACCCGCTATACATCCGCATCACTGTTTCGGATGGAGGCCTGCGCCGTTCTCTGCGACTGCCGCTCTCGCCGCCACTTTCACCATCCGCCGCCGCAGTCAGCGAACGACGCTGCGAATACAAGCAGCGTCGCGCCGACAAGCCGGATGTCGCTCCGTAGTCTGGTGTCCATCGGCGTCTGTCACCGGTTCGAACGTCTCTAAAACGATCGAGCAGGGGCAACTATTCCATGTTTTCGAGTAGATCTTGATGTAACGAAGGCACGTTGAACGAGGCAACGCCACTCTGCAGAACCAACATTTGCAATAGTGACGTCCGCGTTCGCGGCACTCCCTCCCGGCACTCTCGATACATTCACAAAGCCTGAAAAAGGCGCTACTCACCGGTGTTCTGACGTATCACGTCATTCCTGGCGGTACGATTTCCGCAAGCTGGACATGACTATCAAGGAAGGCGGAGCGAAGGTGGAAGTAAAAACTGTGAATGGCGAGACCTATGCTGTGCGGGGAATGAGCTCATTCAAACCCGGGTATCGGGGGCACGAACACGTTCGTCGCCCGTTCCATCCGGTGTTTGTACGACACCGCTTTACAGCGGACGCGGATCGGTTGCTGGCGGACATTGTTTGGGGCGTCCGGTCGAGGCTCCCGCCGGCTGCCCCCGCAGAGTGTTACTGTCCCACTTCTTTGAATGTCAGCGCATTTTTGACGGACGTCACGCCGGGCACAGTCTTTGCAATTTCGGTCGCCTTGTCGATATGAGTGGCGTCACTGACTGATCCCGCGAGGGTCACCGCGCCGCCTTTTGCAATGACGTTGATTCTGGAAGTGGTAACGCCGCCCTTGGCGAGCGCGTGAAGCACTTTTTTGCTAAGTGCGCGATTCGCCTGTCTGGTGGCTTTAGCACCTCCCTCGGTCGCCGGCGCCGTCGATGTAGCGGCTGATTCGCTGGTCTGGGGCCACGCATTGATCGATGCGATCACGATCAATGCGCCGCTGGCAAACTTGAGGATATTGCTGACTTTCATTGCTCGCTCCCGTTGTCAAGAGCAACGACAAATCCCGGCAGGGATCGCGGGTCCGCCATGACACGGCCGTTGGCCATGCTCGAGCGCGGCGGCTTGCAAGCGTCGCTTGGACTTGGGAAACGAACCTCGACGATGACCCACGTTACGTTAGCACAGGCGAAACCGCGCGCTTGTTGCAATCCCAGTCTGTTCCAATTTTTCACGCGAAACCATGGGACCTTGGTCCCATAGGCTATCGGAGCGGAGACGGTCTCATCAATTCCGTTTTTCCGGGCTCGCGAAAGTGCGCCCGGTCTCAGGAATTTCGTATTCGTCAAAAAACTGCAGGGTTCACTAATCCGATCGACGGCGATATTGACAGGGCAGACCCGTGGACAATCGAAACTGTGCCGCATCGGAGGGACTCGTTGAGCGCGGACCCTTGGATGATTTCCATCGCACGCGCCAAGGGATCACGGCCGCGATGCGACGTGTGGTTAGTACGCGCCGCTGAGCCTGGAGTGGGTCGCATCCAGTTGGCTTCTCAGCCGGGTTGAGGCTGCTGGCACTCCGTTTGGAACCAGTAGTCAACGAGGCGCTGTGCCGCTTGCAGGTCATCCGGGTAGTATGGATCGTCATACCACGGTGACGGGTTGTAGCCCGCTTTCCTCAGGGCAGCCAGTTCGCTTTGGTGTTGCGCCATCGTAGGGGGCGCGTTGGTCTTGAGCGCCGCCAGGTCGCGGCACTCTGTTGGACTGAGGTGCGGCCCCGCATACGGCCTGCCGCCGACGACACAACCGGCCAGCAAAAGCACCAGAGCGGAGAGTATTGACCGTGTTCCAGGCGCCCTTCTCATAGTACGTGTCCTTCCTACGATGGCGCCAGCCGGCGCGGTGGCATGCCGCCGCGCCCGGCGTCTCGTCGTCAAGTCGTTTCGTCCTCCGAGTGACGATGCCGTCTTGCTGCCGGCTGATACCTACTTGTAGCCGCCGCCAAACTCGCTATGCTTGTGCGAGTACGTCGCGCCGAACCAACTCGTAGTGTGCACTGTTGCCGCTGCGCGTTGGCGGAAAAATGCTCGCCTACGACACACGTCACTTCGAAGCGGGAGCCGCCCTCGCCTTCTTTCACCCTCTTCTAGATCCCAGACGTCTGAACCTTCGAGGAAAACACCTTTCATCGTGGGATCGCCCAGCAGGTAGCGGTGATGCTTCTCTAGCGAAACACCCAGGGTCGCCACGTCGATCCGCCGCAACATCTCGAGATCGACGGCAGCTGTCCGGATGGGCGTCGCGCAAAGCGCGGACCATGCGCCTGACGCAATGATTCACGCTCGGCGCTGCACAAATGGATGGGCACGCGCGGAAACAAGCCGTGCCGCACGTACAGCCCTTGGGAGACGACGTTGAAGGCGAAGGTAATCAGGCTCTTTTCGGTCGCACCGGCCTGGCTCGCATGCTGCATGGTGCGCTCCAGCAGTTCGTTGCCGATGCCCTGTCCCTGCCGGCCGGGTGCAACGAACAGTTCCGCGAGGTACCAGAGCCAGCCGCAAACCCAGCTCAGGGCGAAGCCGGCAATTTCGCCATCGTCCTCGGCCAGCCACACTCCGCGTGGATCGTCTCGAAGGCAGAACGCCTGGAAATCCGCAGGCCGCGACGTAGCGATCGGCCCGAAACCGTGGCGGACGGTCAGGTCGTTGATGCTGCGGGCAACCAGTTCTTCGGCGCGTGCCAGGTCGTCAGCGTTTGCAGGTCGGACAACGAGCGGCATGGGCACCTCCTGCGTGACGACGTCTAAAATGTATAGCAGAAGGCCATGGCAGAGCCAAGCGCCCAATCAATGGCCGCGCGGTGATTGGAATGACGGCCGTTTGCGTTGCGCGAACGGCAACTCTCTCCGAGTGCGACCCAATCACCGTTCGGCCGATGCTCCCGTACCTCAAGTCCAGTGTCTTTCTCGAACGCTCGTTCAGTCGTCTTGCCACAACCCAGTTGTATTTTCGTTCGACCGGCGCTGCCGACTTGAATTGCTACGGATATGTCCTGGCCGCCGATTTGCACCGCAGGTAATACCGTTGTCGTCACTTGGCCCGGCAAATCAAATGGGCCGATAGTCAGCTGCGACGGTTCACAGCATGTTTCGCTGGCCCAGTCATTTCCCGTGAGCAATCCGGTGCAAAACGACAATCCGAATCCATCTCGCTCCTGAGGTGTACAAATGACGCATCGCCTGCGCATCCTCCACATTTCGGATCTTCACGAACGTGTGGCGCTCGACGGGGTGCCCGAGGAGCGGATGGAACACGATGAACTGTATGAGATCGCCCGTGGCTTGCCCGCTTACGTGGCTCTGCAACTGCGACAGCGATCGAGCTCCCCGCTCCACCGGCTGGCCATCTCCGCTGCACTCGCCGCGCTGGCGCGGACTACTCGCCCGCAGCTATGCACCTATATCGGCGCGCTCGCGCCTCTGATGCGCACGCTCGGCGGCGAACCAACAGTCGTTGAATGTACGAAGGCTCTCGCGGATATTGGCCGTTGGTGGCCATGAGCGCAGCCTGTTCATCGCCGTTTCGCTTTGTTCTGCACGCGATGACCTCGAGAATTATTGAAACCATCATCAGCGACAGTCGAAAGTCCGCCGAACAAATCGTTACGCCCGTTCAGACCAGTCGCTTTTCAAACCAGTGGTGGGCATACGGTTCCGCGCTGAACGCATCGACTTCGACGTATCCGGATTGCCGGTATAGCGAAATCGCCTCGCCCAGAGTTCTATTGGTCTCCAGTCGAATGATGCGCACTTTGACCTGCCGAGCACGTTTCTCCGCCTCGACAATCAACCGGCGTCCTACACCCATACCGCGAGCGGAAGGGCTCACCCACATTCTTTTGAGTTCGGCCGGGGACTTCTTATGAAACTTCAGCGCGACGCAGCCGATCGGGCTTCCATGGAGTCTCGCGACGATCAACGCGCCCTCCGGTGCCTTCAGTTCATGCGCAGTCGCCGACAGGCTGCTGGACGGGTCGAATCCTGCTTCAAAGCGCTGATCAAGCTCGTCAAAATACTGTTCAAAGCACCATCGCGCGTCATCACTATCTGGATCCTCAAGCGCGAATTTCACAAGCGATGCCTGCAGCAAACGCTCGACCTCAGACATGGCGGCGACCAGCCTCCGACGTTGCTCATGGCCTAGCGGTTCGAGCGCGCGGAAAGCAACCTCGTCAGAGAGCCGTTCGAGTTCGGCCCTTTCCATGAGGCCCTCCTGAGTCAGGCAAACCCGGCGTACGCGGCGGTCGTCCGAATGAGTGAGGACAGCGACAAGTTTTTGCCGTTCAAGAGACGCCAACGTACGGCTGACATAGCCTGAATCAAGATTTAGCCGCGCGCGAAGAGTACGGATATCCGCGCCTTCGACACCGATCTCCCATAGCAGGCGTGATTCACCCATCGGGCGGCCCCGTCCGAGGAAATGGTCGTCGATAGCGCCAATGCTCTCGGCGACTATGCGGTTAAAGCTACGAATCTGGAGAATGTCGGACGCGTCCATATCTCTGACTTTAGTCAGAGATATGGAATCCGTCAAGATACGACATGCTCGGACCTGAGCGGCGGCGAATGCGCGCTAAACTGGCTGCACGACTGGAAAGATCGATGGAACGCGCTCACGGCGATGAAGTTCACCGGGTTGATGCTGTGTCTCACCGTTGCGTGCCTGATTGTGTTCGCAGGAGTCGCCATCTTGCAGGATCGTTTTATCTACTTCCCTGAGAAGGCTGCAACCGCGGACGTCGTTTCCAGCGGACTTCGCGCCTGGCCGACACCTCAGGCGTTCCGGGGCCTCGTGGCCGAACCGGCCGGATCCGCGCGCGCCACCGCCATCGTCTTTCATGGCAATGCGGGGCATGCCGGACACCGTTCGTTCTACGCCGCAGCGCTCACCCGGCTCGGGGTGCGCGTGATCATCGCCGAATATCCAGGCTACGGGCCGCGCGACGGCACGCTGGGCGAAGCGAGTCTGGTCGCGGATGCCCAACAGACCATCGCGCTGGCGCATCGCCTCTATGGCGCGCCGCTGCTGCTCATCGGCGAATCGCTCGGGGCCGGCGTGGCGGCTGCGGCCGGCTCGCGAGAACGCAACAAGACCGCCGGCTTGCTGCTCATCACGCCATGGGATCGGCTCGAGCACGTCGCCGCTTATCATTATCCGTGGCTGCCCGTGAAATGGCTGCTGCGTGACCAATACGACAGCGTGACCCACCTGGCGTCGTTCGGCCACCCGGTTCTCGTCGTGATTGCGCAACGCGACAGCATCGTCCCTCCGCGCTTCGGTGAAGCGCTCTACAACTCGCTGGCCGAACCGAGACAACTGGTGGTGGTGAAGGCGGCTGAACATAACGACTGGATGAGCCGCGTCGACGAAACCTGGTGGCGGGAGGCGATCGGCTTCCTGCTCACGTCTTCGCATTGAAATATGAATTCACCCTCCCGACCGTCCAGCAGGGAACGCCTCTATGTCCTCGATGCGAAGAACAAACCCGTCGAGGTGTTCGACCGCGCCGAATGGTCGCGCTGGAAGACTGAGAACGAACTGATCTTCCGCCGCACGCTGCTGGACGAATCCGGTGTGACAGTCACCACCCGCTTCCGCGGTGTGTGCGAGCCGAAAACCGGGGAAGCTTCGCTGTTCGTGACGCGCGTCGCCGGAATGGAAGCAGGAGACAACAAGAGCTACGGAACACGTACGCTCGATGAGGCGCTGGAGCAGCATGAACTCATCGTGCAGAAAATCCTCCGGATGCTGACGAGGCGCTGATTGCCACAGCGCAACGATTCTCCGCGACCATCACCGTGTCCCGCGCGAACAACATTGCCTGGCCGAGCGTCCGCGCGAAGAGATCATCGCCCGGCAACGTGTCTCTGAGCGTCTCGATGAAAACCCAGTAGCCAGTCAGAAGGGAATATCGACGCGCTCATCGACATAATTGTTAGCGCGGCTAGCCATCACTCGCGCCTGTGCTGCAAGCGCGACGCCCCTGCTAATCTGGAGCTATTCGCCCGGCAGTAGAGTTTTTGGACTCCTATGAGAAACAACCTAGACTGGATACTCAACCGCTGAGCTCATGGAGAACCACTCATGGAATGCAACCCTTGCGAATGCACTTGTTCGACTTCCCCGGATTCCATGAAAAGAGGCCGACGTAGAGCGCTGAAAGCAGGTCTCGGCATCGCTCTCGCCGGAGCGAGCGGCGCCGCCGCGCTGTCTGTGTCACCTGTCTGTCTGGCTGCGGCGCTCACACAAAAAGAGCGGGACAACCTGACGCCCGATCAGATCATCGACGCCATGAAGAAAGGCAACGAGCGTTTTCGTTCGGGCCGCGCGCATCAGCACGACTATCTCGCCCAGAAGCGGGCAACCGCCAATGGCCAATCTCCCGCCGCTGTGATTCTCAGTTGCATCGACTCCCGCGCCCCTGCTGAACTCATTCTCGATTCTGGCATCGGCGATACTTTCAACGCGCGCATAGCGGGAAATATCGCCAACGAGGATCTGGCCGGAAGCCTCGAATTCGCGTGTGCCGCGGCCGGCGCCAAAGTCGTGCTGGTCATGGGCCATACGGATTGCGGTGCGATCAAGGGCGCCATCGACAACGTCCAGCTCGGCAATCTGACGGGGCTGCTCGCGAAGGTGAAGCCTGCAATCGAGGCCACGCAATATGAAGGGAAACGCACCGGCAGCAACATCGAATTCGTGGACAAGGTAGCAAGAGCCAACGTGCAGAACACGATTGACGACTTCCGAAAACGCAGCGAAATTCTGGCGTCAATGGAACGGGATGGGAAGATAAAAATGGTGGGGGCGATGTATCACCTGAGCAACGGGAAAGTCGAATTTATGACCTGACACCGCTGATACGCGGCACCGATGCGTTTGCGCGCACCGGTGCCGCGTATCAGCGGGTCCGGACGGTCCGGCTGCCGGTCCCTCAGGCCACGCGCGATCTCGTAGCCACTGATTTCTCACACCCCGAGGTCGAGGAGCATCCGCGCAATAGCACAAACGGCCGTTGCCGTGCCCGGCTCCCGCGCCGCCGTCAACGCGGGGCTCGCGGTCAAAACCGATGCCGCAGGCCGCCGATCAGCGCCAGTTGACTATTCCGTCCTACCCCCGCCGGTCCGAAGACGTTGATCGCAACCACGCTCGCGTCTCCTGCCAGACGCTGGTAGACCGCGGACAGGTGGACGTCGGTCCGCTTGGAAAACAGATAGCTGATGCCCGCATTGACCTGGTGCCACTTGGGCCGGTCGCCCGTGGCGAACGACGTGGCGCCAGTTCCGGTGTAGCCGTCCCCGTCGGTATAGATGTATCCGATACCCGCCGAAAGAGCCGGCGTGACCAGATAGCGGCCATTGATTTCGTAGTTGTCCACTCGCAGGTGATGGGCGCCGCTATAGTCAAGATGCGTATCCGTGACGACGACATTCACCGTCGCCGGGCCGATCGCGTAGCCCGCGCCGAGTGCATAGATGCGCTGCCGTTCGACGAAGCCAGTGTTATAGAAAATGCTCGTCGACCCGCTATATTCGTCGCCGACCGCGCCGTTCGGGTTGGTCGACTTCGCGAGTCCCGCCGACGGGTTACTCAGATTCAGGAAACTCGCCACTAGATGCAGAGCGCCATATACATAATCGAGCCCGAAGCCGTATGCGCGATTGTTTGCGAAGCCCGTGCCGTCCGCGCCCCCCCGCCTGATTGCTGAACGCATACAACGCACCGACTCTCAATCCGCTCAGCGGAGACACTTCATACTTCGCTGAATTGTTCAGGCGGAATGTCTGGAACGTGTCGTCGACGTCGCCGATATGCGCGCCATAAATGCTTCCGAACTGCAACCACGACAATAACGGCGCGACGTAGTCGAACGTGTAGTCATATTGGCGACCCATCGTGCGTGCCGTATGTCTTGTTCGACACGCCCACATACGCTTGCCGGCCGAACAGCCGCCCGCCTTGCGACGACGTGCCGTTGATGCCGCTAAATCCCGATTCGAGCCGGAACACCGCGGCCATGCCGCCGCCCAGGTCTTCCGTCCCGTAGAAGCCCCAACGGTCGCCGCTGCCGAAACCCGTCGCGGCGGACCAGCGCTGCGCGCCTTTCGCGGTAATCGACGATGCAACCGAATTTGTATAGGCGATGCCGTTATCGATAATGCCGTAGAGCGTCACCGAGCTTTGTGCCTGGGCGATGGAAACGGTACAGGCGTACAGAACCGCAGCAGTGCAAACCGCTGTCTTCATTGTCTTTCTCCGGTGTGGATCGCTATTCTGTTTTCGTTCGAGTCATGCGTCGGCCTGTTGCGCACGCGCCGATGGGAATCGGCGCTGCGCGGCCCATGCCTCGATACATTGAAAGCTTGATACTTCAGTGGTCAGCGGCTGCCTCGGCGGGCTGGAAATGCACGCCCTCCCCCGACGCCTCCCCATCCCCGTTCATTCGATAGACCCGCCCGAGCGCGAACGACAGCCCGGCGACCGCGATGACCGGAATCGATGCGACGCGGAACAGGTCTTGCACGGGCAGGTGCGCACCGATCAACATCCCGCCGATCATGGGCCCGGAGATCGAACCGATCTTCGCCATGCCGATCGCCGTCCCCGTGCCTTTCGACCGGAAGCTGGTCGGATAGACCATTGACGCCACGGCGTTCAGACCGGATTGCGTACCCGCGACGCAGAAACCGACCCCGAACACCGCAGCCACGAGCAGGCCGGCGTCGAGTCCCATGCCGAGCGAAGCAACCAGAGGAAAGCCGATGACCGGCGCTCGTCGGAACTTCACTTGCGACCCGCCTGGGCGGCGCCGCCGCGGGCGACGTCCCGGAACGCATGCCCCAACATCGGCTGGCCGATATATTTGACTCGTGTAAACTGTGCCGATGTCCCAACCAGTCGACTACCTCAATCCCGCCCTTCCTCCCGGGCTCCGGCACGTGTCAATGCCCGTGGTCGACGCGACCCCGACCACGCTCGACGGATTTGGCAGACTCGTGGCAAATCCGGGCGAGTGTCCGATCGAGATCGTGCAGTGGCCTTCAGTCGGATCGAGGCCCATCGACCCGGGAACCGGTGACGAGGCAGGCACGACCGAAGGCACATTCGTGAGCGAATGGAGCGGGGACATTCTTTACGGCCGAAATGAGGCTGTGGGCGGCCACTACATTCTCGCGTACGCGAGGGAGCCTGAAGCAGCCCGCGACGACCACACCCATGCGCCGGAACGCATGCTGCTTTGGCACGCGAACTACCATCCGGACGGTGGACAACTGTTCTTTCCTCTGGACCGTCGCCCGTTCTACGTGCCATTGGCATTGCCCGGAGACGACGTCACGCCGGAGAAGTTCGTGTGCTTTCGCTTCGACGGACAGCAGGGTCTCTACATTCATCCCAACATCTGGCATGAAGGTGTGTTCACGTTGAGCGGGACACAGCGGTTCTTTGACAAGCAGGGCGCGGTCCATGCGCGCGTCTCTGTCGATTTTGCCCGTGAGTTTGGTTGTCTTCTCGAGGCGCCCATCATCAACGACGCTTAGCCGGGATTTCTCGTCAAATGAGCCCCCGCGCCGTTGAGCGTGAGACCGTGGTGCGAGCGGCCGGCTGCCCGTAGAGGTCGGCACCGCCACGCCAGCGCTCACGCCGCGAGTCGATGCTCATAATACGGCCGGTCGCGATCATCAAGAATCGCGTGCAGCGTCGCCAGATCCCATGCATCAGGATTCAGCCATGCATCGAGATTCTCAGGTTTGATAGGGATAATGCATCGGTCATGTCCTGCAGCCGCGACCTCTGGCGGCGGCTCGTCAGTAATCGCGGCAAATGACAGCAGGTCGGGCTCGCCCGGTGCGGACCAGCGCGACCAGAGGCAGGCGACGAGCATGTCATGCGCCGGATTCGGCCGGAACTCGAGGACGACGTTCTCATCCTTCTCGCCTTCGGCGAGTGCCCTGCCCTCCATCCTGGCCTTGCTCAAGTTCTCGTAAAAAGCGTTGACCACGAGGATGCCGTGCGAGTGGCCAAAAAGCGGTTTCCAGAAACCCTCCAGGCTATCGCGGCGCGCGTTGTACGTGCCAGGGTACTTCACGTCGTATGAAGCCGGCTTGCCCGCAATGCGGCATTGATAGCGCATGGGTTTGATCACGCGCCGACCGTCTTCCATCACCATAACCGGCGCATAGTGCCCTGGGAAGATACGTGAATCGCGATCCTCTGGTTCAGTACGCTGGATATCGTCCAGCTTGCCTCGCGTCCACACGATCTTGTCGGTTGCGATTCGCCGACTCTCGATTGCGGCCTTCGTCACTTTGGTCTGCAGTGAACGCTCGGCGTCCGCCAGCCGCTTTCGCTGTTTGAACAGGTCCTGTTCGAGCTTCGACGTCTGTTCAGCATTGAACCGGTCGATGAGCGCCTTGATCTCGCGCTCGTCATCCGACTGAGGATTGGCAAATGCGTCTTCAATCCCTTTGGGAATCTTCGCCTTGCTGCCCTCAGCCCGCTCGAAAAAAAGCTGCGCGAACTCATGGATGCTCATCTGGGCACCGAACATCCGGACGTATTTACGATAGTCCGCCTGAATCTGGGCTGAATAGCACATTCGAGTCCTCCGCAATGATCGGTGACACCATCCGGAAACTAGCACATTCGCGATCGTCGCTGGATCAGCAGAAGTCCCTGCTCGTGCTCACCAGGCCACCCAGCAGATGCGACATGTCGACGAGCCGTTGTGCAACCAGATGGCGTACTTCCCCCTGGCATTGCCACACGCCGTAGACCGCCAGCAGCGATGCGCCCAATGCTTCCTTGCGCTGCTTCTCGAACAGACTCGGCCACACGATCACGTTGACGTTGCCCGTTTCGTCTTCGAGCGTCACGAACAGCACGCCCTTCGCCGTACCGGGCCGCTGACGCACCGTGACGATCCCGCATCCGCGCGCGAGCCGCCCGTCCCTGTAGCCACGCAATGTCGACGCCGGCATCAACCGGTTGGCGAGCAGTTGCGGCCGCAGCAGTTCGAGCGGATGGCGGCCTAAGGTCAGGCCAACCGACCGGTAGTCGGCCACGATGTCGTTCGCTTCGCTCGGCGCGCCAAGCTCCGGCGTTTCGTCCTCGACCGCGGCCGCCGCGAGCATGTCCCTGTCCGGCACAGCGGCAACCGACTGCCACAGCGCTTCACGGCGATTACCGGCGAGCGATGCCAGCGCATTCGCATCGGCCAGCACATGAAGGTCTTTGCGGTCCAGTTGCGAGCGGCGCGCCAGATCCTTGACGCTGGTAAATGGCCGGACCGCTCTCGCGTTCTCGATGCGCTCCGCTGTGCCATCTTTCATGCCGCGCAGCAGCGACATGCCGAGGCGCACCGCCGGTCGCCTGGCGTTGGGCAACGGCACCAATGCAGAGTCCCAGTTGCTTACCGTCACGTCGACTGGCAGGACTTTGACACCGTGACGCCGCGCGTCCTGCACGAGCTGCGATGGCGAATAGAAGCCCATGGGCTGGCTGTTCAGCATCGCGGCAAGAAACGCCTCGGGCTCGTGGCACTTCAGCCAGCTGCTGGAGTAGACGAGTAGCGCAAAACTGGCCGCATGGCTTTCCGGAAAGCCGTACTCCCCGAACCCCTTGATCTGCTCGAAGATCGATTCAGCGAACGCAAGATCGTAGCCGCGCTGCTGCATGCCGTTCACGATCCGGTCGTAATACTTCTCCAGTCCGCCCTTGCGCTTCCAGGCGGCCATCGCACGCCGCAGCTGATCGGCTTCGCCAGCGGTGAAACCGGCCGCGAGAATCGCGACCTGCATGACCTGCTCCTGAAAAATCGGCACGCCAAGCGTTCGCCCGAGAGCTGTCTTGAGTGCCTCGCTGGGATACGTCACCGGCTCGAAGCCCTGCCTGCGTTGCAGATAGGGATGCACCGCGCCGCCCTGAATCGGACCCGGCCGCACGATCGCGACTTCGATGACCAGATCGTAGAACGTGCGTGGCCGCATGCGCGGCAGCATGCTCATCTGGGCACGCGACTCGATCTGGAAGACACCGACCGTGTCCGCAGCCGAGATCATGTCGTAGGTTTGGGAATCCTCGGCGGGTATGTCCTGCATCTCGAAGCGCTCTCCGCGCTGCTCCGAAACCAGATCGAGGGTGCGCCGGATGGCCGACAGCATGCCGAGTGCGAGCACGTCGATTTTCAGAAGGCCGAGCGATTCGAGGTCGTCCTTGTCCCACTCGATGACGGACCGGTCCGCCATCGCGGCATTCTCAACGGGCACGAGACGGGTCAGCTTGCCGCGACTGATCACGAAGCCGCCCGAATGCTGCGACAGATGACGCGGAAAGCCCAGCAACTGCGACGCCAGTTTCGCCCACGCCTGGATCAGCGGCTTTTCCGGGTCGAGGCCCGACTCCGCGAAACGCTTGAGCAGATCCTGACTCGTATCGAACCAGTGATGCGATTTCGCGACCGCATCGACGATCTGCGGATCCACACCGAGCGCCTTGCCGGTTTCCCGCAATGCGCCGCGCGGACGGTAGGTGGAAACCGCTGCCGCAATAGCTGCGCGATCGCGTCCGTACTTGCGGTAGATGTACTGGATGACTTCTTCGCGCCGTTGATGCTCGAAGTCGACGTCGATGTCGGGCGGCTCACCGCGCTCTTTTGAAATGAAGCGTTCGAACAGCATGTTGCCGCGCGCCGGGTCCACCTCGGTGACGCCCAGGCAATAACAGACCGCCGAGTTCGCCGCGGAGCCACGTCCCTGACAAAGGATGTGCTGGCTACGTGCGAAGCGCACGATGTCGTACACGGTGAGGAAATACGGCTCGTATTGCAGATCGGCGATGAGTTCGAGCTCGTGCTCGATCTGCTTCTGCACCGTGTGCGGTATGCCCGATGGAAAGCGCCGCTGCGCGCCGAAGTAGGTTTCCTGGCGAAGGTAAGCCGTGGGTGTAAAGCCCGCCGGGACCAGTTCGTCCGGATACTCGTAGCGCAATTCATCCAGCGAAAACGTGCAGCGGCTTGCGATATCGACAGTTGCGGCAAGTGCGTCGTCCGGATACAGATTGGCGAGGCGCAATCTCGAGCGCAGGTGCTGCTCGGCGTTCGGCGCGAGGTCGTATCCGCATTCGTGGACCGGCTTGCCGACGCGAATCGCCGTCATGGTGTCCTGCAGCGGCTTGCGCGAGCGCACGTGCATGACGACATTGCCCAGCGCAACCACCGGAACATCCTGATTGCGGGCGACAAATTCCACTGCACCGCGATGGATGTCGTCCATCGCCCGCTGATGGAGCACGAGGCCGACCCATGCGCGGCCCGTGAACGTGTCATCGAGCCACTCGACCTGGGCGGCCAGCACATCTTCTTTCGCAGGAAAGTCCGGCACCAGGATCGCGAAGCAATCCGGCATGCCGAGCAGGTGCCGGTATTCCTTATCGGGGCGCGACAGGTCCTGAGGTGTGAGCCTGTATTCGCCCTTCGGCGCCCGTGTGCGCGCCAGTGTGATGAGCTCGGACAGGTTGCCGTAGCCTTCGCGGTTTCTGGCGAGCAGAATCAGCCCGAACGCGGGGGATCCGTCAGCATTCACGAGCCGAAAATACGAACCGACGATAAACGGCAGCTTCGCTTCCTTCGCAGCGACATGCGCACGCACGACGCCGGCCAGCGAACATTCGTCGGTCACGGCGAGCGCCGAATAGCCGAGCTGCGCTGCCCGTTCGGATAGCTCTTCAGCGTGCGAAGCGCCGCGCAGGAACGTGAAATTCGAAAAGCAGAAAAGCTCGGCATACGCCGGCAGAACATTGAAGGTGGTGTCCATGGCGCTTCATCCAAAGAGGCCATGTAGAAACCAGCGTGGTTCGTCTTCCGCGTCGCGGCTGCTCACCCGTTCGCGGTAAATCCAGTAGCAGCTCTGGTCGTCCGCCTGGGCGACGAAGTAGTCACGCGTGACCAGCTCGCCATCGAACCAGCCGCTCTCGATGCGCTCGCCCGGCGAAACCATGCGCAGTGGCGAGCCATAGAACGGACGATGCTGGCGCATCAACAGCCGCACCGGGTTGTCGAGCATCCATGTGGGTCGTGGCAACCCTTCCGGCAATTGTTCCAGCTTTGCCTGCTGCGTCACCGGCACCCAGCGGTTGGCAATCTCAGGCCGATGGTCCGCCGTCGGGGCGGGCCGCAGGACATTCTCCTCGCCGAGCCGCGCGACCAGCAGTTCGAGCAATCGCGCGTGGTCCTCCGTGGAGCCGCCGGGCTCGGGAAAGAGCGTGTCCGATGCCGGCGCGGCGGTTTCCACCTTTGCCGCGTCCAGACGCAGCGCGATAACGGGTGCGCTCAACTCGATACGATGCAAGCGCTCCTTGAGCAGCCTGACGAGATGCTCCTCCTTCCACGTCGGCTCGCCCAGCGCGATGTCGATGACGGTCGGTTCGATGGCATCGCGGCCGCGTTCGTGTTCCAGCAGAAGCCTGATCGCCGTGGTCGCCAGTTGCTTCGCACAGAGCCATCCGCAAAGCTGCACGATAAGCCGATGCGCACCGAACACGGCACCGTCGGCATGTTCGAGGCGATCCGGCATTTCGATGCGCGCGGAGAACGCGGGCGGCAGTTCGAGCCAGTCGAAAAGCTCGGGCGCGGTACCGAACGCGCGGTCGAGCGAATCGAGCAGATGCTCGCCACAACGGCGTTGCAGACCTGCACGCGGCAGGCGTCTGACCTCGGCGATGGTCTCGCAACCCAGCCCGAAAAACCAGTCGGCGAACGGCCGGATCTCAGGCACCGCGGTCATCGGCAGCACGGATAACCGCTGTTCGAGCGAAGCGAGCTTGAGCACGCGCCGGTTGCCGTGCTTCGCGAGCAGCCACGCGCCCTGCCCGGTCGGCGCCGCGCTGATGCGCGCGGTGAACCCGAGCGTCGCGAGCACCGCTTTTGCCTCGCGGCACAAGGCGAGCAGTCCGCCGAACAGACGCAAACTCGCGCCGACTTCGACGACGACGGTCGCCTCATCGAGCAACGCGACTTCTGGCGAGAAGCGCATCAACGCCATGCCTACCTCACGCTGGGCCGCGTCCTCCCGCCCCACGTCCCGCTCGTGCATCTGCGTCTGCGGCGACAGGGTGAGCACGCCACCGCGCTTCATCCCGAGGCGCACGCCGGCGGCTCGCGCGGTGCTGTCAGCGATGATCACCTTGTCTTTCTCAAGCACGGCACTCCCCTGAGGCGGCTCAGACGACCACTTCGGTCGGAAGACCTCGAGCGGCAACTTCGGCAAGTGAACGGCGAGAAAGACGCGCATGGCGGGAAAGCAGAACGGGGGTGGGTTGAAGAGGAATCGACAGGGGCTCTGCGCGAGCGGGCCCTCGTCGTTTCACGATATCGACGGTCAGGCCGTCCGATGATGGTCGTAACGCCAGCCGTAAGAGCGCGGGCGATGAATCCTGCGCGGCCGCGAGCGGCCTCACCATCACGAACAGCGTCTCCGACGACTGCGCCGCAAGGTGCAGGCGCCTGAGCGACGACGACTTCGCGTACTGCGTCCAGAAAACCAGCGCGCTGCAACTGCCCGCACGCAGAATCTGCTCCGCGGACCACAGGGCGTCAGCGGTCTTCTGTGCCTTGATGCGCAGAACCTGTCCGATGGAAAGACCGATGTAACTCAGGCCGAGCCCATCGGGCGTGTGCGGCGGCTGCACCAAAGCGACCGGCCGGTTCCCTGCGGCGCTGAGCGCGGGGCGCAGAAGCCGAAGCTCCCCGACGCCCGCCTGCTGCACCAGCAGGTCCACGAGCGCGCCGACCGGCCAGCCGCCGCCCGGCAACTCGGCCGACAGCGCCGGATAGCCCGTGTCCACGACCCGTTCACGACCACGCGCGAGCTGGGACGCCCGCCATAGGGACGGGTGTATTTCTTCAGCCGGAGAGATAGCGGTGGACATGAGTGGCTCGAAAACCTGTATATTTATACAGTATCCTACACGCAATTTTGAGACAATGAACTGACACTTTTAATCGGAGGCTGAACCATGGGTGCGCGCGTTCGCCATGCCGGCCATCCGATGCCGGAGATTGCCGGGTTGACCGCGAAGCTGCGGTCAGCATTTGGAGACGAGGCGGTCGAAGAAGCGCTCAGGCGTGGAAAAGTCGGCGAGCCGACCTCTTACGCCAGTGAAAATGGCCGTACGGTTGGCACCGCGTCGCCCGTCACCGGAAACATCTGGAACGTTGATGATGCGGTTAGGAACCGGCGATACTGCAGCGGCTGCGTAGGACTTGGCGTCGGTTGCAGAGAGTGGCTCGAGCGAAAAGGTAGCAAGGAGGATTCGTGAGAAAAATCGGCCAGCTGATTGTACTGATGGCGTTTGCTCCGACCGCGTACGCGGCCGGCAGCTATGTTGAGGTCTGGAACCCGCCCGAAGCACGGGCAAGCGCGCCGCACCACGTCAAGACCGCCCATAAAGCGGCACTTCATCGACGCGGAGCTATGCATGCAATCAAGCTTTACACGCGGCGCGCACCCACGCCGGCTGCAAAGCTTGCGACGAAAACCAACCCTCGAGAGAACCTGCCGCCACACGCACCCGATATGTCTGAAATCCCGCGCCAGATCACCCCTGAGGGCAATGTGCTTCGCGTCGATTCCCGCAGCATGTCAGCAGAGTTGATCCGCTGATGGAGTCACAGAGCTATAACGGCTACAGCATCTGGGGTCATGCCATCCTCCAGCAGGAAGCCATCTTGCAGCCGGAGCGCTTCGCCGCCAGTGGGACGATCACGCGATCTGGCAAGCTTGTCGAAGCGTCGGGGATTCTCGGCTATTTCGATACCGAGGACGAAGCACAGCATGCTGGCCTGGACTGGGCCCGCGCCTGGATTGATGGCCACGGGTAGCCCTTGATATCTCGTACTTCGAGCTTCCGGAGTCGGCCCACCAAAGACAATGGCCGCGCTACGGCATCAATCTGGGTTCGATTAATGGAAGGCGCTACCCGAGCGGACACGATAACGCTGAACAACCATCAGGATGCAAATGCCGGCTGAAGCCATGATGTTGACAGCTGGATAAAATGCGACTGCCAGCGTCCACTGTCACAAGGCCAGTATCGCAAGAGCATATTTGACGACACACAAAGCGAAATAGGCGAGGCTTTCGCCCCAAGGATCACAAATAGTCTTGCGGACCGTCGGACCGAGACCGGCAAGTTCGATGAGCATCACCAGACAGACCGAGAGGGTCGGATCTTCAGTCAGTATCCAAAGGGGTATGGCTAACAGCGCTGCACCAAGAAACATCCAATCGGATCTAGTCCGACTTTTCTCACCTGCATAGCCTGCCGCGTTGCGTCGCCAGCTCTGAGGCGCGCGTCGCCTCGCAAAACAATGCGGCCGTTCTCGCGTGGAGAACGGCCGTTGTCTATTGCGCGGTCAGCGCTACATGCCGATGCTCGTTCCTCCGCCCGTGCTTGTGCCCGTACCCGAACCCGTGTTCGTGCCAGAGCTCGGCGTCGTATTCAAATCGATCCTTCCATAGACGCCATTGGCTTCGTCATTCGGCCCCGCCGCGAAGAACAGCGTATTGGAAGGCTGATTGCTGAGGTTGTTGCCGAACGCGATACCCCACAAGCCAGGCTCGACGATCGGACTGCCGTTCGGTCCATCGAGCGGCCCCATCGACTGGCCGCTCGATGCGTTGAACGCGTTGATCGTGCCGTCGCCGAAATTGCCGATCAGGATCGCGCCGCTCATCGAGCCGAAGTTGCCGGGCGCTTGCGCTATGCCCCAGGGCGCGTTCAGCGCGCCGCCCGTCGCGAAGTGCTGCTTCAGGTTGCCGGCCGTGTCGTACACATCGACCATACCGAGTCCCGCGCCCGCGACATCGTCGTGCTTGGCCGCATCCTGCATCGCGTAAGTGACGAACAGATTCGAACCGATCGCCTGAATGCCGAATGGCGCAAAGCCGGCCGGTATCGCCGGGTCCGTGAAGGCGCCTGGCATCGCGACCTTGGTGAAGCCGGTATTGAAGACATCGATCTTGTTGTTATGAAAGTCGGTCGCGTAAAGGAAGTTGTTGCCGTTCATCGCGGCGAGCGCGAGACCCTTGTACACCGCCCCACCCGTGCCGTCGTCGTACATGACGAACGCGTTGGTCGGCCCCACGGCGGGCGCCCACGCGGTGATGGTGCCGCCTTCGCCCGTGAAGATGAAGGCAGCGACGCCGGTTTTGCCGTTTTCCGTGACGGTGAAGCTTTGTGTGCCGTTAAAGACGATGCCCGTGGGCGACGCCGAACCGTTCTTGCCGTCGGGTATCGTGACGACTAGCGATTGCGGCACGCCGTTGCCGTCATAGAGTGTCGCGACATTGGTGCCGTTGTCCGCGACCCAGACGAAACCTTTCGGATTGAAGGCGACGCCCCAAGCGTTTTTCAGATTCGCGTCAGTGTGCGGGGCGGACACTACGCCATCCGACACGAGCGCCGTCGCAGCGAACGACGACTGGACGGCGGGGGGCGAATTGTTCGAACTGTTCGAACTGGAGCCGCCGCCGCATGACACGAGAGTCGCGATGGCCGCGCCGCATGCTACGACACCGAACACGCCGAGTAGAGACTTCATAAGCGTCCTCCTTGTTCTGTCCAAAGGCCTAACGCTCATTGAACGAGGAGGACGCGCGGTTTATTCCCGCGACGAAGACTTAATTCGCGTGCGATCTCGTGCGATTGCAATGGCTGAACTGGCTAGATAAAAACGCATGGTGAGTAGCGAATAACACGCGCGAATATTCCATCCGTCAGGCCAAAAAGTTGTGAACGCGTGTGAGCGGGCTACACGTCATCAGCAAATAGGTGCGCCGCCCGAAGGTTCTTGCCGCCGAACTCGTCGCGGGGTTCACCTGGAGCCCACCCACCCGAGAGATAGGGATGGCAAAGAGGCCGAGACCCCACCTTGATGCATTACACGCCCCTTTCGCTACGGGCTTCGATTGACCGCAAACGACTCACCGCCTCTATCAGATCTATAAAGACAACCCATTTGCAGCCGCGCGTCGCAAGCAATAGTATTGCTGACAAGCCTTTCTGCCGACTCATCGTCCTAACATGCAACTGCTCTCGATCGGAATTAATCACCACACCGCGCCGGTCGCCTTGCGCGAACGAGTGGCGTTCCCGCTCGAACAGATCCGGCCCGCCCTGCAGACGCTAAAAGCGGCGTGGCACAGGCACAATAGTCCGCGCGGTGGTGCAGCGCATGGCGCGCCGGCGATGAGTAGGCTCGCGTTAAGCGGCGACGCGCTGTCTGAAGCGGCGATCCTGTCGACCTGCAACCGCACCGAAATCTACTGCGCGACGGATGACCGCGCCGCGCCTGAGCACGCGATTGCGTGGTTCTCCGCTTATCACGGCATCGAGGCTGCCGAACTGGCGCCGCATATCTACACGCTGCCACAATCGGAGGCGGTGCGCCACGCGATGCGAGTCGCGTCGGGCCTCGACTCGATGGCGCTCGGTGAAACGCAGATTCTCGGCCAGATGAAAGAGGCCGTGCGCACCGCGTCCGAAGTCGGCGCGATGGGTACGTATCTGAACCAGATGTTCCAGCGTACCTTCTCGGCCGCAAAGGAAGTGCGCGGCCAGACCGGCGTCGGCGCGCATTCGGTATCGATGGCCGCCACCGCGGTGCGCCTGGCGCAGCGGATCTTCGATAAGATCTCTAGCCAGCGCGTGTTGTTCATCGGCGCGGGCGAGATGATCGAGTTGTGCGCCGCCCATTTCTCGGCGCAAGCGCCGCGCGCTCTGGTGGTGGCGAATCGCACCCCCGAGCGCGGCAGCAAGCTCGCCAAACGCTTCGGCGGTCAGGCGATTCCACTTGCGGACCTGCGCGAGCGGCTGCACGAGTTCGACATCGTGGTGTCGTGCACCGCGTCCTCGTTGCCGATCATCGGCCTTGAAGCGGTGGAGCGCGCAATCAAGGCGCGCAAGCACCGGCCTGTTTTCATGCTCGACCTCGCAGTGCCGCGCGACATCGAACCGGAAGCCGGGCGGCTCGAAGACGTCTTCCTCTACACGGTCGATGATCTCAGCACAATCGTGCGCGAAGGCACCGCAATGCGTCAGGCCGCGGTTGCCCAAGCCGAAGCGATCATCGAGACGCGCGTTCAAGGGTTCATGCAGTGGCTCGGGCAGCGCAGCGTGGTGCCGGTGATCCGCCATATGCACACGCAGGCCGACGCGCTGCGGCGCGTCGAACTCGAACGCGCGCAGAAAATGCTCGCTCGTGGCGACGACCCTGCCGCGGTGCTCGAAGCACTGTCGCAGGCGCTCACCAACAAGTTCATCCACGGTCCCACACATGCCCTCACGCACGCTTGCGGCGGCGACCGGGACAAGCTCGTCACTCTGTTCTCCGGCTGCTATCGCCACTCAGCTTCGTCCGAGCGTTAGCGGGGTGCGCCGCCACGTTCAAAAGAAGACGGCGTATCAATCACGTTCATGCGAGGAATAGACGAAGCGAAGACCTTCTCGCGCAGCGCACTGAAAGACTTGCGGTGTTGACACGGGCCGGTACGTCGTCCGTGACGGTGACGTACTTGAGACAGGCGTAAGGGTCACAGCCATTCATTCTTTGTCGACTGGATCAGCCTAATGACCGCAGCGGCGCGGCGTCCGGTATGCAACGCGTAGTAGCGCCGCCCGTCGCCGCGGCTGTGGTCCATTGTCTTTGCCATTGATCACGATTGCCGCCCGATCCGACAACCTTAACGGGGCTTTCCCAGTAGTCACGACGACATGGATAGTGGCATCTTCGAAACGCCGGCGCGCGTCCAAAAACTAGAACGCGCCCGGCCCAGAAGCCAATTCGGCAACGAAACACCTCCACCTGCGGCTATGCGGGGCCGCGAACTGACGATCGAGACGGCCCTTGCCCTCTTGAGCGGCGCACAGCCCTGAGCCCACCTGGAAAGAGACATCGACTATGCCGATGCTTTCTCCAGCGCAGCGATTGCCTTCGCCACACCCGCACCGTACGCCGGATCCGCCATCGTGCAGTGTTCGATATGCAATTGCCGGACCGGGTTCGATACGCCGTTCAGCGCTCGCGCCGTGTTGTCGAACAATGTCTGCTGCTGCTCCGCCGTCATCAGACGGAACAACGCGCCTGGCTGCGAGTAATAGTCGTCGTCGACGCGATGATTCCAGTGATCCGCCGACCCTTCGATCGACAAAGGCGGTTCACGAAAGTCCGGCTGCTCCTGCCATTCACCCCGCGTATTCGGTTCATACGGCGTGGCGCCGCCCATGTTGGCATCGACGCGCAACAGTCCGTCACGGTGATAGCTATGCACGTACTTCGCACCGCGCGGCGCATTCACCGGAACCTGATGGTAGTTGACACTCAGGCGATAGCGTTGCGCGTCTCCGTACGAGAACAGCCGGCCTTGCAACATCTTGTCGGGCGAAAAGCTGATACCAGGCACCACGTTGGCAGGAGCAAAAGCGGCCTGTTCGACGTCGGCAAAATGATTGGCGGGATTGCGGTTCAACTCGACCACACCGACTTCGATGAGCGGGAAGTCACGCTTCGGCCAGACCTTCGTCAGATCGAACGGGTTGATCGGGTAGCTGCCCGCTTCCTTCTCCGGCATGATCTGCACGTACAACGTCCAGCGCGGAAACTCCTCGCGTTCAATCGCTTCATACAGGTCGCGATGATGCGTTTCGCGATCACGGCCGACGCGCGCTTCCGCTTCTGCATCCGTGAGGTTCTCGATACCCTGCTGCGAGCGGAAATGGAACTTCACCCAGAAGCGCTCATTTGCGGCATTAATAAAGCTGAAGGTGTGGCTGCCGAATCCGTGCATGTGGCGGAACGTCTTCGGAATGCCGCGCTCGCTCATGACGATCGTGATTTGATGCAGCGCTTCCGGAAGTTGCGTCCAGAAGTCCCAGTTGCTCTCCGCGCTGCGCAAGCCCGTGCGCGGATCGCGTTTGATCGCATGGTTCAGGTCGGGGAACTTGAGCGGATCGCGCAGAAAAAACACCGGCGTGTTGTTGCCGACCAGATCCCAGTTGCCTTCTTCAGTGTAGAACTTCAACGCGAAGCCGCGAATGTCCCGCTCGGCGTCCGCTGCGCCGCGTTCACCCGCCACGGTTGAGAAGCGCGCGAACATCTCCGTCTTCTTGCCGATCTCCGAGAAGATCTTCGCGCGGGTGTACTGCGTGATGTCGTGGGTCACGGTAAAGGTGCCGAATGCGCCGGAGCCTTTCGCGTGCATGCGACGTTCAGGAATCACTTCACGGTCGAAGTGGGCCAATTTCTCGAGAAACCATACGTCCTCGAGCAATGCCGGACCACGTGGACCGGCGGTCTTGATGTTCTGGTTATCGACGACAGGTGCGCCGAAAACGGTAGTCAGCTTTTTCATGAAAAATCCTCCAGGTTCGCAATAGGGTGACGGTGGCCGTTCAGTTGTCCTGCGCCTTCGCTGCGCTGTTGCAACCGCAGGTCGCATCGTGAGCGTGACCGGCGTTGCTGTCGTCCCATGCGGAACCCAGGATGATCTGGCAGAAATTCAGGCGCTTGTACGACGGATCGCGCAGTTCGAGCACGTCCGCCTTGACGTTGCCGAAGGTCGTCTCGGGCTTCCTGATCGTTCCCTGCGCAAAGGCATCGATGATGCCGTTCTTGAACATCTTCTCGCGCGGATGCGCCGCTACCACCTGAATCCGCTGTTCGTCGCTGAACTCGTGGAAGGCCATCCCAAGCACGTCCATCTCGACCCCGGCGGTGACGAGCGCGACCACCGGCTTCAGATGTTCAGGCACACCTGGCGTGGTATGCAGCGCAATCGACAACCACACCTGTTCGATGTCGTACTCGTTCATGCCGTGTTGCGTCATGAAATCACGCGCGGCGTTGGCGCCATCCACTTCGAAGCGGTAGCCTTCGCTGCTATACGCCGGCATCAGGCCCATGTCGTGGAACATGGCGCCGAGGTACAGCAGTTCCGGGTCGTACTTCAGGCCCTTGCGTTCGCCGCTGAGCGCGCCGAACAGGAAAACCCGCCGCGAGTGGTTGTACAGCAGATCGGTTTCGGTATCGCGTACCAGCTGGGTGGCCGCGCGTGCAATTGCGCTGTCGGGTATCTTGATGCCTGCAATCGTGGTGCTCATTTTCCTGTTCCTCAGTTGGCAAGTGGGTGGCGCACATGCGTGCTTCCAGGCTTCGACAATCGTCGCTGAATTCGCGACTCCTTTCGAAGCGATTGATGCAGACATCCGCTCCTCCGCGAAACATACACTGCGGAGTGCGATGCATCCGATCATCGCGTACCGTGCGGCGTGTCGATGAGAGCCAGTATTGGCCCAACAGCCGGTGTCCGACAACGGGAACGAAGCGCTGAATCCTGCCAAGCGTGCGGGATATGCTGCCGTGCTCTTCGACACAGTGGCGTCTGTGCAGCGGCCAAGTTATCTCCGACAGACAGACAGGTTCTTTCGCTGTCGGGTGCGCCTCATAGGCAACAGGAGACAGATAGCCCAAAGCCGCTGCCACGCGTGCTCCATCGTCCCCGCAATTTTCCATGGACCAGCCGAGCACCTGCGTGAGTACAGGGGTCGTGACGCGATAAGGTCGGCAAGGCGCGAAACTGCTGACGTGGTATGGATTGCTTACATGACCAACGAGTAGAACTGCTCGGCGGCAGTTTCGGAGAGTTCACTGTCCAGCGGCTGCAAGCTGGCTTTACCGCGCCTGCACCTGCACCGGTGCACCCGGCTTGCCTGCCACTTGCGGGGCGATCACGAGGTAGCGGCGGGTGTCGCGAGCTGTGCTCATGCCCGGCGTGACCACCTGGCGAATCTGGCCGATTGTATTCACGATGGCCGAACCGGCCGGGTTAGTCATGAAGTTCGCTAGCACGTCCACGTTGCCACTGCCGTCGGGATTGTTCGACAGACCAAGGACATACGGCTGCTTCGACTGAAGGCCGGTGACCGCCGCCTGCAGCACCTGCACCAGTCCCTGGTCGAACAGCGCGACGCTGGTAGGCGCGGCGGCCGGCTCTGCCGACTTGCCCGTTCCAGCCGGCACCATCATCAAATGGTCGGCTTGTCCCGCCACGCCAGGCGGTACGGTATTTTGCGTGCCGTCTCCCTCCGCAACCGCGTTCGGCACATACGCCACCGCCTGTGGCGCCTGTCCAATCGGCACAGTGGCAATGACCTTGTTGGTCAGCGTATCGATGGCGATCATTGCATCGGCGTTTTCAAGGCCGACATAGACGCGGCTGCCGTCGCCCGACGGCCAGATACCATGCGGCAGACTACCAACGGGTATTGTCGCGACCTGCGAGAAGTCGTCGGTGCGGAAGACCTTGACCTGATTCAGGCCACCCACCGTCACGTAAGCAAACATGCCGTTGGCGTTACGCACGATGTTCACATGGTTCGTGATCGGACCCGTATCGATGGTCTTCAGGAGCGCGAATGGCGGACGCGCATCGAACACCTGAGTCTTGCCGACGTCCTTGAGGGTGAACCATACCTGTCTGCCGTCCGGCGTCGCCGCGAGATCCGGGCAGAACGGGCTGGCCTGCTTCACGTTGCCGACAATCGTATGATCGGCCACGGAGATCACTTCGACCTCTGGATTGAACGACGAACACACGTAGCCGTATTGCCCGTCCGGCGAGAAGATCTGCATCCCTGGGCCGGCCGGAACAATAATCCGGGTCTTTTCTTCGAAAGTCTTGCCGTCGAGAACCGCTACGTAGTTTTCTCCGCGCACGGTCACCCACACTTCCTTGCCGTCAGGAGTGAAGAATGCCTCATGCGGCGAGCGGCCCACGTAGGTGACATGCTTGACAGCGTTGGTTTGCGTGTCGATGAACGAAACCGAGTTCGAGCCGATTGACACCACCGCAATCGTCCGATGGTCTGGTGAGTAACCCATGCCATGCACGAGCACCTGACCGTGATACAGCGGGCTGAAATTTCCCGGCGACGGCTCGCCCAGGCGAATCTCGCCGATCAGCCGGTTGTCGGCCGGATCAGTCACGGATACGGTGTTCGAGAATTGCTCGGCGGCATAGACACGATCGTGGTGGCTCACCGGTATGTCCGGATCGGACAGCGAACCAGGGGCCTGGCCCGCCCACGTGGATCGGACGACAACCATTGCGATGGTTGTCAGCGCGGTGGCGAGAATCGACGTGCGTTTCATCACGGCTCCTTATGCATGCGCATTTGCGTGTCGCCAGGGGACATGGGTGATGCCGGAGCGGGCACCGGGGCCGGGGCGCGCTGCTGCTCGGGCGCGGGTGCCGGCGGGGGCAGCGACTGGCCCAGCGCGAGGCGCATGGCGATAATTTCCTGCTGCTGCTCCACGACAATCTCTTGCGCGATGCGTCGCAACCGTTCGTTGTGCCCGTAGCGCAATTCAGCCCGGGCCATGTCGATGGCGCCCTGATGGTGCGGCACCATCATCGCGACGAAATCGTGGTCGACGTCACCAGACGGCATGATGGACATGTCGTCCATCATCTTCGTCATGGCCTTGTCATTCTCGGACAGAAACGGGACTTCTTCGGCAGTTGCGTTGGCCGGTCCGGCTGCAAATGCGATAAGACTTGTGTTCAGCATCGCCATCGCAGCGGCCGCCACGGTCAAGCGCGCAAGCGGACGGAAAATGGAAGCCATGGAACGCACCCCTATCAGCGACCCAAAAGGGCATTTACGGGGCAAACACATCCGAGTTGCAATCTATTCCGTGCACTCTGGAGCGTTTCGCGTTGTCACGCTATCTCGCCGACGAGCGTCGGGTCAGTCTTGATTCGCGACCGTCGCCTGCGAGCTCGCTACCGGACGGTCGAAAGCGATCTTCAAGCGGGCGGAATTGGCCGCCGGATTATGCCTTGGCTCGCTCAGACAGATTTCAGCTCTTTCTGGACGTTTTCGCGACAAATGGCGTGGGTATGTGCTGAACCTTCTCGCTTCCACACTTCGGACAAGCCGGTTGAGCGGTGGCATGTTCGGCAAGATGCTCGGCATGTTCGAATGTTTCACCGCACTTCTCGCACTTGTACTGGTAAGTCGGCATGGCATTCCTCCAAAGAGAATCCCGTACGTCGTGCTGGCCAGATATTGCCAGCGACGCCTGGCAGCGTAGTGATAATCCATTCTAGTGCAGGAAAGTGCAGGCAACGCCCGCGTATGCGTCTCATGCAGCGCACATCGTATGCGCCGCAGGCAAGACCGGTATCCCGTCCCGGGCCGGGTTGATTGCACCGGCCGCCGCCTCGCGCCTGGATCATGCGTTATCGCGCGAATTACTCTCCTGGAATGGGATTGACTGCATGAGAAACCGACTGTATTTTTTCTCACGGGGCGTTACGCCCCCTGCGCCGCCTCACAGTTGATTTCGATTCCGTGCCGGCTGTGGAGGCCCGTCGGCACGGAAACCCGGACCAAGCCATGCGTATCTACTTCCAGAACGCGTCTATCCCGACGCGGGCCGCCAATCGGCTTAAATACCGCCTTTCTCTGAAGGAATCCCAGGCGCGACAGGTGACCTCCGAAGTCTTCGGCTATCGAGACTGGACCGACCTCCACAACGAGTTGGGCAGCGCAGTAGCTTCCACGCTCGACGAGGCGTGTGACAGCGCGACCCTAACCCAGCGACGCGTCTATCAGGCGTCACAATTGCTCGCATCGTCAGTTGACCTTCATGGTGAATCCGCGGACGACTTGGTTCGATGGTGGCAACCATCGGCCGCGCATGCGCACGAAGAGGGCCGGGACCCAACACCCATACCGTTTGCAGGCTCAAAGGAAGATCTGAGTTTTCAACAAGCGCTTAGCACGTTGGCTCACGCCGTGCACCATCCTGTTGGCCAATTCGAACAGGCGCTCATGGCTGGCATACACAGAACGGAGAACGAAAGCTCGCTGAGGTCTGCCGAATCGATTGCTGATGAGTTGCTAAGCGGCAACCGAAACCGGGAACCCGAAGTGGCTCGTCATCTCCTTGAGGCTTTGGCCTCGCGAGGGCTGCCCCGGTCGATACTTAACCTGGCGACGAGTTTGACGCTTGGCGATGGTGGGCCCAAAGACGAAAAGAGAGCCAGGGACTTGCTTGAGCAGTTGGCTGCATCTGCTTCAACTCCCGATAGTCTGAAGCGGATTGCCGAATCCCGCCTGGGCACTGCCTGATCTCCCTGGCATCCCGCGGAAACCGGTACATCAATAGCTCTGCAGTTGAGGAAGCCGGCAGCGGCGACGGGCGACATCCCGCTGCACGCTACGCCAGGCTCTATCGCGACGCGCTGCGCAAAAGAGGGATCGACCAGCAGAGCCGGCGAAAGCTGCTCGCCTATATCGGCTCGTGGCACACAAATATGACGTCGGGCTTTCCCGAAGTTCTCCTGGGAATAGGGAAACTCTTCATTTACGACAATCCGGGTTCGGATCTTTTCCAACCCGCCGTGGCCGGATCAAGGAATCAGCCAAAGCGCCGCCGCGTAGATGACGAGCGATACAGCAAACGTGATCGCCGTGTAACCCATAACCCGCTGGATGCGAATACCAGCGATAGCCACGACGGGTACGGCCCAGAACGGTTGCAGCATGTTCGAGACGTTTTCGGCCATCGCAACTCCCATGGCGGTGCGCGGAACCGAAGCATGCAGGCTAAGCGCGGCGGGAAGGACGAAGGGGCCCTGCACGGCCCAATGCCCACCCGCACTCGGAATCAGCAGCGTGATGATCAGCGAGCTGAAATAGCTCAACACAGGAAGTGTGACCGGCGTCGCAATCGCCACGAAGGTCTTGGCAATCGTCGACGCCAGGCCGGTCCCTGTCATGATGCCCATGATGCCGCCGTACATCGGATATTGCAGCAGCATCGAACCAGTCTGCCGCGCTGCGCGGCGAATCGCATCGGCATACGCAATCGGTGTGCGCTGTAGCGCCAACCCGAACAGCAAAAAGATCAGGATCGTGGTGTTGATGTCCAGTTCGAAGCCCTTGCTGTACCACGTCATCGCCAGATAACCGACGCCCAACGCCAGTACGAACAGCGTACCGAGCATTGACCGTTCAGCACGCGCAGCGAAAGACGATGCCTCCGCGCCCCGTGCATGCGGATCGGCCTCTGCCGCGGCTGCAGGCTCGCGCTCAGTTTGATTGAACGCGACGACATCCTCTTGCTTCGGATGCATCCTGATGAAGATCGCCGTCATCACGACAACGACCAGTAGAGTCGGGATGAATACGAAAGGCGCGAACACGGTCTGACTCAGCGGAATCACCTGCCCCGTGGCTTTCTCGACAAGGTTTAAGGCGTTGCCGTGCGACGCCTGCGATAACGCAATGGAACTGGACAAGCCACTATTGCAGACGGACCACGCCGAATAGCTACCCGCGACGAGCCATGCAAAGTCGACTTTCACACGCTTGGCGATTTCGCGCGACAAAAGCGCACCTACAACGAGGCCGAGCCCCCAGTTGAGCCACGCGGCCACCGCGACGATCGGGAAGACCAACAGCGCGGCGCGAGTCGGCGAGTGTACTTTGGCTGCCATTGCCCGCAAGCCGCGCTGGACGAGCGGTGCGTCGGCGATTGCGTAACCAGTCGCCAGAATCAGGATCATCTGCAGCGCGAAGCCGAGAATGTTGAACGTGCCACCGTACCATGAGGTCAGGATCACTGGCAGCGACGCGTGCGGCGCGAAAACCACGGCCAGCAGGGCTACAACGACGGTCAGGCCAATTGCAAGGACGAACGGGTCAGGCATGACCTGCTCGAACACGTAGACGAGTCCAGCGACGACGCCGCCACGACGCGCACCGCCGTCCGAGCCGGCCGCATTGGTATCTCTCTTGTTCATGATGCTTTCCAGTCCTTTGATCGCAAGCTACTGAAGCAGCATTCCCTGGCACCTGAGCCTGGCGCTATCGGGTACGCTTAGCTGACAAATGGCATACGCCGCAGTGGCCTATCACCGCGCCGGAACATACACGATTCACGCGTTTATTGCAGCGAAGGCTACACGCCCCGGGGTAGGTCGACAACTTGATGAGCAACGTCAGTCGCCGAACGCTCGCAGCCGCACGCCATCGGCAGATGGGGACCCATTGCGGCCGCACCGGCCTTCTCGGCAACGGAGGGCCGGCCTCGGAATAAAAAGTGCCTCATTGCAAATCTGTAATGGTCCCGTCCGTTTCGCGTTAACTTCTACCTGCTATCGTCGGAGCGGTTTCCGCAATTGCATCACGACTCGGGGACGTTCGTAGACCCTCCGACGTCGTGTTCCCTTCCCCGCATGAACCTGAGTTTCTTCAAGCACTGGCTAAGAAGCCCTGCAACCGTAGGCGCAGTGGCTCCTTCCTCGCGTTCTCTCGCCGATGCCATGGCCGACGGCGTCGAGGCGTTCGAGGCGATCGTCGAGGTGGGGGCTGGCACCGGAGTCGTGACGGACTCCCTCGTGCGCCGGCACCCGTCAGCGCGGTTGATCGTATTCGAGCTAGGAGATCAACTGGCCACCGAACTGAAAGGGCGATTTCCACAGGCCCATGTGGTCGGCGGCGCATTCCATGAGAACGTTTCGGTTCTGCGAGGATTGCCAGCGAAGACGATTATCGTCTCGGGGCTGCCGTTTCGTTCGCTTTCGTCTGGCGTCGTCGAACCAACGGTTGCGGCCTTCGCCGATCTGCTCCACGCGGACCGCGCCCGACGTCTTGTGCAATTCACGTATCAACCGAGAGTCCCATTTACGGCCCCGATAGGCTTGCGGTGGCATCGCATCAAAACTGTCTGGCTGAATGCGCCGCCAGCGAACGTCTGGCATCTCAGCAGCAGGACCGACTGGCGAGGCAGCGACGCGGCGCATCCTGTCGCGTCGCCCTGATCGCTCCGGCACAATATGACGCGTCGCGTGCCGTCCCGCCAATGGCATGCAGCGTCATTTTGAGGTACGTGTCCGCGCCGGGCCGCGTCACCTTGCCTGCTGGATGACCGCCGTGCTGCTACGGCCGAAGCTGGCCGACTGGAGGAGGGATCGAGGTATCCGAACGTATAAGCGAACTATGTCCACGTAGCACTGCAGCGAACGTTCGTAGAATAGTTTTCCCGGAGTCGTCGGTCTATCTTGACTCCATGGTCTTTGCGATTTGAATGTCAGCCATGTCAGACGTTCTGCACAACTGGGTTTGTATCGGTAGCAACGCGTACGACGGGTACACGTTTGTCCACTGGTTGAAACAGGAAATTGTATTGCGAGACCGTTGAACCTGGCAACATCTGGATCCAGTGAGGGCCACAATGAGGACGATCGCAAGAGATTTGCTCAAGCCGCGCCGAGATGATCCGGCGCCCGCAGAACTGCGGTGGATAAGCGCGAACATCGTCGCCGCCGAAGCAGCAGTTCAACACGAGGGCGGCTGACATGAACACGCTCGAAAAGTGGCACGCCCGCCCGCTGCAGGTCCGTGTGCTGGATCGCTGCAATGAATGCGGAGAGTTGAAGGAAGACGTTCGGAAGCACGTGAGCCTTTGGCCGAATATCACCGCTGTCTGCTGTGCGCAGTGCTTCGCCGAAATGACCGAGGAATGCGGCGGATTTGCAGTCAGCCAGTAGCCAACGATGACCGGAATGATATGAACCCTTCCGCATCGGCGACGAAAGGCGCCACAGCCCCGTTGATGGCGAATGCACCGGCTACTCACAGACAGGGAGATTGCCATGTTCACCTATTCGATCCGCTATCGAGATATCTGCGGCCGTTGGTCGGTTGCGTTCACACAGGCCGCTTCACAGTCCGACGCTGAAGCGATTGCCACCTGCCGATATCGGAATTTCCATTCTGTCAGCCGTTTCGGTTGATTGGAGAGTCGCATGAGTAAAGCAGCGCAGGGGCTGGACCGCCATGCATCAATGCGACAGAGCACACGGTGACGTCTAGAGGATAAGTACCCGATGAAGTTCCTGTCGTGGGCATGAGGATAAGGATGATGAAAATTAGATACCCCCGCTTCACCGCCGTCGAGTTGTGGGTCCTCGCCATCTCCGTCATCATCGCAGCCGGAATACAGATATGAGTGACCGGCAGGCTCAGGTTATACCCGCAAGTCACGCGACGGCTTTCGTTTGGTTCGGTTGCGGCTCTCTTTGGTCTCGCTGGAATCTGACACGCGCAGTCTCCAGCGAAGGTTCAGGATACGGTCCGTTGTCCTAGCCCGCCTTCAGAGGCGAGACACGCAAAGCTATCCGTCCGGAGCGGGCGTCCATGCTGAACGCGCCGGCACCAAACCAGGTGATTTGCAGGAGGCCGCCAGCCATCATTACGTTCTTGAGGAAGTGAATCATCTGGTTTTGATCCGCGAAGTTGTGATGAAAGAAAATCGCAGTCACCACGCAGAACACCGCCATCGCGAGCGACACCGTGCGAGCCCTATAGCCCGATAGCAACAACAGGCCGCCGCCCAGCTCCGTCAACACGGCGACGACGAACGCGAGGGGTGGGACGGGCAGCCCCATGGCCGCGATATAGCCAACGGTCGCGCCGTATGCTGCGATCTTGCCCAGGCCGCTCATGACAAACGGCGCACCGATCAGAATACGGCTTAGCAACGGAATAAATTTGAAACGTTCCATGTCAATCTCCTGAAATGAATTACCGGAGGTGGAATAAAAAAGAGTTAGCCGGCGTCCACCATCACCAGCTCAGAATCTTCAAGAGCGGAAATCTGCGCCACAGCGACATCCGCGATCGCCACACCGTCTAGCGGCCCAACCGGCTCGCCATTTACTTCGATGCGTCCCGACGCCACGACGAGATAGGCACGACGTCCTGCACTCAGCTCGTGTCGAACCCTATCTCCTGCTTTTAGCATCGCGCCAAGCACACGCGCATCGGCGCGAACAGGAAGCGCACCCTCATCGCCGGCGAGTCCGCTGGCAAGGACTACGAAGCGCCCAGACCGGTCGCTTTTAGGAAACGGCTTGGTATTCCACGCGGGTTTGCCACCCGCTTCACGGGGTCGCAGCCAGATCTGATAAAGCTTGAGTGGCACCTCGCCCCGGTTGAACTCGGCGTGGCGTATGCCCGTGCCGGCGCTCATAACCTGGACATCGCCTGCGTGGATCGTTCCTTCGGACTCCAACGTGTCTCGATGACCGAGAAAGCCCTGGCGCACATAGGTGATGATTTCCATGTCACGGTGCCCGTGCATGGGAAAACCGCTGCCAACAGCGATCTCGTCATCGTTCCAGACAATCAGGGGACCCAAGGCGGCGTGCGCGGAATTGCCGTCGGTGCTGACCGAGAAGTGTTGTCTCGCGCGCAGCCAGCCGAGTTCCGCCCTGTCCAGTGATTCCCAACGCCTGTGTGTGAGCATGCCATCTCCGTTTCCCGCGAGCGCCAATGCGACGCTCTTCACCTGCGCCTGACCGAATTCAGCGCTGATGCAGTCGATGGAGACAATGCTATATTTCCAACGGACTCGCGCATAGATCCATTGCCGATACGCATCGTTGCCGCGAATAGAACGATCAGAAGCAATTGGAGTTAGCTCATGAACGCAATCAATGACCTCAACGATCTGCGGCTCTTCGCAGCGGTGGTCGAGCACGGAAGCTATACGGCCGCCGCTCGCAACCTCGCCCTGCAAACGTCGAAACTTAGCCGGCGCATTCGCGCGCTGGAAGAAGAACTTGGTGTGCGCCTGCTCAATCGCACGAGCCGAAGCTTGTCGTTGACCGAAACCGGGCGGCAGTTCCACCAGCATTGCCTTGCGCTGGTGGCTGAAGCAAAGGCCGCCAAAGATATCGTGGACCGCACGCGCTCCAGGCCACAGGGCACCGTCCGCATCGCCTGCCCCGTGGCCTTACTGGAGTCCGGCCTCTCCACCATCATCGCGCGATACGTGCAGGACAACCCTGATGTCCAGGTCCTGCTGGGTGGAACCAACCGCCGCGTGGATGTCGTCGAGGAAGGTCTGGACTTTGCCATCCGGGTCAGGCTCCCGCCCTTGGAGAACACCGATCTCGCCGTCCGCCAGTTGGGATTGTCGATTCACATTCTGGTCGCTAGTCCCGACTTGGCTGCACGCCATCCGGTGCCCAGTTCAATCGAATCCGTGAAGGAATGGCCCACCCTCTCCATGGCCAGCAGCAGCGAGCGATTTGTCTGGCAGCTGGTCGACGCTGAGGGGCGCGTGACATCCTGGACGCATCAGCCGCGTCTCGCGACTGACGATCTGGCCAGCCTTCGCGTTGCGGCGATATCCGGCGTGGGCCTGGCAATGTTGCCCAGGGAGCTGGTTGAGGCGGATATTGAGGCCGGCCGCCTGCTGCACCTGCTGCCTGATCTGGCTACCACGCCGGGCCTTGTCCATGCGATTTTCCCGACGCGCCGAGGCATGGTCCCGGCCGTCCGACACTTGCTCGATGCACTCGTGGCAGGATTCGAAAGTCCGAACCGGCAGCGCTAGCGCGGCTGCGTGAGATTCGCACTTCCTTCGCCGTGGTTTCCGCGTGCAGCATGCGAGCCGGCGGCTGCCAGCAGCGTATGCTCCTTTTGCACTCAATACGCGAACAGCGGCGCAACGTCGATGTAGATACGGTAGTCGTCGATTCGTCTATCGCGCACCCGCCAGACGGTCACGGCGGGGACAGTCATTGTCGATCCGTCTTTGCGTGTATAGGTCACTTCGATCCGCGAGACGATTTTCGCGTCCGGTTACCGGGTCGTTATTGGCACGGACGAACGTGCTGTTCTCCGACAGGAAGGGCACTAACCGCTGCTCGTCCATCGAATCAATCGCCTCGTACACTTCTGATACATATTCGAACGCCGCACTGGGCGCCCCAGCGGACATGTCGAGTCTCCTCCTCAATGGTGATTGCCTACGACGTTGCAGATAGCTTTAAGCGCCACCAGAACGGCGCACCGTCGCACTCGGGTCTTACGGCGACGCAGAGACTATCCGGCGCATACGTCGACCGCGTGGCCAGAGAGAACGCCGATTGCCCGGCGTTCAACGACTCAACAATTCAACTCCATCTGGCATGGTTTTGAAGACGTGCCGCGACGCAAGCTGCTTGACTAGTAACGCGATACACGAAAGGGCTCCGCGACGGCGATCATCGCGAAGACACCTGCAAAGGTAAAATGCCAGCGTACGAGCTCGGCCACGAGAAACGAGCCTGCAATGCCGCCAAAGCGTCCCATGCCGAGCATCCACGCGACACCGGTGCCCCGCCCTTCGGTTGGATAGAAGGCGGCCGCAAGGGCGTTCATGGAGGCTTGCGCGGTGTTCATCAGCACGCCGGACACGAGTACGACGGGCACGAGCAGGCCTACGTTTCCCCCCGTCACTCCGATGCAAAAGAGGCTGATCGCGGCGAGCGCGTAGCACGCGGCAATCACCAGATTTGCATTGAAGCGATCCATCAGCGCGCCGCACAGCACAGCACCGATGCCGCCAAGCGGAAACAGTGCAGAGATCAGCGTCGCGCTCTTCAGGCTCAGGCCCGCATCCTTCAGCAGAATTGGCATCCAGTTGATCAATGCGTAGATAATCAGGAGGCCCATGAAGGCCGCAAACCATAACATCAACGAACCGACGAGATAGGAACGCGACAGCACAAGGATA
>NZ_JAQQEU010000071.1:0-35754 GCF_046026895.1 Paraburkholderia sediminicola
AACCTGAGTTTCGCCGCATCAGTCGGCGCCACTTTCACGAGACACTCCGGTCAGCCAGGCGACGTGCGAGTGGCTTGCGCACACGCGACTCAGCGAGCGACGCCGCGCAACTTGAAATCGATTCTCCGCCCAATCTTCTTCGCTTTTTGGCGTTTCGTTAAGCCGCTCGCACGCGCCCGTAATCGTCCGCATCCTGGTTGCTGTACCGCCGTCCAGATTGCCCGTGCATCCGCCGCGTCGGTCTTGTTCGTCCGGACAAACGGTCGGATGAACTTCGCATGCAACACCACCACATCGTGCCCGAGCGCCTTGATCTTGCGGGCCCACCGGTGCACACTGCCACGTGCCTCAATCGCCAGACGGTCCGAAAGGCGGCCCGCCAGAATGTAACGATTTGCGCTCAGCGCGGCAGAGGATGCGGCGAGTGAGCGGACGCACGCGTACCAAGCGCTGCGGCCGCCTCATCTTCCGGCTCCGCGGACAGATCCCGCCTGAAAGTCTCGGCGAGGAAAAACGCGCACACGAGGCTCAGCAATGCAGTCGCGGCGATATAGATCGAGATGGGCAGCGTCTGGCCATATGTGGCGAACAGATAGGTGGCGATCAACGGCGTCGGTCCCGACGTGATGATGCCGGCGATCTGATACGGCAGCGAAGCACCCGTATAGCGCACCCGCGTACCGAACAGTTCCGCAAACCACGTCGATTGCACGCCGTACACCGACGCCTGGCTCAACGCGATACCGCAGACGTACGCCACGAAAATCAAGGTCGGATTGCGGGTCTCGAGCAACGGAAAGAACGCGAATCCATAGATCGCCACGAACACCGCGCCGAGCATGAATACGGTCCGGCGTCCAATCGCGTCCGACAGTTTGCCGAACAGCGGTAGCGTGATCAGCGCAAACGCGCAGCCCACAATGATGGCGTTCAGCAGCAGTCCACGCGACAAGCCGAGCCGTGTCGTTCCGTAGACCAGCACGAAAACGTTGATCACGTTGAAAGTGATGTCGACCGCGAAGCGCGTGCCGATCGTCAGCACGAGGTCTTTCGGATGCCGGCGCAGCAATTCGATCAGTGGCGCCTTCACGACCTGCTTGCTCGCCTTGATCTGTTCGAATACCGGCGACTCCATGACGCGCAGGCGGATGAACAGGCCGATCGCGATCAGCGCGACGCTCAGCAGGAACGGCAGGCGCCATCCCCATGAATAGAAGGCGTCCGACGGCAGACTCGAGACGGCTTTGAATACCGCGGTCGAGAGCATCAGTCCGAGCGGCACGCCCAGTTGCGGAAACGCGCCGAAGAAGCCGCGTTTCCTGGCCGGCGCCGTTTCGACCACCATCAGCACCGCGCCGCCCCATTCGCCGCCGACACCGAGCCCTTGCAGGAAGCGCATCGCCACCAGCAGGATCGGCGCCCAGACGCCGATCGAAGCGTAAGTCGGCAGCAGGCCGATGACGAAGGTGCCGACGCCCATTATTGTCAGCGTCGCGACAAGCGTCGCCTTACGTCCGATGCGATCGCCGAAATGCCCGAAAAACACGGCGCCGAACGGCCGTGCGAGATAGCCGACCGCAAAACTGCCAAACGCCGCAATGGTGCCGACCACCGGATCGAACGAGGGGAAGAACAGCTTGGCGAAGACCAGCGCCGATGCGGTGGCATAGAGAAAAAAGTCGTACCACTCGATGGCAGTCCCGACCACCGAAGCGACCAGCACACGGTTGACGGCCGACTGGCTAATAGCCGGCGCATTGCCGGATGAAACGGGCGATGTGTTCATGTCTCCTCCCTTCTCTGGGAATCTATGTTTTGAACTGCTGCGTGTCCGCGGCGCAGATTCGCCGGCACGTTACGATAAATTAGCGGCACTCACCAGTGCAGTTCCATCGGGAACTGGTCGAGCGTTTCGACGCCGCCCGAGGTCAACCGCACGATACGTTCCGTGCGCAAACCGCCGACGTTCGGCACCGTGATCGTCGCCTTCAGGGTGAAGACCATGTTTTCCTGCAGCACGGTCTTGTTGCCCGGCCCGATCCATGGCGCTTCTTCTTCCGGGTCCATACCGGTACCGTGACCGGTGCCATGGCCGCGCGCTTCGCTCGAGTATTGCTCGTAGTTCGATTTCACCAGCGCCTGCTGGATCACCGCGTTCAGTTCCATGGCCGCCATGCCGGGGCGCGCGGCGGCAAGCCCCGCTTCAACCGCGCGCGCCGCTGCCGCGACGATCGCCATCTTCTCGGGACTCGCCGGACCGTAGGTAAAACCGCGTCCGCCATCGGCCACGTACCCACGATAACGCGCGCCGATGTCGGTCATGATCAGGTCGCCCGGTTGCAGGATACGGTCGGTGGGGCGCGCCAGGTTATACGCCGAGCGCGGACCGGATTGCACCATCGAATCGAACGCGGTCCGGTCTGCTCCTCCCGCGAGCATCGCGCGGTCAGCGATCAGAGCGAGCTCACGCTCGGTGTATGGACGGCCGTCGGCGAGCGCGTCGCGAATCGCGGCCATCGCCGAATCGGTCAAGGCTGCCGCTTTGCGCATCAGCGCCACTTCGGCGTCGCTCTTGACCGCCTTGATTTCGGCCAGCACCATCGTCGGTTCGAGCTTCAGTTCGCCGAGACCGGCGTTCAGGCGCTGCAACAGGTTCGCGGGAATATAGGCAGCGCCGGCAAGGCCGACCGTGCCGCTGCGATGCCGCGCAGAGAAGGCCTCCACCTGTTGCGTGACTTCACGCAGGCTGCGCACCTCGAAGGCGGTAACGCTCGTCGCATAGTCGAAGCATTGATCCGACACGAACAGCACGGGGTCGCCGTCCACGGGCAGCAGCAGGATCGCGTTCGCGATGTCCGACACGCCGTCGAGTGGACGGAACTCGGTAAAGTAGCCGATGTTCGCGCCACGCCAGCAATCGCCGAAGGCGAGCAAGCCGACCAGCCCCGCCTTGTCGAGTGCGCTGCGGACCTTCGCGACGCGGCCAAGGAACTCGTCGGTTGTGATGCCTTCCAGCGGGATGTCTGCGGTACGGGTGTTCATTGCTTCTTCGTCTCCTGTGCGGCTGCACCCGCGGATATCGGCTGCAGCCGGTCTAGATGCCTGTGATGGGAATCCGCCCTACCTCGACGGCAGAACGCCTTCTGCATAGTAGAACTGGGCGGTATTCTTTTATAATGAAAAATAACTCATAATGTATATCGATACGGAATACATGGAAACGGCGTCATGACTTCAGCGATCCATCCGGACGAAGGCGCGCGGGCAATGGCCACCGGCCGCTTCGACCCCACGCGCCTAAAGACGCGCCAACTGGCCCTGATCGTTCAACTCGACATCCATCGCTCGGTATTGCGCGCGGCGGACGCCGCGCACATGACCCAACCCGGGGCGACCAAGCTGCTGCGCGAACTGGAAGAGACGATGGGTGTGCAATTGTTCGAACGGCATCCGCGCGGGGTCGAGCCCACCTGGTACGGCGAGGTGCTGATCCGCCACGCGCGCAGCGTGCTGGCAGAGTTGCAGCACGCGTACGACGAAGTGTCCGCGCTCAAAGCCGGCCTGACCGGGCAGGCAATGATCGGCACCGAGGTCACGGCGGCCACCAACCTCGTGCCGCAAGCCGTGGCGCTGCTCAAGAAGCGCTTTCCGCAGATTCGCGTGAACATCGAAATGGAATTCAGCGAGGTGCTGGTGCAGCGTCTGCAGGAGGGCAAGCTGGATATGATCGTCGCGCGAATCCGCAATCCGGACGATCTGGCGGAACTCCACTATGCCCCGCTCGCAGAAGCACAGCACGCGCTGTTCGCACGCGTGGGCCATCCGCTCGTCAAGCGCAAGACTCTGAGCTGGAACGAACTGGCATCACAAACGTGGATCCTGCCGCCGAAAGGCAACGTGATGCGCAATCAGTTCACGCAACTTTTTCTTGAACGGCAGCTCGCGTTGCCGACGGATGTGGTCGAGAGTTCGTCGCTGCCTGTCATCACGAGTCTGCTGCAAATGAGCGATATGATCGCGCCGCTTGCGCGCGAACCGGTGCGGCCGTATTGCATTGCCGGCGCGCTCGAACCGCTACCGCTCGAACTCGATCTGAAGCTCGGACCGGCGGGCATCGTCACGCGGCGCGGCGACAGGCTCTCACCGGGTGCGCGGGCGATGCTGCAAGCCCTGCGCGAGGCCGCCGGATTCGATACCCAAGGCCCCGACGTCGACAGCGACTGACTTACCGTGACGGAACTCAGCGCAGGCCGTCCACCGCGACGCTTGCGCCGGGCTGTAGCAACCACTCATGCGCAGGCTCGTTGTGTACGTGCCAGGTGCGGCGCGGACCGGCCATCACATTCAGGTAGTAGAGGTCGTAGCCGTGCGCCGCGGCAACCGGGTGATAGCCGCGCGGAACCAGCACGACATGCTTGTCGTACGCCGCGAGCGTTTCGTCGAGACTGCGGTCGTCGGTATAGACGCGCTGAATCGCGAAGCCCTGCGGCGGCGAGACGCGGTGGTAATAGGTTTCCTCGAGATAGGTCTGCTGCTCGCCATCGTCGGTATCGTGGCGATGCGGCGGGTAGCTCGACCAGTTGCCCGCCGGCGTTACCGATTCCACCACCAGCAAACTCTCCGCCGGCTCGGTTTCCGGCAGGATGTGGCGCACGTGACGCAGATTGGCGCCGGCGCCGCGGGTTTCCTGCTTGACTTCGTCAGGTGCAATGAAACGCGGCGGCAGACCTCCCTTCGCCGGCGCAGAGCAGATGCCGAGTTCGACGTGGTCCGCGGCCACGATCGTATAGCGCGTATGCGGTGGCACGTACATGGACCACGGTGCGCCATCGAATGGCGAGAGCCGTGCGCCGATCGCGCGGCTCGCGAGCCCTTCACACCCCACCGTTGCGTGCCCCTTGACCAACACCACCACGACTTCGCGATCGCCCGTCTCACGAGTAACTGTCGCGCCAGGCTTCAGGTCGAAAACATCGAAGCCGACGTATTTCCAGCCGGCGCTCGCCGGCGTGACGTGGATGATCTGGCCATCTTCGGCATGCGTTGACGGTTTGACGAGCAGGTCGCTCATGTCTTCCTCCAATTATTCAGGTTTGCTAAGCGGCAAAACTCGGCGGTCGCGGCGGACACGTGAATGGCCTCAAGCGGCAAAAGCGCCCATCGCTTTGACGACTCCTTGTGTGCGAATCGCATCCAAATGGCGTGCGACTTGCGCGACGAAGCGCAGGTGCGCGCGCAGATCGCAACCGAAAATCGACTCGATTTCGAGCAGTGTTCGTACCGCATCAACTGTATCCGCGAGCAAGGTCGAGCGGACCGCTTCGGTCAGTGTGCCGGCGAGCGGATCCGCGACCGCGTAGGTGCGCCCTGTCTCGTCCACACCGCCGAGGTAGGCGATCCAGCCGGCCAGCGCAAAGGCGAGACGTTCGATCGGCGCGCCGCTTTTCAGGTTGGCGCGCACGCTTTCCAGCCAGCGCTGCGGTAGTTTCTGCGAGCCGTCGGTCGCGATCTGTTGCAAGCGGTGATCGAGTGCGGTGTTGCGAAAACGCGTGAACAGTTCAGCGCGATAGGCGGCCAAATCGGGTCGCGACAGCGTCGGCTCCACCTCGTCGCGCAACATGCTTTCGACGAAGTTTAGTACGGCCGGCGCGCCGATCGCCTGATCGACGGTGTCATAGCCGATCAACGACCCGAAGTAAGCGAGCGCCGAATGCGCACTGTTCAACATCCGCAATTTGGCCTGTTCATAGGGACGCGCGTCATCCACGAGCGTCGCGCCTGCGTGCTCCCACGCCGGCCGCGGCCCAGCGAAGCGGTCTTCGATCACCCATTGCGAAAATGGCTCGGTCACCACCGGCCATGCATCGTCGGCGCCGAGTTGCTTCGCTACGCGCGTACGATCGGCGTTGGTGGTGAGCGGCACGATCCGATCCACCATCGTGTTGGGGAATGCGCCCTTTTGCTCGATCCAGTCGGCCAGCGCTGGATCCGCTTCACGCGCGAACGCCAGCGTCAACGCGCGCATCGTGTCGCCGTTGGACGGCAGGTTGTCACACGACAGCACGGTAAACGGGCCCAAGCCGGCCGCGCGACGCAGCGCCAGCGCGCGCACGACGAAGCCGATCGCACTACGCGGCGCGACGGCCTCGCGCAGATCATGAGCGATGTCGGGATGCTCGAACTGCAATGCGCCGCTGGCCGGATTGCGGCAATAGCCCTTCTCGGTGATCGTCAAGCTGACGATATGGCAGCGCGGATCACTCATCGCACCGAGCACGGCGGCGGCCGACTGCGGCGCGACCAGCGAAGTAATGAGCGCACCGATCACCTGGAAAGACTCCGCGGATCCGTCGCGCACGTCCACCACATACAGATGATCCTGCGGAGCGAGCGCCTCCGACGTGTCCGCCCGTCGCAACGACACGCCGACGATGCCCCAACGATGATCGCCAGCGCGCAACGTGTGTTCGGTGTAGACGGCCTGGTGCGCACGATGAAATGCCCCGAGGCCCAGATGAACGATGCCCGGTGCAAGGCTCCCGCGATCGTAGGCGGGAACGACGACTTCGCCGGCGGCGCGCGCCGCGAGCGTTGCTAGCGCAGCATTACTCAGCCGCATGATCGGCCGGATGTTTGGCGAGACCTTCCCAGATGCCGTTCAGGTAGACCGCGCCTAGCGCGCGGTCGAATAGCCCGTAGCCGGCGCGGCCCGTTTCGCCCCAGATCATTCGTCCATGGTCCGGCCTTGCATAGCCTTCGAAGCCGGTTTCGAAATAGGCTTTGACGATTTCCGCCATGTCGAGCGAGCCATCGGCCGAGCGATGCGAGGTCTCATGAAAGTCGCCTGCCGCATTGATTTGCACGTTACGCAGGTGCGCGAAATGAATCCGGCCGCGCGCGCCGAACTCGCGCACCAGTGCCGGAATATCGTTTTGCAGGTCCGCGCCCAGCGATCCCGAACACAGCGTCAGGCCATTGGCGGGATCGTCGACGATAGCCAGCACGCGCTGAAGGTCCGCGCGATTCTTGACGATGCGCGGTAGTCCGAAAATCGGCCGCGGCGGATCGTCGGGGTGGATCGCCATCTTGATGCCGGCTTCCTTGGCTACCGGAATGATCGCGCGCAGGAAGTAGTCGAGATTGGCCCACAGCCCGGCTTCGTCAAGCGCTTCATAGTCGCGCAACAGGGCTTTCAATTGCTCGGGCCGATAGCTCGCGTCCCAGCCGGGTAACTGGATACCCTGACTGACGTCGAGCTCGCGGATCGCTTGAGTGTCGAACGCGAGCGTCGTCGATCCATCAGGCAGGGGCATGTCCAGCGAGGTGCGGGTCCAGTCGAACACCGGCATGAAGTTGTAGCACACCACCTTTACGCCGCACGCGCCCAGGTTGCGCAGCGTCTGGCCGTAGTTGGCGATGAGCCTGTCGCGCGTCGGTTTGCCTAGCTTGATGTCCTCATGCACCGGCACGCTTTCGATCACTTCCAGTGTCAGCCCGTGAGCCTCTATCTTCTCTTTCAGCGACACGATCCTGTCGATCGGCCACACGTCGCCCACAGGCACGTCGTAGACCGCCGAGACAACCCCGACCATGCCGGGGATCTGACGGATATAAGCAAGCGGCACGGCGTCCGTGTCGCCATACCAGCGAAAGGTCATTTTCACGTTCGGGTCTCCTTGCAGCCGCTCGCCTCGCCTTCGACGCCGCTGCGCACAATGAATGGTTGAGCCGACACAGACGCATCGGCCCTGCGCGGCAGTCTGTGGACGCCGTCCGCCCCTGGCGTCCGCCACGCGGCGCGACCAGGAGTCTGGATACTAGCGGCGAATGACATATCTTTAAAATGAAGAATAACCATTCTTCTATACGATTGTGGAATACGTCGCTGTGCCATCCTCTCGTCCTCATGAGTTAGCCTAAGCCTCTGCTTACGACCGGAATCGCTGCTGACGGGGCTCCGGCGCGAACCCAGGACATACCCCGAAAGCCCGTAATAAAATTAAATTTTCTTTGACGTTTCTGGAAAAATAATATTTCATACAGTCACCAACAACCACGCGGAGCCTACTGTGTCACATCGATTTGCCGCCCGATACCTGATCGAAACCTCGCTGGATCCGCAGGATGCCGCCGCAGAGATGGCCGGCGAGTCGTCCACCGCCACGTTTGTTGCCATTCCCGGTGAACGCGCTTCGATTGCCGAACGGCACGGCGCACGCATCGATGAAATCGTGGAGGTGGAAACGCCTCTGGCCGGCTCGATTGCTCACCCGTCCGCCTCGGCGGTGCGCCGCTGCGAGGTGAAGCTGTCGTGGCCGCTCGAGAACACCGGCACGTCGCTGCCGAACATGCTGGCCACGTTTGCGGGCAATATCTTCGACGTCCAGTCGGTCAGCGCGCTGCGGCTGGTCGATGTCGAGTTGCCCTCGGTGCTCGCCGATGCTTACGCGGGCCCCCAATTCGGCGTGGAAGGTACGAGGCGGGTAACTCAGATCGAAGGCATGCCCATCATTGGCACGATCGTGAAACCGAGCGTCGGCTTGACGCCCGACGAGACCGCGTCGCTAGTGGAGCGGCTCGCCGAGGGCGGTATCGACTTCATCAAGGACGACGAACTGATGGCGGATCCGCCCCACTGTCCGTTCGATCAGCGCGTCGACGCCGTTCTCGACAAGCTGCGCCGCTACACCGAATGTACGGGCCGCAAAGTCATGTACGCCTTCAACATCACGGGCGAAGTCGATGAAATGCTGCGGCGTCACGACAAGGTTCTGGCGTCCGGCGGCAACTGCGTGATGGTCAGCCTCAACTGGATCGGCCTGCCGGCGCTGGCCCGTTTGCGGCGGCATTCGCAGCTTCCGATTCATGGGCACCGCAATGGCTTCGGCACGATGAGCCGGGCTCCGGGCTTTGGCGTCGACTTTCGCGCATGGCACAAGCTGTTCCGGATCGCCGGCGCCGATCACATCCACGTGAACGGGCTGGACAACAAGTTCTATGAGTCGAACGAATCGGTGGTGCGCTCGGCGCAGGCCTGCGTTGCGCCGGTGTTCGGCGACGGCGGCCCGGTCTGGCCCGTCATGCCGGTTTTCTCGTCGAAGCAAACGGTCTGGCAGGCGCTCGACACCTACCGCGCGATGAAGTCGACAGATCTGATCTATGCGTGCGGCGGCGGCATTCTCGGCCATCCCGACGGGATCGCATCGGGCGTGGAAAGTATCAAGGAGGCGTGGGCGGCGGCACTCGAGGGCGTATCCCTCGACGATTATGCGATCGGGCGCCCTGCCCTCGCCCGGGCGCTCGGCGCTTTTGCAGCCTGAACGGCCATGCACGAGACCTCCATCCCGCAACGGCCACACGGCGCGCCGATCGCCTTCTACGGCGACGATTTCACCGGAGCAGCGGGCAATCTGCTCGAGTTTCATCGCAGGGGTTTGCGCGGCATCCTGTTCGTTGAAACACCGAGTCTGGAACGCTTTAAAGAGGCCACCGCCCACCTGGATGTGGCGGGCGTGGCAGGTATCGCGCGATCGTTGCCGCCGCATGCAATGGCCGCCGAAATCGAGCCTGCCTTTCAATTATTCAAGGGCGCCGGCGCCAGAGTGATTCAGTACAAGATTTGCGCGACCTTCGATTCGTCGCCTGAGCAGGGCAGCTTCGGCGCGGTGCTGGAACTGGCGCGACAATGCTTCGGTATGCAGAACGTGCCGATCGTCGCCGCACATCCGGACTTCGGCCGATATACCGCGTTCGGTCACCACTTTGCAACCTTTCGCGGCGAAGTCTTTCGCCTTGACCGCCATCCGAGCATGGCCGCTCATCCCGCCACCCCAATGCACGAGGCCGACCTGCGAGTCCATCTTGCGCGACAGACGGCGTTGCCTATCGGCGGCTGTGATTTCCCCACGCTGCGTCGCGCATCGGTGGACCGGATAGTGGCGTTGATCGACCAGCACGAGGCAGATCCGGCCAAGGCGACCGCGGCCACCCTGTTCGACGCAATCGAGCCAGACGACTTGCGCAAAATAGCGCACGCCGTCTGGCACGCCTCAGCGCGACGCCCCGTCTTCACCCTGGCATCGCACGGCCTGGCGGCCGGACTCGCCGCACACCTCGGCGATCGGCACGTCGAAGCCGGTAATGGCGAATCACAAGGCCCCGTCAGTAGCATCGTGGTGCTGTCGGGGAGTTGCACGCCGCACACCGCTGCGCAAATTGCCCATGCAAAGTCACAGGGGTGGCTGGTGCTGCGTCTCTCGCTCGCAGAGCTCGCTATGCATGGCGAAAACGAACTCGCCGATTCGCTCGCGCGCCAGGTTTGCAACGCATTGGAACGCGAGCAAAGCGTGGTGATCTACACGGCCTCGGGTCTGGACGACGCGAGTATCGCCACTGGAACTCAGGTGTGCGAGCAGATGGGTGCCGAGTCCTCGGCGATCATCGGCGGACTGTATGGCGCAGTGCTACGGCGCGTGTCGGCCGCGCGGCACCTGCCGCGTTTCGTCGTGGCGGGCGGCGACACGTCCAGTCAGACGATGCGCCGACTCGGCATCGACGCGCTCAGCGTTGATGCAATCAACCCGGCATCCCAGGACGCCTTCATGCGCATTCACGCCGCGGACCCGATGTTGAACGGCGCACAGGTGCTGCTGAAGGCCGGTCAGAACGGCGACGACAATCATTTTGTGCTGGCCCGCGAGGGCCGGCATTGGCGCTGACCATAGAGCCGGCCAGGCTCTACCCGTCATCAACCGGGTGCGTGCACCCGCCAAAACAGGAGACAGAGTAATGAAGCTCACCCAGGACCAGGTCAATCAATACAACGAAGCCGGTTTTCTGGTATTGCCAGACGTTTTTTCAGCGGATGAAGTTGACGTGCTGCGCCGCGAAGCCGCCGATATCACTCAGGTGCAGCGCCCGGAAATCTGGCGCGAGAAGAACGGCGCGCCGCGCACGGCTTTCGGTTGTCATCAGTACAGCGACATTTTCCGCACGCTTTCCAGCGATGCGCGCCTCGTCCAGCCCGTTGAGCAGCTGATTGGGGAATCGTTATACATCCATCAGTTCAAGGTCAATCCGAAAGTCGCGTTCGACGGCGACACGTTCCCGTGGCATCAGGACTTCGTCACCTGGCACGAGGACGACGGCATGCCCGACGCGCGTGCGATGAACATCGCGATCTTTCTCGACGATGTATACCCGACCAACGGCGCCCTGATGTTTGTACCCGGCAGCCATAAGCGCGGCATGATCCCGACCACACCGAAGGAAAACAACCGCCGTTGGATGGACCTGAAGGACGTGGAAAACATGATTCACTCCGGTAGGGATATAGCTGTTGCGACCGGCGGTGCGGGCAGCGTCCTGATGTTTCACGGCAACGCCGTGCACGGCTCCGCGGGCAACATGACGCCGCTGCCACGCCGCATCGTTTATGTCACGTACAGCGCGGTGTCGAATGCGATTCGCAAGCCGACCCGGCCGGAATTTATTGCGCACCAGACGTTCGAGCCGGTAAGCGCCACACCGCCCGAAGCGTTCGCGCAATACGTCAGCAGCCTTCACGGCTAAACGCCGGCACGCGCCGGCCAGATAAAAACCGACAGGCGCTGTGAACGCGCCCAGGAGACAACGATGGACCAGCACACAAGAAATCCGCTCGGCTCAAAGCGCCGCATGGTGCTCAAGGCCAGCGTGGCGGCAGGGATCACGGCGGGCTTCGCCGCCATTTTGCCGCGCGGCGTTCGCGCGGCCGAATTCAACTACAAGCTCGCCACGGCGCTCGACGCGGGGCATCCGCTGAACAAGCGTGCCGGTGAAGCGCTTGAACGGATCAGGGCAGCCACCAACGGACGCCTCGACATCAGGCTTTTCCCGGCCAACCAATTGGGCTCCGATGCCGACACGCTTTCGCAGACACGCAGTGGCGCGGTCGAATTCATGACGCTCGGCCACGGCAATCTCGGCAACTATGTGAAGTCGTCGGGAATCGCGAGTACAGGCTTCGCCTTTACCAGCTACGAGCAGGTCTGGAAGGCAATGGATGGCGCGCTCGGCGCGAAGATCCGCGAAGACGTCACCCGCACTGGCGAGATAGTCGCGATCGGCGGCCTGTGGGACAACGGCTTCCGCCAGGTCACTTCATCGCTGCGTGCGGTGCGTTCGCCCGCTGATCTCGCGGGTCTGAAGCTTCGTGTGCCTCCCAATCCCGCCTATACATCCCTTTTCACGGCGCTCGGCGCGGGTCCCACGCCGCTCAACTACAACGAGCTTTATAGCGCCTTGCAGACGCATGTGGTGGACGGCCAGGAAAATCCGCTTGCACTGATCAACTCCGGAAAGTTCTATGAAGTGCAGAAATATTGCAGCCTGACCAACCACATCTGGGACGGCTTCTGGACCCTTGCCAACAAAGACGCATGGAACCGCCTGCCGCCCGACTTGCAAAAGATCGTCGAGACTGAATTCGCACGCTCTGTCCAGGATCAGCGAGCCGACATTGTCGCGCTGAGCAAAAGCCTGCAAGCGGATCTTTCAAAAAAGGGCATGCAGTTCTCGACGGTCGATCCGGCCGCATTTCGCACCGCTCTTGGGAAGACACGCTTCTACGCGGATATGCGTGAGAAGTACGGCAATGACTACTGGGCGTTGCTGGAGCAAGCCGTGGGCAAGCTCGGCTGACGCGAGCCGCCCATCCGCAAATCCAGGGTCCGAAGTCGAAGCCGAGGAGAAAGAAGATGAAGTCCCACATGACTCAAACCGCGCCATTCCCTGCGACGGCGGACAACCTCGCGGCCAGGCTCGAGGGCGCGCTGGTCTGGACGGTTGAAGCGGCGGCCGCATTGCTCGTGCTGGCTGAAGTCGTGCTGCTGTTCGGCGGCGTTGTGTCGCGCTACGCGCTGCACCGTCCGCTCGACTGGTCAGACGAACTGGCATCGCTGCTTTTTTTATGGCTCGCCATGCTCGGATCGGTGATTGCGTTCTGGCGCGGCAACCACATGCGAATGACAGCGATGGTTGACCGGGTAAGCGCCACGACGCGTGCTTTTTTCGATGTTCTCGCGGTAGCCGCGTCACTTGCTTTCCTCTTGCTGATTCTCGCGCCTGCGTTCGGCTATGCGTATCACGAGGCCGACGTCTCCACGCCGGTGCTCGAACTCTCGTCGATGTGGCGGGCCGCGGCAATGCCGGTAGGGGCGGCGCTGATGACGTTGTCGGCGCTGTTGAAACTCACTCGCGTGGCCAACTGGCGGGCCACGCTGGCCGCCGTGGCGATGGTGGTGGCGATCGCCGCGGTCCTGGCCGCGGCGCATCCGCTGCTCGAGCGGCTCGGCAACTACAACCTCGTGATCTTCTTCGTCGGGATCGTGACACTGACGGTGCTAGCCGGCGTGCCGATCGCCTTCGCGTTCGGTCTCGCGACCTTCAGCTATCTCGCGCTAACCACCACGGTGCCGCTCACCGTGGTCATCAGTCGAATGGACGAGGGTATGTCGCACGTCATGTTGCTGGCCGTACCGCTCTTCGTGTTCGTCGGGCAGTTAATGGAAATGACCGGCATTGCACGTGCAATGGTCGCGTTCCTCGCCAACCTGCTTGGGCATGTGCGCGGCGGCCTGTCGTACGTGCTGATCGGCGCCATGTATCTGCTCTCCGGCATTTCGGGTTCCAAGGCCGCGGACATGGCCGCGGTCGCCCCGGTGCTGTTTCCCGAAATGCAGAAGCGCGGCTCGGACCCGGGCGACCTGACCGCGTTGCTCGCGGCCACCGGCGCGCAGACGGAAACTGTGCCACCAGGTATCGTGCTCATCACGATCGGCTCGGTGACAGGCGTCTCGATTACCGCACTGTTTCTGGGTGGGCTGTTGCCGTCCATCACCTTGGGGCTCGCGCTGTGCGTCGTGGTATGGTTGCGCAGCCGTAGCGAGGGGAAGGCGCAAACCTCACGCGCCGGATGGAAGGTGATCGGCCGCAGCTTGGTGGTTGCGCTACCCGCACTGCTCTTGCCGGTGGTCATCCGCACGGCCGTCGTGGAAGGCGTTGCGACGGCCACCGAGGTGTCGACCATCGGCGTGGTGTATGCCGTCGTGGTCGGGCTCCTCATCTATCGCCAGTTCGAATGGCGCCGTCTGAAAGCGATGCTCGTTGACACAGCCGCGCTCTCGGGCTCGATTCTGCTAATTATCGGCACGGCGACCGGTATGGCGTGGGCGCTGACGCAGTCCGGCTTCTCGCAGGACCTGGCCGACGTGATGTCGCATCTTCCCGGAGGAGCCCCGACTTTCATGGTCGTCTCGGTTGCGGCATTCATCGTCCTAGGCAGCGTGCTGGAAGGCATTCCGGCCATCGTCCTGTTCGGTCCATTGCTGTTTCCCGTTGCGCGAACGCTCGCCATCAACGAGGTACAGTATGCGATGGTCGTGGTACTGGCGATGGGTGTCGGTCTGTTCGCTCCACCTTTTGGAGTGGGATACTACATGGCTTGCGCAATCGGCCGTGTCGACCCGTCACTCGCGATGCGCCGGATCTGGGGCTATCTGGGGGCGTTGATTGTGGGGCTGGCCGTGGTCGCCGCGGTGCCTTGGGTGTCAACGGCTTTCCTTTGAATTCAGCGCGCTCTACCAGGACAAAACCAGACCATGAACTCTGCCAACGGAACCATCGCACTCATCCGCGGACGCCTGCCGGAACTGAATCCAGCGCTGCGTCGGATCGGCCTGCACATCGTGCGTGCACCTGCTCAGGCAAAGTCAATGACAATCCGCGAAATGGCGGAGAAGTGCGAAGTGTCGGAAGCGACAGTCACGCGCTTCGTCAAGGAGTTCAGCTTCGAAAGTTTCCAGCAGATGAAGATATCGCTGGCCGAAGAATTGTCACGCCGGCGCCAGGAACTGCCTGCCAAGGAGACGCGCGAAATTTATGACCACATCAAGCCCGACGATTCGCTGGATATCGTCGTGCGCAAGGTGCATGGCGCGCTGCGCGAAACGCTCGATCAGACCATGATGAAGTTGCAGCCGGAGCTCGTCGCGCGCGTCGTGGAAGCATTAAGTGCCTGCGAATACGTGGTATTTTTTGCGACCGGCACATCCGCGCTCGCCGCGGAAAATGGTGTGGTGCGATTCTTTCGGGTGGGAAAGAAATGCATCTTCTATAGAGATCAGAGTATCCAGCAGTTCGCGTCGGTGAATCTCGACGAAAAATGCGTGGTGTTCGGCATCAGCAATTCGGGCCGCACAAAGGCCACGGTTCGGGCTCTTCAGGTCGCGCGCGAGCGAGGCGCCCACACTGTTTGCATCACGTCCTTTCCGTCGTCGCCGATAACACGTTACGCCGACATCTCCCTCATCACCGCTGAACAGGCCGATGCAATCGATCGCCCCGACGCGCCCGAGTCCACGACCGCCAAGATCGGCCAGATCGCCGTGCTCGACGTGCTTTATTCCGCTTACGCAATCCGGCATCACCGCGACGCGGTACATGTACTCGCCGAAACCGACCGCTTCGTCGAGGAAGGCAAGGTGTGAAGGGAGCACCGGGCAAATGTGCCCGGGAGGCTCGAAGCGTCGGTGTCAGTCACATCGACAGCATCAGTCTAGCCATGCCCCGCGCGCGCTTCTTTCCGGGTTCTGCTCATTAGAAGCGATGCCGCATGCCAATTCGCACGACGCCCTGATGGTTTGAATCCGACGGTGTGATCGTGTAGATCGCGGCATGCGCTTCGCCACCTGTCGAGTCCGTTCCCGACGCATGCTGGTACATCCCCATCACGTAGACGTCGGTGCGCTTGCTGAGCGAGTAGTCCACGCCGAGCGACACCTGGTGATACGTCGCGCCGCCGAGCCGTCCGTGCTTCGTGCTGCTGATGCTGCTGCCCTTCATGTAATCGTACGCGGCGCCGATCAACAGCGAGGGCGTCAGGTGATATCTCCTCGCGAGATCACATTTTCAGTTCTACGCGCAAGTGCGCGAGCACTTGACGCGAAACGGACTCAATGACACGGAGTATTTCGCGCTTACGATCCTGAGCTTGAAAGGTGGCAGAAGCATCGACGAGATTAATAGCCTATTTTCATACACCGGCTACCACATCACACTACAAATGGCGCATGGTTTGGTCGAGCGTGGACTATTGCGCATCAGCGAGGAAGGAACGAGCGCGAAGTGGGAACTTACAGATCAGGGCCGGAACACGACACTTCACATTATTGCGGCCGCTAAGGCAATCGAGGACGGCATCATCGGCAAGATTGGATATCTGGAAACCGTCGCCCTGAAAAACCTCTTGAAGCAGCTTATCTCTGAGACGGATCCGGGACTGGCTCACCCTTGGGACAACTGATACGTGAGTCGTCTCTGACACCCATTTCCAATGGTGTCGGGCGCCAGTTGCCAGTGATTCAAGAGATTTGGTTCCGCTCGCCGAGCAGGACACGCGCTAGTGCTTCGGCATGCACACGAAGCTCGGGGACAGCCGTAGCTTCCCAATAGCGCGCTTTTAGCAACGGACCGACATATCTAAGCCCGCTGCAAGCTCGTCCGCCGGCACTGATACATTGATATCCTCCCAAGGCAACGCCGGATGGTGTCTCACTTGCGACCGCTTCTTCGACCGCGGTAAGACGAGTTGCAGATGGTCAACGTACCGTGCCGGGTTGCTGCCGGTGCGATGGCCCAGCACAGTCTCGGCATCCAGAATGGCCTTGATACGGCCGCGCACGCGGCGCGCGGTCTCCGCCTTTTTCGTCCAGATCGGTTGGAGAATGCGCATGATCATCGCTGTGTCGATGTTGCGCACCCGGACCTCGCCGATCACCGGATAAGCGTACGTCTTCAGCGTGTTGCCCCATTGCTGGACATGCTTGCGATTTCGCCACTCAGGCTCCCGCGCGCGGATGTATGCTTCGGCTGCCTCACGAAACGTCACGTTGGCATCCGCCGAGATATCGAGCAGCTGCCGGCGCTGCTGCTCACGCCGCGCCAGGATAGGATCGATCTGGTCCCTGACCATCTCACGGTAGCCGGTAGCCAGTTTCCGCGCCTCGCCAAGCGAGACGCGCGAAACCGGACCGAGGCCCATCTCCCGAACACGCCCGTTGAGCTTGAACCGGAATACCCATGAGCGCGCGCCGCTGCCCGCGATCTGCAGGTAAAGGCCACCGCCGTCGGCGTAGTGTCCCGGGGCCACCTCCTTCGCAATTCGCAGCGCGCTGAGCCGGTGCAGTTGTCGTCCCGCTATGACGCCCTCCTACCCACTTATCCATCTTCCTACCCATACTTCATGGGGAAATTGTGCGGGATCGCAGTGGAAGCAGCAAGCACGTCGTTACCCATAAACCGCAGTTAAATCAGCGACTTAAAGGACGTCTGTGGAGGTTACCGGAATGCCCGGGAAGGCTTGACTGGCGGAAGGCAGCCGGAGTCGAACCGACCTGAGAGCGTCTGACGCCCTCAACTGGGTTTGAAGCCCAGCCGCACCACCGGATACGAATGCCTTCCTACGGTGATTGAACAACACGCCGCCGATCAACGATCAACGATCAACGATCAAAGCAGATCGAGCCAACGACTATCCGCGCGCATCAGATGCAGCCCACGGTGGAAGCGAGTATACCCAACCCGGTCGAAGAACTCCAAAAGCTGGATCGCGCGTTTGCGCCCCAGTCCGGTGACATCGCGAAAAGGCGCAGCCGCTACCGTGCCCGCATTCTTCCGAGCCTCGGCTGCCGCGATGGACGCCAGTTCGCGAATCACCTCCTGGTGATAAAAGAGGTCGTTCACGACCTGGAAAAGCTCGCCCTGGCGCGCGAGTTTGCGCATCAATTGACGCGTGCGCTCCTCGGGCACGCCGTGCGCGTTGGCCAGATCGCGCACCCACGGCGGATCGAAACGCCCCGCCTTGACTTCAGGCAGCAGCGCCGCCGCGAGCGCCCGGTCGGCGTCGTCGAAGGTTACGGTGTGACCGGGCAAATGCAGCCACGGCCCGCGTTTGACAATCTCGCCGCGCGCTGCGGCATCGTCGACTAACGCGCGCCACAACGCATCGTCCACCAGAGGCGCCGCGATCCGCCGCAAGCGCGACACGTCGGGCCCCAGTTCGTCAGGCGAGCGCTCGTGGTACTGCGCGAGCGTCGCGGTCAGCCGGCTGGTCAGGGCCTGCCATAACGTATCGTCAACGAGCAACGCATCGTGACCGGGCAGATCGACAACGCGCGTGTCGGACGGCAACGCGAGCGCAGCCGCCGGCATGCCCGCCAATCTTTCCAGCAACGCGCGCGACAAACCGTGCGGCGCCCTCGCGAACATCGCGTCGAGCGCGCCGGTGTCGAGCATCGTCTGCATCGCGTCGAGCCACGCCAGCCGCTCAGGCGAGCGCCGTTTGCGCGACGGCGCGAACGGATCGAGGACATGGCCGCCGCCCACCGTGCGATCGGCCTGGGCATTTCGTACGACGAAGCGATCGCCGGGCACCGCGCACACCGGCCGCTCGAACACTAGCTGCACGCGCGCACGCCGACCGGCGCCGAGCGTTTCGCCTTCGAGCAACGCCACATGCGCAACCTGATGCTGAGTGCCCAGGTGCACGTGCAGCGGTGTCCAATGCTCCAGCGTGAACGGCGCGTCGGCCAGGTCGGCTAGCAGCGTCAGCATCACGTCGATCCGCTCCGACGCTTGCGACAGACGCGGATCGACCACCCAGTCGCCGCGCTCGATCGCGCTCTTCTCGATGCCCGCGAGGTTCAACGCGCAGCGCTCGCCTGCGCGTCCGATCGCGGCGGGGCGATTCTGCGCATGAATGCTGCGCACACGCACCGGCTGATTCTTCGGCGCGAGCAGCATCGTCTCGCCGACGTTCACGCTGCCGGAGACCACCGTCCCCGTAACGATCGTGCCCTGCCCGGCGAGCGTGAAGACGCGATCGATCGCAAGGCGGAACAGGCCGTCAGCACGCTTTCTATGCCAGGCCGCGGCCGCCTCGTGCAGATGCGCTTTCAGCGCGGCCACGCCGCGATCGTCGCCGCGCGTCGCACAGGTCTCGAACACCGGCGCGTCGTGCAGCACGCCGCCGCTCAGAAACGCGCTCACCTCATCGCGCACTTCACGCAACCGCTGCGCGTCCACGCGATCCACCTTGGTCAACGCGATCGCGCCGCGCTGAATGCCCAGCAGTTCCACGATCGCCAGATGCTCGCGCGTTTGCGGCATCACGCCGTCGTCGGCGGCGATCACGAGGAGCGCGAAATCGATTCCGCTCGCGCCCGCCGTCATCGTGTGCACGAGCTTTTCGTGGCCCGGCACGTCGATCAGCCCGAGCACGTCACCATTCTCGAGCGGCACGTACGCGTAACCGAGTTCGATCGAAATGCCGCGCGCTTTCTCTTCCTTGAGGCGATCCGTATCGACGCCCGACAATGCCTTCACCAGACTCGTCTTACCGTGGTCGATATGTCCCGCCGTACCGACGATCATGCGTGCGTGTCCTTAGGTCGTTCGAGCAGTTGCCCGATCAGTTGCGCTTCATCGGCGGCTTCGAGGCAGCGCAGATCGAGGCGCAAGGCGTCGTCTGCGATACGGCCGATCACCGGCCGCGCCATCTCGCGCAGCAGCTTTTCAAGCGCGAGCAGGTGACGGCCGGCGCGTTTGCCGTCGGCCATTCTGACGACGAGGCCGTAGCTCGGCAGCACGTCGACTGGCAACGCGCCGCTGCCGATCTGGCTGAACATCGGCTCGGCGAGCACCGCGTAACGCTCGCCGACCGCGCGTTGCAACGCAGGCTGCACGCGCTGCGCGGCGAGGCGGATGTCGTCGGCGGGACGCGTGAGCAGACGCAGCGTGGTCAGCCGTTCCACCAGCTTTTCCGGCGCCCGATAGAGCTGAAGCACGGGCTCCAGCGCCGCGAGCGTGAGCTTGCCGACACGCAGCGCGCGCTTGAGCGGATGTTTCTTGATCTTCGCGATCAGATCGCGCCGCCCGACGATCAACCCGGCTTGCGGACCGCCGAGCAGCTTGTCGCCGCTGAACGTGACGAGGTCGGCGCCGGCTTCGACAGTTTCGCGCACGGTCGGCTCGCGCGGCAGGCCCCATTGGCTCAGATCGACCAGTGTGCCGCTGCCGAGATCCACGGCGACCGCGAGGCCGCGCGCATGCGCAAGCGACGCGATTTCGTCGAGTCCGACCTCTTTGGTGAATCCGTGGATCGCGTAGTTGCTCGCGTGGACCTTCATCAGCAACGCGGTTTGCGGGCCGATGGCCTCGTCATAGTCCTTCAGATGCGTGCGATTGGTCGTGCCGACTTCGCGCAGCCTGGCGCCTGCGCGGCTCATGATGTCGGGAATGCGAAACGCGCCGCCGATCTCGACCAGCTCGCCGCGCGACACGACGACTTCCTTCTTCGACGCCAGCGCGGACAGCGCGAGCAGCACCGCGGCGGCGTTGTTGTTGACCACGGTTGCCGCCTCGGCGCCGGTCAGTTCGCAGATGAGTCCGTCGATCAGATCATCGCGGTCGCCGCGCTTGCCGGTGCCGAGATCGAACTCGAGGTTGGCGGGCTGCGTGAGCGCTTTCATCACGGCCTGCACCGCCTCGTCGGGCAAGAGCGCGCGGCCGAGGTTGGTGTGCAGCACGGTGCCGGTCAGATTGAATACGCTGCGCAAGCGCGATTCGTTGCGCCGGCGCAGTGCGGCTTCGACCGTCGCGTGCAGTTGCCGGATGTCGAGCGCGCCGAGCGACGCGCCGCCTGCTTGCGCGCTCGCGCGCCAGCCGTCGAGCGCCGCGCGCACGGCGTCCAGCACCTGCGTGCGCCCATATTCGCCGATGAGCGCCGCAAACTCCGCCGACGCCATGACTTTTTCCACCGACGGCACGCGCGCCATCAGCGCGCGCAATTCCGAGCCGCTCACATCGCTCACGAAGCAATCCCTTTTTAGTCGTGTCCGCCGAGTCTATTCGGACCCGGCCTCGTCGGCGGACTCCTCCGCGCCGCCGGCCTGCTCGGGCCACAGCCACGGATGCGGCGATGCGCGCCGATAACCCTCCGCCCCCATCAGCAGGTCCAGCGTGAGGCTGGCGAGATCGTCCGCGAACGGATCGAAGTCGTAGTCCTTCGACTGAATGCCGATCTTCCGGTAAGTATGGCATTCGTCGCACGACTCCGCCTTTAGCGCGGCGTTTTTCGCTTCGCCTTGCCGCGTGGCGTCGTCGGCGTCCGGCGAGCCGACCGCGTGATAGGCAATGCCCTTGGTCGAATCGCAGTTCGAGCATTTCGAGCGCACCATGTGCCACTCGGTCGAGCACAACCCGCACTGCAGGTAGCGGTAATTGTCATACACGCCGCCCACGCGCACCATGCTCGCCACCGGATGCGATCCGCACACGGGACACAGGCCGAGCGTTTCGATGTACGGCACTTCGCGCTTGTCGATGTCGGCGGCAAGATCGGTCCAGACCACCTGCAACGCGGCCATGATGAACGGCGCGCTGGCCGGATCGATTACTTCGAAGCGCTGCGCGAAGAGCGCGTCGGCCTGCGCTTCGAGCGTGGCGGTGTCGAGCGTGCGCAAGCGGGCGACCAGCGCTTCGAGCGGCGGCGTGAGCGGGCCCGCGCCCTCGATCCGGTCGAGCAGCTGGCGCAGCACGTCGCGCCACGCCGGATCGCGCACGCCGGAGAGCGCAGGAATCAGCGGCATCGAATGCTGTTGCGCGCTCGCGATCAACTCAGGGCTGGGCGGCTGCGCCTTGAAGCTCGTCATCACCGCTTGCTGCGCGTCGGCGAGCACGGCCATCAGGCGCAGATAGCCGGCGATCGGATTGTCGCGGGCCGCGAGCTGGCGCAGGCGCGCGGCGCGCAGCGCGAACACCGCGAGCCGCTCGGGCGTGCGGATGCGGGGAATCGCCGAGTGATCGAGCGACTCGATATCGCCGGCTTCAAGAATGCGTTGAACCAAAGTATCGACCTCTGAAAACTGCGCTGAAAACCGCGCCGGAAACTGAAGAGCCGCCGCGCTTCATCGAACAAGGGCGGCGGCTCGGTGTGCAGTGCGCTGGCAAACGCGCTGCAGTTACTTGCCGATTATTTCCTTGAACCAGTTCGGATGATGCTTTCTCGCCCAGCCGTAGGTCACCGTGCCGCGCGTCATCGCGCCGATCGAACCCTTGACCCACAACGCCGCATAAATATGCACGACGATGCCGACCATCAGCACGAACGCCGCGGCCGCATGCACTACCGCCGCGAGCCGGATGATCCCGATCGGGAAATAGAACGAGAAGTAGCGCCGCCAGATCACGATGCCGCTTGCCAGCAGCAACACGAGGCAAACTACCATCGTGAAGAACAGCAGCTTCTGACCGGCGTTGTACTTGCCGATTGCGGGGAGCTTTTCCTCGCGATTGTTGAGCACGTCGTCGATCTGCCGCATCCACTGCAGGTCGGAGTTGTCGAGATAGTTGTGATGCCAGAAGCGCAACGCAAGAATCAGGAACGACACGAACATCACGCAGCCGATGAACGGATGCAGAATCCGCGTCCATTGCCCGCCGCCGAGAATCGCGTAGAGCCACGACATCGCCGGATGAAACATGGCGAGGCCGGAGATCGCCAGCAACACGAACGAGATCGCGGTGATCCAGTGATTCGTGCGCTCGTTCGCCGTGTAGCGCACGATCAGGCGATTGCCCTTCACGTCTTTCAGCTCGGTATGCTCAGGGTGCTTCATTGGATGCCTCCCTTGAACTGCGTGCTTCGTCGGCTTCGCGCTGGGCTATGGCTTCATCCTCTGCCGTCACCTCGTTCGGACCGACACGCGTGTAGTGGAAGAAACCGGCCACCGCCGCGAACGCGATGCCCGCCAACGCCAGCGGCTTTGCCAGCCCCTTCCACAGCGAAACCATCGCGCTGATTTTCGGATTCTCCGGCAAGCCGTGATACAGCGACGGACGATCGGCATGATGCAGCACGTACATCACGTGCGTGCCGCCCACCCCGGCGGGATCGTACAGGCCGGCGTTCTGGAAACCCCGTTCCTTCAGATCCACGATCCGGTCCGCGGCCTGCTGATGCATGTCCTCCTTGGTGCCGAACATGATCGCGCCGGTCGGGCAGGTCTTCACGCAAGCCGGTTCCTGGCCGACCGCCACGCGATCCGAACACAGCGTGCACTTGTACGCGCGGTGGTCTTTCTTGGAAATGCGCGGCACGTTGAACGGGCAGCCGGTGATGCAATAGCCGCAGCCAATGCAGTTTTCCTCGTGGAAATCCACGATGCCGTTCGTGTACTGCACGATCGCGCCGGGCGACGGACAGGCCTTCAGACAGCCCGGATCCTCGCAGTGCATGCAGCCGTCCTTGCGGATCAGCCACTCCAGATCGCCTTGCTCGTTCTCGTACTCGGAGAAGCGCATGACCGTCCACGAATGCTCGGTCAGATCGGCCGGGTTGTCGTACACGCCGACGTTCACGCCGACTTCGTCGCGCAGGTCGTTCCACTCCATGCAGGCGGTCTGACATGCCTTGCAGCCAATGCACTTCGACACGTCGATGAGCTTGGCGACCGTGCCCGTGGCCGGCTCGCGCACTTGCGGCGCGGGCACGGTCGTGGCCGAGATGCGTTTGATATCCAGTGATTGCAGTGCCATCTCTTTTCCTTATGCCTTTTCGACCTTGACGAGGAACGACTTGAATTCCGGTGTTTGCGAATTCCCATCGCCCACGGAGGGCGTCAGCGTATTGATGAGATAGCCCGGCCTCGTGATTCCCTTGAAGCCCCAGTGCAACGGCAAGCCGACCGTCTGTACTTTCTTCCCTTCAATGGTCAGCGTTTTGATCCGCTTGGTGACGAGCGCCACGGCAATCACGTGCCCGCGATTAGACGACACCTTGATGCGGTCCCCCGCCACCACGCCGACCTCTTTCGCCAGATCCTCGCCGATCTCCACGAACTGTTCCGGCTGAATGATCGCGTTCAGATGCGCATGCTTGGTCCAGTAATGGAAATGCTCGGTCAGACGATACGTGGTCGCCGTATGCGGGAAGTTCTCGTGCGTGCCGAACGCCGCCCGGTCGTCAGGGAACACGCGCGCCGCCGGATTGCTGACGGCCGCCTTGTTGTCCGGATGCAGCGGGTTGTAGCCGAGCGGCGTTTCAAACGGCTCGTAGTGCTCGGGGAACGGCCCTTCCACCAGACCGTCGCGCGCGAAGAAGCGCGCCACGCCCTCCGGATTCATGATGAACGGATTCATGCCGTTCTCAGGCGGCTCATCGACCTTGAAGTCGGGCACGTCGGCACCCGCCCACGCGCGGCCGTTCCACGCGATCAGCTTGCGCTTCGGATCGAACGGCTTGCCGCTGACGTCGCACGACGCGCGGTTGTACAGAATCCGCCGGTTCGCCGGCCATGCCCACGCCCAGTTCAGCGTATTGCCGATGCCGGTCGGGTCGGAGTTGTCGCGGCGGCCCATCTGATTGCCCGCCTGGGTCCACGATCCGCAGAAGATCCAGCAGCCGCTCGCGGTGCTCCCGTCGTCGCGCAACTGCGCGAAGCTCGCCAACTGTTCGCCCCGCTTCGCGAGCACCTTGGTTTTGTCGGTCGGATCGGTGACGTCGGCGAGGGCCTTCCCGTTGAACTCCATGGCGAGTTCTTCGGGCGTCGGGCTTTCCGGATTGGCATACGGCCAGCTCATGTTGAGGATCGGATCGGGGTACTTGCCGCCGTCCTTTCTATAAGCATCGCGAATGCGCAACCACAGGCCCGACATGATCTCGAGATCGCTCCTCGCTTCGCCCGGGCCGTCCCCGCCCTGCCAGTGCCACTGCAGCACGCGGCTCGAACTGACCAGCGAGCCGCGCTCTTCCGCGAAGCAGGTGGTCGGCAGACGGAACACTTCGGTCTGGATCGACGCCGTATCGACGTCGTTGAAAGCGCCGTGGTTCTTCCAGAACTCGGAGGTTTCGGTGGCGAGCGGATCCATGATGACGAGCCATTTCAGCTTGGCCAGACTCGCGCCGATCTTCGCCTTGTTCGGCGCCGCGGCGAGCGGGTTGAAGCCCTGCGCGATGTAGCCGGTCATCTTGCCTTGATTCATCAGCTCGAAGACCTGCAGCATGTCGTATGACTTGTCGAGCTTCGGCAGGTAGTCGAAGCCGAAGTTGTTCTCGGCCGTCGCGTTGTCGCCCCACCACGACTTCATGAAGCTGACATGGAACGCGCGATAGTTGCGCCAGTAGCTCAACTGGTTCGGGCGCAGCGGCTGCGTGGCGCGCTTTGTGATGTACGCGTCGAAGTCCTGCTCCGCTTCCATCGGCAGCGTCATGTAGCCCGGCAACAGGTTCGACATCAGGCCGAGGTCGGTCAGGCCCTGGATGTTCGAGTGGCCGCGCAACGCGTTCATGCCGCCGCCCGCGATGCCGATGTTGCCCAGCAGCAGCTGCACCATCGCGCCGGTGCGGATGATCTGCGAGCCGACCGAGTGATGCGTCCAGCCGAGCGCGTACAGGATCGTGCCGGCGCGCCCGGGGACCGCCGTCGATGCCAGCATCTCGCACACGTGCAGGAACTTCTCCTTCGGCGTGCCACAGGCTTTCTCGACCTGCTCGGGCGTATAGCGCGAGTAGTGCTGCTTCATCAGCTGATAGACGCAGCGCGGGTCTTGCAGCGTCGGATCGACCTTGACGAAGCCGTCGTCGCCGCGCTCGTAGTCCCACGAGGTCTTGTCGTAGCTGCGCTTTTCGGCGTTGTAGCCGGAGTACAGACCGTCGGTAAACGAAAAATCTTCACGGACGATGAACGACATGTCCGTGTAGTTCTTCACGTACTCGTGCTGGATCTTGTCGTTCGTGAGCAGATAGTTGATCACCCCGCCCAGGAACACGATGTCCGAGCCGGTCCGGATCTGCGCGTAATAGTCCGCCACCGACGCCGTGCGCGTAAAGCGCGGGTCGACCACGATCAATCGCGCCTTGCGGTGCGCCTTCGCTTCCGTGACCCACTTGAAACCGCACGGGTGCGCCTCGGCCGCATTGCCGCCCATCACGAGAATCACATCCGCGTTCTTGATGTCGACCCAATGGTTCGTCATCGCTCCACGGCCAAACGTCGGGGCAAGACCTGCCACCGTCGGGCCGTGTCAGACACGTGCCTGATTGTCGAATGCGAGCATGCCAAGACTGCGGACAGTCTTGTGCGTCAAATAGCCTACTTCATTGCTACCGGCAGAGGCGGCCAGCATGCCGGTGGTCAGCCAGCGATTGACCTTCTTGCCATCTGCCGTCGTCTCGACGAAGTTGGCATCGCGGTCCTCCTTCATCAGCCTGGCGATACGGTCGAGCGCGTCTTCCCAGGAGATGCGTTTCCATTCATTCGATCCCGCCGCGCGGTACTCGGGGTGTCTCAACCGGCTCGGGCTATGAATGAAGTCGATCAGGCTCGCGCCTTTCGGGCAAAGCGTGCCGCGATTGACCGGATGGTCGGGATCGCCTTCGATGTGGATGATGCTGGACTTCGCGTTCTTGGCGTTGTCGCCCAGTCCATACATCAGGATGCCGCAGCCCACCGAACAGTACGGGCAGGTATTGCGGGTTTCGGTTGTGCGCGACAATTTGTACTGACGGACTTCCGCTAACGCGGGTGTCGGCGAGAAGCCCATCAGGGCTAGACTCGATCCGGCAAGCGTGGTGGCGGAAACCTTCATGAATTGTCGCCGGGACATCTGGGTCATTAATGGCCTCGGCTCTTTGGGGAAACTATAGTGATTATAGATGCCCGTATTAAGTGATGCAGTGAGATCAGTGCTTGATCCCGCCATGCGACAAATATGAAGCGTCGCAGCCTGTTTTTTAACAATTCCAGGCATCGTTTCTGCTGCGCTTCCAGGCAATTCATCTGCCTTTATGCGGTGGTCGCGCTTCCTCCTCTCACACATATATGACAGGCTTATTGCCATGAGACAAAATCTTTGCTTTATAACGACGCGGCGCGCGTCGAAGGGTTGGGCGTCACTGGCACTCGGGACCGCGATGCTAGCCGCAAGCCCATGCGGCAATGCGCAAATTCCCCAGAGCAGCGGCACGTCACAGCAAGAAAATCGTACTTCCGCGATGGGCTCCGCGCCCGATCCGGCGGCCTCGGCAGTTCATGAATCGCAGAAGCCGCAAACGCGCGACGGTGGTTCGGCGACCTCGCGCGGCAAGACCGGGGGCAAGGATCAAAAGACGCAAGGCGCGGGCGGATTTGACAATGGTTTGTACGGGACGGGGGCCGGCAGCAACAAATAACGATTGCGGGCGCGACCAATTTTCCGCAGCCTGGTGGAGCATATTTTGCGCGGGTGTTCGTTAGTCATGTAATGAGGTGCTTTCTTTCGCAGCCCTGTGCTTTTTTGATCAGGACTTTGTCGGCGGAAAACCGCGCGTGCAGCGCCGCACCCGAACAACCAGCATAATTGCGGTCATCCGAAGCCCGAGAATCGCGCCCCATCATGACCGACACCCACGCCCCGACCCATCAATCGCCCCGCCTCACCAGCCTGTCGCACGGCGGCGGCTGCGGCTGCAAGATCGCCCCCGGCCTGCTCGCCGACCTGCTCAAGCGCGGCGCGCCGCTGCCGTTCTTTCCCGACCTGCTGGTCGGCAACGACACCGCCGACGACGCCGCCGTCTACAAGCTCAACGACGAGCAGGCCATCGTCGCCACCACCGACTTCTTCATGCCGATCGTCGACGATCCGTTCGACTTCGGCCGGATCGCCGCCACCAACGCGCTGTCCGATGTCTACGCGATGGGCGGCAAGCCGATCATGGCGCTCGCCATCGTCGGCATGCCGATCAACGTGCTGCCGCACGACGTGATCGCGGCCGTGTTGAAGGGCGGCGAGTCCGTCTGCGCCGAGGCCGGCATTCCGCTCGCAGGCGGCCATTCGATCGATTCCGTCGAGCCGATCTACGGTCTCGTCGCACTCGGCGTGGTCGATCCGAAACGCGTCAAACGCAACGCGGGGGCTCAAGCCGGCGACGTGCTGATTCTCGGCAAGCCGCTCGGCGTCGGGATTCTCTCGGCGGCGCTGAAGAAAGACCAACTGGACGCCGCCGGCTACGCAGCGATGATCGGCGCGACGACCCAACTCAACCGTCCCGGCGCGGAGTTGGCGAGGCTGGAGGGCGTGCATGCGCTGACGGACATCACCGGCTTCGGGCTGCTGGGCCATACGCTCGAATTGGCGCGCGGCTCGAATCTGACTGCCCGCGTGCGTTACGCGGACCTGCCGTGGCTGCCGAACGTGCTCGGCCTCGCCGAAGCGGGTATTTTTACCGGCGCATCGGGGCGCAACTGGGACGCCTACGGCAAAGATATCGTGCTTCCCGCGACACTGCCGTCCACGGCGCGCGCGCTTCTGACCGACCCGCAAACCTCGGGCGGTCTGCTGGTTTCGTGCGCGCCCGAAACGGTCGACGAAGTGCTTGCGCTGTTCCATGCCGACGGGTTCGGCGACGCGCGCGTGGTCGGCGAAATGGTCAGCGGAGAAAGGCGCGTCGAGGTCGTTTGACGCGTGAGCGGCCGCTGCGCGGGCGCGGGCCGGAACATGGGACGAAGCGCGAGTCACGCAGGAGCCCCGGCCGCGTGGCGTCCTGAGCGCGTCGGCGGCCCGCCTCGGCCGCGCATGCGATAATTTCACCCCTCCCGCCGACCCGTTTTGTCCTCTTCCCTTGAAAAACCTTCTCGTCAGCCTCGAAAAAGCCGGTGATTTCGATGAAATCATCGATGTGCGCACGCCTCTCGAGTTCGCGGAAGACCACATTCCGGGCGCGACCAACGCGCCGGTGCTGAGCAACGAAGAACGCGTGCTGGTCGGCACGACGTACAAGCAGGTGTCGCCGTTCGAAGGCACACGGATCGGCGCGGCGCTGGTCGCGCGCAATATCGCGCATCATCTGGAAACGACCTTCGCCGACCGGTCGCGCAACTGGCGGCCGCTGATCTACTGCTGGCGCGGCGGCAAGCGTTCGGGCTCGGTCACGACGCTGTTCAACATGATCGGCTGGCAGGCGCGCCAGCTGGAGGGCGGCTACAAGAGCTACCGGCGCGCCACGCTGGATGCGCTCGACACACTGCCGAAGACATTCAACTACATCGCGCTGGTCGGCCCGACCGGCAGCGGCAAAACGCGTCTGCTGTCGGCCCTGAACCAGGCGGGCGCGCAGACGCTCGACCTCGAAGCGCTGGCCGCGCATCGCGGCTCGCTGCTTGGCGCATGGGCGGGCGTGCCGCAGCCCTCGCAAAAGCGTTTCGACACGCTGCTCGTCAGCGCGCTGCGCGAGTTCGATCCTGGCCGGCCGGTGTTCGTCGAAGCGGAGAGCCGGCGCATCGGTTCGGTCGCGCTGCCGCTCGCGCTGCTGGAAACATTTCAACAGGGTCCGTGCGTGAAGGTGCTGTCGAGCCGCGAAGATCGCGCGACGTTCCTGCTGCACGACTACGCGCACCTGTTCGACGACCCCGAAGCGCTCAAAGCGCAATTGCAACGGATGATCGGCCTGCATAGCCGCGAGCGCGTCACGGGCTGGCAGCGGCTCGTCGACGAAAACCGGCGCGCCGAACTGGCCCACCAGTTGATCGAGCGGCACTACGATCCGGCGTATGCGCGCAGCAGCCACCAGCATTTCGCGCAGTTGCCGCACGCGCCGCAACTGACTTTCCGCCCCAACGACGCCGATGTCGTCGAGCAGGCGAAAACACTGCTTGCGCGGCTGGACAACCGCGCGCCCGCTGTCATCTGATCAAAACCATCGCCTGAGACCTTCATGCAAACAACTGTTCGGCAACCTCGTGTCGCGCTTGGCTGGATCGTATTCCTGCTGATCGCCGTCGTCGGCCTCTTCTATGTGAAGTGGTTCCCGTACTACAACCGCGCGTTCGTCGCCGCGAGCCAGCACTCCATCGGCAAGTCGATCCTGATGGGCACGTCGACGAGCGCGCCCGAGGCGTCGTGGCAAGCCGCAATCGATTACGCGCTGGCGTATGGCAAAGCGATCTGGCAAGCCATGGTGCTCGGCCTGCTGCTCGGCTCGGCGGTACAGGCGCTGATTCCGCCGCAATGGGTCGCGCGCGCGCTCGGCCGCACCGATTTCAGCAGCGTGGTGAAGGGCGGCTTGCTGTCGTTGCCGGGCATGATGTGCACCTGCTGTGCGGCCCCGGTCGTCGCCGGTTTGCGCGCGCGCCAGGCGGCGCCGGGCGCGGCCATCGCGTTCTGGCTCGGCAACACCGCGCTCAATCCGGCCACGCTGATCTTCATGGGCTTCGTGCTCGGCTGGCAGTGGATGGGCTTGCGGCTCGCGCTCAGCATCGTGATGGTGTTCGGCCTCGGCTATCTGGTGAACCGCATGGTCACGCCGAAAGAAGCCGAAGCGTCGCGCGAAGCCCTCTCGCAATTGGTGTCCGCCGACGACCCCGACACCGCTTTCACGCGCTGGGTGAAAATCCTCGGCAGCATGACGCTGCGCCTCGTGCCCGAATACATCGTGCTGGTGCTGATTCTCGGCGCGGCACGCGCGTGGCTGTTTCCGCACATCGGACCGAACATCGACAACAGCCTCGTGTGGATCATCGCGTTGTCGGTCGCCGGCACGCTGTTCGTGATTCCGACAGCCGGCGAAGTGCCGATCATCCAGGCGATGCTGTCCTTCGGCATGGCAGCCGGTCCCGCTGGCGCATTGCTGCTGACGCTGCCGCTGATCAGCGTGCCGTCGATGGCCATGCTCGGCCGCTCGTTCCCGAGGCGCGTGCTGACGGTGGTGGCACTGGCGGTGGCGGTATGCGGCGTGGTCAGCGGCTTGCTGGCCGTTGCTTTGGGCTTCTGAATCCGGGCTTATCGAGTATGAAACGTATCGCCGCATTCGCTCTGACGAGCTGGTCGGCTGCAGGCCTGCTTTATGTCGGACAGCACTCGGTGGCGCTGATCGTCGTCAGCGGGGTCGTGGTGCTGGCCGGCTTCGATCTGCTGCGCCCCTGATAGCGGCCTGACCGTCGCAATCGAATTGAACGCGGGCTGCCGGCAGGTGGACCGCTTCCTCTCTGCCAGCACCGTCCCGCATTGGGCGCAAGCTCTCTTCAGCTCTGCGGCGCCAGTGCCTCGCGCGCCACATCGCGTGCGCCTGAGCCGGGAGTGATTAATCCGCTAACGCATCGCGAACCGCAGCAAGCCACAACGCGACCGCATGTGCGCCGGGGTCCGCGTGGCCGAGCGCGCGATCGCCGACATAGCTCGAACGCCCTCGCCGTGGATGCATCGATGCCGTGCGAGCCGTCCCTTCGGTGGCCGCATCGACAGCTGCCTGCAACGCGACGCCAGTTGGCTCCGAACGCGCGAGCGCGGATTGCAACGTATCGGCGGCGGGCTTCAGCGCATCGACCATCGTGCGATCGCCCGGCTGCGCACCGCCCAGTTCCATCAATCCGTCGACGCCCGCACCGAACGCCGCCGCCCATTGCTGCGCCGTCGAGCCGCCCGACTGTTCGAGCGCGACGGCCGCACGCAACAGCATCACCGCGTACAGCGGACCCGAAGTGCCGCCGACCACGCGTCGCAGCGTGGCCGCCATGCCGCGCAATATGCCACCCGGCGTCGAAGGATACGAGTCGAGTTCATCGAGCACGGCGCGCGCGCCACGCGACAGGCTGATGCCGAGATCGCCATCGCCGACGCGTTGATCCATCTCGGTCAAGATGGGCTCCGCTGTCAGCAGGCATGCGCAAACGGCTTCGATCGCACGGCGCAGGGGCGCCTCACGCTCGAGCGCCGCGCCGCTTGCGCGCTCCGGCGTGACGGGCGCGGGCCGCACGGAAACCTGCGTGACTCGGCCGCTCAACGAAGGCCACGCGCTGGTGTGCGCGACGGCGTCGAGCCACGCGACCCGCTCGTCGTCCACACGCAGCAGCGTCAGTGAAACGCCCGCCATTTCCAGCGCGCTCAGGAACGTGCCGGCCCACGCGCGTTCCACCTTGATGCCGCGCGCGGCCAGATTGCGCAACGCGGACCCGGCCACGACGCTCAATTCGCTCGACGGCGTGCCGCCGAGATTGTTCACCAGCAGCGCCACCCGCTCACCGGCTTGCAGCGACAGGTCGCCGATGATCTTCGCCAACAGCTTGCCGACGATCGCGTCGGCCGGCTCCATCGCGCCGCGTTCCACACCGGGTTCGCCATGAATGCCGAGCCCCCATTCAATTTCGCCATCGGCCAGTTCGAACCCCGGCTTGCCCGCTGCGGGCACCGTGCACGGCGTGAGCGCAACGCCCATCGTGCCGAGCGAAGCGGCGACCTCACGCGCGATCCGCGCAACCTCCGCCAACGGACGGCCGGCGGCGGCCGCGGCACCGGCGATCTTGTGAACCAGCACGGTCCCCGCCAGCCCGCGACGGCCCGCATGGTCGCCGCTCGCGATCAGCGCGACGTCGTCGGCGACGATCACCATCTCGGTGGGAATGCCCTCGGCGCGAGCGATCTCGGCGGCCAGACCGAAGTTGAAGCGGTCGCCCGTGTAGTTCTTCACGATCAGCAAGACGCCTGCCGCGCCGGCGACCGCGCGTATCGCATCGAGCACCGCGTCCGTGGACGGCGAGGTGAAGATCTCGCCCGCTACCGCCGCGCTCAGCATGCCGTGGCCCACATAGCCGCCATGCGCGGGCTCGTGGCCCGAGCCGCCGCCCGAGATCAACGCGACTTCGCCGCGTGCTGCAACGGCCTCGGCATCGGCCCGCACGACGATCGTGCCGCCTTGCAACAGCGAGAGATCGGGATTGAGCGCCGCAAGTCCGTCGAGCATGTCGGGGACGACGCCGCGGACGTCGTTGATGAGCTTCTTCATTGCGCCAGCTCCTTTTTCGGCTGCCGGCGCAGCGTTGCGAAACCGGAAGGCTCAACTGTACCGCGCATTCGGAAACGCCGATGCAATCCGACAAGCGTGAACGCGCAGAAGCACTCGCGTAGGAGTTGGATGGCAATGAAGGGGAAGCAATGCGTAAGAGAAAAACTGACAGGACAGTAGACGAAAGCGGAACCGCTTTCGTCTACGTCACTGATGCGTTGGTAGGCTCGATTGGATTCGAACCAACGACCCCCACCATGTCAAGGTGGTGCTCTAACCAACTGAGCTACGAGCCTTTAGAGGCGCGAATTATAGAGACTCCGCGCGAACAGCACAAGCCCAAAGCGCTATTTATGCCGACGCCCATGCTTCGTTCAATGGGCCGACGCCCACTCGGCGCGCGTGTCCAAAGGATAAACCGGGCGCTTCACGTGCTCGAATGCGAACAGCCCGTAGTCGGAGCTCGTCACGCCACGGCTATCGCATTCCACCAACGCGGCAGCGATCGGCACGAAAACCGGGCGGCAGTACATGCGCGATTTGAGCAGCAGGAAACGCGCGCGACGCGGATCGATGCCGACGCTCTCGAACACGCCGAGGTCCCACGGCTCGTGCGTGCGCTCCGTCATCACGAGCTTCACTGTGCCCGTATCGAGAACAGCGGCGCGTCCCATGAACGCGCGCTGGCCCGTGTAAGTCGGGCCGCTGATCACGTACTCGCCATCAGTCAGCGCGCGCACCACGCCGGTCACTGCGAGCGGCGGACGCCGCGTCAATGCAGCGCTCGCGACCTTGTTGCCGATCGTCACCGTCACCGTGCTGCCGACGCCCGCCGACATCAACGCCGCGACCGCTTGCGGATCGCACAACGGTCCGCTGACGATGCCTTCGAGCTTCTGCTGCAATGCTTCTTCGAGCAAGTCCATCGTGTCGCAGGTGCCGCCCGACATGCAGTTATCGCCGTGATCGAGCAACAGCACCGGTTTGTCGGCGCCCTGCGCGAGCGACGCCGCTTGCGCGACCGACTCCGCAAGCGGCGCGCTGCGATACACGAAATCTTCGCGCTCGTCCCAGATCTGCCGGGCGATGCGCTCCGCCACCGCTTCGGCTTCACCGCGCTCGCGATTACCCACCACGACGACGCTGATACACGGCGCGGCAATATCGGCCAGCGAGAAGCCGGGCAGCACCGACACCGCCAGCATGCCGTCCGCTTCGGCCTCGCGCGCGGCGTCCACCGCGCGTTTCATCGCGCCTTCGGCGGTCGCGCTGCGCAGCGTGTGCGTGAGCAGCGGCGGCTGACGCCACGCGATCACCGGCTTCGTTTTGCCATGCGCGAGGTCGAACATCAGACGCGCCGCGTGCGCGCCGGTTTCGTACATGTCGACATGCGGATAGGTCTTGAAGCTGACGATCACATCCGCGTTGTCGACCATCTTCTGCGTGACGTTGCCATGCAGATCGAGCGCCACCGCGATCGGCGCATCCGGTAGCAATGCGCGTACGCGTTCGAGCAGGTCGCCTTCACCATCGTTCGAATTCTCGGCGACCATCGCGCCGTGCAGATCGAGCATCACCGCGTCGCAGCCGCTCACCGCCGCCACGATCGCGTCGCAGATCGCAGCGTAAGCGGCGGCCTCGACCGGTCCGCTGGGATTCGCCGCCGCGGACACCGGCGTCACGATCTCGGCGGGCTCGCGCTCGGCGGCGTCGATGAACGCGGCCATCGCTGTTTGCATGCCTTTGTTTTCGTTGAACGCATCCTCACCATAGCTCGGGCCGTTGCGGCCGAATGCGGCGAGCGGCGTCGCCACCGGTGAGAACGTGTTGGTCTCGTGATTCATCCGCGCGATCAGGATTTTCATGGGTTGGCACTCCGTATCGTCTGCGCCGCGTCCAGCATCGCCTGCAATAGCACGTTGCAGCCGGCTTCCAGATGATCGGCGCGGGCGTCCTCGATTTCGTCGTGACTGATGCACAAGGCCATCGGCGTGGGGCCTGCATGCGCTTCCATCCGTGCACGGTCACATCGTACCAGCGTTGACCAAGCGCGCCTTGCATCACCCCGAGGGTCTTATCCAGTGCCTCCAGCACCGACCTCTGTTCGATATGGTCTGTTGATGACGCACCCGGCGTCATGAAGGGCGGACGATAGGCGTCGCCCGGATGAAGAAAGGATGGGCTGTGCTGCCAAACGGCTGCAATTGACGCGAAAAGAACCGGCAGCCGGCGTTTCGGCCTATGCATTTGCGGTATTGACAATGAGGGCTCAACCTTTTTCGAGGCGCGCCGTTATTGCATCTGCACCGGTATAAACATTGGACCTTCATGGCACAACCTATTCCCTTTTCACGCAACGCTGGCGTTGCACGCGCGCGGCATGCAAAGGCCATGCTGTTGCCGATTGCGCGGCAAACCGCCGCCGACCTCGCGCTACGTGTGCATCTGGCGCTCGACATCTTGCGCCGCGGCGTCGGCAGCAAGACCGATGCGCAAACCCTCACGCAGATCATGCTGCTGACCGGCTTTCTGGCTGAGTTGGGCTTCGGTTCGGTGAGCGGCGCGGAACTCGAAGCGGCGGACCGCGCCGCGGCAGCGGTGTTCGATATCGGCCGGGAGACCGGCGAGTGGAGGCTGGACGATACAGGGGTCGCGCTTTTTGCTTCGATTGCGACGAGTTACGACCGGCAACTGCACAGCGCGCCTCTTTGGGCGATCACGGATGCGAGCGCGCGGCTCGACCGTTTTATCGCGGGTGTGCCTGAGCAGACGCCGGTGCGCAAACGGGCTTAGTTAGATCGGGCAGCGGACGCTTTGGGAAGTTGGTCCACGCGCGGTGTACCGGGAACGGGCGGCGCGGGTGAGTCGCGACGGGGCGTCGGTGGGCCGTGGCTATCTGGAGT